>PANW01000055.1 GCA_002707785.1 Cellvibrionaceae bacterium | reverse complement strand
ATGGTACGGCGAGAATGCAGCCATGTGGTCGCGAGTGATATTGTGCCCTTCCGACTTCAATTGATTAAACACCTCGGTCATCGCGTTTACGTTGTATAGGATCGCGAAGTTGGCCAGCAAATGATTGTATTTCACGATTTTGCTTTGTTCGTGTCTTAAGTTTGCGGGAATTTTCCCGCCATTAGCAAAAAATAGCCAGCGGGCAAATTCGTTGAACTCCTCACTTTTACATGTCGCTGCCTGGATTGTTTTGCGTAGATCAACGTCGGTGATGTATTCGAGAAGGAACATGGTTCTGACCACTCGCCCGAGTTCGCGGAACGCAAAGTACAACTTGTTTTTCCGATTTTTGGTGCCGAAACGGCGCAGGATTGTCGAGGCGGTTATTTTCCCTGCTTTAACGGACATAGCCGTTCGCATCATATCCGCATAGTGTTTTTCAATGAGATCCCACTTGATAGGTTCCTTAAACAGGGACTGAATATGCTTGAGCACCGTGGAGCGATCAGGCTTGTAAAAGCTGAGATCTTTGATATTTCGGATACGCGGCATGAGCTTGATCCCCAGCAGGTACGCCAGGCCAAAGACGGGTGTGGATTGCGCCTGCGTATCGCCGTGAACGGTGTCCGGATTAAAATCAGATTCATCGTTGAGTAGGCCGTCCAGGATATAAATCGCCTCGTAGACACCGCAGGGAATAAACCGGCTGAACAATGCAATATAGGTGTCCGAGACGTGGTAATAGGCTATGCCGCCATAGCTGCCATACCGAATATGATATTCCGATAGTAAATTATCTTCGTAGAGATCCCATAGTTTTCCATCGGCGGACACACTGTTGCCCGAACCCCAACACTCGATGAGTCGGTATTTCTTATACTCGCTATTGATCTTCGCAATAGCGTTATCGAGACGGGCTTCCGTGGTGCGTTTTAAGTTAAGCCAGGCGACTTGCTTGCGAGAAACGCCCTGCACAGATCGCACGGTTTCGGTGGGGCCAATGTTGGTACCGTAACAAAATACGGTCAGGACAAAACGTAACTCCGGGTCGCTGATACGTGATTCGAAGCCCGACAACGGGCCAAAATGTTTATTTAGGTTTAGCCACTTTTCGACATTGATGATCACATCGAGCAGGTTGATTTTATCCAACCGATCGCGCAATAGTGCTCCAATCTCTTCGACTTCTGGTGAAGGTTGATCGGGTTTTGGTTTACCGATAATCAGGTTCCCATTTTCAATGCGAACCAGTTCGTCCTCCGGGAATTTGCTGTCGGCTTTCCGGCAGCTCGATTCCATGGTTTCCTTCAGAGATATTACAAATTCAGTATCACCGACAACGAGCCCTACCTCCTCGCAATAGGTGGGTAACTGTGCTCCGTATTCTTCCCAGGTGATCATCTGCTCTCGATAGTCATCGAAGGTTTCACTGTAGGGAATGAACAAGTCACCGGTACTTAGCTCTTCAGAGATCCGTTCAAACACACACAGCTCAAAACAGGTTTTATTAACCTCAGTCACCTGTGCTGATTTGGTTGATTTTCCCGTGACTAATTTCCACCAGCTTTCTCGAATCCAGCGAATATTGATGACATTCCTGGAAGATGGATCGTTCGGATCGCTTTGAATTGACAGGAATTCCGTGCGACGCTTTTTGTGCTTCAAAATAAACTGAAACGCATTCAGTAAGTCCTTGTCTTCCGTGGCCGATGCTAGCTTGAGTATTTCAATCGTGCGAAATAAGGTCGATCGTTGTTTTTTGTAGAGTTGAACCATGAACGGCAAATAGTTGTTGCCTGCGAATGCCATATATTGCTCGCACATTTGCAGTAGCTGAGCACTGTTCTTTCCCAGTACCGGATCAAAGGCCGTCACCGAATCGGGCTTATCCAGATACACCTTAACCGTCCCAGACAACACAGAAATCAAATGATCGGTTTGCTTTTGATGGTCTGTCAGGTATTTCTCCAGCAGTTTCTGCGCCGAACGATCCATTTTTAACAGCAGCTTGATAAATATATCAGCGGCGTTATCCAGTGTTTGTGCGTATTGGTGACGGATTAGGACGATCACGAGTGCGAATCGTTTATTCAGCTTGAGCTTCATAAGCTCAGCGTAATCCAGAGCCTTGGCTTCGTTGATAAACTGCTGGTGTTTGACCGGCGGCAACCCCAAATCCGTGGGCAAAAGGGTTTGCAGGGAGGTCAGCCATTCCAGGTATTGGATATACGCATGGATATTGCGAGGCGTCGGGCGTTTGGGTTCATTTTTCAGAGTGCTCCAACCAAAACCATTCAGTCCTGTGCTGGATTGAAGAATATCGTTGATGCACTGGCGACTTTCAGCACCTAAAAAGCCACACAATTGATCGTAATACCGAGTGTTGACTTCGGCCCTGGCCGCCTGACATATCCGCTCAAGTATACTGAACGCCGGCAGCTCGTATCGCTCTTTGACCAAATATTACAGCGTGACATTGATGATGTCCGGCAATGCCTCCTTGGTGGTCGCTGCTTCCAGTGCCCAAGTCTGCGCCAGTGCAGATGTTTTAGCCGCATCGTAGGCTTTGATATTGAGATGGCGTCGAATGAGCTTTACATGGCGGTCCTTCGCGCCCGATGTGTAATAGGTTTTGAGATCCTTCAGTGTCACCCGCGAACGACACTGGTTTTTGATGTGCGCGATGATCGGTTTGGGAACTTCGCCAAGACCAACGAATCGGCCCAAACGTTGTGTCGTCTTCAACTGAACCAGCAATCCCAAAAAAGACGCACTTGACCGTCTACAGTGACGCAAAGCCCATTGCTGATCTTCCGTTGTGGGTGTGTAAATATCCCCCAACTCGTCTTCTGTGATATCTGACTTGATTCGTGGGTAGGCTGTCTGGTAGATGGCGACCATCAACTTAAATTTCCGCTGATAGTGGCATCAACGGATGACGCAGTCTGGCTAACAGATTTTTAGCGATCATTGGGATTCCAAGTGGTCAGTTTCGCTGGCAATTTTTATAGCTTGTTTCTATTAGAATTTTCGATAAGCGCTAACCGCGTGGCAGGCTTTTAGCAATCAGACGCTATTGTAATAACGAATGGACGATATTAAAATACCTAATAGACGTTTTTCAACCATCAATTAGCCGGAATCCCAATCATGTATCCTCGTTATTCTGAACACAATGTCAAAGAAGCGCTGAGTGATACGCCGGTGGTGTTCATCATGGGCCCTCGCCAAGCCGGTAAAACCACCTTGGTGAAAACGCTGATCACGGAAACGGGGGCTGACAACTGGACTTTTATCACCCTGGATGATCAGGCCCAATTTGAGATCGCCCGGGCTGATCCGGTTGGATTTATCCGTAATCTGCCACCCACCCGGATTGCTCTGGATGAAGTACAACGCCTTCCCGAGCTGTTTGTCTCCATCAAGCAGGCCGTGGACGAACAGCGCACACCCGGCCGGTTTCTACTGACGGGCTCCGCCAATGCGTTGTTGTTACCTCGGTTATCGGATTCCCTGGCAGGCCGGATGGAATCAATTCGCCTGATGACGTTATCGGAGTGTGAGATCCGGGGACGACAGCCCAGCTTTNTNANCAANCTANTGAANCAGGAAGCNCCNTCGNCNCAGGACANNNGNGTNCGNGATCATCTACTNCANCGNTTGNTNACNGGNTGNTTNCCNGAGCCTNTNCANCGNGCCANTGAGCGGCGNAGTCANCGCNTGGTATCANCAGTACNTNAGNACNTTGATCCANCGGGATATCCGCGANCTGACCCANATCGATCACCCNGATCTNATGGCCAAGTTNCTCAANCTCACCNCNTTNTATGCNGGNAANCTGGTNAANNTGACCGANCTGGGNGNNAAACTNGGNCTGGATCGNCTGACCATCAAAAANTACATGGCNTTNNTGGAGCAGTTGTTTNTGGTGGAACANCTNCCGGCCTGGCATTCCAACGAATANAANCGNCTGGTGAANACACCCAAACTGCACTCGGTCGATACCGGCATGATGTGCGCCGTGCGGGGCCTCAATCGGGAGNGNCTGCTGAAACAGCCANGNGATTTTGGGTTGGTGCTGGAATCCTTCGTCTACAACGAATTGCGCAAACANGCGGTGTGGATCGAGGAGCCNTTGAACTTCTACCACTACCGNGACAAGGACAAGGTGGAGGTNGATGTGATCATTGAAAACGCCATGGGCGATTGTTTTGCCATTGAAGTCAAAGCGGCGGCAACNTTGAGCNCGAAAGATTTTACCGGNTTGAAACGNTTTCAAAGTGTGGCCGGCNAGCGCTTNAAAATCGGTGTCCTGCTCTACGATGGCGATCATACGACGGCNTTTGGTGACAATCTCTNTGCTGTCCCGCTGGGAGCGCTCTGGTCATGAACGANAACCACACCATNGGCCAGCTGGCCAAGNCAGCAGGTGTCAACGTCGAAACCATCCGCTACTACGAACGCCGTGGTTTGATCCGTCANCCNCCCAAACCCGCAGAGGGATACCGTACCTACCCAAACGCNACCTTGGCNCGGATTTTATTCATCAAACGCGCCCAGGAACTGGGTTTTACGCTGNAGGAGATCAACAANCTGCTGTCNTTGGNCGAGTCGCATTGCTCGGAAGTCCAGGAGCTGGCCGAAGCAAAGCTGGCCAGNGTGCGTGAAAAAATTAACGATCTACACCGCCTGNAACAGGTGTTGGAAGANCTCGTCACANAGTGNCGGACCAATCCTGANAATGCGGCNTGTCCTATTGTTGAATCCCTNCAACCTNNTCCTCGTCAATAAAAGGCATTGGNCTTGACTCCGTACNTTGGTACGGNANTTACACTGATTTCANNAGNTCAATAAAGTGGAGTCGGCGATGGCAGGAAAAGNNNCATTCACCAACACAAGGCTNCCTATCATCGGTGGCATTACCGCTGCCNNCGNCGCCAGCCTGTGTTGTGTTGGGCCTTTNNTGCTCNTGTCACTGGGTATCAGCGGGGCCTGGATCGGTAANNTGACNNTNNTGGAGCCCTACCGTCCCGTATTCATCATGCTTGTTATGTTGNTGNTCGGTTGGGCNGGCTGGCANGTNNATCGACCGGNCGANNCCTGTGAACCGGGAACNGNCTGCGCTGTGNCGCAAACTCGGAAACGGCGNCAAATGGTTTTCTGGATCGCNGCAATCGNNGCGCTGGTNCTNGTCACCAGCACCTACTGGATTCCTCTNTTCGCATNAANATGGTGTCTGACCGTTGAAAAAACAGGAGCTAACCATGCAGGAAATACATTCTCGGTCTCGTATTCACCATCGCNAGCTTCTCGGCCTGGGCCAAGCCACAAACCATCACGCTGGATCTGCCAACCATGAACTGTGCCATGTGCCCGATNACGGTCAAAAAGGCGCTGACCAGGGTCCAAGGCGTGACAAAAGCCGAGGTCAGTTATGAGCATAAGCAAGCCGTAGTGACCTTTGAGGATTCCCTGACCAACGCTGACAAATTGGTTGAAGCGACCACCAATGCCGGTTATCCGTCAACCATCGTAAAAAAGGAAACACCATGATGCCAGAGGTGATTTTGCAGTCCGAGCTGACTTGTCCCGAATGCGGCCATAAAAAAATGGAAACCATGCCGACCGGCGCCTGCCAATGGTTCTACGAGTGCGAACAGTGTCATACCTTGTTGAAACCCAAAGCGGGTGACTGCTGTGCGTATTGTTCTTATGGCTCCGTGCCTTGTCCGCCGATTCAACTCGCACCAGACAGTAAAGGCAAAGGTGGCTGTTGCGGCACTTAAATTCACCTCGCAATTTTCCAGAAACGGACTGCTATCAAGACACCAACCAAAGCGCTATCCCCAATAAATACGCCATAGAGCATAGCCTGCCGCCGCTATACCGACACACCAGATCAAGCCAATCACCAGAACGGCTTGCTGGCTTTTCGGTAATAACATGTTGCTCTGCTCGGCCTGCGTTTGGAGCTCTTGCCATAAAGGCTCAGGGATTAACTTTACCGCCAGATAGATCCCCAAGGCAGAAGTATGAGGTCATCCAGGTAGCCAAGAATGGGGATAAAGTCTGGGATCAGGTCGACGGGGCTTATCGCGTAGGCAACAACAATCACGACGAGGCATTTCGCCGCAACGGGCGTTCTTGGATCATGGCCTGTCAGGTGCAGAGCTTTTACCTGGGGCTTCATGGTTTGCGCAAACCGTTTGAGGCGCTCTATCACCGCTCACCCGTTTCCTTGTCGAAGGATTCGAGGATTGGGCAGCCCTCATTGCTGGCACCGCAGAGGTTGGTTAAGAGGCGCAGCTCGTCCCTTAAGATCGTCAATTCCGCCAGATGATGCTCAATCTCATCCAATTTATGATGTGCCAGCTCTCTAACTTTCGGCCTCGCCTTCTGAGGACTTTCCCGAAATCGGAGTAATTGGGTGATTTCGTCCAAACTAAAGCCCATCTTTTGCGCTCGTTTGATAAAACGCAGGCGTGATAAGTCTTTGTCGCTGNAAAAACGCACGCCACCATTGTTACGATGCACCTTGGGCATCAGTTTGATTTTTTCGTAATAACGCAGGGTATCGGCACTGATAGCCAACGTTGTCACGACTTCGCCTATTCGCATCATGATTCAAAACCAGAAGTAGTATTCATTGAGCAGGTAGATACCGACCAACATCAGGGTGATACCGCCGACTATTTCAAAACCCCGACGCCATTGGCCAAGGGTTTCCATGTTTTCCAACCAACCGATGCTCACGGCACCCACCGCAAGGGGGATCACCCGCCCAAGAGCAAAAGCCAGCATCAGCAAGCCCCCATAGACCACCGAACCGATAGAGGCACTGACACCAAGGCCGACCCACAGCCCCGGTGAGCACACCGGGCAAATCCCCACAGTGAAAGGCATCCCGAGCAAGAAGGCACCCCAGAGCGTGGCGGCGCGTTTGCCACGCAGCGGCAGCCAAGGCAATGGAATTCTTAGCCAACCCGTCCAGAGCAGGCCGAGCAAGATCAGTAATGGACCCAGGACAACACCCCACTGACGGCTCAATAGATTTTGCGCCCACGCACCACCCAGGGCAGCGCCGATCCCCAGCACCACATGAGTCAAGATCAGCCCGGCGGCAAAGGCCAGACCGTAGCTCACCGCCTCGCGAAAAGCGCGTGCGCGTGTGACATAGGCTAAGACGACGGGGATGGAGGCGAAAGCCACGGGTGTAAAGCTGAATAGGAGGCCGGCCAGGAAGGCCGCGCCCAGCCCTGCAACACCGCCCATCTGCATCCACGTCGCGGTATCCATCAGTTCTCTTTACCTTGAGTGGTTGAAGACTCTTTATCTTGAGGGGCTGAAGACTCTCCCAATCGATCCAGGATCGCTTGGCGTAGTTTTGCCTTGGACGGAGGAGCGGCAAATACCAGCTCGCCATCCAGTGCAATCGCCGGCGTGCTCATCACACCCAGTCTCACGGCGTAATCGATCTCTTCCACCACGTTAATTTCCCGATAGCTCACCCGGCTGTCGTTCAGTTCGGCGATCACTGCTTTCGCCAGGGTTTTGGTCTTCTGACAGCGACCACAGCCTGAGGCGGTCAGCACTTCAACAAGGGTTTGCTTGTCAGTCATACTTCGATACCTTCTTTACGCCACATTAGCGTTCAGTAGGTGGTTCAAACACCATCACGCGGTGATTGCCAAAATCTGTGGCAAACACCGACCCATTGGGCGCCACTGCAACGGCGGTGACATACTCGAATTGGCCAGGTTGATGACCCTGACCACCAAATGCAGTTAAAAACCGCCCTTGCGCATCAAATTTCTGCACACGGTGATTATAGAAATCCGCCACATAAACGTTTCCGCGTGGCCCAATCGCAACCGAGGTAACGGTAGCAAACCAGCCTGGAAAGGGACCAAAGATATTCATACCCAAAGGGCCGCCCCATTTGTGCACAAACTCGCCCGAGCGTGAAAACACCTGAACGCGGTCGTTATACCCATCAGCAACCACCAGCCCGCCTTCCAGGCTAAGTGCCACATCGGAGGGGTAATTGAACTGACTGGCTGCGATGCCGACCGAACCGGTGATCCCCCATTGTTTGATAAAGGTGCCATCCGCCTGAAGATGCTGGACACGGTGGTTGTGAAAGTCCGCGATATACAGCGAGCCATCCTGTGCCACAGCCACGCCGCCTGGCGCATTGAGCTGGCCCGGCTCGCTGCCGGATTCGCCGATTTGCCGTAAATACTGGCCCTGGACATTGAAGATGCTGATACGGTCATTCCAGTAATCGGCCACATAGAGCTCGCCCTCATGGATCGCCAAATTCATCGGGCGGCCCAACTGTCCGGGGTCGTCTCCCGGTTCGCCGATGCTCCGTTGAAAGTCACCCTGGTGAGAAAACACCTGAATACGGCCGTTGCGGGAATCGCTGACGAAGACTTCCGCTTGCGTGACCACGATACCGGTCGGGTCCTGGAATTGCCCCAACTGCTCACCTTGCTCACCCCATGTCCGGACGACACGATAAGGTGGCTCCTGCGCGGACGGTATCCACAGCAGCCAGACCAGCAAAGCCACGCCTGCGAGCAAGGTGCCAAGGGTCAAGACTGTACGTACCAACCATCGTCTCATGCCATAGACTTCCTTCGATCAAAAGTTCATGCGAAAACTGGTCGTCGCAATCCAGTCGTTTTCAAATGCTGTTCCATTCAGGTTTTGGGTTACGGGCTTTTGTGCTACTGCCTCCAACACCCAGCGCTTGGTAACATACTGCACGCCCGGAGACAGCCACAGGGTATCACCGCCGGAATCGTCGTCACGCTGTCCATCGACCCGGTGCTTATCCTGATACAGCCAATTGAACTCCAAAACGCCATACAGAAAACCCGGCACACCGCCTTCGAGTTCTCTGGGCCACAGCCGCTGCTGCCAAGACAGATCCAGGCGCGTCTCGTCGCCAACCTCAAACTCGTTGGCCCGGTAACTGATCTGTCCATCGAGCTGATAATCGAGGGTTTGCCAAGTGGCCACCAAGCCGCCAAAGCCATCCCAGGCACCGGAACCGTTTTGTAAAGGCGGTGGTAGCCGTCCAAAACGGCCAGAGGTATCGTCCTCGCCGGTCGGCGCTGTGAGTCCGCCGAACCCCGCCAGACGGAAAGTGCGCCCCAGAGCGTCCTTCTGCCATAGGGTATAACGCGCAAACGCGGTGAAGTCGCCCAGCCCCTGGTTGTTTCGCTCGATGGCGCTCCCATCAACGGTCAGCTCCAGGGATTTATCCGTCCAGGGTTGAACACCAAAGAGCGCCAGTTTCGAATTGACGCCATAGCCCAATACGGAGATTGCCGCGAAAGCCTCCATCTCCCGGTCCAACCCGCTAGGGTCGTCGCCGGAACGCAGCCAGCGAAGTTGCTGCCGAAACACGAATTCACCCTCGGCCACGGGTAAGGCGGTGTTAAAAGTGATTGGGGCGGCAGTGACCGTGCTCGGATGACCGAGGGCGATGGCAATCAAGCCAACGGACATTAATGAGGGAACTCGGCGAGAAGAGGATGGCAAGTGGCTCATGGGCTTGCCTCCTGCATTCGGTCAAACGAGCGCAGGCTAAACCGGCTTTTTTTACCGCTTGTTCAACCTGCTCTCGTCGCAACTGCCAGTCATCCTTCATCGTGACCACGACGTTGCCTTTGCCAACATCCACTTCCACGGACTGTACGCCGTCGAGTTTTTGCAGCTGCTTCTCGATCCCATAGGCGCAAAACGGACAGACCAAACCATCCACACCTACCTGATATATTGGGTCTTGCGCCCAGACACTGCTTACAACCAACAAGGCCGATAGCAGTAACCAGCGACACGATTTCATCGTCAACCTCCTCTTGGATTTCACCCTTCCAACCACAAGGTAATGGGCAGGAGTGCATAGGCTGCGAATACGGCCGCGATAAAGATGGCCGTGCTGATGCCCAGCACACGCCGCTGCCACCGGAGCCTGTGGCCATCGTCAATAACACATTCACCCGACTGACCGGTGCGCCGTAGACGCCACCAGCTATAGGCCAACACCAGAGCGGTGAAGGAAAAGGTGACGCCTTTATACTGGGACAACCAGGCCAACCACGGCAGTGCAGAAACGACAGAGGCCACCACGCTGCCCATGCCTGCGGTCACCAATATGATGGGCAGCGCACAGCACGTGGTGCCGAGAATGGCCAATCCAAAACCGCTGGCCAGTGAAGTGTTCGTGGTAACATTGTCGTTATTCATGGCTGGCTCCAGAGGCTGGTAATCTCGTCCATAAAGCCACTGAAACGGTGTCCGTTTTTGTGGCTAGAAATTTGACGGGGATCGCTGCCCGGCGACCGGCCAGCAACGGTTTAAGCAATGCGGTCTCCTGGTTCGCCGGTGCCTGTATGACAAGTCGGCCGTGCCCCGCTGCGGCTGTTCTCAGGGCGTCCAGCAGTTGCTCCGTCAGCGGTGAGCCAAGCGCGACCACAGGAAGGGTAATCTTTGCTTCCAATTGGTCATACGGTACGGCATCTTCGTTTCCATCATGCACTTTCCATTCGATGGCCTTGACCGTGAAACCGGAATCAGCCAGTGCCTGCTCAATCAAGGATTTCGGCAACTCAGCCCGAGCATCGAAGCGCACCTGTTTGGTCTCCAGCGCGACGCGGACTGAACCGGGTAACACACCTTCCGCGTTCTCCAAGCGTTTGCTGACGTTATAGGCGCAAAAGGCGCACACCATGCCGTCAATCTGCACGTCATAACGACGCATTGGTGTTTCGGTAACGAACAACAGGGCGAGCATCAGACTGGCGAGGACCGCCATTCTTCGGGGTAACATCACATGATAATCACGGCTCATGGCGAGCATCCTCCTGTACCAGAGGCTGCGTTTTCACGCCACGCAGGGTAAAGCCGGCATCGTTCACCAATGTTTTGAGCGTGGCTTCGTCGATGGGCCTGTCGGTACTCGCCTCAAAAGCCACCACCCCATCGTTGAGTCGGATCTCAACACTGTCTTTCACTACACCATCCAGTGCTTTGATTTTCTTCTCGATGCCATAAGCGCAATAAGGGCACGCCAGCCCGTCCACCCGGAGCTTATAGTGTAACTCTGCTGACCAGGCGGGTAGCGCCAGGGCCAACAGTATCGGGATCATGATCAGTCGTTGCATAGTGATAACTCCTATAAATGCCATTCCAGCTCAATCTGAGCGCGGTAGTCGTCCGCCTCCTGATCGCCCGCGAGGTCGTCATAAAGCGGCAGTTGCACACCGGCCTTGACGGCAAAGTTTCGAAGGGTCCACATCAGCCCCGGTGAGAGGAACCATTGATCACCGCCGATCTGTCTGGGCAATCCCTCCGAAACACCCGAGAGGTGCTCGGTGTGTTCGTAATTCAGCTCCAACATCCAGACCCAGTCGGGTTCCCGATATTCGGTGGGTTTAAAGCGAATACCACCTACCAGGTCCACCAGGGTCTTGTCCGGGCGCTCGGCACCATTGACTGCATCATTGTTGACACGATGGCGGATCGAGCCCCAGCGGTACCATTTGCGCCCCTCGTACCCATAGGCCAGCCCGAGAAGATAGTCGTTGCCGTCGCGCTCGGCCTGCCCATGCCCCACGTCACCATCGTCGAGAATCATCTTGGCCAGCACCGCGGCGGACTCCTGAGCGCCCGGCAGATCGTTGCGCCAAAAGCGGTACTTGGTGGACAGACTGGTTGGGCCGCGCCCGCTATCGCCAGTGCCGCGCACGTAGGGCACGCCGATACCGGCGACCCAATCACCGGTCAATCCGTATTTGAGCTGAAATTCTGATTCAGTAGATCGCTCGTCTCTGGCTTTCTCCTGATGGCTGCCAAGATGAATTTCCACTCCGCCCTTATAAAGGGTGTGGGGACCAAGCCCGAAAACGGGATCGTGGGCGTAGGCCGGGGGTACCGCCAATAGAGCGAGAACCACATAGCGCCTCGCTAGCATCGTTGTTTGTCTGGGCTTCATAGGTCCACCTTCTAGTATTCTGTTTTATATCAATCATAGAGGTTGGAGCCTGCTCCAAGCATTAAGGTAGTGATAACGACGGGTACCTAAGGGAGACTGCCGAATGAATACCGCCAAATATTCTGCTGAAGAGCTTGCCAGACAGGCGGGTATTCCCGTTTGCCTGGTGCGTTACTATGCACAAGTTGGGCTGTTGGGCGAACAGGACACACTGTCAACTTTATCGAGAGGGCTCGACTTGGTTGATATGGATGCGTTTATCCAGTGTGCAACCGTTGTCGGATTCACCTACGAGGAGATGGCGTGTTTGCTGGAGTTGAATGATGGCGCCGACAGTCGAGCGTTACGCCTAGCCACAATAAAAATGGGTGAGCTTATTGAGCAGCAGAGGTGTATTACACAATTACAAATGCAGCTCGAATCGTGGCTCTTTGAGCATTGTGCAAAATCTGATTCTGTCAATTCATTTCTTAAGTAAGGGTCGAGTATCAGGGCCAGGTAGAAAGCGTTGCCTTAACTCTCCGTCGAGAGCATTTCGGCCATTTTCGCCATCAGGATCACGGACGCGTTATCGGATAATTGCTGGCCTTCTTCAATATATTCCCAGACGGTAGCATCGCTTTTCCAACCGCCTTGTTTTTTGATCAATTCAAAGTCCACCCGTTCCCGTGCAGCCGAGGTGGACAGACCACGTCGAAAGCTGTGGCTGCTCAATTCCGGTACAAAGTCGAATTGACAAGCTTTGCCCAAATTTTTGAGTAAGTCGTTTATCGCCCCTGGGTTAAGCGGTTTTGATTGCACCTGTTCCCACCGGTTGATCGGTCTGAAGAGGGGGCCATTGTCAATACCAGCCACTTCCATCCAATCCTTAATGGCCGTTGCGGGGCAGCTGTTGGGAGAATCAAAAGGTAGCGCACGCGCCAGCCCTGTTGCTTGCTGATCGGTTTTGGATCTGGGCAACCGAATGATAAGACCTTCTGGTTTCCACGCCAGATCGCTGATTTCAATTGCGACGAGTTCGCTACGGCGAAAGGCGCCAAAAAAGCTCGTTAATATCAAGGCGATATCCCGGTTTTTCTTCTTGCTGTCCGGCAAGTGTCGCAGGTGATTCACCATCTGCGCGATGTGTTCCAGGCGCAGCGCCTTGGCCTTGCGTTTGGGTTGACCGTGGGTACGTCGAATGCCTTCCATGGTTTTGCGAACCAAGGGATCGCGCACTGGATCAGTTAACCCCTGGTAATAGTGCCATTGGCTAATGGCCGTCAGATGCAGATCCAGGGTCCGGGAGTTGAGCGATTCGGCTCTGGCCAGCAGATAGCGCACGACGGTATCCCGATCCGAGGGAAGGTGGCCACCNCATTTCTCAAACTGCCGGATAGCAGACCGATAGGCCTTGCGGGTGTTGTCAGACGTAGCTGCTTGGAGGTAGTGGCGCAGGGACTCGGCTTCCTGGCGTGCAACCAGGCTCGAATCCTCATTACGTAACGACAGTTCGGTGACCTTTTTTGGCGATTTGCTGTTCATGAATAGGATTCCTCTCGGAGTCGCTGAAAAGGCGGCTATGTACTGGTGTTACAAGTCGAAAATTTAACGATCAATGCTTTAACCTACGATAACATTGATTATCGTGGGTTGAAAATAGAAACTCAAGCGACCTTGAAAAGCGTCAATATCATGTTATATTACGTGATATGTAATACATTACTAAATAATCCGAGAGAAACTTGCCATGGCACGCGCCGGAGTCACTTATCACGATATCTCAAAAGCCGCAGAAGCCATTAAAACGCAAGGCCAGGAGCCCACGGTGGATCGGGTGCGAGAGCACCTGGGAACCGGCAGCAAAAGCACCATCGCGCCGCTGCTCAAGCGCTGGCGGTCGGACAACGGGGAAGCAGCCGCTGTCAGTGGACTGCCGAACGACCTCGTCGAAGTGGTCAAGGCCCTGCATGAGCGGGTACAGCAGATGGCCGACCATCGTATCGAGCAGGCCAGCCAGGAATTCGAGACTTTTAGAGGGTCGGCCGTCATTCTGGAAAAATTCGCCAAAATGACCTTAAGCATTTGATATATTTAACTTTTTAGGATTATTCTGGTTCCAGTATCTTGATCCTAAAATCCAGCGGCGGAACCTCTCGCTCNAGGTCCAGATTGTAGTCACCAAAGCGATTAATATTGGAATTTCGGTATGGCGAGAGCCCATTAAGAAGCTCTTTGTTGATTACCACACCGCCTTTCGACAAGTCCTTAAGGACGTGGGTCATTTTCTCGACGTTGTAGAGAATCACCATATTCGCCACAAGCTGATTGTATTTAACAATTTTCCTCTGCTCATGGCGGACGTTTTCAGCAATGATGCCTTCGCCTCCAAAGAAAAGCCATTTGATAAAGCCGTTAAATTCCTCACTTTTATTGGTGGCTGACTGAATGGTTTTTCGAAGCTCAATTTCATCGATATAGCGCAGTAAAAAGAGTGTTCTTATCGCCTTTCCTAGCTCTTTAAATGCCAAATACAACTTGTTTTTACGACTGTAAGTTCCAAGCCGTCGCAATATAGTCGACGCTGTAATCTTGCCCTTTTTAATTGAGATGACCACACGCAACATATCTCGAAGGTGCCGCTCGATTAACTTAAAATCGATACTCCCGGCAAACAAGGACTCGATATTTTTGTATCGATAGCGATTGTCCGGCCGGAAAAGCAACAAATCCTGAATGTTGCGGATTCGCGGCATGAGGTTGATCCCCAGTAAGTGCGATAACCCAAACACCGGATAACTTTGCGCTTGCGTATCGCCATGTAACGTGTCGGGCTGGATGTCGGACTTGTTGTTCATCAGACCGTCGAGAATGTACACCGCTTCGTAGACACCGCATGGAATAAAATGACTGAACAAAGCAATGTAGGTATCAGAAACATGGTAGTAGCCAATACCACCATAACCGCCATAGCGAATATGGTATTCNGTTAACAGGTTCTGTTCATAAAGATCCCACATCGTCCCATCAGCCGACGCGTGCTTGCCGCTGCCCCAGTATTTAGGCAAATCAAATTTATTGTAAGCGTTAACGACCTGGGTGATCGCTTTGTCCAAACGATCTTCAGAAGCATGTCTAAGATTGAGCCAAGCAACTTGTTTACGGCTCATATTCTTCACAGACTTGGCCGTTTGAACAGGTCCGAGATTGCAGCCATAACAAAATAACGTGGTGATGAAACGCTTTTCTGGTTCATCAATACGCAACTCATTCCCTGACAGCGGTCCAAATAGTTTATGCAGACCAAGCCACTTTTCAGTGTCGGTCAGGATGTCAGTGATGCTCACTTCGGGAAGATTCTCAGTAATCAGCGCATCGAGTTTTTGCAGTTCGGCCTGTGGTTGTTCACTTCTTATCGGGCTTATCGACAGTCTCCCCTCTTTAATCGATGCGTGAAGATTAGATGGAAATCGCTCATCTACCCGCTTTGATCGTTCTGTCAGCTCCTTCTTTAAGTTTGTAACAAACAAATTCGCATCATTCAGCGGCATTTCTACTTGTTCACTATAATCGCCTAATTCTTCATCCAAAGTTTCATCATCGACCAGCTGTTCTCGATAGTCATCAAATTCGGCACTGAATGGAATAAACAAATCGCCAGAAGAGAGCTCATGCTTTACGTGCAATAACAACCAGAGTTCGAGGTATTTTCTATGGAAAAGTCGTTCAGCTTCCCCAACGTCATTCTTCGTGTTTGACAAGATCAACTTACGCCATTTTTCAGTGAGCCTAACGGTATCGAATGGCTCAGGCAAATGCCGGTTCAGCGCCTCTTCATTGATAAATTCGGATCGAGTACTCCGCAAGCTCTTTAGTAAATTGAGTAGTGACGTGCCACTGGTATCGCTGGACGTCGATTGCAAATCCAATATATCCAGGCAATTGAAAAGCAAAGCGCGTTTCTGCCGGTAATTGCTCAACATGAAGGGGTAATAATTGTTTCCGGCGTAGGCGATGTGCTGATTGCATCGATCTATCAGAGAACTGGCGTCATCGCCCAAGACACTACCAATCGCTTGCAGCTTGGTTGATTTTTCTAAGTCTTGATCATACGCGATAAGAACGTCGCGAAATTTTGCGATCAAGGCATCAATTTGTTTTTGGTGCTCTAAAATGTATTTATTCAGTGCAGCCTGTGCGCTGGCCTCCATACTTCGCAGCATTTTGATATAAAGATTGGCTACATCATCCAAGGCTTTGCTGTGTTGTTGGCGAATTAATATTACAGCAAGTGCATAGCGCTTGTTGACTTTTAGTCGCGCCATTTCGGGTGCGGTTAACGCGCGAGCCTCCAGGGCAAACTGACGGTATTTCACTACAGGAACATCGACTTCAGGGAGAGTTTCACCTAATGTTTGGAGCCAGTGGACGTGCTGAAGATAGCTCCGCACTTCTTTGTTACCCAGCTTTTTGGGTTCACGTTTGAGGATATTCCAGGCACTGTAAGCGCCATCGGAAGGGTTCAGTAACTCATCAATTTTTTGTTTGGCTTCCGGTGAGAGATTTCGGCCAATCTCGCGAAAACACTCTTCATTGACTTTATTTCTCGCTGCACGAGCGATTCGTTTGAGGACCGTAAAGCCAGGAAGCTCGTAATGGTGATGCGCCAATTCTTCCAGCATCACATTGATAATGTCTGCGAGCATCTCCTTTGTTTCTGACGCATTTTCAGCAATTTGCACGAGCCAAGGCTGGTCGCTTAAACCGAATGGCTTTATGCCGAGATACACCCTTAATTGTTGTTGCTGACGTGATCGAGACCCAGATCGATCGTAGTCTTTAAGCTGCTTGAGTGTTATTGGTCTTTTAATGCCTATCGCATCAAGCACATGCCTCGTGATCGAGGCTGGAGCTGAAGCTAGTGGCACAAAATACCCGAGTCGCTGAAATAACTTCAGATTCAGGATGAGGCCAATGCGTAAGATTGGTTTTTTTTCCGATGCGATCAGTTTTAATTCTTCTGGTGTTGGGGTGTAATACTCCTTGAGTTCTTTCTCGGTGATGGTTTTGCGCAGTCGTGGATAGGCGGTTTCATGCAGACTGCTCATATCTCAAATTGCCTTTAAAAACGGGGGGTTGTTAATCCCAGTGTTTATTGGTGCGAGGATCGCAAATGCTGACCTCTAGCATGCATTGATTCTCTGACGCGATCTGGTGCATTTGATGAAGCAATTCATCCAGGATTTCGTCCAGTGAGTCGCCATCATTATGATCGACTGCAATTTCGTACTTCCTTCCTTCTGAATCGACCTTTTTCATCGCCCACGGTGACAAGCAATGTCGCTCGATCAATTTTCTTGCTCGTTCAGTGCGTTTGGAAAGCTTGCTGTAAGGCTCAAGAACAAGAAGGACTTCCAATACCGATTGTATGGGGTGTTGTTCATCTCGTTCGATTTGCAAAGATGACTGAGTAATTCCAGTTTCAGTACGATACTGAGCAAACGGATCTGGGGCGTCAATGTATCGCATCGCGGACTGAACATCTTTCCAGCCCACGTATTCCATCAAGGATTTGGTGTCCCACCCTTGCGCATTGGCCCAAGTGGCAAAACCTCTTCGCAGCGAGTGACTGCTAAACAAATTTGCCTCGCCAATGTCAGCTCGCGAGCAGCACTGTTTAATGATGCCAATGATACTGGCAGGATGTAGTGCGTCTTCGGATATCTGTCCCCACCGATTAATCGAACGAAAAACCGGTCCGGTTTTTACTTGCGCCGCACTAATCCAACCTAAATAAGCTTCGACAGGACAAAGTTGTTTTAATGCTGGAGCCTTGTATCGCCGACCCAATCGGGAATGATCGCCTTTACTGCGTGGGACAAATATTTCCATCCCTTTCCCAGACTCGGCCTGGATATGCTCGACACAGAGACGGGCTAATTCATCACTGCGGAACGCCCGCCAGAAACCGATCAGCAATAGGGCTTTATCCCGGATCGATTGCAGCGCTTCCTTTGGCGAGCCATTTTCAATAAAACGATCAACCGAGTTTACCAGCAGCGTTAACTGGTCAAGTTGAATCGGTTTGGCTTGCTTTTGGACAACTGGGTGTAATTCAGCAATGCCTTTTAACACTTTTTTCACATGAGGCGCTTTGGTGGGATCAGGGAATCCTTGATCCAGATGCCAGGCTGCCAAACCGGCCAGCCGCTGACGCAGCGTATTCACGGACAATGTATTGGCATAATCCACCAGATACCGAGCCACACTGTCGGCCGTTGCAGGAAGAAAACCACCCCATTGACTCTCAAAATGTTCAACAGCCGCTCGGTAACTTAAACGGGTGTTATCACGTGTTGCCGCTCGGATATAGTGATCAACGTCTGTCATGCCTTTTTCCTCGTACCGCTTGGCGAGCGCCCGGCTTTGGTGACAGCTCACCCAATATGCCGCACTGATCAACCGACCTCGCGTTACCGCATTTAAGTCGCAGCTGCTTGAGGTCACCATGAAGCTTTTGCAAATCCGTGATACGGGTCTCGACAATGTGAAGGTGAGCATCAATCATCTCATTCACCGCTTCACAGGGTGTGCCGGGTGAGTGTTGTAGAGAGATGAGGTGTTTGATTTCGCTTAACGTCAGGTCCAGCGCACGGCAGTTTTTGATGAAAGACAGTTTTTCCAATACCGCAGTGTTATACAAACGAAAGTTTCCTTCGGTACGCTCAGGCGCCGAGATTAAGCCTTCTTTCTCGTAGTAGCGAATTGTCTGGATCGAGCATCCACTGCGTTTTGCCAGCTCACCAATTTTCATTGATTTTCACCTTGACTCTATAGTAAGTATAGAGTTTACACTTTCCACTACTGTATAAACAAGAGCCATTTATGACCGAAGACTCGAAGACTTGTGGTTGCAACGCTAGTCAAGACGCGCCATTGCAACCTGAATCGCAAGCAGCAAGTAGTGCTCACGCTGAAATGAGCCACCTGAGCGTATTTGACGTTCCTAAGATGGATTGCCCATCCGAAGAGAACTTGATACGTACGGCTTTTGCTAGCTTTGAAGCAACCGTCGTATTCGAATTCGACTTGCCCGGACGCAAGGTGCATATATATCACCCTGATATGGCGGATAAAGTGGAAAAAGCCATGAAGTCTGTTGGCCTCGGGGCAAGCTTGGTCTCATTCGAGTCAGTAGATCACAATGCGGTTCAGGCTGCCTTGGAAGTCACAACAATCAATGAAACGCGGGAGGCTCAGGCATTAAAGTGGCTGCTGGCCATTAATGCCTTCATGTTTGTACTTGAGCTCGGCGTGGGCATTGTGGCGCAATCGACAGGGCTTATCGCCGACTCACTGGATATGTTCGCCGATGCGGCGGTCTACGGCGTGTCGCTATATGCAGTGGGCAAGGCGGCCAAGTTTAAACTCAAAGCGGCTCACTTTTCGGGTTGGCTGCAGATTGCACTTGCTCTGGGTGTTCTATCGGAGGTTGCCAGACGCTTTTTATATGGAAGTGAACCGGTCTCGGTGCTCATGATGAGCTTTGGCGCCGTGGCCTTGATAGCAAATATTACCTGTCTCTTGTTGATCTTCAAATCGCGAAACCAAGGCTCCCATATGAAAGCGAGCTGGATATTTTCTGCCAATGACGTGTTGGCCAATGCGGGCGTGATAATAGCGGGAGTTCTAGTGGCGGTGACAGGGTCTCAAATGCCAGATTTGGTCATCGGCCTATTAATAGCAGGCCTGGTTATGTGGGGGGCGGTTCGCATCTTGCGACTGAA
>PANW01000054.1 GCA_002707785.1 Cellvibrionaceae bacterium | reverse complement strand
CGTGGGGAAATCAATGCAAGCTAAGGCGGCGTAGTTCGAACTTGTCCAACCGCCTAGTGCAATTTGTACCACCACAACGATAAGACCAACAGTCGCTAGTCGTCTCAAACCTGCAAGATTGACTGTCCGGTTTTCATCAGCTGCCGCAATAGAGTTACGTCGATAGCGTAAAAACAGTAGCCACAAAAGCGCCAAGGTTGAGAAACCACCCAAGAGGTGCAAAGTCACCACTTGAGGCCAGAGCTTTAGCGTAACCGTCCACATCCCGAATAGCGCTTGGACAATCACCAATCCCACTAAGAAAATCGGCAGCTTTCTTGGACCCGATTGATCATCTTTGGTCGAACGCCTCACCGCCAAAACGGCTAGTCCCAACACCGCTAAACCCAAAGTCCCTGCGAAATAACGGTGCACCATTTCTGGCCAAGTTTTGTCAGTATCGACCGGCGCATCAGGGAACAACTGCTCCGCGGTTTGTATCTCTGTTTCACTGTTAGGCCAAAGTAGCTGGCCGTAACAACCCGGCCAATCAGGACACCCCAAACCGGCATCCACCAAGCGAGTGAATGCACCCAATGCGACGACAACAAATGCCAGCAGACACGCGGCTAGGGTTAAACGCGCTTGAAGATTCCAATGATTCATCGTTGCCCCTTACTCGCTATAGGAATATTTCAGCAGACGTTTGATGTCATCGAGAAGATCTGCACCCGCATGGCTACGATCGTAGCTCATCATCACAAAACCCTCTTGATCAACAACAAACAGTGATTTCTCACTTAAAGAGCTTTCCGACGCCGATGTCGCAGACAGTAGTTGTGACCAGTCGCCGGCATCGATGTGCAGTTGTTTCAACTTCGGATGCTCTTTTGACAGCTGATCGGAAAATTCACTGGAAAAACGAGGCTCGGTATTCAAATAGAGACGCTCTAATCGAATGGCTTTTTCACCCAATCGAATATGAACTTGGCGAGAAAGATAGAGATTATTCTGACACTGATCATCGCATTGATTGTTGCCGACAATTAGCCAACGCCACATCTTTTTTCCCGATAAAAGATCAACACTACGACCCTCTCTATCAACAATCGGCAAGGCTTCAATCGAAGTTGCTGGTACGACCAGGTCACCCTTGTTGATGGTATCGGTAGGTATTCCCCAACCGGTAGAAAATACCACGTAAGCCATGATCATCGGCAAAGTAATTGCAGCCAATAACAACCAGCTCGACCATCGATTACCTTGTGGTGTCGAACCCTCCGCTGATGTCTCTATACCACTACTCGCCTCAGCGCTCATGAGCCTCTCCTTTATTATTATGATTAGACTGCTGTTGTTGATGCCGATAACTTGACAGATAACGGCTGATATTTGTATTGGTAATTACCAGTAGTACCAACAAGGCAAAAGCCATGGCAAACCATTGCACCGCATAACCTGTGTGCTTTTGTGGCTGCACATTGACGTCCCGCCAGAGGGTCGTCAGTGCCAGCTTATCCGCAGGATCTATCTGAACAATCCCTTGATGGAGAAACTGACCCACCATCTCTGCCATTGCACTGTGATTGACTTGTTGTATGCGCTTGGGCCATACACTATCGAACTTACCTGTTGTTTCTACGTCTGCGATTAGGGCATTTTTCTCCAATAGCTTCCAGTGTCCTTGCACCTGTACAAGGCCCTTAGGAAAATCCACTTGGGGAAGAACACCTCTCGACAAAGGTGCCGCTACCCAACCACGGTTGATCAAATAACTTCGGCCGGTGTCCAGCGTCAATGGAGCAATCACCTCATAGCCGACCTTGCCTTGTACAATCCGATTATCCAGCAGCCAGTAGTGATTATTCAAAAATCGACCACTTACCTGGACGCTGCGATGCGCTAGTTGTTTCTCAAGCGATGAAGCATGGTCACCGATATCTTCCGAGAATGTTTGATCAAATGGATTGAGTAATAACGGAGAAAGTTGAGCTTGGGAGCGTTGCAGCTCAATGAGCTGACGTTTTTCTTCGGCTCGCTCCAGCTGCCAAAAACCTAGCCGCAGTAGAAGCGGCAAGAAGCACAATCCCAGAAGCAATAACTTCCAGTTTATGGTCAAAGCAAAACTGACGCGGGGGATTGAATTGGTTACCATCTTACAACCTTGTACATCACACTCTTACAACATGAGTTATAAGTCCAAGAACAACGACCTATAAGGAATAACCAATAATGTGGTTAAAAGTTCTCATTGTTATTTTATTTATCGCTGTACTGCTAAGTCTCAGCAGCGCTTTTGTTTTTCTACTTAAAGATATGGGCTCATCCTCAAAGAGAACTCTTTATTCTCTAGGCATTCGACTGACTCTGGCCGCCCTCTTGCTCGGCAGTATCTTTTATGGGTTATCAACCGGTCAATTGGGCAGTTCAGCGCCTTGGGATAAAGGCCCTCAACCGTCTGAGCAATCCGACAACTGAGCAAGTCCGTCGAGTTGCAATTCGATCAAAGTACGGCTTCTTTGAACCGTACTTTGATTACTGGGTTACCCCAAAATATAAACGAAGATAAACAGACCGACCCAAACCACGTCGACGAAGTGCCAATACCAGCTAGCCGCCTCAAAACCAAAACAATCGTCGTGTTTAAAGTGCCCTTTAAGTGCCGTTCGAAAAAACATGACCATCAGCATAAATGTTCCCAAAGTCACGTGCGCGCCATGGAAACCCGTCAACATAAAGAATGTAGTTCCGTATATTCCCGTTTCTAAGGTGAGACCCATATGTGCATAGGCTTCGATATACTCTTCGACCTGCAGGATTAAGAAGAATATTCCGAGTAAAACTGTCACGCCTAGCCAGATATTAAATGACTTGCGGTTGTCATTCTTAAGAGCTGTGTGTGCAAAATGCACGGTAACTGAAGAAGTCATTAACACAACGGTGTTCCAAAACGGTAACCAGCTCCAGATGGATTCCACACTGCTGAAGCTCATACTTTGCTCTGGACCCAGTACTTTCGCAGCGTCGCCATTGGCCGCCATATCCGGTGTTACCATTACCGGCCAAGTCGCTTCGAAACCTTGCCAAAGCATATTGGTCACGCCTTTATCGCCCTCCCCGCCCAACCAGGGTAAAGCGAAGGTGCGAATGTAATAGAGAGCACCAAAAAAGGCGGCAAAGAACATCACTTCACTGAATATAAACCAGCCCATGCCCCAAACGTAGGAGCGCTTGAGTTGATCGCTATTCATGCCTGCGATGTTCTCTTTGATCACAATAGAGAACCATTGCCAGAGGACGAACGCGAAGAGTAATCCACCGCAAAACAAAATAGTGGAACCGTTGCTTTCGCCATTTAGAGCACTTGCGGCTCCGTAAACCGTTAAGAACAATCCTAGAGAAGCAAAGATGGGAAGCTTACTTTGCTCTGGGACGTAATAATTTCCTTCACTCGACATATCGTTACCCGCCTTACTTGTTATTACTTTTGCATACTCTGTATGCCGCGGTTACAGCAACCTGATACCTAACGATTGCGCGAAGCCAGTGTTAATTTGTCGGTAATATCGAACAATGTATACGACAAAGTAATGGTGTGTACCTGTTTGGGAACATCCTGATCCACAATAAAACGCAGCGGTAGTTCAGCGCTTTCCCCACCATCCAAAGGCTGTTGGTTGAAACAAAAACACTCTGTTTTGTGAAAATATTCGGCAGCTTTAAAAGGCACCACACTCGGGACTGCCTGAGCAACCATAGTTGATGCTGTTGGATTATTGGCCAAGTAACGAACCTCGACTTCCTCTCCAGGATGAACCTTAATGCTCTGCACCTGAGGTTTAAATGCCCATGGCATATTTTCATTATTAGTCGCCAGGAACTGGACAGTAATCTGACGGCTAGTATCGACCACCACTTCGGTGGCCTCATACTTGCCACCGGTTTTTCCGTTGAGCCCAGTAACTTCACAAAACAAGTCGTACATAGGTGGCATGACATAAACCGCAAAGATAAACATCCCCACCACAACCGCTGACAACTTTGCAGCTAAGGTTCGATTGGAATGTTCAATCTTCTGGTTCATAGCGACGCCTATTACTTAACTTCGGGGGGCGTAGAAAAAGTATGGTAGGGAGCAGGCGAAGCAACCGTCCACTCTAGCCCTTCTGGATTCTCCCACACTTCATCACTGGCCTTGTGTTTACCGCGGATAGTAGCGATCACGTTAAACAAGAACATCAACTGCGCGGCACCAAACAAAAACGCTCCGACACTCGCAATCATGTTGAAATCGGCAAACTGCAGAGCATAGTCTGGAATACGACGTGGCATTCCCGCTAAGCCAACAAAGTGCATGGGGAAGAAGGTCAAGTTCAAACCAATAAATGCCATCCAGAAATGCGTTTTACCCATGGTCTCGTTGTACATGTTTCCACACCACTTAGGCAGCCAATAATAGACCGCGGCGGTAATGGAGAAGATTGCACCTGGCACCAACACATAGTGGAAGTGAGCCACCACAAAGTAGGTGTCGTGGTACTGGAAGTCAGCCGGCGCAATCGCCAACATCAATCCAGAAAACCCACCAATGGTGAACAGGACCACAAACGCTAAAGAAAACAACATGGGCGTTTCAAAGGTCATGGACCCTTTGAACATAGTGGTAACCCAGTTGAAGACTTTTACGCCCGTCGGAACNGCGATCAGCATGGTGGCGTACATAAAGAAGAGTTCACCGGCGACTGGCATACCCACCGTAAACATGTGGTGCGCCCACACAATGAAACTCAAAAACGCAATCGAGCTGGTCGCATAGACCATTGAGGCGTAACCGAACAGTGGCTTGCGTGCAAAAGTAGGAATAATCTGACTCACCACACCGAAGGCNGGCAAGATCATGATGTAAACCTCAGGGTGACCGAAGAACCAAAACACGTGTTGGAACAGAACCGGATCACCACCACCGGCGGCGTCAAAGAAACTGGTGCCAAAATGAATGTCCATCAACATCATGGTTACCACACCTGCGAGCACCGGCATCACGGCAATCAATAAATAGGCCGTAATCAACCAAGTCCACACAAACAGCGGCATCTTCATGAGCGTCATGCCCGGCGCGCGCATATTTAGAATGGTCGCGATAATATTAATCGAGCCCATTATGGAACTGGCGCCCATAATATGAACCGCAAAAATAAAGAAAGTCACACTGGGTGGTGCGTAGGTTGTGGACAGAGGTGCGTAGAATGTCCAACCAAAGTTTGGCGCGCCGCCTTCCATCAACAGCGTTGATGACAACATCGCAAAAGCGAAAGGCAGAATCCAAAAACTCCAGTTATTCATTCTTGGCAGAGCCATGTCGGGTGCACCAATCATCATTGGTATCATCCAGTTTGCCAGACCCACAAAGGCCGGCATGACCGCACCGAAGACCATCACCAAGCCATGCATGGTGGTCATTTGATTAAAGAACTCCGGATCGACAATTTGCAGACCCGGTTCAAACAATTCTGCACGAATGACCAGTGCAAAAACGCCNCCCATCAAAAACATGGCGAAGCTGAACCACAAATACATGGTTCCGATATCTTTATGGTTGGTGGTAAACAACCACCGGCTGAAACCTTTCGCAGGACCGTGAGCCATTGCTTACCCCTCCCTATTGACCTTGTTTGAATTTGAGAACATCGATGGGCTGAACTGAATCGCCCATGTTGTTTCCAAACGCGTTACGTTGATAGGTAATGACACTGGCAATATCGACCTCAGAAAGCTGAGGGCCATAGGCCGCCATCATTGGGTTGTTGGCACTACCGTTGACCACCATATCGAGATGACCTTGGACACCGCCGGTTGATATTGCACTGCCTTTAATCGCCGGCCCTACTCCGCCTTGACCGGCACTGCCGTGACAAGCGGCACAGGACGTGTTGTAGCGTTGCTGACCTTGAGCGTAGAGCTCGTCAAAACTAAACGTTTTTTCGGTGAGCGCTTTGAGCTTTTGCGCCTCTTCGCGCTTGGCCAACAACCAGCTGTCGTACTCTTCTTGCGGTAGCGCTTTGACCACAATCGGCATNAAGCCGTGATCTTTACCACAGAGCTCCGCACACTGGCCGCGATAGGTNCCNGGNTCATCGATGTAAGTCCAAGATTCATTAACGTATCCAGGAATCGCATCNTTTTTGACCGCTAGATCCGGTACCCACCACGCGTGGATAACATCATTGGCGGTAATCAAAAACCGAACCTTTTTCTTCACCGGTATCACCAGCGGCTCATCGACTTCCAATAGATAGTTGGGCCCCTTGGGAGCACGGCCTTCGATTTCATCGAGNGAGGTGCCGAGGTTACTGAAGAAGCTCACCTCTTCACCGAGATATTCGTATTTCCATTTCCATTGATAACCGGTCACCAGAATATCCATGTCGGCTTCATCGGTGTCGTAAATTTTCAAGAGAGAAGTGGTCGCCGGAATGGCCATGACGATCAGAATCAAAAATGGCACAACGGTCCAAATGATTTCTAATGTCGTACTTTCGTGGAAGTTGGAAGCTTTCGCTCCCTGGGATTTTCTGTGGACAATCATGGTGTAGAACATCACACCAAACACCACCACGCCGATACCGACACACCACCAGAATATATCCATGTGGAGGCCGTAAATATCACGACTTGTGGCTGTGACGCCCTGGGTCATATTGACACCCCAGCGCTCGATTTCATCGGCCAAGGTCAGTGCGGACGCACCTATCCCCGTCACGAGAACAAGCAGACAGGCAAACAGCCGTCTCGTTCGTATAAACATCGCCTTTCATCTCCGTGTAGAGCTATTGTTTTTATCTTCTACTACTGGAGTTGGTGTACACGGCTAAATCCCAACCGCTGTCACCTAGCTTGGCGTTTGCGAAACGCCTATCGAATTGTCTTGTTTGCATCAAGGCACAGGAAAACCTTTCACACTGATACATCTTAGCGCGACCAGCTTTTACAGCGGGTGATACCAGCAATACCGTCGACGACCAGGAGGTACATCCAACAAATCTGCGGCAAATTGTCGCAACTACAACGCACCTAGAGTAGCCACAGCTCTCTCAATGAGTCAACGTTTTTATTTCTTTTGGTTCTGTCCAATTTTTGTACAATTCGATTTATTTCTGTAAATTTCAAGCGCTTAGAAGACTTTGCCGTACAATGGCCCATCTTTTTCTAATGACAAATTGGCATGACAAGAATTCGCGATTTACCTCATAAATCGGTGTTGGGTCTGGCTTGGCCAATGATTCTTAGCAATATCTCGGTGCCCCTACTCGGCATCGTGGATACTGCCATTCTTGGTCATTTACCCTCGCCTATGTATCTCAGTGCAGTAGCATTGGGAGCGAGCCTGCTATCGATGTTGTTTTGGTCTTTTGGTTTTTTACGCATGGGCACCACCAGCCTTACCGCTCAAGCCCACGGGAGCAAAGATAGCGACCGCACCTATGAAGTGCTGATGCACAGCTTAGCCCTTGCCGGCCTAGTCGGGGGTCTGTTGCTACTGCTGCGCGCACCCATAATCAACAGCGCAATTACGCTGATGGATCCCAGCGCTGATACCGCCCACTTAGCGGGAGAATACGGTCGCATCCGACTGCTCAGCGCGCCACTGGTGCTGTGTAATGTTGTCATTCTCGGCTGGTTTATCGGTCGACAAAATACACGCGTGCCACTGATGCTGTTAGTCACTACCAACCTCATCAATCTGCTACTGGATATGGTGTTTATTTGGGGGTTTGAACTCAACAGTCGCGGTGCCGCACTTGCGACTGTGTGTGCCGATTGCTGCGCCTTTGTCATTGGTATGCTGTGTATTGCACGCAGCCATCCGCGCTGGTACCAACAACTGTTGGCGCACCTTCCCCTGCGTTGGCGGCAGATAAAACCGTTGCTGATCATCAATCAGCATCTATTTATCCGAACCCTATGTTTGCTATTGGGGCTGAGCTTTTTCAATGCGCAAGGCGCACAAATGGGCGACACCATACTCGCCGCCAATGCGATTATTTTTCAGTTGTTGATGCTGTGCTCATATGGGCTAGATGGAATTGCTCACGCCTCTGAAGCCCTCATCGGCCATTCCACGGGCGCCAAGCAATATCAGCGAACCCGCGATACACTGGTCACCACTGGCATTTGGAGTTTGACCATCGCTGCCATTATGAGTTTATTTTTTGCGCTAGCACAGCCAGTTTTGATAACTTTCTTCACTGACATTGCCAGCGTGCAACAAGCACTTCAACAGGTCTTTCCATGGATTATTGCCCTGCCTCTGATCAGTGTTTGGGGTTACTGGTTAGACGGTGTCTTTATTGGCTTAGGCGATTCTAAGGCTATGTTAAACACCATGCTACTCGCGGTTTTTGTGGTGTTTTTCCCCGTGTGGTTTATCACTCAGCCTTGGGGTAATCACGGGCTCTGGCTGGCATTTTCCCTACTTAATTTGGCTAGGGGAATCGGCCTTGCTTGGTCACTGGCGATGCGTACAAAAAATCCGTCGAATGGCGTCTCTATATAGCTTTTAATTCTGGAAGCTACCTTGTTTTTATTCGAATTTGGTTTATCTTGAATAAGTCTTTGTAACAGATACACAGTTCACAAACTCACAAATAAAAACTAAAACACTCAAGAAATCATTGGTCTTATGGATATTAGTGACGTGGATACTATTCGGAAAACCATTCAGTTAGCCAAACAGCATGAAGCTCAAACAGGGCATCTTGGCGATTTGCTTAACCGCGAAATCTCCACACTGCACAGCGCGATTCGCCTACCTGAAGACAATGCCGTCGAAACCTTGCTGAACTTTATTACCCGCTACGTCGAGCACGTGCCTGATTTTGTCGAAGCCATTTCTAACGTCACCAACCAAGCCAATGTGTTTGAATACGCAGAGACGTTTTTGCGTATTGCCAAAGACTTTTTCTTACACCCTCCAGAAGTTGTCGATGGACACTTAGGGATGGACGCGCTCATGGATGAAGCCTATTTGGCTCACCGTTTGATGGAAGAGATCAACGATCGTTTTATCGGTTATTGTGGGACACCACTGGCACCAATGGACATGACTCGCTCAAACCTTATTATCCACCACCTAATCGGCGAGCCTTTCGCCAACGAGTTGGATATGGCTGTGCAATACTCTGTCGAGCTTTGCATGAGCAAAGAGAAAGTGTTTGAGAATAAATTGTTCCAACGCTATCTTGAGGAACACCGCCAACATGGCTGGAACAAAGAGCTTGAAGAGTGGCCCTGTCTGGCAGACGACTTGGCAATCTCTCTGGATTTCTCCAGTGCCGAGTCGACACTGGGGAGTGGTCTAAAAAACACAGAGCTTGACTCTAGCTCTCTTCACTAGGCTAGAGAACCGCTATTTATCGAGAGGCGGGAACTGCAGTACCTGCACGTCAGCTTGCTTCTCTTCTTCTGTTTTGTTGACACGCGTATCGAGCTCACGCACTTGCTGCTTAAAGTGCATTTCGTCGCTAAAACCACAACTCACACACTCGCGATAATCTTGGCCTTCTTTGTTGTAGACCATGATTTTGTCCATCTCTGAACACTTGGGACAAACCGCACCAGCGATAAAGCGTTTTTTTTGATTGAATGACATAACACCAACTCTTACTAGATAAAACGTAATTCAAGACTCTCGTCTAGTTATTTAGGCAATACCACTGTGACGCAACAACGCATCAATGCTCGGTTCGCGACCCCGAAAGCCTTTGAACAAAGCCATCGCCTCTTCCGATCCGCCCTTTTCAAGAATTTCCGTTAAGAATGACCGACCCGTTTCTCGATTAAAGATACCCTCTTCTTCAAACCGAGAAAAAGCATCACTGGAAAGTACTTCTGCCCACTTATAACTGTAGTAACCCGCTGCATAACCACCGGCAAAAATGTGACTAAAACCATTTTGAAAACGATTGAAGGCGGGCGGAACGATCACCGATACTTGTTCACGAACCTCATCCAAAACTTGTTGTACGGGTTTGGGATGAGCCGGATCGTAGCGGCGATGCAATCGAAAATCGAAGAGCGCAAATTCGACCTGTCGCAACATCTGCATAGCGGATTGAAAATTCTTGGCGGCCAGTAAGTTGTTTAACAAATCCTCCGGCAGCGCCTCACCGCTTTGATAGTGACCGGAGATCATCGGAATCACTGATTTTTCCCAACACCAGTTTTCGAGAAACTGACTGGGTAATTCCACCGCATCCCAAGCAACACCGTTAATACCACTTACCGATGCCACATCGATTTGAGTCAACATGTGATGCAAGCCATGGCCAAATTCATGAAACAAGGTCACCACTTCATTGTGAGTTAACAGTGCCGGTTTACCACCTACCGCTGGGGTAAAGTTGCAGGTCAGATAAGCTACTGGAAGTTGCAACTGCTGTGGTGTTTGTCTTCTTACTCGGCATTCATCCATCCAAGCTCCACCACGTTTATTTTCTCTCGCGTAGAGATCCAAATAGAATTGGGCAATGATCGCGCCGTCGCGGTGGATTTCATAGAAGTTAACATCCTCATGCCAAACATCAGCATCGACCGGTTTGATGTCTATGCCGAACAGCTTGGAAACTACATCAAACATTCCGTTGACAACGGTTGCCGCGGGAAAATAGGGGCGCAATTCTTCCTGAGATATAGCGTATTTCTGCTCGCGAAGTTTTTCGCCGTAGTAGGCCTGATCCCAAGCTTCTAGCTGTTCAATACTATCAAGCTGCTGAGCAAACTCTTGTAGCTCTTGTAAATCCTGCCGTGCCGCCGCTTGACTCTTCTCTGCCAGTTGTAACAGAAAATCTTCCACTTGGTCACAGTCGCTAGCCATCTTAGTTGCCAGTGAGCGCTCTGCATAATTATTGAAGCCCAACAAAAGAGCCAGTTCGTGGCGCAGTGACAGAATTTCATCAATCAAAGGCGCGTTATTCCATTGCCCGGCCGTCGGCCCTTGATCCGATGCGCGAGTACAATAGGCGGTATAAATCTCTTCACGCAATGCTCGATCATCAGCATGGGTCATCACCGCCAAATAAGCGGGAATATCCAGAGTAATGACATAACCCGACAATTGCTTTTGCTCAGCAGCCTGTTGTGCCAGCGCCAAAGCACTTTCTGGCAACCCCTTCAGCGCATCCACATTGTCTAGCTGCTTGAACCAGCCTTGAGTTGCATCCAGTACATTATTGGAAAATTCTGTACTCAATTCTGATAGACGTTGTTTCAATTCGCTATAGCGGTTCTTTTTATCTTCCGGCAAATCAACACCTGCCAGACGAAAGTCTCGCAGCGCATGTTCTACCGCAGTTTTTTGTGCCTGATTCAGCTCGGCAAACTGCTCGCTGTCGGCCAGAGACTGATAGGCTTGACAAAGGGCTTGATTCTGACCCACTTCAGTACTGTAGGCCGTTAGCTTTGACAGGCTATTAGTATATGCGTCCCGCAGTGCCTCACTGTTAAGCACAGCATTCAAATGTCCCACGGGAGACCAGGCTTTACCCAATCGATCATCCTGCTCTTCTAGCGGTGCAACCAAGTTATCCCAACTCACACCAGTGGCCGAGGAGGATTGCAGCACCTCTTCTAAGTTGCGGCGGCAGTCGCTGATGAGGCCTTCAATGGCAGGCTCAACCTGATCGGCGGTAATGGCAGAAAATGGCGGCAGCTGTGGATTATCGAGTAAAGGATTAGACATGATGGCAGGGTGACCTCGAGAGAATACTAGTCGCTCATAATACACTCATTTGCTCGGCTCGACGATATTCATCAATGCATTCTATACACACGGCGTGCTGCCCCACTAACCGACATTAGGCTCTGGTTACTGAGGATCTTCGCTCTGTAGATACAGGCGATTATGTTACTGTAGGGAGGTGAAAGTCGTGCACAAAACCCATGAATTCAATCAGTATTGATGTCGAGGAATAATGATCATGAGCTCTTCTCAACTCACCTTTAACGGACACAGCCCTCAACTGGCCAAGGGCGTGTACGTCGATAGCAGTGCCAAACTCATTGGCGACATTACTATTGGTGAAGACAGCTCCATATGGCCGTTTGTGGCAGCACGCGGCGACATGCACCGCATCTGTATTGGCCAGCGGACCAGCATTCAAGACAATACCGTTTTACACATCACTCACGCCGGCCCCTTTAACCCAGATGGTTGGCCACTGACCATTGGCGACGACGTCACCGTTGGGCACAGCGCCACCTTGCACGGTTGCACCATCGGCAATCGAGTGCTGATTGGCATTGGCTCTATCGTTTTGGATGGCGCGGAAATTGGAGACGACGTGGTCGTTGGTGCGGGAACATTGGTACCGCCGGGGAAAAAACTCGAGAGTGGCTTTTTGTATGTGGGATCACCTTGCAAAAAAGTGCGACCACTCAAGCAAAAAGAACTGGAGTACTTCACTTATTCGGCCAACAATTACGTCAAGCTGAAAAACCAGTACATTGATCAATTGCTGTAAGATCCAACCGCTCTAATGCGTCTTAAGCAGTTAAGCATGCCGTAACAACCAGTCTACCGAGCGCGACGTTGAACGCCCTCGGTAGACTGGTTGTTATTTCGATTGAGTCAATTGCTCGCGCAAGTTTTCGATCACGGGGGCAACTTCCGGCAACACACCTCGCCACACCTTAAATGCTTCAGCGGCCTGCCCTACCAACATTCCCAATCCATCTGAGATGTACGCAGCTTGCTGCTGCTTTGCCCACTGCATGAACGCGGTAGGTTCAGCGGCATAACTCATGTCGTAGCAATAACAGGTCGGCGCAAGAAAGCCATCGGGTAGTGGTGGCAGCTGTCCATGCAGTCCTGCGGAGGTGGCGTTGATGACAAGATCAAACGATTGGCCCTCGAGATCGGCAAAGCCACAGGCTTGTAGTTTGCCGTAACGTCGAAATTCTTTTACTAACGTTAACGCTTTGGCAATGGTGCGATTGGCAATCACGACTCGCTGAGGGTTATGCTCTAACAACGGCTGCAAAACGCCTCGCACCGCGCCACCAGCACCAAGAATCAACACGCTTTTGTCTCTGATCGAGCAACCAAAACGCTCTGTAATATCTGCGACCATACCTTGTCCATCGGTGGTATCACCGAGGATCTTTCCGCTCTCCAAACGTTTCAGCGTATTGACTGCGCCAGCGTTGCGCGCACGCTCTGTCAGTTCGTCGGAAAATTCGTAGGCATCCAACTTAAAGGGGGCGGTGATGTTCAGTCCAGATCCACCTTGCTCAAAAAAAACAGACGCGGCCGCGGAAAAGCCGTCAACCTCCACCAACTGTTTTTCGTACTGAATAGCTTCACCGGTTTGTTGCGCAAACTGACGATGAATATCTGGCGATTTCGACTGCGCAATGGGATTGCCAAACACGCAATATCGATCACTCATTCACACCCACTCCTGCGGCTGTAGAAAGACATCATAGAGCTCCGCTTCGGGGCTGCCAGCTTCTGGCGTCCAGTTGTACTCCCAGCGCACCAGTGGTGGTAGCGACATTAGAATCGATTCGGTGCGACCGCCGGTTTGCAAACCGAACAAGGTGCCGCGATCAAACACCAAGTTAAATTCTACATAGCGACCGCGTCGATAGAGCTGGAAGTTTCTTTGTTCTTCGTTATAGGGAATGTCTTTTCGCTGCGCCATGATCGGTCGATAGGCATCGACGAAGCTGTCGCCAACGGATTTCATAAACGCAAAACTTTTATCAAAACCCAGTTCGTTAAAATCATCAAAGAACAATCCGCCCACACCGCGAGGTTCATTGCGATGTTTCAGATAGAAGTACTCATCGCACCATTTCTTTAACCGCGCATACAAGCCCTCGCCATAGCCTTCGCAGGCTTGTTGCGCAACGCTATGCCAATGTACACAGTCTTCACGATTGCCATAGTAAGGTGTCAAATCGTAGCCACCACCAAACCACCACACCGGCTCTTCGCCGTCTTTTTCGGCAATGAAAAAACGCACGTTGGCGTGACTGGTCGGAACAAAAGGGTTGTTGGGGTGAATCACCAAGGACACGCCCATGGCCTCGAAAGATCGGCCGGCCAATTCCGGTCGATGTGCCGTGGCAGATGCCGGCATCTGCTCGCCAAACACGTGAGAAAAATTGACACCGCCTTTTTCGATGATGGCTCCGTCGGTGATAACGCGAGATCGACCACCGCCACCTTCTTCTCGCTGCCAGCTTTCCTCAACGAAACTTGCCGCGCCATCTTCTTGCTCCAGCTGCTGACAAATGGAATCCTGTAATGCCAATAGATAAGCTTTTACGGCATGTTTATCGGGCTGACTCATGAGTTACGTCCTAAATAATTAACTGGGGCGGATCAACTGGCCGCTGAGTAGATCGCGGATTTCGGTAGGCTTTGCATTCTTGCCAACCACTCCAGGAGTGATAGCCGCCAAGCTGTCGCCAAAATAGCGTCTCACCTGCCATTGGTGCAAAGCTGGAATTTTTCCCTGAGGATTTGCCGAGGTTGACACAATGGGGCCGCCAAAGGCGCGACAAAGGCCCTGAACCAGAGGATGGTCAGAAACCCTAATCGCCACACTGGAATACTGACCTTTCACCCACGCTGGAATCTGCTGTTCGAGATCAGGCACTAGCCAAGTTCTCGGCCCAGGCCACGAATCTCGGAGCGTGCACTGCTGCTCTGGACTTAGCGGCTGGATAAGAGCTTCGACTTGCTCAATGTCTGAGGCAACCAAAATCATGCCTTTTTCGTAGTCGCGCTGTTTCAACGCCAGCAAGCGCAACACCGCTTGCTCATCAAACGGAGAGCAGCCCAGCCCCCAAACGGCTTCGGTGGGATAGGCGATCACCTCTCCTGCAGCCAGTAGATCTGCGGCCCTTTGGATTTTCGGGTGTCGACACCAATCCATCATGTTTTAACCTAGAGAATAGTTGTTTGTGCGCGGCAACTTACCTCAAGCGTTTACTAACTACAAGCCACACTAAATAGACCGATGGGTGCGAATCCGAGATCCTCGATAGGCTCTGTTTCCTATCAACCGTTCGATAGTCTTTCAATGTGTCCGTCACTCTGACTGATCAATCCTTTCAGCTCTAGCTGCATCACAATAGCCAACAATATGGACGTTGCGATGTTAGAACGCTCAGCGAGTTGATCGATGGTACAAACGTCAAAGGCGATTGCATCAAGCACGCTTAACTCCACCTCAGACAAAGTCTCCTTCTCCTCGCTATCTTGTGACTCTTGTCTGGCCGCTGTTGGATTGCACCATGCCGTCAATTCACGAGCGATGTCTTCAGCGGTTTCCACCAGAGTGGCGCCCTCGCGAATCAACGAGTGACAACCTCGGCTCAAGGGATTGTGAATAGAGCCCGGAATGGCATAANCCTCTCGATTTTGCTCAAGCGCATAGCGCGCGGTGATCAACGAGCCGCTCTTTAGGGCGGCCTCGACCACCAAAACGCCCAAACTCAAGCCACTGATGATGCGATTACGGCGGGGAAAATTGCCTGCATGGGGCGCCGTACCGGGCATAAACTCAGACACCAACGCGCCACCCTTTTGCAGAATTTGGTCAGCTAATGCTTGATGACCGCGAGGGTAAATGCGATCAATCCCAGTCCCCATAACAGCAATGGTTTTTCCATTCGCCTCAATCGCCCCTTGATGAGCCGCCGCATCGATTCCCGCGGCGAGGCCACTGGTAATGGCGATACCCGCATCGGCCAAAAAACGGGCGAAGCGGCGCGCTGTCTGAGAGCCGGACTGACTGGCTTTGCGGCTGCCAACAAAGGCGATTTGAGGCGCATCTAATAGCTCCACTGCGCCTTTTACATAGAGTAGTGGCGGCGATTGACAGATATTGGACAAACTTGAAGGAAAACGAGCGTCTTCATGGGTTAAGCAGATCACCTCTTGTTGCAACAGCCGCTGATGCGTCTGCTCGAATTGCCGCCACACCTGACTGTCAGTCCCCTGATGGTAAAAACGCTCAAAGTCTGGCCGTGCAGTTTTGGGAATCATCGGCAATAGACTCTCCAGGGGCTGAGTCATCAAGCGGTCTAAGGGCAAACTGTGTTGCCGCAATTGCCAATAGCTGACCACGCCGAGTCCGGGCAAAGACAGTAAAAAGGGGATTAATAAAGAAGCTTCCTGAGGGCGCAGAACAGGCCCTGAAACATCCATTTCCATAGCATCATCCTTGATGTATTTAAATGAAAACGCCCCTAATAAGGGGCGCTAAAAATAATTGCTCGTTACCGCACGCTGGCAACCTTATGGGCGACGAACAATATCATTCACCGCTAGTGGACGAGTTGCTTCCAACACCAACGCAAAGCTCATCTTTTCAAAAGTGCGGAAAACCATCAACAAACCGGCTTTTTCTTCGGGTAATTGAACAACTCCGCCCTTAACACGATCTTTAACCTGACCACCTTCTTTAAAGATGGCCATTACGTTGCCAATCTCTAAGCCTTCACGCTCTCCTCGATTGATAGCAACCACATCCATACGGCCAACTTGGCTTAAGCCACCCTCCACCGACATGATCAAACCACGTAAATCATCCTCNGGTACGGTGGGAAAGAAAGTGGAGTCGATAGCCCTCTCTTCGTGAGGCAGCAAACGATCCTCAATGCGAATCTCTTCTGTGGTACGAGTCACCGCAAACGTGGCCACATCATCATTTTGAGCATTCATTCTAACTGTGCCAATATCCAACGCCTGCAGACCTAACACTTCCTCAGTCTCCGGATCGATATATTGCTCTCCAGCTCGGTATACGCCGTAAACTTTCACGCCATCTTCATATTCGCCACGAGCATAGAGCTGATCGCCCGCTCCAACAATTAAGTGCTGCTCAGCCCCAGTCAACACATAGGGCGCCAACTCGAGCTCTTCATCCGTGACCACTCGACTGCGAGTTAGAAACTTATCAATGGCATCCAACGGAATTGCAGGGATAGCTTCTCCCAAAGGCATAATGCGCACCGCCGGCTCTAGCTTCACAGTACCAGGAGACATCTTATAGCGACGGGCTTCATCGCCTCTCTCTACGGTGAGGCGCGGCTTGCCGTCGAGATACACCAACTTGATGACATCACCGGGATAAATCAAATGGGGATTATCAATCTGAGGATTTACATGCCAAATCTCTGGCCACATCCAAGGATTCTGCAGGAAGGTCTCTGAGATATCCCACAAGGTATCGCCCTTAACCACTCGATGGCTGTCGGGATGAGAATCTTTCAAACGGGCTTCTTCAGCGACTGAAGTAAAAGAAAGACAAAAGGCCAAAAGACCAAACGCTAGTTTTTTCATAGAAACCGATCCTGTTTGTTCGGTCCGCGGGCAGTTAACCGTTATAATAGCCTAACCAAACCCGTGTGCTGATTCCATTTGCTGCTATTTGAACACTAAGGCGCAAGTGACGGAAATGATAAGCCACAGCGTGTTGCGGTGGAAATTCCGCTCGGCATGAGCGAGATTTCTGGCCGGCTACGGCACCTAAATGCTGTATGATTCATAATGTTAGCAGCGGTTGTTACCTTTTTACTAGAAGTTTGTCACAAAGGCTTATGACGATATTAAACATCTTAGAATTCCCTGATCCTCGACTGCGCACTGTAGCCGAGCCCGTAGACAAGGTGGACGACACTATCCGCCAGCTCATCGACGACATGTTTGAAACCATGTATGACGCTCCAGGTATTGGTCTGGCGGCCTCTCAGGTGAATGTTCACAAACAAGTGGTGGTGATGGATATTTCTGAAGATCAGACTGATCCACTGGTTTTCATCAACCCAGAAGTAGAAGTCATTGATGATTCGACCTTACCCTATGACGAAGGTTGCCTGTCGATACCGGGCTTCTATGAAACCATAGATCGCCCCTCCAACATCATCGTCAAGGCTTTAGATCGTAATGGCGAGCCTTTTACCCTAGAACCTGATGGTCTGCTAGCGACCTGCATCCAGCATGAGTTAGATCATCTAAAGGGTAAACTCTTCGTGGATTATGTATCCCGAATGAAACGCGATCGTATTCGCAAGAAACTTGAAAAAATTCATCGCCAGCGCGCCTAAGCCCGCTGACGCGTCATAATAGCGGAACAACACTGGGCGGTTTTAGACCGCCCATTTTGGTTTAACCGAATTCAAAAGAGCCCCCATGCGATTGATATTTGCCGGCACCCCGGAATTTGCAGCTCATCATCTCAAGGCACTGATAGAAAGCGATCACGAGATAGTAGGTGTTTACACACAGCCAGATCGACCCGCAGGTCGAGGGAAAAAGCTAGTGGCAAGCCCAGTCAAACAGCTGGCCGAACAACACCAACTGTCGGTATTTCAACCGTCATCCTTGAAACACGAAGAACAACAGCAACAGCTGAGCGCTCTTAATGCTGACGTGATGGTTGTGGTGGCTTATGGCTTGCTGCTGCCTCAAGCGGTTCTCGACGCGCCTCGCTGTGGTTGCATCAATGTGCACGCCTCGCTGCTGCCTCGCTGGCGCGGTGCGGCTCCCATACAGAGAGCCATCGCCGCCGGTGACACGGAATCCGGCATCACCATCATGCAAATGGACATAGGCCTAGATACGGGCGATATGCTCATCAAAACCCATTGCGACATCAGCCCCGAAGATACCGGNGGCAGNCTGCACGATAAATTACAGGCGCAAGGNGNCCCGGCNTTAATAGAAGCCNTNACTCAAATCGAACAGCAAANCCTGCANCCACAGANACAAGACGATAGCCTCGCCAACTANGCATCCAAGCTCACCAAGCAAGAAGCCGNAATAGATTGGTCGCTAGCCGCCNCACAACTCAATGATCANATACGCGCCTTCATTCCTTTTCCTGTGGCCTANTTCAGNCTCGGAAAAGATCGAGTACGNGTATGGGAAGCAAGCNATNGTCAACCAAGACCACAANNGTGAACCTGGGTCTATTATTAGTGCCGACAACGATGGCATCGTCGTCGCCTGCGGCGATCAGTGCCTGCGCCTGTCTCAATTGCAGCTACCAGGGAAAAAAGCGTTGCCAGTAAAAGACATCCTCAATGGCCATGGCGATAAGTTTCAGCCAGGCTCGCAACTATGAGTAAAAAACTGGCGGTTCGGGCTCAAGCCGCCCATACAATAGCCGCAGTATTGCAACACAAGGCCTCACTCGCCGGCCTGATGCCTCTAGCCCTCGAAAACGTCGAGGATACCGAGCGTTCATTGTTGCAGCAGTTATGTTTTGGCTGCTGTCGCTGGCAACCGCAATTGCAGTCGATTCTTAACCGCTTGCTTGAAAAACCACTCAAACCGAAAGACAGTGATATTCATGCGCTATTGCTGTTGGGGCTTTACCAGCTGCAGTACCTGAGAGTTCCCGATCATGCCGCTATCAGTACGACGGTTGATGCCTGTCGCGCCCTGAAAAAAAACTGGGCCGAGAAATTGGTCAACGGAGTGTTGCGACGCTTTCAGCGAGACAAAGATCAACTACTCGCAGCGCTCGCCAATAGCCCGGCGTTTGTCACCGCGCACCCCAACTGGCTGCGCAAACAAATTTGTCATCACTGGCCCGACCAAGCCAATGAAATTTTCACCGCCAACAACGCCCATCCCCCCATGACCATAAGGGTCGCTCGGCCACACAGCTCCCGCGAACAAGCCCTGCAGCTGCTGGCTGAGCGCAAAATAGAAGCTCAAGCCACACCTTTTAGCCGAGATGGCATTCAATTGGCCAGCGCCGTCGATGTTTTTGATCTGCCGGGATTCGCCGAGGGACACCTCAGTGTTCAGGATGAGGCCGCGCAACTGGCGGCGGATCTGATGCAACTCAAAGGCGGCGAGCGAGTGCTGGACGCCTGCTGCGCTCCCGGCGGCAAGACCGGACACTTGCTGGAAGTGAGTGATACTTTGCCCGATCCACTACAAGAAGTGGTTGCCCTTGATCTGGAACAACGACGTCTAGCCCGCGTTGAAGAAAACTTAGCCCGCCTAAAAAGAAGCGCCACATTGGTCTGCGCCGATGCTCAAGCGACGGACGAATGGTGGGACGGAAAGCCCTTTGATCGCATCCTGCTGGACGCGCCTTGTTCGGCCACCGGCGTCATCCGACGTCACCCAGATATCAAAATACTGCGTAACGCGACAGATATTGCTAAGCTTGCGGCACTTCAGCTGTCACTGTTAAAAGCGCTTTGGGCAACACTGAAACCCGGCGGCCGTTTAGTCTATGCCACCTGTTCGGTATTGCCGACGGAAAACACGGAGGTCATCGAGACATTTGTGCAACAACATAGGGATGCGCAACACGACCCCATCGATGCCGGCTGGGGCATTGCCCAGACCTGTGGGCGACAACTTTTCCCACAAGAAAACGGGCACGACGGCTTTTATTACGCCTGCCTGACTAAAATCGAGAGCTAGATCGACCGTCATAACCTTGCTATCAAGGTATATAGAATGACAACCAAGAATCGATGACCACCTTGGCCAAAGTGCAAACTTTGTTAGAGGCACACATCGTCTATAACGAGATTCGGCAACACGCATGAAAATTATTATTCTGGGGGCAGGTCAAGTTGGCGGAACGCTCGCGCAAAACCTAGCCAATGAAGCCAACGATATTACTGTTGTGGACACAGACGAATCCCGTCTGCGAGAGCTGCGCGATCGTATCGATATTGGCGTCGTCACCGGCGAAGCCTCACACCCCAGCGTGTTGCTGCAAGCGGGTATCGAAGACGCTGATATGTTGATCGCCGTCACCAACAATGACGAAATCAATATGATTGCCTGTCAGGTGGCTTACAGCCTCTTTCGAACTCCGACCAAAATCGCGCGCGTCAGAGCCAACGCCTATCTCAACAAGCCGGAACTGTTCAGCTCTGAAGCCATCCCCATCGATGTACTGATCAGCCCAGAGCGATTGGTCTCCGAGTACATTTTCCGTCTGATCGAACACCCGGGGGCTTTGCAGGTGTTGGATTTCGCCGACGGTAAAGTTCAGCTGGTAGCGGTCAAGGCCTATTATGGCGGCCCCTTGGTTGGCCAAGAGCTGAGCTTTTTACGGCAACACATGCCGGCAGTGGACACTCGAGTTGCCGCTATTTATCGACGCGATAGGGCCATCACCCCCGAGGGTTCGACCGTCATCGAAGCCGATGATGAAGTCTTTTTCATTGCCGCAAAATCTGACATTCGCGCGGTCATGAGTGAATTGCGCCGTCTGGAAAACCAGTACAAGCGCATTGTCATCGCCGGCGGCGGCAACATTGGATATCGTCTGGCGCGGACCTTGGAATCTCGCTACAGCGTTAAGTTGATTGAATATCACGAGCCCCGCGCGCGCTACCTTTCTGAGCGCTTGCACAAAACCATCGTGCTGCACGGCAGCGCCTCGGATCAAGAATTATTGCTCGAGGAGAACATTGAAGACACCGATGTGTTTCTCGCCCTCACCAACGATGATGAAGCGAACATCATGTCATCCATGTTGGCCAAGCGCTTGGGCGCTCGCAAAGTAATGACGCTCATTAACAACCCGGCTTATGTGGATTTGGTGCAAGGCGGAGAAATTGATATTGCTATTTCCCCACAGCAAACCACCATCGGTAGTTTGCTGACCCATGTTCGGCGCGGTGACATTGTTAACGTGCACTCATTGCGACGCGGTGCCGCAGAAGCTATTGAGGTGATCGCCCACGGCGACCAACGCACCTCGAAAGTGGTGGGCAAAGCCATCGAGGACATCGATTTGCCGGCCGGTGCCAGTATTGGCGCGATCTTGCGCGAAACCGATAGAGGCAGCGAAGTCCTGATTGCTCACGACAATATCGTCGTGGAAACCGGTGATCACGTCATCGTATTCTTGGTCAACAAAAAACACACCAAAGACATTGAACAGCTGTTCCAAGTGGGCTTTAGCTTTTTTTAGTGACACTCAACGAGCGGTTGGCAATATTGGCCTCATCGACGGTAAGCGAATTCTTTGCACAATTTGAATCGCACCAGATGAGCTCCAACTGAGATTTTTTATGCACTTCACCATTATTTTTCGCATCCTCGGTATTCTGTTGATGCTCTTCAGCCTCACACTGTTTCCACCCATTCTGGTGTCGGTGTGGTTTGAAGATCAAAACCAAACCGCTTTTTGGTGGGCATTTGTGATTACCTTTGCCACCGGTTTGATTGCCTGGTTTCCCGTTCACAACATCAAACAAGATTTGCGCACTCGCGACGGGTTCCTGGTCACGGCATTATTCTGGACGGTATTGGGATTGTTTGGTGCGTTGCCATTTATGTTTTCCAACGGCCTGCAGCTGTCCTTTACCGACGCCACCTTCGAGTCGCTTTCTGGATTAACCACCACCGGCGCCACCGTTATTACCGGTCTCGATGCCCTGCCCAAATCGATACTCTATTATCGCCAACAACTGCAGTGGTTGGGCGGCATTGGCATCATCGTTATTGCTGTCGCTATACTGCCAATGCTCGGTATTGGGGGTATGCAGCTCTATCGAGCAGAAACGCCGGGGCCGGTGAAAGACAGTAAACTGACACCGCGTATTACCGAAACCGCCAAAGCACTGTTTTTTATCTACCTCAGCCTCACGGTGATCTGTGCCCTCTCCTATTGGCTGGCGGGCATGAGTTTATTCGACGCCATTTGTCACGCCTACGCCACCGTCGCCATCGGCGGCTTTTCCACTCACGATGCCAGCATGGGCTTTTTCCAAAGCGAAACCATCATGGCCATCTGCGTATTTTTCA
>PANW01000053.1 GCA_002707785.1 Cellvibrionaceae bacterium | reverse complement strand
CATCTCGCCATCTCGCCATCTCGCCATCTCGCCATCTCGCCATCTCGCCATCTCGCCGATTACTTTTTCACCAATTCCTTGCAATCCACAGCGGTGCCTCTTAGAATACGCGACCCGAAATACGGCTGAAGGATTGTTCTTCAGCTCTCCTTGCCTTACTGAGATGACTCTCGGGAGGCTTTAACCCGTAAGGAGCTAAAATGCGTCATTACGAAATTGTGTTCTTGGTTCACCCGGACCAGAGCGAGCAAGTATCAGGCATGATCGAGCGTTACTCTGCATCTATTAAAGATGCTGGTGGTGCTGTTCACCGTCTGGAAGACTGGGGTCGCCGTCAATTGGCTTACTCCATCAACAAAATCCACAAAGCTCACTACATTTTGATGAATGTCGAATGTACTGAAGAAGTGCTGGAAGAGTTGACCACTAACTTCCGTTACAACGATGCAGTATTGCGTAATCTTGTGATTCGCACTGATGAGGCTGTAACTGAAGAGTCACCTATCATGAAAGCGGAAAAAGAGAGCCGCGAGCGCAAGGCGAACCGTCAGGATCGTCAAGAGCGTCGCGAAGAGTCTGCCGGTAAGCCTGCTGAAGCAGCTGCTCCTGCAGAAGAATCTGCCGCTAAAGAAGCTGACAAAGAGTAAGGAGTCAACACCATGGCACGTTTTTTCCGTCGTCGTAAGTTTTGCCGTTTCACCGCTGAAGGTGTAAAGCAGATCGATTATAAAGATCTGGACACTCTGAAAGCCTACGTTTCAGAAACTGGCAAGATCGTACCTAGCCGTATCACAGGCACCAAAGCTAAGTATCAGCGTCAGCTGGCTACCGCTGTTAAGCGCGCTCGCTACCTAGCTCTGCTGCCATACACGGACAGCCACGAATAAGATTTGATATTGTGCGCGCACTTGCAGAATTTATTATGCGGGGTCGCGTTCAGGCCTCAGTGGTTGCTCTCATTGGGAGCTGGTTTCCACTGATTAGCCCTGCGGCGGTAGCATTGGTGACTTTGCGCCGCGGTAGCCTAGACGGAATCATGATTCTGTTGTGGGCACTACTACCAGCACTGGTTGCTTTGTGGATCAGTGATATGGGACCACTAATGCCAGTGGTCACTCTGGTGGGATTGTTAGCGACCTTATTGGCAGCGTTGCTGTTGAGAAGTAGCAGCTCTTGGCCCCAAACTCTAATGGGTTTGGTGGGGTTCAGCGCTTTAGCTGGACTGGTCATGGCACAGGCAATCCCCGACCCCGTGCAGGGTGTAACCCAAGCACTGGGAGAAATGTTTGAGCAAATGCAGGCTCAAGCCCCGCAACAACAAGCTTTGGCTGTGCCGAGCGAGACGTTTGTGGTGGGGTTGATAGCCTACGTGATAGCGGTGAGTTCATTTATGAGCTTATTGCTGGCCAGATGGTGGCAATCGATGCTCTACAACCCCGGTGGGTTGCAGACAGAGTTTCACCAGCTGCGTTTAAGCCCTGTAGTGGGGGTGGTTTGTTTTCTAGCAGCGTTGTACGGCTGGAAGCAAGGCATCGACTATCAGCATTGGGCCGGCTTGTTCGGTTTCCCGTTGATGGTTGCAGCGGCGGCATTGGCTCACGGAGTAGTGAAAGCTCGTCAAATGAGCGGGCAATGGCTGATCTTATTTTATGTGCTTTTCGTGTTCGCAGGCCCAGTATTGATGGTGCTTGCATTAGTGGATACGTGGACAGACTTTCGTTCGCGCATCAGTGCCAAGGGGTCAAATTCTCGAGATCGAGATGACGACACCTCGGACCAATAAGCGCGATGCGTGAACAAAAATTTAACTTAGAGGATTAACGAAATGAACGTTATTCTGCTCGAAAAAGTGGGTAAGCTGGGCAACATCGGCGATCAGGTTTCTGTGAAATCTGGTTTTGGCCGTAACTTCCTGATCCCTCAAGGTAAAGCAATTCCTGCAACCTCAACTAACGTTGCTGACTTCGAAGCTCGCCGTGCTGAGCTTGAAGCTGCTGCTGCTGAGAAGAAAGCTACTGCAGACGCTCGCGCCGAACAGTTGGCTGATGTGACTGTCACCATCACTGCTAACGCTGGTGATGAAGGTAAGCTGTTCGGTTCTTTGGGTACTCGCGACCTAGCTGAAGCGATTACTGCTGCCGGCGTTGAAGTTGCCAAGTCTGAAGTGAAGCTGCCTGAAGGCACTTTGCGTGAAGTTGGCGAATACGACGTTGACGTTCAGCTGCACGCTGAAGTGACTCAGACCGTTAAGGTTGTTGTTGTCGCTGAATAAGACTGCTTTATAGAGCTGCCGTTGGTGGCTCTATTGCAGTTGCGAATCGGATCTGTGGTTGTCCCTTAGGGGGTTGCAGGTACGGTTCGTGTTACTCGGGCGCTATTGCCATGACCTCAAGGGGGAGTGGGACTAGCGCCCGAGTTGTATCTGCCGAGCGTAAAATGGCGAGGATGTGAGTGGTTTGACTGTAGATGCCGCTCCGTTAAATGTCCCCCACAGAGGGTTATACCTCTTGCCATTTTGAGCGCCTCTCATGCACACTAACTGCCCCTGAAAAATTGTCGACGACCATGACTGATCCTCACTCCTACGACCCCGATTATCGCCCCGACTTTGGTGAGTCTGATTTCTTTGATGAAGGCAGCACCGCCAGCGCCGCGCCGAGAGATCCTATGCCGCATTCGATCGAGGCAGAACAGGCCGTGTTGGGTGGGTTGATGCTCGACAATATGCGCTTTGACTCGGTGGCTGAGGCCATGGGGGAAGACGATTTTTACCGAGAGAGCCATCGCCAAATCTACCAGATGATGGCAAAGCTCAACGAGGCCGGACAGCCTCTGGATGTGATTACCCTCTCAGAAGAACTCAATCGCCACGACCTGCTCAATGCGGTAGGCGGTTTGGGGTATCTGTCGGAAATGGCGACCCACACGCCCAGTGCGGCCAATATCGCCTCTTACGCTCAGATTGTGCGCGAGCGTGCGACCCTGCGGCAGTTGATTCACGCCGCCAATGAAATTAGCCGTTCCAGTCAAAACCCCGCCGGTCTCGATTCTGATGATCTGTTGCAGATGGCGGAAAAGCGGGTGGCAGAAATTGCCGAAGACCGCCCTAAAGAAGGCGGCTTTCTCGATGTTAATACGCTGCTGAAAATATCTGTCGAGAAGATTGATGAGCGCTTCCGCTCCGACAGTGATATTACTGGTTTGTCGACGGGACTTACCGATCTCGATCAGCGCACCTCTGGCTGGCAGCCGGGCGAGATGATTATCTTGGCGGCTCGTCCGTCCATGGGGAAAACCGCTTTGGCGTTGAATTTTGTTGAAGCGGCCTTGATGACTCAAGACAAGCCCTCACTGGTGTTCAGTATGGAAATGCCGGCGGATTCACTGGTGATGCGGATGCTGTCATCGGTCGGGCGCATTGATGCGGGTAAGCTCCGCGACGGTTCTCTGACCGAAGAGGATTGGCCCAAACTGTCGGCGGCGGTGGCGAAGATGAAGGATAAGCCGCTCTATATTGACGATACCCCGGGGCTGACGCCGCAGGAAGTTCGGGCGCGCACCAAGCGTGTGACTCGTACTCATCAATTAGAGTTGCAGAAGAAATTCCCCAATATGCCACTGGAAGAGCTGGAGCAAAAAAGTAAGCCGGGCATGATTATGCTCGATTACTTGCAGCTGATGCAGGTGGCGGGGAAAAGTGAAGGCCGAACCCAAGAAATTTCAGAAATCTCCCGCTCCTTGAAGGCCTTGGCCAAAGAGTATGAATGCCCGGTTATTGCGCTGTCGCAGCTCAATCGGGGGGTAGAGCAGCGCCCCAACAAGCGCCCAATGAACTCGGATCTGCGTGAATCTGGAGCGATCGAGCAGGATGCCGATGTGATTTTGTTTATCTATCGCGATGACTACTACAATGAAGACAGTCCCGACAAGGGCGTGGCGGAGTTGATTGTGGGTAAGCAGCGTAACGGTGAGGTGGGCACGTCTAAGGCCGCCTTCGTGGGCAAGTTCACCCGCTTCGAGAACTTGGCCCCTGAATACTTTGATCAAGCTGACGACTTCTAGCGAACGCAGGCTTGATTGCTTTAGCCTATCTAAGATTATCCTATCGTGAAAACCGCGCCAGACGGTTCAACTAAACCCTGAGAGAGTTTTTGCATGCAGATTTTTCATCACATTTCTTCTTTGCGCACGGCGCTCAAGAAAGAGCGTTTGGCCGGCAAGCGTATTGGTTTCGTGCCCACCATGGGCAATCTCCACGATGCCCATATTGAATTGGTGAAAAAGGCGAGAGAGGCCAATGATATTGTTGTCTGCTCGATCTTTGTCAACGGTCTGCAATTTGGTTTGAACGAGGATTGGGATAAGTATCCGCGCACCTTTGAAGGCGATTGTAATCGTCTGCGAGAAGCCGAGTGTGATTATTTGTTTCACCCTGATGATCGTGAAATGTACCCCAACGGCATGGATACGCAGACGCGCGTGATCTGCCCGACCATGATCGATGTCCTGTGTGGTGCCAGTCGTCCTGGACACTTTGAAGGGGTCACTACGGTGGTGACCAAACTGTTTAATATTGTTCAGCCCGACGAGGCGGTATTCGGTCTGAAAGACTATCAGCAGCTAGCGGTTATTCGGCGCATGGTTGAAGATTTGTGCATGCCGGTCCAAATCACTGCGGGTGAGATTCATCGGGAAGCTGATGGCTTGGCCATGAGCTCTCGCAATGGCTTCATCACCGAAGATGAGCGCCCACGTGTCTGTCAACTCAACAAAAGCTTGAATTGGGTGGTCAGTGAGATACAGGGCGGTCGAAAAGATTTCGATCAGCTCGAGCTAGAGGCGCGGCAACAGATTGAAGGTGCGGGCTTTAAAGTGGATTATTTCACTATCTCTGAGAGCCGCACTCTCGATGCTGCGGCTGTGGATGATACCGAAATCACCGTGCTGGGCGCCATGTACACGGCGGCTGCCCGTCTTATCGACAATGTCTCCATTTCTTTGGCGTGATGCGTGTGAGCCGGTCTCGCTGCTGTGACCGTTGGGTCCAGTCACTACTAAAGTAGGGTTCTGCAATTCCTTCGTCTCGTCTATGATGACTCCCAGAGAAAAAATACAACAGTTTAGGGAGTCATTATGTCAGAGGTTCATGTTTATCCGGTCCCGGAATCGACTGCGAGCAGTGCTTGGATTGATCGCGAGAAATACGATGCCATGTACAAGCAGTCGGTGGAAAGCCCCGATCAATTCTGGGCTGCTCAAGCCAATGAGTTCTTGACTTGGAGCAAGCCTTTTTCGACCGTGCAATCGTTTGACTTCCACGCTGGCACCGCTGACTGGTTTGACGGTGGCGAGCTGAACGTTAGCGTTAACTGTATTGATCGGCATTTGCCAGAGCGCGCCGATCAAGTGGCCATCATCTGGGAAGGTGATGACCCTACTGACGACAAAAAAATCACCTATCAAATGCTGCACGATGAAGTGTGCAAGCTCGCCAACGTGCTCAAAGCGCGCGGCGTTAAGAAAGGTGATCGCGTCTGTATCTACATGCCGATGGTGGTGGAAGCTGCCTACGCCATGCTGGCTTGCGCCCGATTAGGCGCCATCCACTCCATCGTTTTTGGTGGCTTCTCGCCCGATGCACTGCAAGGCCGTATTCTCGATTCCGATTGTCAGGTGGTGATTACCGCCGATGAGGGGGTGCGCGGTGGTAAAAGTGTTCCTCTTAAGGTCAATGCCGATAAGGCGCTCGACGGTTGCCCGAATGTTCACACCTGTTTGGTGGTGAAGCGCACCGGCGGCGACGTGAATTGGACTGAAGGTCGCGATGTTTGGTACGAGGAGGCGGTCGCCGCTGCCGCTAGCGAGTGCGAGCCAGAGCCAATGGCCTCTGAAGACCCTTTGTTTATCCTGTATACCTCTGGCTCGACCGGCAAACCCAAAGGCGTGTTGCACACTACCGCGGGTTATTTGCTGCAGGCGGCCATGACCCACAAATACACCTTTGACTACAAAGATGGTGATGTCTACTGGTGTACTGCGGACGTAGGTTGGGTGACCGGCCACAGCTATATCGTTTATGGCCCATTGGCCAATGGTGCCATCACTTTGATGTTTGAGGGTGTTCCTACTTATCCTTCGGCCTCGCGTTGCTGGGACATTGTTGACAAACATCAAGTCAATATTTTCTATACCGCACCGACCGCTATTCGCGCCTTGATGGGGGCCGGTGATAGCTTTGTTAAAAACACCGATCGCACTTCTTTGCGTCTGTTGGGCACTGTGGGTGAGCCTATTAACCCTGAAGCTTGGGAGTGGTATCACCGCATTGTGGGCGAAGGTCGCTGCCCGATTGTCGATACTTGGTGGCAGACCGAAACCGGCGCTCATATGCTCACGCCCTTGCCTGGCGCAACCGCACTGAAGCCGGGCTCGGCTACTCTGCCCTTCTTTGGCGTACAGCCTGTGATCCTAGACGGCGACGGTAAAGAGATTGAGGGCGCCTGTGAGGGCAGTCTGGCGATTAAGGCTTCTTGGCCGAGCCAGATCCGCAGTGTCTATGGTGATCACAAGCGCTGTGTGGATACCTACTACACCACCTATCCGGGTTACTACTTCACTGGAGACGGGGCGCGCCGTGATGAGGATGGCTACTACTGGATTACCGGTCGAGTGGATGACGTATTGAACGTCTCTGGTCACCGCATGGGAACTGCCGAAATCGAAAGTTCGTTGGCTCTGCATCCCGATATTTCAGAGGCTGCCGTGGTGGGTGCACCTCACGATATCAAAGGGCAGGGCATCTACTGCTACGTCACACCCATGGTGGGGGTTGAGCCGAGCGATGAGCTGAAAAAAGCACTGGTAGGCCTGTGCTCTCAAGAGATAGGACCTATCGCCAAGCCCGATTGGATTCAGTGGGCACCGGGATTGCCCAAAACTCGCTCGGGTAAAATCATGCGTCGTATCCTGCGCAAGGTGGCGGCCAATGAGATTGACGCCTTGGGTGATACCTCGACCTTGGCTGATCCTTCGGTGGTGGATCAATTGATTGAAAACCGCCTGAATAAATAGTCCGTTTATCCCATCGCTTTCGTTAGGGCCGGTTGTCTTTTTGTGCAATTGGCCCTTGCCACTCTTTTCTTCTTCCCCTTCTTGCGATGCTCAGCAGCGATTGTTTGATTGTTGTGAGTGTCTTTCTGGCTGCGTTCTGACCCACTGTAGATGAGCTAGAGCGTCGTTTGTTGAGAGCTATCGCTAGGTGTAGTGGCTTCCTACCCCGTGTACGGGGTAACCATGGAGCTAAAGCAAGTGGTTTTTCTTGAGTCACCTAATCTGCTAGACCAATGCGTGTTTCTCGTCCTAGCTTCAAAAGTTCAGGGTGGAATGTCGCGCAATGGGAGCTTGTGTGCCATACCTTTCTGTGAAGGTTCGTATTCGTCTCGTAATCTGGAGGAGTAAGTTCATGAAGTTGATCGTTATAGTGTCAGTTTCACTGGGGATGTTGATGTCAGCCGCTTGGGCAGAAAAGCCTGAATGGGCGGGTAAGGGCAAACCAACTGCCGAGCAAAAGGCGGCACATAAAGCCGCGATGAACGCTAAGCAATCTGAGGAAGAGTTAAAGGATCGAGGCGACTCTGATGAAGAGGGCGTTAAGCCAGAAAAAGCCAAAAAAGAGAAAATGAAGAAGCACAAAGACAAATTGGATGCCGAGCAGCGCGCGAAGCTAAGACCTGATGATGGCAGTGAGGATATGTCTGGCAAGGGGGAGAGAGAGCGAAAAGAGGCCGGCAAAGGCAGCGACAAGGGTCAGCAAAGCCGCGAGGAACGCAGTAGGAAGTGGTGGCAGTTTTGGGGGGACGACTAGGAGTCCGTACTCCCAGAACGGACAAAATGTCAGTTTTGTTACGTGGGTGGCGCATTATTTCACGCGATCTCAGTTTTTTGTCCAATTAACTTACCTTTTGCACAAATAACAGTTGACTATGCAAAGCCCTTATTTATAAGCTAGTGGTCGCTTGAAAGTGCGCCTGAATATTTATGCCCAACATTTCGAAGTCCGTTTTGAGAACCTCGTCCTGATTTCATAAGTAAATAGCAACACACTTCAGCACAGCCGCTTCATTTGAAGCACATTATTACTCTTGAAATAGATAGGATTTAAAACATGTCAAAAACTACTGGTACCGTTAAGTGGTTCAACGAATCTAAAGGCTTCGGTTTCATTGAGCAAGAGTCTGGTCCAGACGTATTCGCTCACTTCAGCGCCATTCAAGGTTCTGGTTTCAAAACCTTGGCTGAAGGCCAAAAAGTTGAGTTCACCGTAACTCAAGGTCAAAAAGGTCCTCAAGCTGAGGATATCGTTGCTCTGTAATTATTACAGACAATGATCAGCTCATCGCACGTCGGTGAGTGACCAACAAAAAGGAGGCTTAGGCCTCCTTTTTGCGTTTTCAGGGCTCTATAAAAAGATTGGGCTGTGACTTCTCAGTGGGTTGCGGCTTGTGTGTTAAAGGGGTGGTTTCAGTTGACGGTTTTTCTCTGCCATCAAGAGCTGTCTTAGCGGGCGAGAGCGTCCTCCGGGCTATAGGGTTCTTGCCCAGCCAGAGGCTTTTCTTTCGCAAGCGCTTCTCTCCTCTCTGGTGGCTTTTGTTTTGGCTCGGGTGCATATCCCCGTCAAGGGCTCTAATACCTGCTGACAGCTCTTACATTAGCTTTGAGTGCTTCTGCTGGCTCTCTTCCTAGCTAAAGACTTTCCATGTAGCTGCAGAAGCTTCCTTTATCGAATGCTTCGGCAGTTGTCGACGCAGAGTTGATGGCGCCAAGGCGATGCAATCTGCGACCTAGCCGAATCCGACAATCCGTGACTCAAATCACTGGCTAGAATCACTGCAAATTTGGCGGTACACTCGTTTCCTCCGCGTTAGATGTTAGAGTTCGAGAGTCATCCATGGCCACCATTTTCTTGCTACAAAACCAGCACAAGTCTTTTCTCAACAAGCAGGGGGAGTGGTGCAGCGGCCGTGAAGCTGCAAGTTTGTATCGCACTGTGCATCGCGATGAAGCGCTCAATCAAATGATTGAGGTGAACTCGCGCGACTACACCCTGCGGCTTAAAATTCTCGAATGTGAAACTAATGATCGCGGACTTCCCCTCTTGAAGGACGAAGATTTGCCCCCATTAGGAGAAACAGGAACCACTCTGGAGGCGGACGTTGCTGATGCGTCGGCTGATGTTGATGAGGCATCAATGCAAACGGATGTTGAACTGTCCACTCCAGTGGCCGCTCAAGCGGAGCTTGAATCAGAAAGTGCGTCGCCCGAAACTCTCTCGACCGAAATTCCGTCGACAGAAGTCTCCGAGACTGCTCCTCTCTTTTAAGTTTGGAATGAAACCCATCCCGTCTCGCACGAATAGTGATTTGAGGCTTTAGAGGGAACTGGTTTGTCTTTACTGAGTCAACGCCTGGCGGTGCTGAATGAATCCGCCAACCATCAATTAACCCGAGTCTTCAAAGGGTTAGAAAAAGAGAGTCTGCGTGTTACCGATAAGGGCGTGCTGTCGCAAGCCCCTCATCCGCGAGCGCTGGGCTCCGCCATGACCCATCCCTCTATTACCACCGACTACAGCGAAGCGCTGTTGGAATTTATCACTCCGCCTACGGAAAGCACGAAAAAGTTACTCGATGATTTGGATAAGGTGCAGCGCTACACCTATCAATCACTCGATGGCGAGTTTCTGTGGGGATCGAGCATGCCCTGTATGCTCACCGCGGATGAGGATATTCCGGTCGGGCAGTACGGCAGTTCAAATGCTGGCCGCATGAAAAGCATTTATCGATTAGGTTTGGGGGAGCGCTATGGGCGTTCCATGCAGACCATCGCGGGTATTCATTATAACTTCTCACTCAGTGATGAATTCTGGGGCTTTTGGCACAAGCGAGAGGGCGGAAAAGAATCCCTGCAAAATTATAAAAATCGTCGCTACTTTGATTTGATTCGCAACTTCCGCCGGAACTTCTGGGTTCTGTTGTACTTGTTTGGTGCATCGCCGGCGGTGTGCCGTAGTTTTGTCAAAGGTCGCGAACACAATTTGCAGCCATTTGGAAAAGATGAGCACACATTGCATCAACCATTTGCTACCTCGTTGCGGATGGGGGATCTGGGCTATCAAAGCAGTGCGCAAGATTCACTGGTGGTCTGCTACAACAATCTTGATAGTTATTTAGAGACGCTCTGTGGCGCGATTACACTCCCACATGATGAGTACGTGAACAAAGGTGTGAAAGACGAGCAGGGCAACTACAAGCAGCTCAATGCCAGTCTGCTGCAAATTGAAAATGAGTTTTACAGCACCATTCGTCCGAAGCGTACGGCGCATTCTGGAGAGACGGCGCTAGGGGCTTTGAATGAGCGCGGGGTTGAGTATGTCGAAGTTCGCTGTATAGACTTAAATCCCTACGAGCCGCTCGGCTTGACGGAAGAGCAAATTTATTTCCTCGATGTATTTTTACTTTACTGTTTACTCAGTGATAGCCCCGAAACGGATGACGAAAAATACCTGCGGGTGTTAGAGAATCAGCGCCGCGTGGTGAATCAGGGGCGTGATCCTGATATGCGTTTACTCAGTGCCGCTGGCGAGCAGTCGTTATCGCGTTGGGGAGCGAGCCTCATCGATGAGATGAAATTGGTAGCCAAAATTCTTGACGAAAGTTACGGCACCAAGGTGTATAGCAAGGCCGTCAAGGCGCAGCGTAAAAAACTCAAAAAACCAGAGTTGACGCCCTCGGCAAAAATACTGGCGGACATGAAAACCAGTGGCGATACTTTCTTTCAGGTGTCTATGAAGCAGGCACTCGCTCACAGTGAGTACTATGCAAAACGTCCGCTCACAGAAACTCAGTGGCAGGCGATGCAGCGGCAGGCGGAACAATCGCTGGAGCGTCAGCGTGAGCTGGATGCAGAGCCACAAGGTGACTTTGACGAGTACTTGCGCAGCTATTACGCGCAATATACCTGTTGCCAGTAGGCGGTGAACTATCTCGCTCATGTGCTTTTGTCGGGTGCCGACCCTCAATGGCAGCTGGGCGGGTTTTTGGGCGATTTTATCAAAGGGCCTTTGCCGGCCCTAGATGAGAGCTATCCGTCGGAGTCCCTCTCTCAGTCGGTGTTAGACGCACAAGGCAGCCCGTGGGCTAAACCTGTTTTGCAAGGAGTGATGCTGCATCGTCAACTGGATGTGTTTACCGACTCACATCCGATTTACAAGCAGTGCGTGGCGATGCTTGGGACTCGGCATCGGCGTTTTGCGTCTATCGCGTTGGACGTTTTTCTCGACCATCTTCTCGCTCGTCATTGGTCCGAATTCCACCACCACTCGCTCGATCACTTTAGTCACCAGTTCTATGATTTCTGTCGTGAACGATCAGCCGCGCTACCGCGACGCGCTGAGGGATTTATGCGTGCAGCGTCGGAGCATCATTTGTTTGCTGGCTATGGACGTTGGCAGGTATTTGAGCAAGTGTTAGTGCGAATTGATCAGCGAATTCGTTTCGACAGTAACTTGAGTGAAGTCGGAGATGAGATTGGTCGTCACTATGACGAGTTATCGATTCTGTTGTTGATGTTCTTGTCAGAGGCGCAAAAGAGTGCGGAGAAAAAACGACTTTTGATTGCCGGGATAAAGGCCGTGTGAGGTGGGCGAGTCAAAAACGCTCGGCACAGGAGTCTGTACCGAGCGGGCTAGAAATTATTTGGCGCTGGGGATGCTGCGGCCCAAGCGGCGAGACATGCGACTCGCGTGTTGTTCAACTTGATTGACTTCACCTTCGCCATCAACCACGCGAGCAACCGCTGCCTGCCAAACAATCTTTTTATCGCTGACGCGTGATAGGGTTAGAATGACCAGCCCGCGTTGATAAAAATCGCTAACGCCAGAGTTGTTGTTCCAGCCATCGTAGATGGGCTGTCCGGCATCATCAAGGTGCCAGCCTATACCGTTGCCAGTGTCGCCTGCAGGAACGGCGCTAGCGGGCATGATGCTGATGCGGTAGTCGACTTTCATGTCGGCCTTGGCAGCGACTTCTTGATAGCCTTTGTTTTGCAGATGAGCAGACATGCTGTCGCGGAATGCGGAATCGAAGGCATCCATCGCTGTATCACCGGTGGTAGCGGTTGTTTCCCAGCTAAAGGTTTTCAGCTGTGCCAGATCATCTGTTGCCGTTTGCATTTCACGGTACTGAGTTTGGCTGCAGGCGCTGAGTCCGAGGACAAGTAAAAGAGAGATAAAAAGACGCATAGTGTAGGCAATCCTATTGTTCTACATGGTGGAGAGGGCAATCCCTAGTGGCGCACAGCTTAGCAGCAATTGCGCTCGAGGCCGAGTATTTTGCCGGTGAGATTTGAGCTGACTATCTTGAACTGAGCTGACTTTATTGAGCTGAGTGTGGCGGTGGCTGATGAATAGATTGCGATCACCTCAGCAATAATAGTCGCCACCGCCTAACCCCATTTCGTGGATCTGTTGCTCTAGTGAAGCGAAGTCATATTGGCTCATGCCAACGTACAGTAAAACCTGCTCTTCAATCCGTTGCCATTCCAGATCTAGGTCACAGTTGCCCAGTATACGATGCGTGCCGCAAATGTGTTCCGCCATTTTGATGATCGCTAGTAGCGTTTTTTTGGTGGGGTTGGTTTGTTCGCGGGCAAAGGATTTTTCGATGGTGTGATGCTCGTGGATAGCTTCACAGATGTAGGCCGGCAAATTCCACGACTTAGCAACATAGTAACCCACCACCGCATGATTGGTTTTCAGTTGTTCGTTTTCCGTATCTATCATGCGAGCATTGTCTCTGGCGTAGGCTTCTGCCAGCACCTGTGGATAATTCTCAAAGCGCATCATTAGCAGTGGAATGCCACAGTTGTGAAATAGTCCTAAGGTGTAGGCCTCGTCTGGAGCGGCGAAGCCAATTTGCTTGGCGATCACTGAGGCCGCCAAGGCCACTTCCATAGAGCTGTCCCAAAACTTGCCCAGTGCGATAATTTGATCGTCACCCAGCTCTCCTTTGATGGAGAGACCATTGACCAGGTTGATGACTGATTTCACTCCGAGCAGGTTGACGGCTTGATTGATGGAGGTGATTTTATTGCTGAGGCCGTAAAAGGGAGAATTGACCGTTTTAAGGATGCTGCCCGCTAAGCCGATGTCTTGACCGATCAGGTCGGCAATCGCGTTGATGGAGCAGTCTGGCGACATTTGTTCCATCTGCAGATCCACCATAATCTGGGGTTGGGGCGGTATGGCGATGCCTTGGAGGACTTTTTGAATTTGTTCCTGAGTGAGGTCTGTCATGATTCCTTGCACTAGTATTCAGTGAGACGCAGTTGTTGTCGGCGGGGAGCTCTATCAGTTTAGACATCCGTTTAAATAAAGGCACGGGCTTCGCTCAGTTTTTTCACCTATAATGCGCGCCCTTTTGTTGCTCCAGGGGCGATTTCTCTGGAACACTATTCTATTGGAGGCTATATGACGACCCCTGTCGATGCGAGCGAAACACAATCCCAGTTGCCGCAGCTGATTCTTAATAGTCAGGCTGATCGTCGCCTTAAACGCGGTCATCTATGGATTTACTCCAATGAAGTGGATGTTAAAAAAACGCCATTAAAGGCCTTTAATCCCGGTGATCAAGCGGTCGTTTGCAGCAGTGCCGGCAAGCCTTTGGCCATTGCCATTATCAATCCGACGGCCCTCATCTGCGGGCGTATTGTCAATCGTGACATCAAGCATCCTCTCAATAAATCGCTGTTAGTGCATCGTTTTAAGCAGGCGTTGGCGCTGCGAGAGGCCTGCTTTAGTGAGCCTTACTATCGCTTGATTTACGGTGACAGTGATCTCCTTCCGGGGTTGGTGGTGGATCGATTTGGTGATTATCTGGTGGTGCAGATGGCGTCTGCCGGCATGGATGTGCAAAAGGACGCGATTGTTGAGGCGCTGCAGAAGGTGATTAAGCCCGCGGCGATCTTGTTGCGCAATGATCACTCTGCCCGCAGCCTGGAAGGATTGGAGGAGTACGTCGAAGCGATTGGCGATGTACCCGAGGCGGTGGAGTTGGTGGAAAATGGGGTGCGTTTCCTCGCCCCCATTGCCGAAGGCCAGAAAACCGGATGGTTCTATGATCATCGAGAGAATCGCGCCATGTTGCAGCGTTTGGCGCCAGGTAAACGTGTGCTGGATGTATTTTCTTACGTCGGTGGTTGGGGCGTGCAGGCAGCCGCTGCCGGCGCCAGTGAAGTCATGTGTGTGGATGTCTCCGAGCAGGCGTTGGAGTGGGTAGGCGAAAACGCCCATCTTAACGGCGTCGATGAAACCATGAAGGGCTTGCGCGGCAAGGCGGTGCAGGTGTTGAAAGAGCTGATTGCTCAGGGGGAGCAGTTTGATATTGTGGTGTTAGATCCGCCGGCTTTTATCAAGCGTAAGAAAGATCAAAAGTCAGGCGAAGCCGCCTACCGACACATGAACGAGCTGGCGATTCGCCTGTTGGCAAGGGACGGCATTTTGGTATCGGCCTCTTGCTCCATGCATCTTGAGAAAAATACCCTGTTGGAGATCGTTCGTGGTGCGGCTCGCCATCTCGATCGTCACGCACAAATTATTCATCAAGGTGGTCAGGGGGCGGATCACCCGATTCATCCCGCTATTCCTGAAACTGACTACTTAAAGGCGGTCTTTGCACGGGTTTATTTGCCTTAAACTACCGGTCCAAATTTCAAAAGCTGTGTTGATCGTTGTCTGGCAACAGGCCATCGAAGAGTGGCTCTTGGCCGTGCGGTACGCGGCTCAGGAGTTGTTAGCGAGCGGGAATGAGTGCGAGAGTTAGTGCTTGTAGCTGTTGATCGAGTTGTTCAGCCTGCTCTAGCGTGGGCTCACTTGTATTCTGCCAGGCCGTCACGCTGTCGCTGATCTGTTTGAACTGCAGCTGCAGTTGCTGGAGATCAAGCTCGGGGTTGAGCCAGTAGGCCAAGCTTTCGTGGCTCGCTTGTCCAGCATTCGGCATCACTAAGGGTTCTATTGCACTCACTAGTGTGGATATCGTACTCAATGGGCGGTCGGCAAATTGTTGGTGTGTCTGCGATGTCGGTTCTTGTGATAGTTTAGTGTTCTGACCACTTTTCTCTTTCAGCGATTTCAGTTGTGCGGTTAATTCTGTCTGAATTTGTCGAGTGAGTATGTCTTCGAGGACACCTTGCCACAGCTGCAGCTGGCTCTGCGGTGGTAGGCTAAAGTAGCTGACGTTGATGCCGCTGGCGTTGTGGTGCAGGCGATAGCTCAGGGACTTTAAGTCGTCTTGTAAGAGAGCGGTTTGCAGGCTGAGTAAGGCGCTGCGTCTTTGCGCTGGCAGGTCTGAGGCCTCTAGCCCATTTTTACGTTCGGACGCATTGGCGGGACGAGATAGGAAGTCGCTGGCCGGACGCTGTTGATCTTCCCCCCACAGGAGGTACGCCATGGCGTGCATGCCCAGTGCGACATCGGCGTCACTACTGAACCCATGCTGCTGACGAATAGCTTGTGCATTGATAGGAAGTGCGATGTCGTTGACGATGCCACTGTGGGTGTAAACGTCGAAGTAGTCTAGATAGCCCGGCTCAATGGGCCAAGCATCGAGTTGCCAGTGTGACTGTTGTAGCTGCTGGAAAAGGCCCGGATTGATGTTGCCGAGGGTAAAGAGCGGTTGCAATTGCAGGAGGGCGTCATGGGATTGCTGCCACTGGATACGCGCTTCAGCGAGGGTTGCGTCGGAGGGGGTCTGCAGCAGTTGCTGCACCGCAGTTTGCAGAATCAGAAGCCTTTCTTCTGCCCCAGTAGTGCTTTGAGCCGCTTGGTACCAGCTGTTGCTGGTGGCCTTTTGCAGGGCTTCAGCGGGAACCGTGATGAGCTCGGTTGAGCTGTGTTTCGGCTCAGTTGACTGCTCTTTGGGGGTACAGCCGACAATCACAGCACTGACAAGCAGGATCGCAACGGCTTGTGCTAAAAGGCTTAGGCTGCCCTCATGGTTGGCGATAGGCTCGGCGGTGATCATAGATTCTTCCCTGTTTGGTTGACGCGCCGCGAGCGCTCAATTGCGCAAGCTAATGATATCCCAGCCCGCTTCTTGGGCATGGGCGCGCAGTGCGTCATCGGGATCGACTGCTATTGGATGGGCGACCTCGAGCATCAGCGGCAAATCATTGATAGAGTCGCTGTAAAAGTAGCAGTGCTCGAGGTTGCCGTCGAAGCCTTTGCTGGTGGCGTTTTCAAGCCATTGGTGCAAACGGGTGATTTTTCCCTCCTGGAAGCAGGGGGTGCCGGTCATTTTGCCGGTGTAGCGATCGTTAACAATTTCCGCGTCAGTGGCGAGAATGTCGTCAACGTGCAATGCACGGGCAATAGGCTCGGTAATAAAGCCGTTGGTTGAGGTGATGATCAGCAGGTAGTCGCCGTCGCGTCGATGTTGTTCCAGTAGCGCTTTTGCCTTGGGCAGCATCATTGGCTCAATGACTTGGCTCAGGAATTTGTCGTGCAGTTTGGCCAGTTGCTCGAGACTGTAGCGGGTTAAGGGCTCTAGTGAAAAATTCAGGTAGGCCGTGAGATCGAGCTCGCCGCGCTCGTAGTCTTGGTAGAACTGGTCGTTGGCCTGTTTGTAGACGTCGCTGTCGACCATACCTTCGGCCACCATAAATTCGCCCCAAGCATGATCGCTGTCGCCGGCAATGAGAGTATTGTCTAAATCAAAAATCGCCAGTCGCACGATGTTACCTCGGTGAGTTTGTTACAGGGAGCAAAGGTCGTAAGGATACCGCAGGCAGACGCTGGAGTGGAGTGAAAAAGCGTCTCTTTGGAGTGTTACTAAAGGTGATGTGGTTACGCGGAAGTCTCGCTAAGTGTTTGGCTGCATTGATGAAAGTGCTCGGTATGTGGAACAATAGCCGTTCGCCATGAATGATGTAGCCATGTGAAGCAGGAGAAAAGACCGTGATAGACGCCGATGGATTTCGACCCAACGTAGGCATTATCCTGACCAACAGGCAGGGTCAGGTGCTGTGGGCGCGTCGTGTGGGCGGTCAGGACGCTTGGCAGTTCCCTCAAGGCGGGATTAACGACAATGAAGAGCCTGAACAGGCTCTCTATCGTGAGCTCTATGAAGAAGTTGGGCTCAGACGTAAAGACGTCAAAATTATCGCTCGCACCCGTGGCTGGTTGCGTTACCGCCTTCCTCGTCGCCTCCTGCGCCACGGCTCCAGCCCGCTGTGCATCGGACAGAAGCAGAAATGGTTTTTACTGGAAATGCAGTGTGACGACAGCAAGGTCTCTTTCGAAAATGACGGTCCGGCAGAGTTTGACGATTGGCGCTGGGTCAGTTACTGGTATCCACTCGATCAAGTTGTGGCATTTAAACGGGACGTTTACCGACGTGCCATGAAGGAGTTGTCTCCTGTACACGCTGCGCTAGAAGCGCGTGCGGCGGGAGGATAGCCTTACCTATGTTGAATTCTCTGCGCAGTATCGTTCAGGAAGTCAATGCCGCTCGCGACCTGCGCTCGGCACTGAATATTATTGTTCAGCGGGTTCGGGCGGTGATGGAGACTGAGGTGTGTTCGGCCTATCTGAGCGATGGCGGCGATCAGTACCTGCTGATGGCCACAGAAGGCCTCAATGAAAACGCCATTGGTAAGGTCAGTCTCGCTGTTGGGGAAGGGCTTGTGGGCCATGTGGCGGCCCGTGCCGAGCCACTTAATCTAGAGCTGGCCACCGCGCACCCCAAGTATCAGTACTTTGAAGCCACCGGCGAAGAGCGCTACGCGTCTTTTCTCGGGGTGCCGATTATTCACCAGCGCGAAGTGCTGGGGGTGTTGGTGTTACAGCAGGTCGAGCGCCGTCGCTTTGATGAGGGGGAAGAAGCTTTTCTGGTGACCATGTCGGCGCAGCTGGCCGGTGTTATTGCTCACGCCAAAGCCACCGGTGCGCTGGAAACTATGGGCAAAGCGGCCCATGAAGCCAAATTTAAGGGCGTTGCAGGTTCGCCCGGCGTTGCCATTGGCAATGCTGTGGTCATGTCTCCCGCTGCAGATCTGCGCGGCGTACCCTTTCAAACCTGCGACAATGTCGACATTGAGTTGGACTTTTTCCATCAGTGCCTAGCGTCGGCGCGACAAGATGTGAAAAACCTCGGCAAGCAGTTAGAAGCTCGTTTGAATCGTCAAGAGCGGGCCTTGTTTGATGCCTATATCTCCATGCTCGATGATGCTTCATTGGGTGGCGAAGTGACTGAGCGCATTCGCAAAGGCGTGAGTGCGGCTTACGCTTGGAGTGAGGTCATTCTTGAGCACGAGCGCAATTTCAGTAGCATGAACGATGCTTATTTGCGTGAGCGAGCCGCTGATGTTCGAGATCTGGGGCGCCGAGTGCTGTCTTATTTGCAGGAGTCGGCGCAACAGTGTCGGGTGTTTCCGGCCAACGCGGTGTTGGTTGGTGAGGAGCTAACCGCTTCCATGCTGGGCGAAGTGCCCAAAGAAAAACTTGCCGGGTTGGTTTCCGTGCAGGGTTCGAGCAACTCCCATGTGGCAATTCTTGCACGCGCCATGGGTGTGCCCACGGTGATGGGGGCNGTGGATTTACCCTACACACAAATCGAAGGTCGTGAAGTGATCGTCGATGGTTATCGCGGCAGTATCTACACCGATCCCGGTCCGACCTTGCGCAAACACTATGAGAGTATTTGTGAGGAGGAACTGGAGCTTGTTAAAGGGCTGGAGGCTCTGCGTGATTTACCCTGTGAAACTCTCGATAAACATCGAGTACCGCTGTGGGTAAATACGGGCTTGATGGCCGATGTGGTGCGCTCGTTAGAACGTGGTGCGGAGGGCGTGGGCCTCTATCGAACTGAAATCCCTTTCCTGTTGCGCGACCGCTTTCCCAGTGAAGAGGAGCAGCGCATCATCTATCGCGAACAGTTAGAAGCTTTTGCGCCTCACACAGTGACTATGCGCACGCTCGATGTCGGTGGGGATAAATCTCTCAGCTACTTCCCCATCGAAGAGGAAAACCCGTTTCTCGGTTGGCGCGGCATACGAGTCACCCTCGATCATCCTGAGATTTTCCTGGCTCAGGTGCGCGCGATGTTGAAGGCCAGTGAAGGCCTGAACAACATGCGTATTATGCTGCCGATGGTGGCCAGCGTGACCGAGCTAGAGTCGGCAAAAACACTTATTTATCGCGCCTTCCATGAGTTATTGGAGGAGGGCTTTCACCTTGAGCTGCCGCCAATTGGCGTCATGATTGAAGTGCCGGCGGCGGTTTATCAAGCCCGTGAGTTGGCCGCGCGCTCAGATTTTCTATCGGTGGGTAGCAACGATTTAACCCAATATCTGTTGGCGGTGGACCGCAATAATCCACAGGTGGCGGATCTCTATCAGGCTTTTCACCCTGCCGTGTTACGAGCGNTGCATCAGGTGGTGCGCGACGGCCATAGTCAGGGTGCCAGTGTGGGTATTTGCGGCGAACTAGCCGGTGACCCAGCGGCGGCAGTATTGCTCATGGCCATGGGTTACGACGTACTGTCGATGAACGCCACCAACCTTCCCAAAGTAAAGAAAGTTATCCGCAATATTACCCTCGAGCAGGCGGAAGAACTGTTGGATGAGGTGATGTCCCAAGAGGACAGCGAGTCAGTTAATCGTTGCCTCGAGCGCGGTTTGGAAAAAGGCGGTTTCACGCGCTTGTTCGGTGTCCCACAGGCTGAGCGCGACACCAAATAATCATATCGGGTTCACTGCTCTTCTTCAGTGCTGCGTCTTAAGGCTACTGAGTTTTGAGGGCTCTTTCTGCGCTTTTCCGCGCTCTGCGTTTTTTTGATTTACGCTTTTTCTGCCGTTCGTAAAGAGGAGCCTCACCCTCGGGGCGAGTCTTAAAGCGGCGGTGATGCCAGAGGTAGTCGCCNGGGTGCTGGCGAATGGCTTCTTCTGTGAGNAGACTCACTCGCGCGGTATCTGCTGTTGCATCATCGCTGGGGAAGTTTTCCAGTGGTGGCGAGATTTCAACCGCGTAGCCCTGCCCTGGTCGACGGTAGCCGGTTACTCGCATGGCAACGGCGCCCGTTTGCCGGCAGTAGTCGCTGACAGAGGTGACCGTGGAGGCGGGAATTCCAAAAAACGGGACAAATACACTGCGCTTTTTACTGAGATCTTGATCCGCCGCAACCATGCCGGTTTGCCCATCCGATAAAAAATGCAAAAAGTTCTTCACTTGTTTACGGGGGATGAGCCGCAAATCAAAATTTCGGCGTCCACGACCAGACATGTATTCCCAAAATGGATTGTCATGCACTCGAAATAAGATGTTGAGATGTTCGTGTGTCGACAGCTGAGACATACAGGGTTCGAGGCTGGTGTTGTGTGGGGTAAAAAACAGTACATTCTTACCTTCGGAACGAGCCTTTTGGAGGTGCTCCAAGCCGATAAGGCGGGTCATTTTATTGATTCGATTTTGCGGCCACCACACAAACCCGGATTCAAATAACGCCATGCCGGCACCGGCAAAAGACTCTCGTACAATGGCGGCCCTTTGTTGCGGGCTCTTGTCGGGGAAACACAGCTCGATATTGCGCTCAGTAATATAGCGGCGATCTTTACCTAGATGCATAAACAGGATGCCAGCGCGGCGACTGATGGCGCAGAACAGGCGATAGGGCAGTCGGCTCACCAACCACATAAAACCGAACCATAGCCACAGGGGCCAGAATCTCGGTTTGAGAAATTCAGAGCGAAAACGATAGTCCTCCAGATAGCCATTGGCTTCTGGTGATGGGGATGGCGTCAAGGGAACAATCCTAAAGGGGAATGAGCGGAAGTCGTTAGACTTGAAACGCGCGCATCATACCTTAAGGTAGCGGGTGGAAAAAGAGCCGTATAGTGCTTTGGATTGAGCGAATCATGGCGTGAGTTCAGTTTCTTCGCGCTGGCTGTTGAGTTGCTGCGCCTGCTTGTCCAGCAGCGTCTGATAGCTAGGTTGCAAGCCCTCAACAGCGAACCAGTGTTCATCCACCAAGTCGGTTTTGACTTGGACTCGTTGCAATAATTGAGAGGTGGCGCAGTCTTGACCGTCTAGTAACAGACTGTGGTTGGCCTGTTTATCCAACGTCATTTGCAGCTGTTGCAAGCGTCGGTGATTGTGGATGTGCTGTTTGAGTGATTGAGCTCGATCGCTGCGATAGATTGCGGCGCTGTATTGTAGCTCGATGCTGGCGCAGCCCTTTTGCAGCAAATTAAAAAACAACTGAGAGGCGCAAATGGCGCGGAAGGTGGTATTGCCAATATCGTCGCCGGTAAATTGGAGCTCAATAGAGTCCTCCTGAGCCAAGCTGATTTTACCCGAATAGAGCGCATTGATACCGCTCAGATGACCCTCTAATTCTTCAAATAGCTGTTGTTTCAGTGTGCGGCTGAGCTGTCTGGTGAGGGTTGGCCAGTTGAGGCAGCGATAGCTGAGATGAATGATTATTGGCTTTTGACCGCTGTGACGGATCTCTGTATCCGCCTCGGAGGGAGCGCTGGGTGCCGACTCCTGTTTGTCGGAGACGGGTTGATCGTTTTGCTGGCGAGCGTTCAGAACGCTCAATACCAACAGCGCTGCTGCCATGCCTAATAGCGCCAATAGCCAAGTGTCGTCCTGCTGTTGGTAGAGTGCTCGAGAATCAATGGTGACGGTGACATAGCCTGCGACACTGTCGTGCAAGGTGATGGCTGCGGTGTAAGAGTGGTGTTCGGTTTGTTGGTAGTCGCCCGTATTGGGAGAGTCGCCCGCCTGTACTAACAGATTGTTTTCCACATCGTGAATGGTGGTGCTGAGTACGTGAGGATTGCGGGCGACATCACTTACGGTGACTTGAAGGCTGACTAGGTCGTGATTGAGAGTGGCATCGGTGGCTTGTTTGGCGGCGAGACTGGCCAGCGCGTCACCATAGTGATCGGTGCGCAAATCTAGGCGTTGGTGGTGCTGTTGTTGCAGCAGACTGGTACTGAGTAGCAGGCAAATCAACGTGGTTATGCTGATAATAAACAAAGGGGAGCGCAGTAGCGCTTGCACAGTCGAAAACGGCATGATCGTGCAGTAAGACCTCACGGGGTTGGCGGTGCTTGTTATGGTTATGGCCCAGGGCGCGACAAGTTGGGCTTGTCCCACTGAATCTACCAGTGCTGTCGACGGTGATTTTGTTCTCGACTGGGCAGCAAATACAGAGATTATTTTAGTATGGGGACTGAGTAAAGCTATAATGCCCAGCTAATCTCTCTGTTAGACGAGTCTCGGTGTGAAAGAAATTCTGTTAATCAACATTTCCGGTGCGGATAAGCCCGGTGTTACGTCCGCGATAACGGCTATTTTGGCTCAGTATCAGGCCAATATTCTCGATATTGGTCAAGCGGTTATTCACGATCATTTGACCATGGGGTTGCTGGTCGAAATCCCCGAAGAATTTGAAGCCTCGCCGGTATTGAAAGAGGTGCTGTTCAAAGCTCATGAACTCAATTTGCAGGTTCGCTTCCAGCCGATCACCGAAGAAAGCTACGGTACTTGGGTATCCCAGCAAGGTAAAGATCGGCATATCGTGACTCTATTGGCCCGTCGTATTACCGCTGAGCAAATTGCCGAAGTGACTACCGTGGCGAGTAAATACGGCTTGAACATTGACGATATCAGTCGTTTATCTGGTCGGGTAGAGCTGGACGAGCCAAACGATCAAAGCAAGGCCTGTGTCGAATTCTCCGCGCGCGGGACACCGGAAAATCTCGCCGAGTTGCGCTCCGCCTTTATGGAGTTGTCGGTGCGTTTGGATGTCGATATCGCCATCCAAGAGGATAATGCCTATCGCCGCAATCGCCGTTTGGTGTGCTTCGACATGGATTCCACCTTAATTGAAGCGGAAGTCATCGATGAGCTAGCCAAAGCGGCAGGCGTCGGCGATCAGGTGTCTGAGATCACTGAGGCCGCCATGCGTGGCGAATTGGATTTTACCGAGAGTTTTGCTCGCCGAATGGCTCTTCTGAAAGGTCTAGATGAGTCGGTGCTTGAAAAAATCGCCGAACAGCTACCGGTCACTGAGGGGGCTGAGCGATTGATCAGTACCCTAAGTAAGTTTGGTTACAAGACGGCCATTTTATCGGGTGGTTTTAACTATTTTGGTCGCTATCTACAGAAAAAACTGGGAATCGACTATGTCTATGCCAATGAGCTGGAAGTCGAAAACGGTAAGGTGACCGGTGAAGTTTCCGGCGTGGTCGTCGATGGCGCCCGCAAAGCGCAGTTGCTGCGCGAGCTGGCGGAGCGTGAAAACCTCTCATTGGAGCAAGTGATCGCCGTGGGAGATGGTGCGAATGATTTGCCGATGTTGAGTATTGCCGGTCTAGGTATCGCTTTTCGCGCCAAACCGTTGGTGAAAGCCTCAGCTAAGCAGTCCATATCGAATTTGGGACTGGATGGTATTTTGTATTTAATCGGCTTTCGCGATCGCGATCACCATTGATAATCTGTTCGGCCGCTCGGTGGCGCATTGTTTTGAGTCACCGAGTGCTTATTGTTTAATCTCTATTCGCTGCTAGTCACTGACATTAAAGCGCCCCAATTGAGATTTTAGCTCTTGGGCGTTGTTGCTGAGTTCATCAACATTGGCTTTGATGTGTTTGAGCTCTTCGACATTGTCATCACAAATCCTTTTGATTTGATTGGTGTTTTGGCTCACTTCTTCGATTGCGCCCGATTGCTCGCTGGTGGCACTGGCGATTAGCTGGCTGGTACCGGCAATGGTACTAATAGCGGAGACGATATCGTCGAGGAGCTGAGAGGTGCGCTCGGTGTTTTCAACACACTGAGCAACCGTATGTTCGCTGGCATTCATGGCCGAAACGGTCTTGTCGCTGCCCTGTTGCAAGCGCTCAATCATACTTTGGATTTCTTGAGTCGAGTTCTGGGTGCGCGAGGCCAGTGTGCGAACTTCATCGGCGACCACAGCAAAGCCTCGACCTTGTTCACCGGCGCGCGCGGCTTCGATTGCGGCGTTCAAGGCCAGCAGATTGGTTTGTTCGGCAATACCGCGGATGACATCCAGTACCGAGCCAATATTTGTGGTCTCAGTGGCTTGTTGTGAAATCGCACCCGCGGCTTCGCTCATTTGCTCGGCCAGTTGGCGAACTTCTTGACGTGTTTGAATACTGAAATCCCGTCCCTGCTTAGCATTATTGTCAGCCAAAGTTGCCGCTTCGGCGGCACCGCTGGCGTGGCTGGCGACCTCCTGGATAGCGGCACTCATTTCTACCACCGCAGAGGCAATTAGTTCGGTTTCGCTCTGCTGTTGGTGGATGCGAGAGTCGATAGATTGTGTGGATTGAGACAGGCTGCCACAACTGTCTTGCAAGCTGTGACTGGTGGTCGATGCTTGGCCCACCAACATTTCCATATTGTCGAGCAGGCGATTGAAGTTTTGCCCGAGCGCTCCACTGTCTTGTTGGCAGCGCGCGGATAAATCCACCTGCTCGCCGTCGGTTAAGCTTTCAGCCGTCATTTGTAGGCCCAAACTATCGCGAGCTTGGGCGATTAAATCTCGTGCCATCCAGATCAACACGCCGGATTCAACAACTACATAACCGGCATGTAGCATGATAATTCCCCAGCCTCTGGCCGGGTCATCAATGACCCAAACCGTACCGCTTTCTGCTTGCCAAGCAAAAAAAACCAAGTGATGAACAGCAATGGTGGCGGCGGCGGTAACGATGGGTAGCCAGTCGCGGTAGTAAAGCAGCAGCGCTAAGAAGACAAAAATTCCGAAGTGGACTTCGATCATGCCGTGAGCTTGATTGATGTGCAGCGCCGCCATAATCATAAAGGACGCGCCAATGGCTCCCCTGGTGAGGGCGGCGGCGGGCATTAATTTCACCAGTGCCGTCATCGCCAGGCAGGTCGCTCCACCGATGATCAATGATTGCCCCCAAGTATCGTAGAGGGTGGCGAGCGCTAAGGAGTAAACCATCAACCCGTATAAGATCCACAGCATCAGCTGATCGGCTCGTTTGTAATAGGGCATCATGGGGTCGTGAACGTTCATGTTAAAGCCTCATATGGTTTGAAGTTGGGTCGGACAAAAACAGCCGACTCCGGTGGTATTGATGACCTGCGGGGATAGTCCCGCTTGAAGTTGATCGAGAATCGTCTCGGCAAAGCCCTCTCCCAGAGAACATAAGAGACCGCTGCTGTAGGGGCCGAAGTAGGAGAGTTGGCCGTCGCTGGACCAAATAGCCACCGCTGGTGTGGCGGGAACAAACGCTAATTCAGTGGTGCTGTGGAGTTTATCGAAGCCTTGCACGGGGGGGATTTCACTGCCTTGTTGCCACGCCACAAACTGCACGCCCTTGGGCTGGTAGTGGCTTTTGATTTGTTCCAGATGGGGGGTATTGAATTGATTACAGGGGCAATTGGGGTCGCCAAAGTGCATCAGTGTTACGGCATTGGTGTTGGGGCGGTAACTTGCGTCGAGTTGCTGCCCGTCAAACAGGGCTAGGTTGTCCAGAAAAGGGCGTATTAATCTCAGCTCATACCACCAGAAACCACCCACAACAATACTGATCCACAGGCCGACAATCGTCACAGCTAGGTCAGTTCTATTGCTTCTTGTGGGGTTGTTGCTAGGAATCGCCATTACTCTCACTTTTACAGAATGTATTAATTCAGTATAGATGAGCGTATCGGCGTCGGTGTTGAAATGATGAGTGCCAGACAGAGCTGGCCAAGGGGGGAAGTAGAAAGGCCGGAGAGGGTTAGCCTTCCATATTGAAGTCGTAATTCATGGAAGCTGTAGGCTCTTGCAGGTAGTGACCTTGGATGTAGTGCACCCCAGTTTGCCAAAGCGTCGAGAGCACATTGGCGTTCTCGACAAAGGGGACCACGGTTATCTTGTTGGCTTCGAGCAAATGCTTAATCAAATTGGTTAAGGTCTCAGGCCCTTCGCTGTTGTTCTGTATATCTAGGGTGAAGGAGCCGTGAATCTTGACGTAGTCAGTATTGGCGTGTTCTAGGGTTTTAAAGGGATTCAGCGAGCAACCAAAGTTACTCATCGAAGACGCGCATTTAATCTCTGCTAGCGCATCAAAAAAGGCTTTTGCGGCGTTCAAATGGTTGGTGACATCCACTTCATCCACCTGGAAAATAATCGCGTCGGTACTGAGTTTGGCTGCCTTGAAGGCGACTCCCAGCCAAGGTGCCAGAGTCTCATCACAGAGAGACTGACGGCTTAGGTTTAGCAATACTCGAGTCTTGTGACCGCTGGCCCGATGCTCCGATAAAGTCTTGATGGTTTCTAGGATAACCCAGCGATCAATCTTAGTGGTGACACCAATCTCAGCGGCGGCATTCATAAATTTCGACGGAGAGATTTGTTCGTCATTGTCGTCAAGCATGCGCAGCAGCACTTCATAGTGCTCTTCTTCGGCGCCGCGCAAACTGATAATAGGCTGGAACAATAGTTGGAAACGATTGTTGTCGAGAGCCGTTTGCACTTGTTTCGCTAGGTTGGTTTCTGCCGCTTGCTCTTCGCTAACTTCCGGCTCATAGAGCCTTGTGCCATTACCTGCGTTGTNATGTTCTTTGCGGAAGTCTTCAATCGCTTTAAGCGCTTGCTCGATGACTTCTTCACCGCTAGACGTGCTCTCGGTGACGATCGAGACCCCCACAGTAGCGGTCAGTTGCAGGGTCTTGCCTTCCACATCGACGATATGAGATTCCAGCTGCTGACAAATATCTTCCGCCCGTGACAGGGTTTGATCGGCTTTTTGATCCGGTGTTAGCAAGGCAAAGGCATCATCGCCAAAGCGCGCTAGTGTTTCCCCTGGTTGGACAAATTGTTTTAAGAAATTGCCTAGGTCGCCAAGCACAGAATCAGTGCCGGAGACTCCCATGTGCGCCTGAACATGATCAGAGAACTGATCAATTTCGATGTATTGTAAGGTAGCGGTAGAGCTATCGTTGATGGCCTTGGCGACTTCGCCTTCGAGCTTTTCTACCAAATACTGGCGATTGAATAAGCCAGTGACCACATCCTGATCTTTGATTTTTTGCAGTTCGGCTTGGAGCTGCTCGTTGTCGACTTGTTGCGACGAAATCATAAACTGGATACAGCTTTCTTCGTCATAGATAGCATTGGCGACGTCTATGGCAAAACTGCTCAGGGCATCATTGGCCATAAGGCCGGTAAACACCAATTGACAGCTTTCGGCGTCGTCACCTTTTAGGGTGAACTCTTTGAGGAATTTTTTGACTTGACCTTGATGCTCGTCACTGACCATATCAATGACGGGCATGCATTCAATATCGTCTCGATCTTCATAGCCAAATTTCTCTGCGTAAGATTGGTTGGCGTAGAGGTACATACCGTCTTGCACATAGGCAATCGCATCGCGCGAGCTGTCGAGTAGTTGTTGGCTGCGACGCTCGGCTTCTTTCAGACGCTGATCGGCACGGCGGCGTTGTTGCCGGTGTTCGCGATTTTCCAATTCTCGCTGGATGACAAGTAATAGATGCTGGTCTTCATCCAGCTGAATCACATCGCTGGCCCCAATCTTGAGACCAGCCACTGAAGCTTGATTGCCTTCTTCATCGCTGATTAGAATCAGCGGCACATCTTTGTTCAGTCGTTTGATTTGTCGAATGGCGTTGGCGGGAGGGAGTTCGGTGGTCGCTGCATCTGCGATCATTAGATCCCAAGTTTGCTCTTGCAGTAGCTTAGTGAGTGCTTCCTCACTTTCTACGTGCTGTGCACGAGTTGGTCGGCCAGCATTGTTTAACATGCTGATTAATCGTTCAACTTCTTCTCTTGAGTCATTGAGGATTAATAGACGAATGGTCTCGTTGGCATTCATACCGCGATTGTATTTCCCTGTTCCTGCCGGCGAGTTTAGTCCCTGTTCCTGGACTCTGCCATGCTGCAATGGCGTCTACTACGCCTATTTTTAATTCTAGTTAGTACTAATGTACCACATATTATTGAGTTGCTGATTCTAATCAAGGGCTCTAGGCCGCGAAAGACAGGGTACGCTAAAAATTTATGGCTACAACGACAAGCATATACCTTAATTAAGAATCTGTGACCGTCGTTGCAGAATTGCACCATCAAATGGACTACCAGTCGCTAGAAAATTCATCTTTTGGTAGTTCCGGCGGAGGGCTGTTGAGTGCATCTACCGGCGGTGTGGTGGCTGATTTGGTATCTTCCAGATGGCGATAACGGAACAAGCAGAGGCTCGAGGTGCTGTATTCCAAATGAGTCAGTTGAGCGAGTGAAGTGTTCCCTGCATCGTTGAGATTGACTTTATTTTGCACTTGAAAAGGGACGGCAGCGGTAAGCAGTGCCTGACGGTCCAAGTCGCCTCCAGCTTTATCCGATAGGAAGGCTCGCATAAAGACATTGTCTGCCCCAGTCTTCTGAAGTTGCTGGGCGGCCACTGCTCGGGCTTGCTGCGCGATTAGTTGGATGCCCAGCTGCGATGTGCCTTTATGTTGTTTGACCCAACGAATAACCCCTAAGCTCCATTGGTGTCGGCGCGGTTCTCGCAAGGCAATCAGTTCCCCTGCTTTGGCTTGAGATGGAATTTTCTGTCGCCAATCGAGGCAGTAACCACCGGGGCTAGCATCACACATCTGAACCTGATGGGTGGGGTACTTTTCATTCTTGGCTGTCGGTCCTTTGTTGGTTTGTTGGCCAAGGGTACTGGCACCGAAAGACGTTAGCGGTGCATGGCCTTTTTCGGCGTCAAAGGCATCCGCCCAAGGGTCTTCACTACCGGGCATTTCATCGGCTGTGAAATGGCTACTGAGTCCGCGCTTTTGGTTCCCAAATTGACGCATGAACTGCTCAAAGGGCAGCTGTTGGGCAAGGTGGAAGTGAACGTTGGTCAAACCCACTGCAACCTCCAGAATACCGTTGGAGATTCGTCGCGGTTGTTCTCGCTGATGTTCTGAGCCCCAAGAAATAGTCAAGTGGCTGAGCAATCGTTGGTTGATGCTAGCGGGTATATCGATAATGTTTTGGTCTGCGCCACCCTGTTCAATCTGTTTATCTAGACTATCCAATAGCGGTGAAAAATTGAGCTCGCGCAGTTGTGGAGGCAGGGTTTTTTCCTTCCATTGGCTCTTATAGCTAGGCGGAAAACTACTATCGAGATTTAAAGTGAACAGGTTGCGTTGGCTTTCGCTACATGATGTTAAAGAGGTGAATTGGCTCCAACTTTCCAGCGCATCATAGACAGAGCTGACCTCTTGTTGGCGCAATTGATTGGGGCGACAGCAGGCCAGCAGCAGTACACGTTGAAAGCACTGCTCAATGGTGCAGGCTGTTTGCTTGTTTAACAGTGGATCTGTCCAGCTCTTTTGTAGCAGCTGCAGTTGCTCGGCTATGAGGTAGAGCGTATTGAGCTCGAGCCACAATTGACTGCTCACTTGGGTGTAGATCTGAGCGTTGCGATAATACTGCAGCCCCATGCCGGTAATGGCACGATGCAGGGCATGAACCATCATTTGCTGTTCTTCGGGTTTGAGATCGCCATTTGGGCGCTTGTGCAGAAGATCGGCAATGGTTTGGCTGTAGCCGTTGCTCATGTGTTTTTGCAGAGCTTGGGCGATTACGGCCGTTTTCATTGCCTCGGGAGGCATGATCAGCGGTTGATTTAAAAAGGACTGAGCCAATCCCTGGATGCACTGTTGAACGTAGGGGCGCAAATGCTCAAGGATCTCGAGACGATTGCCTGGCGCGCTATCTAGGCGCGCCACTTCCGGAAGCGCTTGGTACAGCAAGACACTGGTATGACTGATCTGGGTGGCGGGCAATTGCGCCGCCCAAGCCGCCACGCGGCTGGCACGATTACTGTCGCAAAAGCTCAAACTGGTCTGTTCCTGGGGAGGAAGCCGCAGCTTGTTGATTTGCTCGAGTAGCGGAGAATCCGTATTCATGATGGGGCTTATTGATCCTGCGTCACGTCATGGTCTTCGAAGTATAGAAAATATTTGCTCCGAAAGCGTGAGGTTATTGTTGTAAAACCAGTATTAAGTAACTGACATTTTTACATTTTTTCAGTGTTAGCCGCCAGTTTTTAGAAAATCAGTGTTTTTTGTGACTGTCCCGGTTCTTCTTTAACCAGCTTAGGAACTAGAAATCCAGACAGCTGGCTCTGCATTTGTTGGTGCAGAGCGATGGCCTCGCTTTGCTGGATGTCAAAGTGAGCGGTCGCTTGAACCTTGTCGGGTAAATGCAGGTAGTAGGGCAGTGCGCCTATGTCGAAAAGGCGCTCGCTGAGGCTAACTTGAGTTGTCAGATCATCGTTGACGCTTTTCAGTAGTACCGCCTGATTTAGCACGGTAATGTGGGCTGCACGCAAGCGCTTGACGCTATTGGCGACGTCATCATCGAGTTCAGCAGGGTGGTTGGAATGCAGCACCACAATGGTCTGCAGGCGGGAGCTGGTGAGCCAGCGCAAAGTGGCGTCGGTGATACGTTGAGGAATTACAATGGGTAGACGGGTGTGGATTCGCAGCCGTTTCACATGCGCAATCTGCGCCAGTTGATCCACCATCCACTGCAGTTGGCGATCGGAGTTGGCCAGAGGGTCGCCGCCGCTGAGGATGACTTCATTGATGTTGTCGTCAGCGGCAATGGTCGCAAAGGTTTGCAACCATTCAGCGCGTGCCGGATTGTTGTCCTGATAGGGAAAGTGACGGCGGAAGCAATAGCGACAATTGATGGCGCAGTTCGGGGCGGCAATCAATAGCACTCTGCTCTTGTATTTGTGCACGAGCCCCGGATCAGCGGTGGTGTTTTGCTCCTGCAACGGATCAACTTGATATCCCTCACTCTCTTTGAGTTCATCGCCGAGTGGTAGAACCTGTCGCAGCAGAGGGTCGTTCGGGTCACCTTTGCGCATACGCTCGACAAATGGTCGCGGCACTTTTAAGCCAAACAGGTTACTGGCGGCCTCCGCAGCGGGCAGCAGTGTCATCGGCAAGTGCAGAACTTCCAATAGTTCGCGAGGATTGTCGATGGCTTGAATAAGTTCTTCCTGCCAGCTGTTGAGTGGCGTGGCGGGTATCGATGTAGACATGTGATTTTGACTTATTCAGGATGGGTAACGACGCCATTATATCAACCCCACCTACAGGCGCCTATGGCAGCAGTGCATAGGTGTGTTGGAGGCCACGGGCGATGCGGTTATCTTATTGCTGATGCTGCGCTATAATGCCGCCTGCAAAGCTGGCACGGACAAATAGGTCAGCTCAAAGAATGATTAGATAGGGGCGGGAATGCGCTATTGCCGCTCCTCAAAAGACATCGATAGAGACGAGAATTATCATGGGTACATACTCTACCAACGAATTCCGCAGCGGAATGAAAGTGATGCTGGACGGCGAACCTTGCGCCATCCTCGACAACGAATTTGTAAAACCTGGCAAAGGACAGGCGTTTAACCGAGTTAAGCTGCGCAATTTGAACAGCGGGCGAGTATGGGAACGTACCTTCAAGTCCGGTGAATCTTTGGAAGCGGCCGACGTCATGGATCATGACATGGAATACCTCTACACCGATGGTGAATTTTGGCATTTCATGGAGCCTAAAACCTTTGAGCAGCACCAGGCCGACGCTAAAGCCGTAGGCGACAATGCCAAATGGTTGAAAGAGCAAGACGTGGTGGTAGTGACTTTGTACAACGGTTCTCCATTGGCAGTGACCCCTCCCAATCACGTTGATTTGGAAATCGTTGAAACCGATCCAGGTCTAAAAGGCGACACCGCTCAAGGCGGCACTAAGCCCGCGACCTTGTCTACCGGCGCGGTTGTGAAAGTACCTCTGTTTCTGTCTCAAGGTGAAGTGGTTCGAGTGGATACTCGCACTGGCGAATACCAAGGTCGCGCTCGCGATTAAGTACCTCTGTAGAGCCGCTGTCCCCATGGCGGCTCTTGTTATCGGCGCGTCTTTTTGAGCTTTCTGCGATCATCATGACTCAGCTCCCCTGGCAGGCTTCTGCGGATTTGTCCGCTCTTTCCGCTCGAGCAGCATTGTTGCAGCAATTGCGTCACTTCTTACAGCAGCGAAACCTGCTTGAGGTGGACGTGCCCGCATTGGGGCGAGCTGCGGTGACTGATCCGCATATCGATAGTATTGCCGCGCAGGTGTGTGATGAAACTTTCTACCTGCAAACCTCGCCTGAGTTTTATATGAAGCGGCTTTTGGCCAGTGGCAGTGGTGATATCTACAGCCTCGCCAAGGCGTTTCGCAACGGTGAAGCCGGACGCAAGCACAACCCAGAGTTCACCATGTTGGAATGGTATCGCCTGGGCTGGACCGATCATCAGCTTATGGACGAAGTGTCCGAGCTACTCCAGCACTGCCTGAGCTTATCCTCCATTGAACGCATCAGTTACCGCTCCTTATTTCAGCGCCATTTGGGGGTTGATCCCCATCGCGCGAGTGTCGAGCAGCTCAAATCGCTAGCCAATCAACACGGCGAATTTGATTGGCCAGATAGTGACCGAGACACTTGGCTAGATTTGCTCATGACGCATGTGATTGAGCCCAATATGGGTGAGGGGCTGATGCTGGTGCATGATTTTCCCGCCTCCCAAGCAGCACTGGCTCGACTTCATAAAGATAGCGAGGGCGAGCTGATTGCTCGGCGTTTTGAGGCCTATGTGGGCGGAGTAGAGTTGGCCAATGGTTATTGGGAGCTGTGCGACAGTGAAGAACAGGCGGCACGTTTAGAGCGCGATCTGAGTAAACGCGCGCAGCTGAATCTACCTCAATACCCTAGTGATCAGTGTTTGGTTGCGGCGCTCGAAGCCGGGTTGCCTGAATGTGCCGGCGTAGCGTTGGGGGTGGATCGCCTGCTGATGTTGGTTTCAGGCATCAGCGATATTCGTCAACTAATGGCTTTCCCGTTTGATCGCGCCTAGGTGTTTTTATTCGTCACGAGCCGTAAAANGTGGCTCCTGTCTGTAGCGAGTGTGATCTAGGTTTAGTTTAAATACCTTGATCCATTTCCATCGCCGGTTGAGTCTCTCCTAAGGTAGCGACTACTTTTGCCGGAACACCGGTGACCACAGTATGAGGCTCGACCGTTTTCAATACCACGCTACCGGCACACACTTTCGAGCCAGTGCCGACATCAATATTGCCGAGAATTTTTGAGCCGGGGCCAATCATCACACCGGCGCGGATTTTTGGATGGCGATCGCCTGTTTCTTTGCCGGTACCGCCGAGCGTGACCGACTGCATGATGGATACGTTGTCTTCAACAACAGCGGTTTCACCAATGACGATGCCGGTGGCGTGATCGAGCATGATGCCGCATCCGATTTTTGCCGCTGGGTGAATGTCGACACCGAACACGACAGAAATACGGTTTTGTAAAAATAGCGCAAGCTCTTTGCGACCGTGCCCCCACAGCCAGTGACCGACACGGTGGGCTTGCAAGGCGTGAAATCCCTTAAAGAAAAGAAACGCGGTGGAGATGCTCTCACAGGCGGAATCTCGATCGCGGATAGCGATCAAGTCTTCACGCATGTCTGCCGCCGCAGAGATATCTTTTTCAAATGCCTGCTGGATAACTTCGCGAATTTGCATGGCAGAAGCCGCCGGGCTGTCCAGCTTATTGGCCAGATGAAAACTCAGCGCGTCTTCAATGCTGTTGTGATTAAGAATGGTCGCGTGAAAGAAACTCGCCAGTATAGGTTCGTCTTGCGCTTGCTGCGCGGTTTCACTGCGAATCAATTGCCAGATGTCGGTATTCATAAATAGGCTCCGTCTTAACCGCTATTATCCGCCTAAGTTTGGTAAAGCGCTAGCCTACAAAAATTCGCAGACAACTTACCAAGGCATGGATAAGGGCGGTTCTTGCAGCGCGGCCAATTGTTCACGCAAGGTCAGAATATGATCCGACCAATAGCGCTGACTGTTGAACCAAGGGAAGTTGTGTGGAAAAGCCGGATCTTCCCAGCGTCTTGCGAGCCAGGCGCTATAGTGAATAATCCGCAGGGTTCGCAGCGCTTCAACCAAATTTAATTCGGCGCCATTAAATGGACAAAATTGGCGGTAGCCGGCCATGATTCTTTCCCATTGCGCCTGCTGTTGGTCACGCTCGCCAGACAACAGCATCCACAAATCCTGCACCGCAGGGCCGCTGCGGGTATCGTCGAAGTCGACGAAATTGGGGGCGTCGTCGCGCCAGAGAATATTGCCCGGGTGGCAGTCGCCATGTAAGCGCAAAGTTTCGAAATGAGTTTCGGCAAAACGCATTTGTACTATTTTGATTAAATCATCGGTCAGCGTGCGGTAGGAGGTTTCCAGCTCCATGGGAATAAATTGTTGTTGCAGCAGAAATTCAACACTGTCGATGGCGTAGCTTTGTACATCAATACTGGGTCGGTGCTCGAAATCTTTTAAGTAACCGACGTTGTGCATTCGCCCCATAAAACGGCCAAGGATTTCCAGGTTGTTCAGATTGTCCAGCTCAGGTGCGTGTCCACCACGACGCTCAAACAGCGAGTACATGAAGCCCTGATGTTGGCGAATGCTGTTGCCCTGTTCGTCCAATATTGGTGGCACGATCGGAAGATCGTTTTCAACCAGCTCAAAACAAAAGTCGTGCTCTTCTTGTATTTGTTCTCGGCTCCAACGATGGGGGCGGTAGAACTTGGCAATAATAGGAGCTTGATCTTCAATGCCTACTTGGTAGACCCGATTTTCATAGCTATTGAGAGCCAATATGCGGCCATCGCTAAAATAGCTTTGCGACTCCACTGCATCTAACACGCTGTCTGGGGTGAGCGCATCATAAGGATGTTTGCTGTGGGGTGAGTTGTCGTTCATCGGAGCGGGCTACCTATACAAACCATTGCGCTATAAACGACAAGGGCCCGAATGATCGAGCCCTTGTCGTATGCCTTTTTACTGCTTTTAGTTGTTGCGTTGCGCGCTATTAACGCTTGCGGACAACCAAGCTGCCGATGGAATAACCGGCACCAAACGAGCAAATGACTCCGGTATCACCCGCCTGTAAATCTTCGTGGTACAGGTTAAAGGCGATTAAAGAACCTGCTGATGCCGTGTTGGCGTAGCGATCTAACACAATCGGTGCTTCTTCTGCAGTCGCTTCGCGACCGAGCAAGCGTTTGCCAATCAAGGTATTCATGTTGATGTTGGCCTGGTGTAGCCACCAGCGTTTAACATCGGCTACCTCAATATCCAGCGATTCCAATTGCGAAGAGATGTGTTCCGCCGCCATCGGGCAAACCTCTTTAAAGACCTTGCGGCCATTTTGGATAAAGAACTTATCCANCCCGTAGGGATCAGTATCGTCGGCGTAAGANGTGTAGCCAAAATTGGAGCGAATGTTATTGGAGAAAACGGTTTGTGCCTTGGTACTCAATACATCGTAGCTGTGTTGAGCTTCGGGGCTGATAGTGTCATCACTCTCAACCACGGTGGCAGTGGCGACGTCACCAAAAATAAAGTGGCTGTCGCGATCGCGCCAATTGTTTTGTGGTGAAGTCAGCTCGGGGTTGATAGCAATAACACAGCGAGCGGTTCCGGCTTTCACCATTTCATAGGCTCTCTGCAGGGCAAAGGTCGCGGCGGAGCAAGCCACCAACATATCAAAACCAAAGCCTTTGATGCCCAGTTGTTCTTGTACTTCAATCGCCACTGCAGGGTATGAGCGTTGAGTGTAGGCGCAGGAGACAATCACTGCATCAACGTCTTCAGGTTTCTTGTTGGCGGCGGCCAGTGCCTTACGGGCGGCGATCAGCGCAACTTCAGCCTGATGGGAAATTTCGTCATCGCTGCGTTCTTCCCATTTAGGGCGCATGCGATTGATGTCGAGGATGCCGTCTTTGCGATAGACATAGCGGCTTTTAATACCGGATGCCTTGGTGATGAATTCAGCGCTGGACAGAGGCTTGGCCTCAACGGTGCCGGCTTCGATCTCAGCCGCATTCTCAGCGTTGTATTTCACAACATAACCGTTGTACGCCTCTACCAACTCTTCGTTGGTTACTGATTCTGTGGGTGTCCAGATGCCAACACCACTAATAACAATATTCTTCTCAGACATGATAATTCCGAATTCACTGCGAGGATGAGCGAAGGGCTGAGCCCAGCGTATTTCTGAGGATAGATTGTGCCGCAAATGACCGAGCAGGTCTAATGCTGAAAGTCAGTTTTGTCGGTTCGGGCTAATGCCCAGAGGTCTACTCTAGCTGCGCCTGCGGACATTAGTTGCTGACTGAGCACGCGAGCGGTTGCTGATGTGGTGATGACATCATCCACTAAGACCAGATGTTTGCCTTGGATTTGACTTCGGATGTTGGCTTTCAAATGAAATTTGCCCCGCAAGTTGCGCTGTCGTTGTTGGCGATTCAGTTGTTTCTGATCGCGTCGACTGTAGTCTTTGCGAAAACAATCGAGCAACTCAAAGTGTACCGAAGGCGCCAATTGCTGGGCGATCCAAGCCGATTGATTAAAACCTCTATATAGCCGCTTGCTCCAGTGCAGGGGCACAGCAATGGCAATGTGCGGTAGTGCGTCCCCAGTGTATTGCCTCGCTACTTCCTCATTGAGCAGCTGAGTCAGCAGATAACCGTCGCGCACATCGCGCCTCAATTTGAAATTGTTTATCCAGTGACTAATTGGGGTGCGATAGTCACCGGCACAGACGGTGCGAGTAAAGGCGGGGGCTTTGTGCTGACATTCGCCGCAAAGCAGCGTGCTATCTAGCTCTTGAGTGAGTTCACGAATAGAACCTCCGCTCGATTCTGGCAGCGGTAAGGCACATCGATAGCAGCGATTTCTGCGCGGAAACACCAGTTCGCGGCATTGGCGACAGAGCGGGATTTGGTCTTCCAAGTCAGTTTCAGGTGGGTGTAGTTGGCAGTAGCGGCAAGATTGCCGCTGCAATAGATTCGCGCCCAACAGTCGTGATTTATTGAGTATTGTCCTTAAGTAGGAGGGAGTGTCATGGGGCATTAGCAGCGATCCTTGCGGCTCATTATTACGTTTTTTGTGACCAAGCCTGAGTGCTTGGACACGATTAGTTAACCTTCGAGGCTGTTTTTGGTTGACAGCGGACTGGCGCTGACTATCATCTAGCTTCTAAATTTACTGGGAAATCTCCTATCCATGGAGAGGTCCGGTGACAGATTGAACGTCATCTATCGTCTGACTCATTCGACAGCAATTGCTGGCGATGAATCATGGTCTGCCGACTTGTGTAAGGCTTGCGTAGGCAGCGAGGCCAAATGATGAACACTAGCGAAGATTATCAGGGTAATAATAACTATGGGCGCCACCACCAATACTGTACGTAACGACTGGACTCGCGATGAGATCGCGGCACTGTTTGATTTGCCGTTCAATGATTTGATGTTTCAGGCGCAGGTGGTTCACCGTCAGTTCTTTGATCCCAATGAAGTACAAATCAGTACCTTGTGCTCGATTAAGACGGGTGCCTGTCCAGAGGACTGTAAGTACTGCCCGCAGAGCGCGCGCTATGATACCGGCTTGGAAAAAGAGCGCTTGATGAAAGTTGAGGCGGTGTTAGAAGAGGCTCGTGCAGCAAAGGCCAGTGGCGCGACTCGTTTCTGTATGGGGGCCGCTTGGCGCTCGCCGAAGAAAAAAGACATGCCATACGTCACTCAAATGGTGAAAGACGTNAAATCCCTAGGGCTTGAGACCTGCATGACCTTAGGTATGGTCAGCGAAGATCAAGCCACAGAACTGGCCGATGCCGGTTTGGATTACTACAACCACAATCTGGATACTTCACCGGAATTTTACGGCGACATTATTACCACTCGTACCTATCAAGATCGTTTGAACACGCTGGGTAATGTTCGAGCGGCGGGCATGAAAGTGTGCAGTGGCGGCATTGTTGGTATGGGCGAAGGTCAATCCGATCGTGTGGGTTTGCTACATCAACTAGCCACTATGGATAAACATCCTGAATCCGTGCCGGTGAATATGTTGGTCCGNGTTGAAGGCACCCCTTTGGCGGATCAAGCTGATCTCGATCCATTCGATTTTATCCGCACCATCGCCGTGGCTCGTGTCATCATGCCGAAATCNCACGTGCGTTTGTCGGCCGGTCGTGAAGAGATGAACGAGCAAATGCAGTCCATGGCGTTCATGGCCGGTGCAAACTCCATCTTCTATGGCGAGAAGTTACTGACCACTCCAAACCCTGAAGCCAACAAAGACATGATGCTGTTGAAGCGTCTNGGCATCAATACCGAAAAATACGAAGTCGAACAAGACGATGCCGAGCAAGAAGCCAGTGTGATGGAATCTTTGCAAGCGTCCAAAAACGACCAGTTTTTCTACGACGCTGCCAAGTAGCGTCTCATTCCTTTGCGCGGATCGATCCATGTCGATAGATGATGTACTCGCCCCCGCGCTANTGGCCCGCCAACAGCAACAGCTGTATCGCCAGCGATCTACCTTAGAGACGGCACANACCACTCAGGTAAAGGTTGAGGGACGTTCGCTGATCAATTTCTGCAGCAANGATTACCTNGGNCTCGCNAATCATCCGGCGCTGATAGAAGCCTTTAAACAGGCGGCTGATCAATTTGGTGTGGGCAGTGGCGCTTCTCATTTAGTCTGCGGTCACAGCAGTGAGCATCACGCACTCGAACAAGAAATTGCTGCGCTATTAGGGCGCGAGCGAGCACTGCTGTTCTCAACCGGATACATGGCTAATGTCGGCACCATTAACGCGTTAGTCGGCAAAGGCGACGCGGTGTTTGAGGATAAGCTCAATCACGCCTCCTTGTTAGACGGCGGTTTACTCTCTGGGGCTCGTTTTCAGCGCTTCCTCCACAATGATCTCTCCGACCTCGAACAAAAATTAGCGCGCAGCGATGCTCGACGTAAATTGATTGTGGTGGATGGGGTGTTCAGTATGGATGGTGATTTGGCGCCNCTGCCAGAATTNTCCGCACTGGCTCGNCAGTATGATGCCTGGCTGATGATGGATGATGCCCACGGTTTTGGTTGTTTGGGAACCGGTGGTGCCGGTACCGCTGAACATTTTGGTTTGAACCAAGATGAGTTGCCCATCGTGATGGGAACCTTAGGTAAAGGTGTCGGTTCATTTGGTGCGTTTGTCGCTGGGAGTGAAACCCTCATCGAAACCTTGATTCAAGAGGCGCGGCCCTACATCTATACCACCGCCATGCCGCCCGCGGTGGCGGCCGCCAGTCGCGCCAGTTTGCGATTGTTTGAGCGCGAAGCTTGGCGCAGACAGCACTTAACTGAGCGTATCGAGCAGTTTCGATCTGGAGCAGAGACGTTGGGTTTGGCGTTGATGCCGTCGCCAACGGCAATCCAGCCGCTTGTTTTCGGTTCTGCTGAAGTGACCTTGCGTGTTGCCGCGGAGCTGAAAAAATTGGGTTATTGGGTAGGAGCGATTCGTCCACCCACCGTGCCTGCCAATACTTCCCGCTTGCGTATTACCTTGTCTGCAGCCCACAGCGCTGAGCAGGTCGACGGTTTGTTAAAAGCTCTGCAGCAAGTGATGCACGATCAAGAGGCGAGTCGGTGATTGAGGTAAAAGTACGCCCGGCAAAAGTAACAGAGCAGACGTTAGAAACACTGGTGCTAATTCACGGTTGGGGCTGTGACAATCGCAGTTGGTCACCGGTCTTGGATCTGTTGAGCGAGCGCTACGAGATCATTACGGTATCGCTGCCAGGATATTCCAATTCTCTAGTTGAGCGCATGAGCAGTGATGAATTTTTAACAGCCTGTGCCGAGCAATTGCCTGAACGTTTCACTCTCATGGGGTGGTCTTTAGGTGGAATGCTGGCGACACGTTTAGCGGCGCGAATCCCTCAGCGTGTGCACGGGCTGGTGACCTTGGCCAGCAATCTTCAGTTTGTGGAAAGTGAGGGGTGGCCGTTGGCGATGAGTCGTGACGACTTCTCGGCGTTTGCGCACGGGTTTGATACCTCGCCAGAAATAACGCTGAAACGCTTTGCGGGTTTGATGAGTAAAGGCGATGAGTGCGAACGCCAGCTGTTAAAAAGCCTTCGTCAAAGCTGCGCCGACTCTTGGCATCAAAGCTTGCAAAACGGGGCCGAAATGTTGGTACAACATCAATGGTCAGAGACGCTGCAGTGGTTGGCGCAGTTAAACAATAGCGAGGCCTTTTCTCGGCTAACGGTGCCGGGATTGCATCTGTTTGCGGACAACGATGCCTTGGTACCTTCGACAATTGCACCATCTCTCAGTGAACTCAACTCGTCTCAAACGGTTAAAACCATCAGCGACAGTTCGCACGCCTTACATTGGAGTCGGCCGCAGAGAGTGGTTGCTGAAATAACCCAATTTATCGAAAAGTCTGTCGAAGACAGTCAGCATTCTGTGGATAAACGCAAGGTGGCTGACTCCTTCGGTCGGGCGGCATCGCGCTATGACAGTGTGGCGGGCTTGCAGCGTCAAATTGGTTGTCGACTGTTAGCCGGGATACCTTCTGTTGCAACGCCAGCAGCTGAAACTTGGCTGGATCTGGGCTGCGGCACCGGCTACTTCACCCCTCGTTTAGCCCAGCACTTGAACAAACCCGAACAACAGATCATGGGNTTGGACTTATCTCAAGGCATGATCGATTTCGCTCGCCAAGAGCGCGGTGGAGATTTTCTCTGGTGCTGTGGCGATGCTGAGAACTTGCCGCTAGCGGACGCCTCGCTGGCGGGCGTTTTTTCCTCACTGGCGATTCAGTGGTGCCCAAATTTAACGGTGTTGTTCAACGAGTTGGCGCGAGTGGTCGCGGTCGATGGCAGCATTCACATTGCGACTCTGGGGCCGAGAACGCTAACGGAATTACGTCAAGCCTGGAATCAGGTGGATAACTATACCCACGTTAATCACTTTGCTAGCGAGGGTGAAGTTCGCGCGGCCGTTGACAGCAGCGAGCTCAAATTATTGGATTGGCAAAGTGAAGACATTGTCTTGCAGTACCAGCAAGTTCGAGAGCTGACCTACGAGCTCAAAACCTTAGGTGCTCATAACATGAATCACGGCCAGAGCAGCGGTCTTACCGGGCGCCAACGCATTCTAAAATTCAAACAGGCTTACGAGAGTTTTCGTCAAGCCGATGGAAATTTACCCGCGACCTATGAAGTTTTTTATCTTCGTCTCGGTCGTCGTTAGGAATTGAACAATGGCGAAACATAAATTTTTTGTGGCCGGCACGGATACTGACGCTGGAAAAACCTTGGTGGCCAGCGGCCTGTTGGAAAAGGCTCGCCAGCTCGGTTTGCAAACGGCGGCGGTAAAACCGATTGCTTCCGGCAGTGAGGTGACGCCTCATGGGTTGCGCAACAGCGATGCCTTGGCTCTGATCGATGCGATGACGGCAGAGCTGCCCTACGAGCAAGTTAATCCCGTGGCTTTTGAGCCGGCAATCGCACCGCACATTGCGGCCATGCAGGCGGGTAAACAATTATCCGTGGCTCGACTGGCGGGCTTTTGCAACGGCGTTATGATGCGCGCCTGCGATCTGGTGGTGATTGAGGGTGCGGGCGGTTGGCGCGTGCCCTTGAACCCGCGGGAAACCTTGGCGGATCTGGCCAAAGAATTAAACCTGCCGGTGGTGCTAGTGGTTGGGATGAAGCTGGGCTGCATCAATCATGCACTGCTGACTATTGAAGCCATCGAACGCGACGGTTTGAAAGTAGCGGGCTGGNTCGCCAACCGAGTCGATCCCGATATGAGNTGCTACCAGGAAAACCTGATGACGCTAAAGACGCTGGTGGCCGCGCCTTGTCTCGGAGAAATTCCTTTCTTGCCAGCCGCCGATAAAAATTCGGCCGCCGAGCATTTGGATTTANCGCCGATTTTAGGAGAGGTTCACTAAACTACAGAACCCGTCGGTTGTNCGCCNTTGGGACGTGCAATCGGCGCAGTCTCAATTAAACTGTCTCGCATCTCGCATCTCGCATCTCGCATCTCGCATCTCGCATCTCGCATCCATCCCTATTGAGAGTTAGAAGCAAAATTCACCACCGATAGTGCGTGTTAGGACATTTTGATATTAAAGTTCTATTAAAAACGCCGCGCCCTGTCTGATTTTTGATCGCTTTTCAGGTAAAATTGGCCGATATATGAGTAGATAAGTTCACTGGGTAAAAGCTCGATGAGCACGCTCGAAACACATCGATAGGTGATACATGACCATTAATTCACTGTTAGGTGCTGGTCTGCAGGGGCTGCAACAGAGCCAACAGAACATCAATACGGCAGCCACTGAAATAGCCCAGGTGTCCACCACCCGTCCGCAGCAATCCACTGCTGACCTAGCCGAGCCCTTGATCGAAATGACATTAGAGCAGCAGGTGTTTGATGCTTCGGCCAAAGTTGTAACCACCGCCGACGAAATGGTGGGTACGTTACTGGATACCTCGGCTTAACGAGTTTGTCATGATTACCCCTGCGCTCCCGTCTAATTTTGCCAGTGCCGTGGCTCCCTTTAGCCCTGTGGGAAAGCTGGCAGTTGGTCAGGACGGCAATCAAACGCGCAATACTTCTTTTACTCCCGTACAAGAGCTNCCTGAATCAGCTGCGGCCTTAAATCGCAGCACCACGTCTGAACGAGCGGTACAGGCCGATGAGCAGGCAGCGGCNCGCCTNGGGGAATTAGCCGCCAGTCCGAATCGAAANCANGTGGATCAGCNGGCCGAGGCTCAGGAGGAAGAACAACAGGCTCAGCAAGCTGAAGAAAGGCAGCAGCAAGCACTAGATCAAGCGGTGATCGACCAGCTCGCGGTTCGCGATCGTGAAGTCAGAGCCCATGAACAGGCTCATGCCGCGGTGGGAGGGCAGTTAGCAGGTTCCCCCAGCTACGAATACGAACGCGGCCCGGATGGCGTTAGCTACGCGGTCGCAGGAGAGGTCCCTATTAGTTCAGGGGCGGTACCTGGCGANCCAGAGGCAACACTGGCCAATGCTCGTATCGTCCAGCAAGCCGCATTGGCGCCTGCGGATCCATCACCTCAAGATCGACGAGTGGCAGCGGACGCGGCGCANTTACAACAGCAAGCGCTGCAAGAGATCGCCGCGCAGGCGCAGGAGGCTCGGGCGCAAGTTGACGCTGAGTTGGCCGCAGAAAGAGAGGCGAAAGCCGAAGAGCGTGAACGCCAAGAGCAGCAACAGCTGGAAAGAGATCAACAGCGGCAAGCTGATTTACAGGCCGTTAGAAATGATGACAGAGCCGATCAACAAGACGCTTTTGTTCGCAACAACATCGATTTGAATCAGCGCCTCATTGATATCGGTGTGAGCCCAACGCCTGCGCCTGTGGGAAATCTGTTGAATCAGATCGCTTAATGCGGCAAGTGGCAGATCTTAGGTCTGTAACTCACCTCAGCTTCATCGCAAAGTCGCCGGGCTCGATGGTATCTTCAACCAGCTGAAACCTTCCCCAGCCAATATCCATACCGGTCTCGGGCACCGAATCTATTCGTTCGTGTCAACGCTAACCCATTTCTTATCGCGCGACGTATAAACGTATAACTGAAGGTCATTCAGCGCAGTCTACTGGGCGTTTTTGCGCGCAGAGATGTTGTTATCGGGGTTTACTGTCGTGCTATTTCTGATTCGCTACAGGCGTTTATGTGTGGCAAATAGTGGCCCAAATTATCGCTTCCGACTAGGCTAAAAACTGAGCAACCTATTGACTTAATGGCCAAAAAAACCTATGTTTCAAACGGTTGTTTGTTTTAATTTTCCTAGGGCATGTGATCGGCGAATTCGACCAGAATTACGGCCAATATGCCCTTTATTTGATCTGTAGATCCAATTTGACCACCAGAGGTGACAGAGATGGCCGAATATAAGGCTCCTTTGCGCGATATGCGCTTTGTACTAAATGAAGTTTTTGAGGCTGATAAGTTGTGGGCTTCTCTGCCCGGCACTCAGGATGTGGTGGATCCAGATACTGCCGATGCCATCCTTGAAGAAGCCGCCAAGCTGATCGAGCAAGAAGTGGCTCCGCTGAACCGCGAGTCTGATGAGCAAGGTTCTCGCTGGGAAAACGGTGAAGTCACCGCCCCGGACGGTTTCAAAAAGGCCTATCAAGCCTACTGCGAAGGCGGCTGGAACGGCTTGGGCGGCAACCCTGAATTTGGTGGTATGGGCATGCCCAAAACCCTGACCGGCCAAGTGGAAGAAATGTTGCAAGCGGGCAGCATGTCATTTGGTTTGGCGCCGATGTTGACTGCTGGTGCCTGCTTGTCCATCAACGCTCACGGTAGCGATGAGCTGAAAGAAAAGTACCTGCCCAACATGTACTCTGGTGTTTGGTCTGGCGCGATGGATCTAACCGAGCCTCACGCCGGTACCGATCTGGGTATTATTCGCTCCAAGGCCATCGACAATGGCGATGGCTCATACAACATCAGCGGCACCAAGATCTTTATTACTTGGGGCGAGCACGATATGGCCGAGAACATCATTCATTTGGTGCTGGCTAAGTTGCCGGATGCGCCGGCTGGGCCAAAAGGTATTTCGCTGTTCCTCGTGCCTAAGTTCTTTGTCAATGACGACGGCTCTTTGGGGGATCGCAACTCTTTCAGCTGTGGCTCCATTGAGAAGAAAATGGGCATTAAGGGTTCCGCCACTTGTGTGATGAATTTTGACGATGCCAAAGGTTGGTTGGTGGGTGAAGTTAACCAAGGGCTAGCGTGCATGTTCACTATGATGAACTATGAGCGTTTGGTCGTGGGTATTCAGGCGCTGGGCGCCGCGGAAATGTCCTACCAAAACGCCGTTGAGTACGCTCGTGATCGTATTCAGAGCCGCAGTCCAGAAGGTCCGAAGAATCCTGAAAAAGCTGCCGATCCAATCATTGTACATCCCGATGTTCGTCGTATGTTGTTGAGCATGCGCGCGCAGACTGAAGGCGCTCGTGCCTTCTCTACTTATGTCGCCAAATGGTTAGATATCGGCAAGTTTAGCGATGATGCAGAGCGCAAAGCCAATGCTGATGGTTTGATGGCATTGCTAACGCCGGTGGCGAAAGCCTTCGTATCCGACAAGGCGCTGGAAACCACTGTTCTCGGTCAGCAGGTATTTGGTGGCCACGGCTTTATTCGTGAGTGGGGCCAAGAACAGTTGGTTCGAGATGTTCGCATTACTCAAATCTATGAAGGTGCCAACGGTATCCAAGCGATGGATTTGTTGGGTCGTAAGATCTGCGCTAACGGTGGCAAGTTCTTCGACCTGTTCGCTGCCGATGTGCAGGCGTTTGTCGATACTAATGCTGACAATGAGGCGTTGGCAGAATTCCTCGAGCCGCTGAAGGCAGAAATGGAAAACTTGAAGTCTGTGACTTATGAAGTCATCGAGCAGATGAAAGACGATCCTAATGCGATTGGCGCCGCCGCCAACGATTACTTGCACTTGTTTGGTTTGACTGCGCTAGCTTACATGTGGGCGATGATGGCGAAAGTTGCGCTAGAGAAGCAAGACGGTGGCGAAGCCGACTTCTATCAGACCAAGCTGAAAGTGGCTAAATTCTACTTCCAGCGTGAGCTGCCAGCCACACGCGCCTTGAGCGTGAGCATCTGTGCGGGCAGTGACACCTTGATGGATCTTGATGAAGCGCTGTTTTAATCGTCGAATCTATACATAGATCAAGCTTTCCCTTTTGGATTGAGAGCCTGATCTTTAAAAACCCTCCGGCCTATGTCGCGAGGGTTTTTTTATGCCGTACGGAGAATTACTCACACTGGGACATTTGCTCGATTGTGATAGAGTGGGGTCAAACTCAATAATAACTAGCAGGAGTTGAGCTTGTGAGCAGTTCGCGTTTAACCGACGAAGATCAAGCCAAGGTGGATCGCTATCTCGAGCAGGGTGTGAATCAAACCTCGCGGCGTCCTTTCAGAATGTGGGCCTTGTTCGGAGTGATATGGCTGGTGCTCGGCGGCATGATGTTGGTGAGTTATTGGATTGCCTTGCGGCATGGGGTGATCTGAGCCGCGATCGTCATACTATCCACAGTGTCGCGTGGATGTGTATGCATCTTTGATTCAGCAAAACTCAATACTGGTGCCCAAGAAAGAGCGCCGCTCGATGTTTTGATGTGGCGTCTATTTAGGCGTCGTGTCTTGGACGTTGCGTTGTAAACCGTATTCTTTTGCCCAAGTAATGAAGTCTCTAGCGGCCATAGGTTTTGCGGTGTAATAGCCTTGCACGATGTCACAGCCGAGTTCTTCCACTAGTTTCCAATCTGCTTCAGTTTCTACACCTTCGGCGACACATTCGATATTGAGCTTTTGGGCTAGGTCAATGCTCGATTCAAGTATGGCACGACTGGCTCTGTTTTCAGCGGCTTGATGAACAAAGGAGCGATCGATTTTCAACTCGGTGAAAGGGATCTGTTTCAGTTGCTCTAAGGATGAGAAGCCGGTGCCAAAATCGTCGATCGACAAACCAAAGCCTTTCAGACGCATTCGCGTCAATATATCCAGGGTGATATTCATGTCCTGAGCCAGCGAACTCTCAGTCACTTCGATGACCACATGGCTGGATTCTAGGCCTGAGGATTGAATGGTCTCGCTGAGAATTTCTGGCAGCTCCAATACGCACAAAACTTGAGCGGAAAAGTTCACCGATACCGTAATGTCGAACCCCAAGCTGCGCAAATGTGCGGCTTCGCTGATGCTCTTTTGAAAGATGGAGTCGGTGAGGTCGCCGATCATATTGTATTTCTCAGCGATGCCAATAAAGATCCCCGGTGGGATCCAGCCTTTTTCGGGATGATTCCAGCGAGCCAGAGCCTCAATGCCAACGATATGGCCATCGTCGATGGCTACCTGGGGCTGGAAGAAAACCTCCAGCTCATCATTCATGATGGCCCGTTGCAGTTCGTCGGCAAATACCATGGCTGCCGGTCCGTTGGGAGCTTGTTTGCCAATCGGGTTGTGTAGCTTAACCATGGCCTCGAGATCGTCTTTGCGCACCGGTTTGTTGAGAGTGCCCAGTATGTTGAGTTTCTGTTGCTCGCCCAAACTCTTGACCGATTCCAGTAGACGCGGGTCTTCACCGCTAACCAGTATCACGCTGAATGACATGCCCAAACTGCCAAAGTGTCTCAACAGTTGAATACCGTCCATGTTGGGCATATTGAGGTCGGAAATGACAATATCAATGTGGTTGTTGCGGTTAGCTAGGTACTTCAATGCATCTTGTGCGTTATCGGTCTGTATGATGCCCTGAATGCCGATAGATTCGAGCATTTTGCTCAGTGCTTTGAGCATGAATGGATCATCATCCACTAACAAACACGAAAAATTTTCTAATTCACCCGTGGCCAATAGAGTGGTCCTTTTCTTTAGTGATAGCTTGTACCCAGTATGGCTGCTCTAGGCGAATCCGCAAACCCTTCTATGCTAATTTTGGTGTGTTCAAGGGGGCTATTTCGGTGGCACAATGTGCAGACGGTTAACAAGCAGCCAAGGAGAGACTTAGAGTGACAGCACTTGCATTGGATTTATCGGTGTTGGAATCGATGTTCGGTGATGATGCCGAATTGCGAGGAGCGATTCTAGAAGAGTTCAAGCACAGCTCCATCCCTTATATGGCAGAGTTGGATCAAGCGGTATCTGCTGGTGATATCGATGGTGTGAGGTCACTCGCTCATAAGTTGAAGTCTTCCTCGCGGACCATTGGCGCTAGTCCCTTGGGGGATCTTTGCGAGCAGCTGGAGCAGTTGGCTCCCCAGGGAGATTGGGCGCAAATCAAGGAGTTCGATCAACAAATTAAAGAGGGCTTGCAAGAGGTAATTCTAGCGATAGATAGTCTCTAAGGTCAGAGCCTTGAGTCTCGATTGATGAGCCTAAAGGCCTATTTAGATATCCAGCGCAAGGGTTCACCGAAATCATCGGTAATCAGTACTTTTCTATCCTGCTGACGGCGTCGCGATGGCGGTTCTTTGGGGGGATGTTTTCTTGCTTCAATAGCTTGGATTTCGCTCAAAACCGGTGTGCGAGTTTGTTGGCTCGACTGGATATGGGGGGATTTGGGCAGTGGTTCGTTGAGCTGGCGTCCGCTGATTCCTCGATCAAACTCGTGCACAGCGCCACCCGTCGATAAAAAATTATCGATTTGGGCATCAATTTCGGCGCGAATTTGAGATTTAGTTTTCGTGGGTTTCATGGCGCGGCAAGGTAAATATTTCGAAAGTGAACAGCGAATTTATTCTGCTATTATGAGCCATTTTCACAGAATTGCGTGGCTTTTTTGTAAAATAGTCGTCACCGTTGGAGATTGCCGCCATCGTGGTGGGCATTTAAGATGTCATATTTAGTTAAAGGGTTTGGGGACTCGAGAATGATTCAAAGGATTGTTCAGTGTGCGCTGCTGGCCGTGGGATTGAGTTTGGCCAGTGTTATGCAGGCCAAGACGACAGAAGATATTCGTCAGTATGGTGCGTGGAAAGTGAACTGCACTATGGAGCAGGTGGATGGCTGCTACATGTCACTGTTGGGAAAGGGCAAAGACGGCGATGAAGCAATATTTCGCGTCGGCGTTCGCTATGAGACCTACAACGACAGGCTTCAACCTCTGCTGAAGGTGCTAGTGCCTCTGGGCGTTAGTTTGATGCAGGCTCCAGTACTCACCATCGCTATCGATCGTCCAGAAGGTCCGAAATCCTTTGTTCTGGATTACTCCCGCTGTGTTGACGTGGGCTGTCTTTCGGTGAAAGTCTTGTCGCCAGGGTTGCGCGATCATCTGCGCAACGGCCACACTGGCACTTTGATGTTTGTCGATGGCATCGGCAAAATCCATAAATACAGCTTTTCTCTGCGCGGGTCTTCCCGCGCGCTGGCTTTGGTTCAGCAAAATCGAGCACTCTAGAAGATGAAACGCCCAGATGGGCGTTTTTTGCACTTGTCAGTGGCGGATGCAAACAATCTTTTTCATTGCTGAGGCCTGATGTTTCTGGTTCGTCCTACAGGGTATGAACAAAAAAATAATAGTCGTCACGGGTCAGCTTTACAGCGGCTAAGACTCAAGTGTGTCAGCAGCTTGGCGACAATAATCATCATTTTTAGGGGTAAGTCCTTTGGATAGCATCAATAGCTTTATTCTTCTGTTAGACAGTTTTTTGGGGTCGGCAGCGTACTTCCCGTTTTTGCTATTGGGAGTTGGGGCATTTTTTACGGTGTACTTAAAGTTTCCACAAGTGCGCTATTTTGGGCACGCTTGGAAGGTGGTGACGGGGAAGTATGATCGCGCCGGAGATCCTGGTGACACCACGCATTTCCAAGCGCTAGCCACGGCCCTGTCCGGTACTGTGGGTACCGGCAATATTGGCGGCGTTGCCTTTGCCATTTTCCTGGGCGGCCCAGCGGCTCTGTTCTGGATGTGGATGACTGCATTTCTGGGGATGACGACCAAATTTGTCGAAGTCACCCTCTCACATAAGTACCGTGAAAAAACGACCGATGGCACTATGGCAGGCGGTCCCATGTACTACATGGAAAAAAAGCTCAACATGAAGTGGCTGGGCGTGCTATTTGCCATCGCAACCGTGATCAGCTCATTTGGTACCGGTAATCTGCCGCAGATCAACAACATTGCGCAGGGGATGGAGTCCACCTTTGGGGTCGAGCCCATGGTGACCGGTGGTGTACTGGCGTTTTTGCTGGCATTAGTCATTCTTGGCGGTATCCGTCGTATTGCCGCAGTGACTTCACGTATCGTGCCGACCATGTCGGTGATCTATGTGCTGGGAGCGTTGGCGGTTATTTTTTACAACATCGAGAATGTAGTACCGTCCTTGGTGTCTGTGTTTGCTGATGCCTTTACCGGTTCTGCCGCGGCGGGTGGTTTCCTCGGTGCTACTTTTGCCTACGCGTTTAACCGCGGTGTCAATCGCGGTCTTTATTCGAATGAGGCGGGTCAGGGGTCCGCCCCTATTGCCCACGCATCGGCTAAAGCTCATGAGCCGGTATCGGAAGGCATGGTGTCAATTCTGGAGCCCTTTATCGACACCATCATTATTTGTACGCTCACCGGATTGGTGATTTTGTCGTCAGGGGTGTGGCATGAGAAGCACCAGAATACCTTTCCTCGCACAGATACGACCTTCATCGTGGGCGAGTATGCCGACCAAAACACCGACGACCGTCAACAACTGTTTCACTATTTGAATCGTTCCGACGATCACTCGGTAGAGTTGTTTAGTGGCGAGCTGATCATTGACGAAGGTGTGTCGAAATCCTCAGGTTATACCGTTCTAGCGGCGCGCTCTGTGGCCGAAGAGGTTCGCTTCAGTCTTGGCAGTGTCGAGCATCCCTATACTGGAAGTCTGAAAATCAAGGATGGGCAGCCTGTCGATACCGCAGTCATTCTCACCGGGAAATCTCTAATCCACTCTGCTGAGTTAACCACAATTGCCTTTACCAAAGGTTTTCTTGGTGACTATGGTCAGTATGTGGTGTCCATTGGTTTGTTGTTATTCGCTTTCTCAACCGCTATTGCCTGGTCTTACTACGGCGATCGAGCGATTATTTATCTCGTCGGTTATCGTGGTGTCATGCCGTATCGGGTCTGCTATGTGGCGGGTTTTTTCTGGGCCTCATTCGCCGATACGACCTTAATCTGGAATCTGGCTGCGGTAGCCATTGTGATGATGACCTTACCCAACCTCTTAGGCATTATGCTGCTGCGCAAAGATATGAAAGAGAGTGTGGCGGACTACTGGAAAACACTGGATAGTGAATCCACTAAATAATTTGTCCTCAAGTCGGTCAGCCTAGAAACTGATGAACGCATCGCAAGCTAAGGGTGCGTTCAACTCATCTCTCCGCGTAAACTCTGTCCCAGCTTCTTTTCAATCTCTGTGTTTGATAACCCTTGGCTGAGTAGGAAGTGTAGCTTTGCCAATGCGGCTTCGATGGTCATATCACCGCCACTGATCACTCCGGCTTGCGCCAATGCATTGCCCGTGGCGTACCCTTGCATGTTAACCCGCCCCTGAAAGCACTGTGTGCAATTGAGTAGGATTAATCCCTGTTCATGGGCTTCTCTGATAGCGTTCAAAAACTCTGCATTTTGCGGTGCATTACCGACACCAAAACTTTGCAAGATAAGGGCTTTAACCGGTTGATGAATAAAGTTACGAATTACCGCCGCGCAGATGCCGGGATAGAGGCTCATCACACCAATGGGTTGGGCGTTGATGGTTTGCAGCGTCAGTTCCGTGTGAGTCGCTATATCTACCATTACTCTGCCAGCCACTGGTTTGATGTTGATGCCTGCTTCTAACAGTGGTGGAAAATTGGGGGATGCAAAAGCATCAAATCCGTCGGCGTGTGCTTTCACGCTGCGATTGCCCCGCAGCAGTTTGTTGTTAAAAAACAGACCGACTTCGGCAATCGGATGATTGGCGGCAAGGTACATAGCGTTGAGCAGATTGGCGTGGCCGTCCGAACGCAGTTGGGCCAGAGGGATTTGTGAACCGGTGACGATGACCGGCTTACTTAAGTTCTCCAACATAAACGACAACGCCGATGCGGTATAGGCCATGGTGTCGGTGCCATGCAATACCACAAAACCGTCGTACTGATCGTAATGGGCCTGAATGTCATCGGCGATAATCTGCCAGTGTGAGGGATTCATATCGGAAGAGTCGATCAGCGGATGGTACTCCTTCAGCGTGAAGCTCGGCAGCTCTGGACGTTGAAATTCCGGCATGGTGTTAAGGTGTTGAGCGAGAAAATCCTCCGCTGGAATATAACCATCGGGCGACGGCTTCATGCCAATGGTACCGCCGGTATAGGCAACGTAAATGGATTTTTGATGCGTCTTGCTCATAGATATCTCTGATGCGTTATGTCTAGAAACGGTGCCTGAAAGTCTGGTGCCGAGCCAGCGCTTAGAAAAGGTATCTGCAGCCGTGACTGGAGAGGATTACGCTCTATTGTAGCTCGGCTATCCGCGAGTGGGATATCGAATTTTGTGAGGTGTTTACAGCTCACACAAACACTCGAGACCTTCAATCTCTGTCTATGCGCGGCAGGCCATCGTGTATAGAGGCACTGACAGACATGTAGACGAAGGCCGCAGTAAATTCCGTAAGCGGGCTATCCCAATTGGCGGAGGATTTCTTCAGTGTGTTCACCGAGCATGGGTGGCGGACGCTTATACTGCACCGGGGTGCGTGATAGTTTGATCGGATTGCCCGGCACTTCGAGATTTTCGTTCAGTGGGTGAGGCACTGATACGCGCATTTGGCGCTGCAGGATTTGTTCGTTGTTAAAGACTTCATCAATAGTATTGATGGGTCCCGCAGGAACCTGCTTCTGTTCGCACAGTTGCAACCATTGATCGCGCGTTTTTCCGAGCATGATTTTCTCTAGCAGCGGCACCAGCTGCTGGCGATGTTTGACCCGCTGTTGGTTACTGGCAAAGCGTGCGTCTTCGGCTAATTCTGGGTGCTCTAGCAAATCACAAAAGCGACGGAATTGCTCGTCATTGCCGACGGCGATAATGCAGTGGCCGTCAGCGGTGGCAAAGCTCTGATAGGGCACAATGTTGGGGTGCGCATTCCCTAAGCGCTCAGGTATTTTTCCACCCACCAAATAGTTGCTGGCCTGATTCGCTAGGGTGGCTGCGGTTACATCCAAAAGCGCCAGATCGATGTGTTGGCCTAGGCCGGATTTTTCACGTTCTGCCAGTGCGGTCAGTATACCCACGGTGGCATAGAGTCCGGTCATAATATCGGTGAGCGCGACGCCGACTTTCTGTGGGCCGGAAGAGCCACCAGCCGTATCTTCCCTGTCACCGGTTACGCTCATCAACCCTCCCATGGCTTGCACCAAGAAGTCATAACCGGGGCGATGACAGTAGGGGCCGGTCTGTCCGAAGCCAGTAATCGAGCAATAAATCAAACGTGGATTAATCGCCGACAGTGTCGCGTAATCCAATTGGTACTTTTCAGCGCCGCCGACCTTGAAGTTCTCCACCACAATGTCACATTCAGCGGCGAGACGGTGCAGAATCGCTTGATCTTGAGGATCGGTGATGTCGAGGCAAAGTGAGCGCTTGCCGCGATTGGCGGCCATAAAATACGCACTTTCCGCGGTGAGTTCGCCGTTATCGTCGGCCATAAACGGAGGTCCCCAGCGACGTGTGTCGTCTCCGCTGCTGGGGCGTTCAATCTTGATGACATCGGCGCCGAAGTCAGCCAGCGTTTGACTGGCCCAAGGGCCTGCCAGTACGCGCGACAAATCGAGCACTTTTAAGTGGGATAGTGCTTCGGGCATAGGGGGCTCCTTCGTGGCGATCAAAATGCCGCGATATCCGTTTGCCCGCGACCCAATATCAGCCCGTGAACATCGTGAGTGCCCTCGTAAGTGTTGACCACTTCCAGGTTGAGCATATGTCGCATAACAGGGTATTCGTCCGAGATGCCGTTACCACCGTGCATATCGCGAGACATGCGCGCAATATCCAAGGCCTTGCCGCAGGAGTTGCGTTTGATCAGCGATATGAGGTCTGGAGAAATGTCCCCTGAATCCATCAATTGTCCCGCTCTTAGGCAGGCTTGCAGGCCCAGCGAAATCTCAGTTTGCATATTCGCCAGCTTCATTTGAATCAACTGTGTAGCGGCCAGCGGGCGACCAAATTGTTGACGCTCTAGCGTGTAATTGCGAGCGCTATGCCAGCAGGTTTCTGCCGCACCTAAGGCGCCCCAAGCGATACCAAAGCGAGCGTTGTTGAGGCAGCCAAAGGGGCCTTTCAAT
>PANW01000052.1 GCA_002707785.1 Cellvibrionaceae bacterium | reverse complement strand
CCGCCTTCCACTTGGCGATAGGGTTTGCTGAGTTTCCAGCAAATTTCCTCTGGCCAAGCGCGAGGCACGCTCACGGCCATCAAGCCATTGGGTTTCAAGACCCGATTGATCTCCGCCAACACGCCTTGATAATCCGGTATGTGTTCCAGCACTTCAGAACAAATCACTTTATCAAAACTATTATCTTCGAATGGCAGTTCCAAGGCGTTAGCCACCTGAAACGTCAAACTTCTATTTGGATCATTCGCGTCGACAAAATCTTCTGCCCGCTCGCGAGCGGTATCGAGATCTTTCTCGCTAAGGTCAACGCCGATGGCAGTTACATTGGCGGTTAGATAGGCGCCAATCGTGTGTCGCCCCTCACCACAACCGACATCCAGAATTCGATCGCCGTTGCGCAGCTGCAACTTGTTAAAATCAATGGTTTGCATGAAAGAGACTTCCTTAACTCGCCGCCGCGTTATCTAATATTTGATGGTAATAATCGGTAAACTCTTTTGCGGCCACTCGCCAGCAAAAAGTTTCCAAAATGCGCTCACGTCCTTTCTTGCCCAAGCTCTGTCGATACGCATCGTCTGTTAGCACTTTTTCAAGCGCTTGCTGCAATGCCTGACTGTTGCCTTTCGGCACGACAATCCCCGCATCACCCACCACTTCTGGCAGTGCACCGCCATCAGAGGAGATCACAGCACAACCGCACGCCATGGCTTCGCCCGCCGGCAAACCAAAACCTTCATACAAAGACGGTGATACCACGACGCTTGCTTGGTTGTAGTAATCGACCAGTTTTTCTGTGGAGATACCGGAGACAAATTTGACGCTGTCAGACAGCTTCAGAGATTTAAGCTGCTTCTCGGTTTGTCCGCCTTCTTTCAGTTTACCCACCACCAACAACTCCAACTGGGGATGCTGCGGTTTGAGTGCGGCAATGGCATCCAGCAAGTATTTCAACCCCTTCAAGGGCTGATCAGCAGACGCAGTCGTCATCACGCGAAAAGGTTTGGCTGAGATGTTATCGCGAGGCGCGAAGGTATCAGTGTCAATGCCGTTGTAAATCAAACTGATGTCGCGCTCAGCGCGATCAAATGCTTGTGAGATATCCGTGCGAGACTGTTCCGAGACAGTGACAATATGATCGAGCTTTTTTACCACCTTCTTCTGCATGCCCAGAAATGAGTGCCAACGACGAACCAGCAGACGATGCTTCCAGTTTGGGGCCGCATCTAGCGCTAGTTGGCGGTCTCGTGTAATCGGATGATGCACCGTCGCAACAGTGGGAATGCCTTGCTTCTGAAGCTTCAGTAGACCATAACCGAGGCACTGATTATCGTGCACAATATCGTAGTCACTACCGTGGCGCTTCATGTGCTTGGCTACGCGTCGGCTGAAGGTATAAGGCTCAGCAAAGCCGCCGGTCAACATGGCCCACCACTCAAAGAAGTCAGACCAGGATGTGAGGTGTTTTGGCCTCAATGCCATGACATGACTGGGCGCGGCAAACAGATCCAGACTGGGCTTCTTGATTAAGGTGACTCGCGGATCGAGCTCCGGATATGGAGGGCCAGAGATGACGTCCACACGGTGTCCAACATCGACCAGAGCTTTACTCAAATAGTTGAGATAGACGCCTTGGCCACCAACAAAGGGGTGGCTGCGATATCCTAAAAGACAAATACGCAGCGGCCTGTCTGTTTTTTGCAACAGACTGGAAGGGATTTTTTCTTGTGCCGTCATAGGTTTACGACCATTTACCACAATTGATCAATCGACAATTGTGGGCCAGTCTGCCACAGCCTATAATCGGCGGCAATTACCTAACAGGGAAGCAATTTTGGAGGCTATATCGAAAGAAATCGATATAGACCACCCTTGCCCAGTCTGATTTATGTCCGCAATCGAATCCAGCCGCAACGCCTTCGGAAAATTAGTGCGCTTTTGGCGTACCAACCTAGATTTATCTCAAGCTCAATTGGCTGAAAAAGTAGAAGCGGCGCCGCGTCATATCAGCTTCTTGGAAACTGGGCGATCTAACCCCACACGCGATATGGTCGCCCGTATTGCCCAGGCGTTAGCACTCGGCCCGCGAGAAAATACAACACTCTATACCGCTGCCGGGTTCAGCGTAGAACCGACTCCCTTAAACATCGACAGCGAAGAGCATAAAGCGCTCAAGGAAACGCTGGCCATACTGCTTCGCAAGCACGAACCCTATCCAGCGCTGGTCGTGAATCACATTGGCGAGATCATCTTGGGCAATCGAGCGTGGCTGGCGATGATGAAAGTCGTTGAACTGGACGAACAAATCTCACGCCCTAACATCAACCTCTTTCACTTGTACTTTTCCGAAGAAGGTCTCAAACAAGGCATCGAGAATTGGGAGGAACTGGCTTGCTTTCTGCTCTTGAGAATCAGGGAACAGGAAATGCTCACTGGCAACCCTCGCCTTGAAGAGCTCAGCGAATGGCTGCAGGCCTACCCAGGTCTTCCACAGGACTGGGCTAAACGAGCGCTCGGCAGTCGCAACACCTCGCTGTATGACCTGCATTACAATGCCGGAGATCTAAAATTCAGGAGTCGCACTCTGGTGACGGGTGTTGAACCCAGTCGCAGTGAAACCTTTTCTCAACTGGAGCTGCATTCATTTATTCCCCAAAATGAAGAAACTCAGCGATTCTGGGAGACTATGGATCTGCAGGCCTGCGAGAACCACCCCCTGGTCGCCGCTGACGCCCTCTAATCAACTGCACTGCAATCTTGCAGATCAAGGCGCTAATCCACTGCGGAGTCTGCCTTGAGTATTGCCGTGATTTGACGAGAGCTAGTCACACTTCGGCTTTATACTGGCTGATTCAAGGAGCCAGTCTATGTCGAAGAAAAACAACAAATGGGTGCTGTGGACCTCGGAGCTTTCTCCCTACGGGTTAAAAGTCGAGCTGCTCTGTCACCAAGCCAAGCTCGCCTTTGAACTCCATCCGCAGCAGGCCAACTTCTGCAGTGGCCATCGCTCACGCCNCCGCGTCGACGCTCTTCGNAACCACAAACAANCCATAAGNTGGCCGNNACAAAATGAGCTGCATGAGCTTCCTCTGGTGCCCTATCTNCTGGGCCCNGNAGGTNAAAATTTAGTGGATTCAAGCGCCATCGGTTATTGGTTNCAACANCAGCAGCCANAACTGCAGCTAGCGCCAGCCCCAGATACTGCGCTGGGGTTTGNAATCAGCTTGATCGATGAAGCACTGGATGAATTCGGGCTCTACATGGTCCACCACAATCGCTGGGCTGTATCGGCNCATGATAACAACGCAGGAGAGCGCCTTGCGAACGAAATGGGCAGCATACTCGGCCCTTTCAAGCGGTTTATCGCCAAGCAGTTTCCCAAGCGACAAACCCGTCGCCTGCCCTATTTATTCAGTGTTGCCGAAGACAGTCGTTATAGCCATGGCCACCAGCTGCCAGCCCCCAAAGGGTTTCCTGCCACCCAAGACTTGTTGGATCAAGCGTTTAATGAATTNCTGTTAGCCGTTGAATCTGTATACGATAAACAACCTTATCTTTTTGGGGAGTCGATGACACTTGCCGATGCCAGTGTTTTAGGTCAGCTCGGCATGAATCGCTTCGATCGCAGTGGTTGGGAAATCATAGAACGTACTGCTCCGACCACGGCACAGGTCATTGACGCCCACTACCGCAAACCGCCACCTCAACCCGCTACCCAAAACCCTCTCATTTTGAGTGAGAACTTAGCACCGCTGCTGAAGTGGTGTTGCGATTATTTCGTACCATTGATGCAACAGAACTGCGGAGCTTATAGCAGTCATAGAGAACTAGGCGAGACGGTCTTCAATGAATCGGCTTTCGATAAAGGGCGAGCACTTTACGACGGTAGGCTACAAGATAAGCGTTTTCGCAGTGTTGCCAAGACCTTTCAAGTAGATGTGTGGAATAACCTTCACCACCACTGGAAGAATTTGTCTGAAAAAGACAAACAGCAAGTCAGCGTACTGCTGCCAGATTATGCGGACTTGTCAAAACAGATCGCACCGGTAGAGCTGATTAATCCTAACTCAATATAGCGGCATCTATGTTTGAGATAATGCCACTGTTTTTTGAATAAACAGCTTGGCGGCGTAGACCGACATAGCAAAACACATCGCTGCGCCGACACCAAAGGCGATACGCCCCAAAGGAACATCGATTGCCGAAGAAAGAAAAGACAGATTGCCGCTGATACTCGACTCAGCGGCAAACAGGGCAATCCAAGCACCGATGCTTCCCATTAGCCCGGTGATAAAAATTGCCAGACAATCTCTCCAGCGACTGTGAAAGGGCTTGATCAGTATCGCCACGCCACACAAGCACACCNCCANNCCCGCCACAACCACCAGCCAATAAGGGGTATCTGAAGCGAGCGAGCCCATACGGGTGATCTGTAGGCCCTCTAACATTAACAACGCCCCCCAGATCAGCACCAATACACCCACCNTNTTNTCCGAGCGGCGTTCAGTACTGACCTTAGACGGCCTATGAACCTCTTTTTTCACATTATGACACCGAAGAACTGTAGGCTTGCTGCAGCCCCTTCTTATAAAGCTTGCCATTATCCAAACGNGGCAATTCTTCTATAAAATCGATACTGCGAGGACATTTAATGTGGGACATCTTCTCGCGACAGTAGGCCATGAGCTTTGACTCTTCGATGTCTTCATCGGCAGGTAAACCTCCGCGCTTTTGCACCACGGCCTTAACCTCTTCGCCAAANTCTTCATTGGGGATACCAAATACCGCGACATCAACCACATCGTCATGCTGAATCAAGGTGCTTTCTACTTCTTGTGGATAAATATTCACGCCACCAGAGATGATCATAAACGCTTTGCGATCGGTTAAGTATAAATAGCCTTCTGCATCCACATAACCCAAATCACCGGTGGTCTTCCAACCTTGTCGGTGATGCGCTTCGGCGGTTTTCTGCTTGTCTTTGTAATAGTTAAAATCCCCTTCCACCATCGATTCAAAATAGATTGTGCCGGTTTCACCTTGTGATAGTTCCTTCCCGTCATCATCGGTGATGTGCACAATGCAATTTATCGGCAAACCCACCGAACCGCGATGGNCCAACCACTGTGCACTGTCTATTAGGGTGATGCCGGCGCCTTCAGTGGCTGCGTAATATTCATTGATAACNGGCCCCCACCANTCGATCATTTTTTGNTTGGTTTCTATGGGGCAAGGTGCCGAGGCGTGAATCGCCATTTTCATCGAAGACACGTCGTAACGCTGACGAATCGCCTCTTCNAATTTGAGCATNCGAATAAACATGATCGGAACCCACTGNCTGTGCGTCACCTGATATTNTTCAATCACCGCCAGACTCTGTTCAGCGTCAAAGTGCTCCATAATGACCGTGGTTCCACCGGTTTTCATCACCAGCATATTCCAGTGCAAAGGCGCCGCGTGATAGAGAGGTGCTGGCGACAAATAAACAGTATCCTCATTGAAACCGTAAACTTGCGAGAGTGCCATCCAACTGGGATGAAGCTCATCAATGGTGGTGGCCGTTTGAATCGGCAAGACACCTTTTGGACGACCCGTGGTGCCCGAGGAATAGAGCATCATCATGCCGGGCTCCTCGTTGGGAACTGGGGTCGTGGGACACATTTCAGCCTGAGCTTTTAAAGGAAGAAACCCTTCTCTTTCGCCATCCAACAGGAAAAAATGCTCAACTTGCGTGCCGCCATCGCTCCGAACCTTGTCGGCAATATGTACCAATCGTTGAGTGGTAATAAAGAGTTTGGAATCGCTATTGTCAGCAATATAGGCGGTTTCATCGGCCGTTAGATGAGTGCTGATAGCGGTGAATACCAAGCCAAATCGCTGCGCCGCCCAAACGATTTCGAAGAATTCAGCACGATTTTCTACCTGCAACGCGATGTGATCACCGGCTTTCAAACCGAGGTCTCTAAACAAGTGCGCAATTTGATTACTGCGTTGATCGAGCTGCTGGTAAGTGACCACCTCACCGCTCGCGGCCATGACGATGGCGGGCTTATTGGGGTTAGTCTTAGCAAAATGATTTGGATGATACATAACGCCTCCCTGACTTTTATTGTGCTATCAGAGTGCAATGAGAGCGTCAGATTGGCAAGGTCTTATTAGGCAATCTTCTGTGCAATAAGCCATCAAATACAACAAAGCCAGAACAACTCTAGTTTGCTCTGGCTTTGTACATCTCCTCAGAGATGTGGTCATTGATTCAGGAATTTAAGGAGCGCTAAAACCAGTAACTGTCTCCGCGTTGACCTTCAATTTCCATAAAACCAATCAACTTACCTTTCGAAACCACACGGTGATTCAAGACCACCAACTTTACAGCCTTTACTAAACGGCGCATACGAGCTCCTGTAATTCATGTATCAGGTAATTCTTGCTCACCCTAAGTACGCGAACTGCCGGCCTAGCCGAGCAGCGGGTGCCATAAATTTCAGGCACAAAAAAAGCCCATCGAATTCGACGAGCTTTTTTATTATGGGCGTGATGTCTAACCTTCTTAAAAACCTTATTTTTCTATAAAAAACAAGATGTTAGACTCACTTAGTTATCTAAGCTGCGGGCATTGTACAGGATTTGGCGCGTAAATCAANATTCATACAATATGCCTCCAGAACAGCCGTTTAGCGGATATCATCACCAACTCGCACAATTTTCATGGTGTTTGTGCCGCCATGAACGTTCATAAAGTCGCCCTTGGAGATAATGACCAGATCTCCTTTTTCGACCACTTCACGACGCAATAATTCTTCCACCACCGATTGATTAAGATTCTCAGGTTTGATTTCAGAGGTATCAAAAGTCACCGGTACCACGCCGCGATACAAAGCCACCCGGTTTTCCGTGCGCGGATGATCGGTGAAGGCGAACACTCGCAACCCGGAATCAATTCGCGTCATGTAAAGAGGTGTGCGACCGGTTTCGGTAAAGCTGATAATCGCTTTGACACCCTCAAGGTGATTGGCGGTGTACATAGTGGCCAAGGCAATGGACTCATCAATACTGTCAAAACTCTCGTGCAGTCGATGCTGAGAAATCATGCTCTGGGGCTGTTGCTCGGCACCCGCAATAACACGATTCATAGCCTCAACCGCCTCGATAGGAAATCCACCTGCCGCGGTTTCAGCGCTGAGCATCACCGCATCAGTACCATCCAATACCGCATTCGCNACATCAAAGACCTCGGCACGTGTGGGTAACGGGCTCTCAATCATGGATTCCATCATTTGAGTGGCGGTGATTACAGCTTTGTTCAATTCATGACAACGGGCGATCATCAGTTTTTGTACCGCCACCAAAGCGGCATCANCAATCTCTACCCCGAGATCGCCCCGAGCTACCATGACGGCATCAGATGCGCGGATAATGCCATCCAGAGCTTCAGGCTCGACAGCCTCTGCACGCTCAACCTTGGCGACCATGCCGGCATCGCCCCCGGCTTTGCTCATTAATGCTCTGGCTTTTTCAAGATCTGCGCCTGAGCGCACAAACGAAACCGCCAAGTAATCCACACCAATTTCGGCGGCTAACTCAATATCACGAAAATCTTTTTCTGTCAGAGCCTCAGCGGATAAACCACCGCCCTCACGGTTGATGCCTTTGTTGTTGGATAGCTTTCCGGCAACTACAACGGTGGTATCAATGCGTGATCCCGCGANNCCGGCGACCTCCAAAACCACACGACCATCATCCAATAGTAAACGATCACCGACACTGACATCTTCTGGCAGCTCGGGATAATCAATACCCACCTGAGTCTGATTGCCGGCCTCTGTGGGTAGAGACGCATCCAAAGCAAATCGGTCACCAATCGTTAACTGAATAGGGCCATCAGCAAAACGTGCCACACGAATCTTTGGCCCCTGCAGATCGCCCAAGATCGCGACTGTTCTTTGATTTTTGGCGGCAAGTTCCCGAACCTGCTCAGCTCTTTGTTTATGATCTTCGGGAGAACCGTGGGAGAAATTCATACGCACAACGTTTACGCCTGCGTGAATAAGTGCTTCCAGTACTCCCGGCTCATCGGTGGCTGGACCTAATGTGGCAACAATCTTTGTACGTCTAATCAAAATACATCCTTCTTCTTTTAGGTACGCGCTACTGATCATAGGTTAAGCCTGCATCAATGCCAAAGTGTTGTCCAACATTCGATTGGAAAACCCCCACTCATTGTCGTACCAGGCCATGACTTTGACCATCTTGCCATTGACGCGAGTTTGCGTGGAATCAAAGCTCGATGATGCCGGATGGTGATTAAAATCAACGGATACCAGAGGTTCGCTGCTGTAATGAAGAACGCCTGCCAAGGCTGAGCTCTCTGCGGCGACACTCATAATTGCATTCACTTCTTCAACCGTAGTTTTCCTGGCGGCGATGAAATGAAAGTCCACCAGCGACACATTCGCCGTAGGAATTCGCACGGCCATGCCATCGAGTTTGCCATCGAGTTCCGGCAATACCAGTCCAACCGCCTGGGCGGCACCGGTTTTGGTGGGAATAACCGATTGTGTTGCCGCTCGTGCACGATAGATATCGGAATGATAAACATCGTGTAAATTCTGGTCGTTGGTGTAAGCGTGAACCGTGGTCATCGACCCTTGCTCAATACCCAACGCGTCATTCAAAACTTTCGCCACCGGCGCCAGACAGTTAGTGGTACAAGAGGCATTCGAAATAATCTGACTGTCAGACGTCAGCACATGTTGATTCACACCATAAACCACAGTGGCATCGACATCGCTGGCTGGCGCAGAAATGATGACCTTTTTGGCACCCGCCTCCAAATGTCCTGCGGCTTTTATACGACTGGTAAACAGTCCCGTGCACTCATACACCACATCTACCTTGAGTTGCGCCCAAGGCAAATGACGCGGATCGCGCTCCCGAGTCGTTTTGATGACGTCGCCATTAACGACTAGCCCGTCATTGTCGACACTAACCTCGCCTTGAAAACGACCATGCACCGAATCGTACTTAGTCAGGTGTGCATTGAATTGCGTATCACCCAAATCGTTGATGGCAACGATTTCTATTTGCTCGCGCTTGCCGGACTCATAAAGCGCGCGCAGAACATTGCGGCCGATACGACCATAACCATTTATTGCTACTCGAATTGTCATAATAATTACCCTATCCCAGTGAATTGCACTTGTCTCATGCACCTTGGATACGAGTGTGGGTAGGGTTTTACCTACTCAACTATCGCTATAGGGTGAATCGTTGAATCGATTCTTATAATTTGCGCTCTAGTAAATAGCTACTGAAGCGCATTTTTATTTGCGACTCGTCGGCCGCTTGTTACTACAAAACTCTGTTCAGCACCCAAGATCTGTACGCGTCTATAGGTAGCGCTTAAGCCAACGCGGACGCCTCACGTGCTCGACGTGTGATTTCGACCCAATCGCCGGCATTAACCAATTCAGCTGGCGCCATCCATGAACCGCCAACACAGGCAACGTTTTTCAATGACAAATAATCTTTGGCATTGGTCGGACTGACACCGCCGGTGGGGCAAAACTGAATCTGCGGCAGTGGCCCAGCAATGGATTTCAGCATGGGAATACCACCGGCCGCTTCCGCCGGGAAAAATTTCATTTCAGTGATGCCTTTTTCCAGTAGTACCATGGCTTCACTAGGCGTATTGACGCCCGGCAAAATTGGCACCCCTGCAGCCTGTGCAGCATCGATAATGGCCGCAGTCGAACCGGGTGTTACAATGAATTCAGCCCCAGCCTCGATCGAAGCTTGCAGTGTTTCCGTGTTAATGATGGTACCCGCACCCACAATGGCATCGGGCACAGATTCTTTGATTTGTTTGATCGCCTCTAACGCTGGCGCGGTTCTCAAGGTAATTTCCAAGACTCGCAGACCACCATCAACTAGCGCTTTCGCCAGCGGCACGGCGTCATCAATGTTCTCAATCACCATCACCGGAACGACCGGTGAGGTTTTCATAATTTCTTCGATACTAGCGCTCATAGCTTTTCCAGAACTTCCGTCTTAAATCAACGATAACCGTGACAGGATCACAGCGACCTATTCAACAATCTGCGTTTTATTCAATAAACAGCGTGCACGCACCCTCTTCCGAACTGGAGGCGTTTTGACGAAACCCGCCAAACAATTCGCGGCCCATACCCACGTCATGATGTTGCGCACTGGACGCCAAGGGAATTCTACTGGCGAACTCTCCAGCCTCCACTAACACCGACAACTCTCCAGTATTTGCATCCAATCGAATCAGATCCCCAGTACGCACTTTGGCCAAGGGGCCGCCCGAAGCACACTCCGGTGACAAATGAATGGCGGCGGGGACTTTACCCGAGGCTCCCGACATTCTGCCATCGGTAACCAAAGCCACTTTAAAACCGCGATCTTGCAGAACACCCAGCGGCGGTGTCAGTTTATGCAGCTCGGGCATACCATTGGCCTGCGGCCCTTGATAGCGCAAAACCGCAATAAAATCCTGTTCCAGCTTGCCAGCCTTAAAGGCCGCTACTATATCGTTTTGATCATCGAACACGATAGCCGGCGCTTCGACAATTCGGTGCTGCGGTTGAACTGCAGACACTTTAATCACCCCTCGGCCCAAATTCCCCTGCAATAGGTTCAGCCCCCCCGAGCGATCGAAGGGATTGTTGCAATCACGCAAGACTTCTTCATCGAGAGAGCTGACGGGCGAATCTTGCCATTGCAAACGCTCGTCTCGCAACACCGGTTCTCGACCGTAATATTGCAAACCGCGATCATCACCAACCGTGAGAATATCCCCGTGCAACAAACCACCCTCAAGCAATTTATTGATCAACACCCCCATGCCGCCTGCAGCTTGAAAGTGATTAATGTCGGCTTGGCCATTGGGGTAAATACGAGTCAACAACGGAACCACTTTAGACAGCGCATCAAAATCGTCCCAATTGATCAACACCCCCGCCGCGCGAGCAATAGCGATCAAATGAATGGTGTGGTTGGTGGAACCCCCAGTCGCCAACAAACCCACGATCGCATTGACGATCGCTTTTTCATCAATGGCGTATCCGACCGGACGAAAATCTTCGCCTTGGGCGGTAAATTTGAGAACTTGCTTGGCCGCTGCTCGAGTCAATTCGTCTCGCAATGGCGTGTAGGGATTCACGAAGGAACTGCCGGGTAAATGCAGCCCCATGATCTCCACCATCATTTGATTGCTGTTGGCGGTACCGTAAAAGGTGCAAGTACCAGGCCCGTGATAGGATTGGGATTCCGCTTCTAACAGTTCGTTGCGACCAATTTTTCCTTCGGCGTAGAGTTGTCGAATGCGAACTTTTTCTTTGTTTGACATGCCCGTGGTCATTGGCCCCGCCGGAACAAATACCGCAGGTAGATGACCAAAGGTCAAAGCTCCGATAAGCAAACCCGGTACAATTTTGTCACACACCCCGAGATACAAAGCACCGTCAAACATGTTGTGACTCAGCGCCACCGCCGTCGACATTGCGATCACATCACGACTGAACAAGGACAACTCCATTCCCGGTTGGCCTTGAGTCACGCCGTCGCACATGGCGGGAACCCCCCCGGCAAATTGCGCTACCCCGCCCGCTTCTGATATCGCGGATTTAATCAAATCCGGCGCGTGTTTGAAGGGTTGATGAGCAGAGAGCATGTCATTGTAGGAGGAGACTATGGCAATGTTGGACTTAACCTCTGCGGTCAGATCTGCCTTCTCTTTGGCACTGCAGGCGGCAAATCCATGGGCAAGATTACCGCAAGCCAACTGACCGCGATGCGGTCCCTTTTGGACTGCGGCATCAACTTTGTCCAAATAGGTACGTCGAGTTTCGCTACTGCGGGCGGCAATGGTATCTGTGACTTGCTGCACTACTGAATGAAGTTTACTCATACCTTCGATCTCTTAATTTGGCCATCAACTGGCGATCATTGTTCACTGTTAAGGCGCCCAGAACACATCTAGCTCAACATCTGGCTGCTGTAAGATAGCCGCCACAGGTGTTGCCTTGATATCAACCGCAGCTTTGGCGGTTTCATAGACTTGCCACTTATCTTCGCCGGTGATCAATAGCACCAGTTTTTTCGCCCCGAGAATAGCTTTTGGTGTGAGCGTCATCCGCTCGACCCATGCCCCTGTGACCTCAGAGGGATTCGCTTCAATGGCTGCACACAATTCAGATGAGTCTAGTGCTTGCTCCAACCCGCGGGCGTTGGGGAACAGTGATGCGGTGTGCCCGTCGGGCCCCATACCCAGTAGGCACACGCTATAGGGTACGGGCAAGGTGGCGCACTGAGCTTGGCACTCAACCTCACCCGCAAAAGGTGTTCCAGCCTTATTCTTCATCGCCAAGAATGACGCTTCTGAAGCCCTATTCTGTCGTAATGTTCGTTGAATCAATCGTTGATTACTGGCCTCATGGGAAGCCTCGACCCAGCGCTCATCCACCAACGCCACATGCACTCGCGACCACTCCAGCTCGGCCTGGGACAATCGCTCATACAATGGGCCTGGGGTGGAGCCACCGGACAACATCAAGGTCACATTTGGGTTTTCAGCGAGATCTTTTTGCAGTGATCCCTGCACCACTTCAAACAAGGCATCGAGCAATTTCTCACGGGATTCAAATCGATACTCTCGAATCATCTTTTCCCTCGTTTACTGCCGCCATTGTTGTGCCATGCACGCTTGTCGCTATGGAGCAACGCCGCTGAAGCATCCGGGCCCCATGTGCCGGCCTCGTAGGCTTGCACCGGAGTACCACACTGGCTCCACGCATCAATGATGGGATCAACCCAAGCCCAGGCTAAGTCGGCTTCATCGCGATGAGCAAACAAACTCAAATCGTTTTGAATAACGTTAAGGAGTAAACGTTGATACGCATCGCTGCGAATATTATCGAAGGTTTCGGCGAAGTTTAGATTCAAGGGAACTTGTTGGAGACGAATATCAAATTTGTTCAGCTCTTTGGCCATCACCGTCATTTGGATACGCTCATCGGGTTGTAAACGAATCACCAAGCGGTTGGCTTCTAAGTGCCCCACTGGGTTCTCGAATACGTTATGACTGAGCGACTTAAACTGGATGACCACTTCTGCACAGCGCTCTTTTAAACGCTTGCCCGTGCGAAAATAAAATGGCACACCACTCCAACGCCAGTTATCAATATGTGCCTTAATCGCAACAAAGGTCTCGGTTTGACTGTCTTCGCCAAGCTCATCCAAGTATCCGGGTACTTGCTTGCCTTGCATGGTCCCTTCTACGTACTGACCGCGAACCGTATGACTTTGAACTTCATAACCATTGATAGGACGCAACGCTTGCAGGACTTTTAATTTCTCTGTGCGAATATTATCTGCCTGTAGCTTATGTGGAGGCTCCATCGCCACCAAACACAACAATTGCAGCAGGTGATTTTGAATCATATCTCGCATCGCACCGGCTTGATCATAGAAGGCGGTACGCCCCTCTAAGCCAACCTCTTCGGACAAGCTGATTTGCACATGATCGATGTACTTGCCGTTCCATAAGGGTTCAAACATGATATTGGCGAAGCGAAGTGCCAATAGATTCTGTACCGTCTCCTTCCCTAAGTAATGGTCGATACGAAAGATATGTTGCTCAGGAAAGTACTGCCCAACTTGAGCGTTGATGGCGTTTGCGGTTTCGCGATCGTAGCCCAGCGGTTTTTCCAACACCACTCGCGAACAGTCGCTGATCAGCTTACGGCCACTCAGTTGTTCACAGGTCGTTCCATACAGACTGGGCGGCATGGCCAAATAAAACACTCGATCACGATTGGGGAACTGATTGAGCGATCCTTCTAAATGATCCCAACGCTCATCGCTGTCACTGACATCCAATGCGCAGAATTCAATCCGACGAGAGAACTCCGGCCAGTGCGAGCTGGCAGATTCGCTGGACTTGAGTTGACTGCTTAGCCATTCATGAACACGGGCAAGCTCAGAGTCATGATCTGAGACCTTTCTGGCGATCAGCAGAATACGCGTCTCTTCAGCGAGCAGACCACCCAACTCTGAACGATAGAGTGCCGGTAGTAATTTGCGCAAAGACAAATCACCTAGGCCGCCAAATATCACCATATCAACCTGTTCAGTCACTGCTTTTCCTCATCAATCTCAATGAACACCCAATACCGACCAGAGGTAGAGCGTGGTGGAAAATCACCACATCTGCTTTTGCCGTATTGCTGGACTTGCCAACCACCATTTAACTAAGTTAAATTATAAGCCACAAAAAGTGATTCAAACAACGAATTTCTTTAATTTAATTAAATTTTAACCTACACAGAACCATTTGATGGAGGTAAATGATAAAGTTGCCCCCCTAACACGGTTGCAGGAGTCTCTTTTGGCCGACTCTGCCCTGAAATCACAAAATTCATGCGATATAGAGCCAATTTATGATTTTGACCCGCCTCAGACACGAACTCGACAACCTGAGCAAATCAGAGCGGCGTATTGCCGAAGTGATTCTTGCCGATCCAGAAGCCGCCGTTCATGCCACGACAGCGGAAATTGCCCGTCAGGCTGAAGTCAGCGATCCGATGATTTCCCGCCTGTGTCGAGGCTTGGGCTGCAAGGGCTTTCCCGAATTCAAAGTACAACTGGCTCAGAATCTGGCTAAAAATACGTCCTATGTCACTCGATCCGTGTCCATCAACGACGATGCCGATACCTATGTGAATAAATTGATTAGCGCCAATCAAGGTGCGCTGGAATACCTTCGCAAAGAACTCAGCAGCGCGACGATTGAAGAGGCCGTTGCAACACTGGATCAAGCCAAACGCATCGAAATTTTTGGTATGGGTGGTTGCTCATCCATCGCTCAGGATGCCCAACACAAGCTCTTCCGCCTAGGCACCCCCACCATCGCCTATGAAGACAACCTCAAACAGCGCATGGCAGCGGCAGCGGCAGACGCCGACAGCGTGATCATGTTTATTTCCTTCACTGGTCGTACTCACGCCACCGTGGAAACCGCTGAAACAGCCAAGGCCAGTGGCGCCAAGGTAATCGCCATCACCGACCCCAACTCCCCGTTAGCGGAAGTGTGTGATCTGGTGATCACCTCGGGCAGCGAACTCGAAGACACCACCATTTATGTTCCCATGACTACGCGCATCATGATTCTTACTATTGTCGATATTCTTGCCACCGGCTTGGCCCTAAAACGCAGTCCAGAAATTGATGAGCATCTGAAGAAAATCAAAGAGAGCCTCGATCACACCAAAGCAGAAAAGCGCTGAAAGCTCTAACTCCCCACTTCTGAATTCGAAAAACCCTCAGGCAAAAAAATGGCGCTCACGAGGAGCGCCTTAAGCCACAAGTTTACAGAACTGTAAAAGTGCAGAGACAAGAACATTGTTTGCATCCGTCGAGAAAATAGCTCTCAACGGAGGTTTTGCTTAACACGCCGGTACTTCGCGAGCCTCCTTTGGACGAATCGGACTCGTTAGTGGAGGACACTGTTCAGTTTTCAACAGGCGTTGCAATAACGCTTCTGTGGAGGGATCAAAAGCCGTCACAGCATCTACGCCGCCTCGACGAATTTGTATCTCTTGATAGATAGAAGTACCGATTTGTTTTCCCAATTCCACCCCCCATTGATCGAACGCATTCAATTGCCAAATAACGCTGGATACGAACACCTTGTGTTCATAGAGCGCAATTAACGCCCCCAATGTTTCCGGTGTGGTTCTTTCAAAGGCAATGGTTAAACTGGGGCGATTACCCGGCAGTACTTTGTGCGCAGCTAACTCCTCAGCCTGCTCAAGGCTACAACCCTGTTGCAGCAGTTCCTTGGTTGCTTGTTGGGTTGATTTTCCAAACAACAAGGCTTTCGCCTGAGCCATGGCGTTGGTAACAAGATGTACGTGCTGATCATCCAACGGATTATGGCTTTGCAAAGGCACCAAAAAATCCACCGGTATCGATTGCGTCCCTTGATGCAAGTGCTGATGAAAGGAATGCTGACCATTGGTGCCTGCGGCTCCCCAAACCACCGGACAGGAAGCTCGAGCCAAAACACTTCCTTCACGATCCACCCGCTTGCCATTACTCTCCATCGTCAACTGTTGTAAAAAAGCAGGGAACTGAGATAAATTTTGATCGTAAGGTAGGACTGCGTGAGACTGCATTCCCAACAAATTCACCGACAAAACTTCCAACAAAGACAAAATCACCGGCAGGTTATCGTCTAGCGGCGCCTGCAAGAAGTGCTGATCCATACTTGCCGCACCGCGGCGTAGCGCTTGAAAATTTTCCCAGCCCACTGCTAATGCGATGGGCAATCCAATGGCGGACCACAGAGAATAGCGTCCACCGACCCAATCCCACATGGGATAAATAGAATCTCGAGAAATACCAAAAGCCTGAGCCTTTTCGACATTGGATGATACCGCCACAAAGTGCGAACTTATGTCTTCACCCACACCGGCTGCGTGTTGAAGCCAAGCTCTGGCAGAGGTAGCGTTCGACAAAGTCTCCAAAGTTGTGAAAGTCTTGGAAGCCACGACAAATAAGGTTGTGACTGGGTTTAATTCCGCTAAGGTGTTGACCAAATGTGAAGGATCAACATTAGAGACAAAATGCACCTTCAGCGCAGACTGATAGGGAGTCAGCGCCTCTGTCACCATAGCAGGCCCAAGATCTGATCCACCGATCCCGATATTGACGACATCGGTGAATCGCTCACCGAGATAGCCACACCGCTGCCCTGTGCGTACTTGTTCCACCAGCTCTGCCAGCCTTTCATCGACCTGCTGTACCTGTTGATACTCGGCCGATACGGCCTCTGTACTACAGGTCTCGGAGCGCAACAGACTGTGCAGAACTTTGCGCCCCTCTGTGTGGTTAATCGCCTCGCCGGTAAACATTTTTTGAGCGGCTGCTTCAACCCCAGCCGTCTTTGCCAATGTCACTAAACCTGACCAAAGTGCCGGAGTAATCGCATGACGAGAATAATCCACGTACAGGCCTGCGGCCTCGCGGGAAAACCTCTGTTGTCGTTTCCCATCACTGGCGAACGCCTGCTGAATGTCCAAAGCCGGTGCTTGTTTTTGCCCCTCAAGTGAATCCAACTGCAACTCCTGCCGAGCGACCTCCTGCAGTTGTCGCCATGCCTGCTGAAGGGCCAGTTGATTCTCTGCTGATAAGGGGTCGTACATAAGCGCTCTCAACTCCATGCTAAAGGCTGATTGTTTAACCCAATAAACCCAACGACTAAAATTTAGCCCTTTTATTTAACTTAGTTAAATTCTAACCCCTATCTAAATCATTAAACAAGCCAAAATTTAATTAAATTAAATATATTGGGTTATTTTTTCGAATTGAGTCGAACAACCAATCTTTTGGGGGACGCGAGCTCATCGAGAAAAACAGCAGCTGCAGGAAGGCTGCCTCGAATCGGTAGGCCTATGGTGTGGAGTGGATGTAGGTCCGTTGAATCGTTGAATCATAGGATTTTGGTGGAATTCAAGCGCCCCAGCAACGATTACTCAAACGCTCACTAGCTGAACAACTATCCGTCAGACTCAACCAGCGATTGGATCGTCAATAAAATCGCCTGCACCTCTGGATCACTCACCAGCTGCATTTGCTCATCCAAGACATCACCGAGCACTTCATGGGTGGTTAGAGGGTTGGCGAGCACCACGCGAAACATCGTAATCACCTGATCATAATAGCGAGGAACGTTGACTCGAGTGCGAGAGACAAAGGTCTTACCTGCTGCTCGCTGGTTCTTTTGAATTAGCTGCGTGATGTCATCCAAATGCTCATTTACAGCATCCAGCACATCGCCCGGTAACCGATCGAGTTTATCTTCCAACCAAGACGGTAGATAGCGATAACCCAATATATTCAGTGTCGGGTGCACCAACAATTCAAATTCAGGATGTTGAGTAATCAGCTCGGCAAAATACTGTGCCTTCTCGATGCCCTGATCAATCAATAATTCATAACCTTTGCGACCGATGATATTGAGGCCTGCGTGAACCAGTAGCGCCATCCCTGGGCGAGAGCCCTCAAGTGTATGACTACCGAGATCTTTTGATCCACGGCGAATAATGTACTCAGCGTGGTGCTCAATACTCGACAGCTGCTCTGGGTCTTTGAACAGCACCATTCCTGCGCCCATAGGGACGTAGAATTGCTTGTGAGCGTCAATGGTGACGGAATCCGCGCGCTCAATGCCTTGTAACAAGCCCCGATAGTTTTCGGATAACAGTGTCGCCCCTCCCCAAGCGGCATCCACATGAAAGTGACAGCCTAACTCTTCAGCAAGATCGGCTAGAGCATTGAGATTGTCCACGGTGCCCGTCTCAGTCGCGCCCGCAAGGCCAACAATACTGAGAATCCCATAGCCCTCACGTTGCAGAACTTGCGCTTGATGGCGCATCGACTCTACTTGCACGCGATATTCGTTGTCAGTATCGATCGCGATCAATTGTTCGCGGCCGATGCCCAGTAGGTCCACCGCCTTCGCCAGCGAATAATGTCCTCGGCGAGACACCAACACCACCAAGCCTTTTAAGCCCTTCTCTTGCAAAGCGCCGTAAAGGCCTTGTTGGGCGATAGCCTGCTCACCCAATAAGCGATTGCGAGCGGCCCAAAGTGCAGTGATATTGGCGACGGTACCCCCAGAGCAAAAAGCCCCCAAGGCATGTTGAGAATTATGCAGCCACTGTTGATAAAACGCCTCGGGCTCTTCATAGATCAAGCCGTGCAGCATCCCCAAGACTTGTCTCTCCATCGGCGTGAACGCTTTGGACGTCTCAACCTTGACAAGATTTTGATTCAAGGCTGTGACGATCTTAGACAGCGGCAACATGAAATACGGCAGCGCCGACGTCATATGCCCGACAAAACCTGGAGCCGAGGTGTGTACCGACTGAGAAACCAAGTGATCCAACACAAAATCCGTGTAGGAAGAGACGTAAAACGGCTGTTCTGGGATGCTGGACGATGAAAAGTGAGTTTCGATCTCTGAGAGATCCTGTTCGATCGCAACGATATGTTCGGCGAGAAAGCCATCGAGATTGTTGGAGATCGCCATATCGATCTTTGCCAATGTCGATTCACTGGTTTCCGGTATGGTAAAGATTCGCTGCAGGCTTTCCTGGTTAGCGTGGGCATGAGAAGCCTCATCACCAAAGGGAAGCGAGGCATCAACCTCGGAATGATTGTTTAGCTCGCCAGAGGCCATACACACAGCACCTTACTTTCGGGGAGGTGCATAGTAAGACCCCAGTGAATAACTGGCAAGAGAAACACCCTTCTAGATCCCAACCTAAGGCGCTCAATAGTCTTCAGGATTGCGGTATTTCACCTGTTCATAGTCCAGCTGCCATTTGTTAAACAACTGGTGCAGTCGCCCTTGTTGCAACAGTCTCTGCATGTTTTTTTGGTAGATTGCGAGCCACTTCTGGCCGTCGCTATCGTTGCGAAAAGCCAAATACATATTGCGAATTAAAATGGATTCAAAGCGATAATCAGAAAGAGAAAACTCGGCCGAACGGCGCAGGACTTTCTGGAGATAGAACTGATCGTCGATAAAACCATCAATATGGTTTTGCTGCAGCATTCGCAAACCATTAATACTCGCCGGTACTCGAGCTTGCCTAGGTATTTCAAGCGCTGAGGAATAGTCATAGCCGTGAACCCAAGCGTAACGAGCGCCAGTCTCTGAGCGCAAGCGCCGCCAATTCCAATCGGATTCGCGAGGGAATACGGCAGAGACAATTTCCACATCCAGTGGCAAGCCGCCAGTAAGATATTCACCCTGATGGTCGGAGTGACGATGATGCCACACGCCCAATACGGCATCGGCCTCTTTGCGTTTGAGTAATTCAATAGCGCGACGGATGGGTTGATGGACATACTCTAACGCCACTCCCTGTCCAGCAAAGACCTCATTAATCACATCAAAATAGAGTCCACGACCATCGCGACCGCTATAGTCCTGCCAGTCATCCGCTATTACGGTAAGGCGGACGCTCTCAACATGGGCAAGCGCGCTGGGCGTGATATCTGATTCAATCTCAGCCGAGACCGCCAACAGCCCGGCGAACTGCAGTAGTCCACCCATTGCCAGACTCGCCAAACCCCGCATAGCGCCATGGCGCCAACCAAGGGCACTCGATAATCGCCTCATCACTCTCTGGCAGTAATGAGCTTTGTGTTTCGCATAGAACAAAATAATACCCCCGATAACTGTAAGTATATTCTGTTTCGAGCAAACCTCAAAAATCCTGATTAAGTACAAGGGCAGTTCTGACTCGCGTCGATAGCACCCAGTGAAATGAAAGGCAGCCGATCAATCAAGCTACACCCATCCACACACGTGCGCGCGCCCATTCACCATCGGTATGGATTTAGCCGGAGATCTAAGATATTGGGCCGCAGTTGCCGCAACGCATTAGCTCAGTGAGCCAGCCGAACAACGGAGGTTTGGGGTGTTAGAGCGCTAGGAGCGTCACTGTTCACGCTGATAGGCTTGTAGAGCACGATTGAATTGCGATAAATGCGCCTTACAGTCAGGATTGCTCTTGGAGCACACCATATGCAAACCGGCCCTGTCCAACATCGGAGTTTCCATGAAATAGACCCGCTCGCGCCAATCCTTGTGGCGAGCGAGAAAATACTCTCCCACCGCTTGGTCACCGATGAACACATCAATTCTTCCCTCCACCAGCAGGCGGAATCCCTCCCCCTCAAGAACAAACTCGGCGCGTCGAAAGCGGTTCTTGTTATCTTCGAAACTCTGACCATAGCTGTAGTGTTTACCCACACCGACCAGATAGGAGTCCAAATCGCTGTAACTGCTAATAATTTGATTAAAGTCGTTGCGCACCCACAGCCCGATGACCGATTGAGAGACCGGTTCAGAATAGTACCAACCCTGTTGACGCTGATTATTCAGCACCCAACCAAAAGACAAATGATGAGGCTTCTTGAGCCCTTCAGTCACCACTTGTCGCCAACTGTCGTAACGCAAACGAGGTTCGATACCGGCTGAGCGATAGATCGCAAGGATTTCTCGCGTTAAAAGCCCTTCTTCTGTCTTCGCTTGATTGATATGAGGCGGCCAGTGCCCCACCACCAGAGTTGGTACGGTCGTCGCTGACACATGTTCGGTAGACGCTTCCACGGCGCCCACTGTTCCAAAAGAAAAGAACACTAGCCACCACAGCACTAACGGTTTCAAACTCATTAAACTCCCAAAACTCAAGTAACTCCCCAAACAACTCACCTAGCAACTACAAAAGTATAGTCAGTTTCCATTGCAGCGGAGACTCTTCGAACGCGTTTCAGATATAGAAATAGACCTCATGTGACCTAGTTTTTTATAACCAAAATCCTATAGTAGACGGCTGTATCTCATGGCTCGCCGATGGGAACAACGCCAACTAATGATTCTGCCTAGAGGCACAACCTCTGCCTCGGACCGGCGCACTATCGATCGATGCCCTATAGATCGATTCGACAACGATAATAAATAGGACTTTTCCATGGCTTCAGGTTTCGCTCATTCACTCAAAAAGCTCGCCCTTGGTCTGCTAGCACTAATTGCCCTCTTGGTGGTCGCCGCGCTATGGCTGCTGTCACCGCCAAAGGCCCCAGCGACCCAAGCCTTTATCAACGGCCAAGTGCTAACGATGGATTCCAACAACACCGTTCAACAAGCGGTGTTACTCGAGCATGAACGTATTGTCGCAGTCGGCAGCAATAGCGACATACAAGCACTCATTACTGACGATACCCTTGTTCACGATCTGCAAGGTCGCACCTTGATGCCTGGCTTCGTCGATGCTCATGGCCACTTTCCAGGCTCTGGGTTGGGCGCGGTGGCTGCCGACGTGAGTAGCCCACCCGTCGGCAAGATCACCACCATTGAGCAACTTCAAACACGCATGAAAGTATTGATTGAAGACACACCCAGCGGTGACTGGGCGCTGGGTTTTGGATATGACGATACCTTGCTCGCCGGAGGTCAACATCCCACTCGTCAGCAACTGGATGCGGTTTCAACCGAGCACCCCATCTATCTATTGCATGTATCTGGTCACATGGGTGTGGCTAACAGTAAAGCCTTAGAGTTAATTGGTTACGATCGCAATACTCCCAATCCCGAAGGTGGGGTTATTGTTCGCGATGAAAACGGTGAGCTAACCGGGCTACTGGAAGAAATGGCTCATGAAAAGTTTGTCATCGCCAGCCTCGACATGCCACTGTCTGATTTCTATAAACTACTAACCGCAGCGGTCGACAACTACGCCTCTATGGGCGTAACCACCGCGCAAAGTGGCGGCGTCGACAACACCACATTGAAAGGGTTGTTCACTGCACAAAAACTTGGACTGATTCCTTTTCGTTTAGAGCTTTGGCCCTTCGACGATAAACTCGGTGAGTCCATCCGTAGCGGAGAGCTTAATCTTGAGGATTACAACTCTGACACAGTCCGTACCCGCGCCGTAAAAATCGTCGCTGACGGCAGTATTCAAGGATTCACCGGCTATCTATCGCATCCTTACCACACCCCTTTTCGAGGCGATGACCAGCACCGCGGATACCCAATTATGCCGCGAGAAAAGCTAACGGCATTGGTAGAAGAATATCACACCAAGGGCTATCAACTGGCCATTCACGGCAACGGTGACGCCGCCATCGACGATATTATTTACGCCTTCGATCAAGCTCAGCAGAAATTTCCGGTTGCCGATCCACGTATGATTCTAATCCATTCGCAGATGGCACGAGAGGATCAACTCGAAGACATGAAACGCTTGGGTATTACTCCCAGCTTTTTTTCCGCCCACACTTATTACTGGGGCGATCGTCATCGAGACATTTTTATGGGCAGTGACCGCGCCATGCGCATGAGCCCGGCTCGCTCTGCCAAAGAACTGGGTCTCAAGTACAGCGTTCACTTAGATACACCGGTAGTCCCTATGACTCCCATGTTGATGATTTGGAGCACAGTGAATCGACTCTCGAGCAGCGGTCAGGTGATCGGGGCAGAACAACGAGTGCCCGTCATGGATGCACTGCGTGCAGTCACCATTGATGCGGCGTGGCAATTCTTCCGCGACGACGACATTGGCTCTATCGAAGCGGGTAAATACGCGGATTTGGTGATACTCAATCGCAGCCCATTGCAAGATCCGCTGACCCTCAAAGACATTAAAATTGATGCGACCTATGTTGGTGGTGTGAATATTTTTGAACGCCAACACTAACCCCTCGATTCACCCAATCGGTTCCAACACTCCTACTGAAAAATGATACAAACCTAAAAGGCCGCGTTTCAATAAGAGACGCGGCCTTTTTGTCGCAACCTCCTCAGCCGTCGCATAGCATCTGCTATAGCGTAGCTTCCCCTTAAACCTCAGCGGCAACAGTTTCGGATTCACTCGAGGTACAGTCAGCCACGGTTAAACTGCGCGCGGCTCGACGACCGGAATAGACACAATCGGCCAGTGACAAACCGCTGATGTATGATTTCGAGCACAGACCCACCGCTGCCCGCCCTGCAGCATAGAGACCAGCGATACCCTTGCCTTGCACGTCTAATACTTGGCCATTGTTTTCATCGACTTTAAGACCACCCAAAGTCATAGATAAACAGGGAACTTGCGGACAATCGATGGAGATATCAATCGCATAAAAAGGACCACTCGCCAAGGCTTTTTGATACTTTTCCAACTTGGCAAACTCATCTTCACCTCTCTGACAACCCAAATTGTAGCGCTCAATTACTGTTTTCAATTGATGAGATTCGACGCCAATTTCAGATGCCAAGCCCGCCAAAGTATCGGATTTCTTGGTGACTAGGTGCATCATCAATCGAATCGGCATCCATTGATTCCAGGGCATTTTGAAAGGCCGCGNATCGCGTTTGGCCGCGNTCATGGTTTCGTGATCGACGATCAACCAGCCTTTGCCATTGCTGTGCTCTACGAGTTTGTCAGCGATGGTGGCACCATAGAGATCTTCGTTGCAAACTCTTTCAGCTTTCTGAGTGAGCACTACCCCTTTTATCAAACTTGACGGTGGGCTAAAGAAACGCCAAGCGGAAACCTTATCCATAAGGTCCACATCGGCACCGGCCGCCATCCCAACCTGCATGCCAAGTCCGCGACAATCCTCTCCCAGTGCTCGCACAGACTCATACACCGGCGCATACTGTTTGACCATGTCATGATTGGCGATGAAACCACCCGAACTGAGCACCACACCGCGTTTAACTCGCAGGCGNCTAACTTTTCCCTGCANGCGGCGGCGATGAACGCCTTGGCGGATACGTTCGCCNGTTTTAGGCTCAAGCAAAATCAAATTATTCGCCCAGCGATTCAGACGATTCATGACCTTGCGCACTCCAGTATCGAGCGGCGCCTGCAAGTATTCGACACCGATCACACGTTGCTCTGCATCCATCACCAGCCGCTGCACTTCGCAGTGATCTTTAACATCAATGTCGGCTCGCTGCTTAATCGCCTTGAGCAAGTGCTGCATTAGGTCTTTTTCCGTCAAGCCATCCCCCACTGTACGGTGACCGCGACGAGCGGGAAACGCTTTGTCGCGAAATGGACGACTCAATTCATTACCGCTGTAATAGAGAAAATGTCCGTCCGGTGGATAGGAGCCTTTTTCATCGTAGACGGTCGCGTCAAACTGCGCTCCAAAAGACTCCAACCAACTCAAATTCGCCACGCTGTGAAGACAGAAATCTCTTAGCGTTCTATCACTCACCGCGCCCTGAATCTCTTCCTTTAAGTAGGCAAACATATTCTCGACGGTATCACCGTCTCCCGCCGCCTTTTGATAGGGAGTACCACCACCGGCGTAGACGACACCACCACTTAAGCCACTGGCACCACCGCCAGAAAGACGATCCAGCACTGTGATTTGTGCGTTCTGCCCAGAAGCTTCCAGAGCGACACTGGCACCGGCAGCGCCAAGGCCCACCACCAGAATATCGGTTTCACCGTCCCAGCGAATGTCTTCACTATTGTTTACGGTCAATGGAGAATAATTCATCATCAAAACCCTATTCGCTGAGCGAGGCAACAGCCTCATGCCGTTGATTTTGTGAAGCGTCAGCATGTCGTTTAGAGGCCGAAATCTTCAGCGCCGCCAGGTAACCAAACGTCATCGCTGGTCCAAGCGTGGTTCCGGCTCCCGGATACTTAGTACCCACCACCGATGAGGATGAATTACCCACAGCATAAAGACCGTCGATCAACGCCCCTTGTTGATTCACAACCTGAGCGTGCTCATCAGTGAGCAATCCCCCTTTGGTCCCTAAATCCCCCGGATAGACTCGCACCGCGTAGTAAGGCCCCTTTTCCAAGGCGGCCAAACAGGGATTGGGAGAAACGGTTTTATCGCCATAGTACTTATCGTGAACATTGCCGCCACGAGAAAAATCATGGTCCTCACCGGTGCGTGCGAAGTCATTGAAACGATCGATGGATTTGACCAGTTTCGCTTCCGGAAGCTGGATCTTTCTCGCTAATTCCTCAATGCTATCGGCCTTCTCATAGAAGCCTTGTTTAATGTTCTTGGGAAGCAATGAGTCGGGCATAAATTCGGCCTGCAGCATGGGGCCCAGCATGTATTTCTTACGATAAGTTGCATCAAAAATTGCGTAGGCGGGAACCGAGCTGGCCTGCTCCGAATGAGCACCATAACAATTGGGGCCATAATCTTGATAAGGCGCCGCTTCATTGGCGTAGCGCTCGCCTTCACTGTTGACAAAGATCATTCCAGGTAGCGATTTTTCAACAAATAGGATTCTCGCGAACGGCTCGCCCTCAACTCTTACCGCCGGCGCCCACCAAGCGTGATCCATCAGCGAAGTATCTGCCCCCAACTTCATACCCGCAGAAATTGCGTCGCCGGTATTATTGGGATTGCCTGCACTCCAGTACTCACTGGTCGGTTGTGGCAGATATTTTTCTCGCATGGTTTGGTTGCGCTCAAAGCCTCCGGCTCCAAGAATCACGCCGTGATTAGCTCTAAACTCTACACTCTCTTGGCCGCCAAACTCAGTCGTTTGAGTCGCTCGCACACCCACAACTCGATCGCCCTCAGTGATTAAATCGTCTAGGCCCGTGTTCAACAACAAGGGAATATCGCGATCCATCATAGAGTGTCGCAAACGACCAATCAGTGCATTACCCAATACCAAGCGTGTATCCCGGCGACTTTTCAAACGGGCGGAGACATTTGTCCAATAGTTGATCATCAATTTGAACATAGCTCGCATACAGCCCGGCTCTTTGCTGAAGATCTGCCGCCCTTCGGCCATGGTCATGGCATAGCGCCCCATCACCAAGGTTTGTGGATGCTGGCCGCGCATACGTTGAAATTCGTCTCCCAACTCGGTGGCATCATAAGCTACTGGGTCGAGTGTTCTTCCCCCAGTTTTACCGCCTTTTTCTTCGGGATAATAATCGGGATAAATATCTTGAGGTTCGTATTCAAGGCGAGTGTTTTCTTCCAGATAACGCAGCATTTCCGATGAGCGTTCGAGATAAGCTCTTAGACGTGAATCACTCACACAGTCTTCAACCAAACCTCGGGTGTACTCCCATGCCTCTTGTTTAGAATCTGAGACCGTCGATGACTTACCGTGATTCGGTACCCAAATCCCTCCACCAGACATGGCCGAGGTGCCACCATAGACATCCCCCTTCTCGATCATGATGACGGAGAGGCCTTTGTCGTGCGCGGTTATCGCCGCGGCCATGGCTCCGGCGCCTGATCCGACGACAATAACGTCCGCGCGCGACTGATTTTGTTTGCCCATAGTGGCTTGATCCCTATTGGAGTTAGACATTCTTGAACCTTGAATAAATCATGGACGCGCCGCGACACAGCAGAGCGTCCACAAGAATTTACATGTGGGGGGGATGAATAGTTGCCGTGTTATCCACGCACAGTGCCGCGCCGTTGATATGGCGAGCTTCATCGGAAGCGAGAAACAAAAGTGTATTGGCGATGTCTTCAGGCTCACACAAAAAGGGAATTGCACGCATCGCTGCGGTCTCATCCATAGGCGGAAGATCGCTGGCGATTTCTTGAATCATCGGAGTATTGATGCCGTCAGGATGGACCGTATTACAGCGCACGCCATTCATGGCTTGTTTACAATAAACCGCAGTGCTTAAGGTCAAACCACGAACGGCGGCTTTTGCCGCACCGTAGGCAGCAAAATGAGGCATACCAATGAGCGCCGAAGACGACGACATGTTGATGATCGAACCGCCACCGCTGTTGGCCATTAACGGCAACATAGTGTTAACGCCCAAGAAGACACTGTCGGCATTGATTCTCATCACCAATTGCCAGCCTTCTAAATTTTCGCTGACCGCATCGGCCGTACGCAACATAGCGGCATTATTGATGAGAATATCGAGACCGGCATGTTCTGACTGAACCTGATCGTGTAGGGCTTGCCAATCGGCTTGAAGACTCACATCTTGCTTGAAGAAGCTAGCGCCGATCTCGGCCGCGGTCACTTCACCGGCTTCGACGTTGATGTCAGTAATGATAACGGTAGCGCCCTCTTTAATCAGACGCTCGGCAATGGTTCGACCGACACCACGGCTGCCGCCTGTGACTACCGCTATTTTTCCTGCTACACGTTGACTCATGATGTTCCCCTACTGATTTGGATTCTGCCGCCGATGGCGGCAAGAGCAATGATTGTGGCGCAAGCCAAAACAGCTACGCTCTATTGCATCATCCTAACGAGAGAGGGAAATCACCAACATCACACATTCGGACTAACCAAGCTTGTGGTTGCACGACCCCTTACGCTACCAACACACTCCGCCCACAAGAGGCACTGAGGTGGGTTCACAGTTATAAATTAAACGTCCTCGATCTCCATACAAATAGTCCAATACACGCTCTTTCATTGCATCGGGCGCCATACTATTAACGGGTTGCGACTGAAGATGCTCTAGAGGTCTGGGGTAATCCGCCCAATCCTTCGGCGGCAACCATCCCGGCGGCGAAGAAATACGAGCGCGAGTACCATTGATGGGGTATAGAGCTCGCCGCTCGAGAATTTCGGCGGCCATCTCTATGACCCGCCTTGGATACTTGTCGGCAAGATTGTTGTACTCACCTGGGTCGTCCGCAAGATTAAATAGCTCATGAGTCACTGTGGTCGACAGAGGTTTCATATCAACCCATTGCACCAACTTCCAGTCGTTCTCAATCATGGCAAAGTTAAAGCGATTGTAGGTGGGAATCTCTGAAGCAAAGAACACTGGCTCACGCGCCACCAATTCTTGCTCTATCAAAGCGGGACTCATGTCGACGCCGTCAAAATCCAATTCATTATTGGTGTCAATTTCCGCCAGTGACGCCAGCGTTGGAAAGACATCCATCGCCGTCATGGTTTGAGTAAAGTTCGAACCGGCCGCCATTCGCTGTGGCCAACGCATTAACGACACGACTCGAATTCCACCTTCGTAGACTTCGGCTTTACCGCCACGAAACGGCGAATTATCACCACCACCGCGGCCGTACACTCGTGTTGCTCCATTGTCGGAAAAGAACATCACAATGGTGTTGTCGGCAATGCCCTCGTCATCCAAGGTTTTCAATACCCGTCCAACCGCTTGATCCATTGCATCGACCGTCGCCGCGTATAAAGGCCGACGACTTTTCACTCCGGTGAGCTTACCAACACCCGCGAATTCATCCGACGGGCTCCTTGCCGGTGCTCGATCATCTTCTAGATCACGGTACTTATCCACCAAGGGCTGCGGTGCAGCCAACGGCTCATGCGGTGCCAAAAAAGGTAAGTACAAAAAGAAAGGCTTGCTCTTATCTCGATTCTTAATCCATTCGCTACTGTGATTCGCCAGTAGATAGGTTCCGTAGTTTTCATCCGTTAAGGATGGGTAATCCATGGTTTGACCATTCACCTGGAAGTCCTTCCCTCCCAGAATACCAAAGGGCGGATAGTAACCGACCTCCGTATGCAGATGACCGTAGAAATGGTCAAAGCCGCGCTCATTCGGATGCATGGCTTGCTGCGAATGCCCCAGATGCCACTTACCCACCATCGCAGTTTGATAGCCTGCGGCTTTGAAACTCTCAGGCATGAAGTGTTCACGGGTGTGAACACCGCCACTGTCCCAGGGCAGAATAACACCATAGGCAACCCCCAACCTCATAGGGTCACGCCCGGTCATCAACGCGGCGCGCGTCGGCGAACAAATAGGCGTGCTGTAAAAACGATCCAACACCAATCCTTCCCGCGCCAGTCGATCCAAACTCGGCGTCTCAATCGGCGAACCTCTAAAACCAGGATCCCCGTAGCCAATGTCATCGGCCAGCATGATAACGATATTGGGTCGCTCACTTGCCGACACATCATTTGCCGAAAACCACAACACGACCGCCATCAACGCGGCCAGTGTGTGCATCATTCTGTTCATAGCGATTGTTCCAACCAGTAATACCGAACTAGTGCCAACGGCATTATTGTCGAGTCATTCATCAACCTGAAAGCACAAGATTTCGATCGTGCGCGGGGGACTAAGGCGTTGTTAGCGATTGACGATGAACCTTGACCATCGGTTTTAGAATACCTTTTGGCAACAATCGTTTAATCAGATCAAGCATAATGGAATCCTTACCAATACGAATCCGAATGCTGTTCTTTTCTATCGCCTTAAGCATACGAGCGGCGGCATACTCCGCAGACACACCAACACGCTGCACCATATTGTAGTGACGCTCAGCCAACTCGACATTGTCAGACTCGTTCATGGTTGCTTTGATCATATCGGTTTTAACACATCCTGGATGTACAGCAGTCACACCAATATTGTCGTCATTAAACTCCGACCACAGCGTCTCACTCAACACTTGTACCGCGGACTTTGTTGTACAATAGGAAGCCTGCTCAGGCAAACCAACAAACGCCGCCATGCTAGACAAATTAATAATGTGAGCCCCATCCTTCTTACCCGCGGCCTTCAAAGCAGGCAAAAAGAACTTACAGGCGTAGATAACCCCCCACCAATTGACGTCCATCACTCGCCGCCAATCTTCGATCGAATGTGTTTCGAAACTCTTTTGGATGGTGATACCCGCATTATTGATAAGAATATTTACTCCGCCGTGGGCCTCAACAACATCATCGGCGAGAGCTTTCATGCCTTCACAATCACCAATATTGAGCGCGTGTAAGGTGATCCTCACGGAACTATTCGACAGTGATTGCTGGGTGGCTTCCAAGGCATCCGGATTAATATCGACCAAGGCAAGATTGACACCTCGGTGGGCCAATTGCGCTGCCAACTGCTTACCAATACCACCGCCAGCGCCGGTAATTACGGCGACCTGTCCCGCTTGTATTTTCATCGTTATTGTCTCTTTTTAGTGTCTTATCAAGAATCGGCTAAAGCTTTCGAGTTATTGCTTTCCAAATAAATCCGGGGAGTATTTTGGCAAGCTCACCGATTGGCGTAGTACTGCTGAGAGAAAACTCTCGATAGAGCTGCCCCTCTGGCAGCGCATCCACCATCTGTTGAATGGTATCGAAGTAAGGTTTGGTCATACCATTCCACTCAATTACTTCTAAGATAATCCCGTGTCCTTCAGGCGTCGTCATAAACGTCTTTTCATCTTCATCAAAAACATTCTTCTCAAAATCAGTGGCTTCGATGTAGGACATTCTGGCAATACCTTTCACGCCGCTATCGACAATGGTTTCGAAGCCTTTATCCCGAGCGAACTGATAGGCGCCATCAAAATCCTCGACGACCACTGCATAGTGCTGCAAATCCACTTGATTGCGATCTAGCGCCTCTTTGTACATAGAAGGGGTATCGTCTTTTAGCTCAATCAACTCCACCTGAAGATCATCTAGGTAGCCAAACGCCAAATCGATAATGACCGAGTGTTTCTTTTTCCCGCGGTAACTAGCATTACTCAAAGGCTGAGCGTCCCGCGCCACAACAAACCCTTTAACTCCTCGCTCGACTTGCCATTCCTTCATTGCCACATCGATGTCTTTGACGATGTAAGCCACTTGGCGAATACAACCCAATTCAGGTGCTATGGTTGGAACACGAATATCAGCGAGGCTCATCGCGTCCCCCCCCTTGAGATTGTTCCGCTTCTCTCAAGTGACAACGAATCCCGCCTGGAGCTTCAATGGTCGTCACGCACAAATTGCACTCAGTACAACCATTGCGATAACGCTCACCTTTGTCTTTAAGACGGTTGACCAACTGTGGATCGCGAATAAGTGGTCTACCCAGCTGCACGAAATCGATACCTTCAGCCATAACCGTTTGCAAACTTTCTGCGGTGTGGCATCCGCCGATGTAGACCATTTTGGCCTGCTTTACAGCATCTCTTACACGCTTGCAGCCATCGAGAAAGTACAATTCCTTGTAGGGATAGTTTTTGAAGATAAAGGGGCCGAGTGCCTTGAACAGCCCTCGAGTGAAGGCATTGGATTGCATGTCGGCAATGCCATTAGCGATCGACTCACCGCGAAACATATGCATGACGTTGTAGCTGCTGGTTCCGCCACTGGTAATCAAGGCATCAATACCTGCTCCGTCGAGCAACTGAGCCACACCTACGGCTTCATCTTCGGTTAAGCCACCTTTGACAGCATCGGTTAATCCCATTTTCCCAAGAATCGGAAACTCATCACCCACTGCCCTGCGTACCGCATCCAAGACCATCAATGGCAAGCGCATACGATTTTCAAGAGAACCCCCATAGCGATCATTGCGCCGATTTGTCTTAGGACTGATAAATTGACTCAAACCATAACCGTGACTGAAGTGAATTTCAGCCGCATCAAAACCCACGTCCTTCATGTAGAGTGCCGCGTCATAGTAAGTATCCACCAGATAGTTGATATCCTTTTCAGTCATGGCGTCCGTCCAGAACATTCCAACTGAAGAACCCAGCGCATTAAATTGAGCACTCGGCCCTTTCGGTCGTTTGAGCCTTTGTAATTGTGTGTTCTTCGAGAAATGACCGCAGTGTGTCATTTGCCCTGACACCCTCGCACCAGTCTTCTTCAAGGTTGCAACCATCGATTGCAGAGTATCGCGAGCATAGTCGCCCAGATACATCATATCTTCGTTAATACGACCATCAGCTTCGGTGGTGCAATAACCAATGGTGGTCATACCGACACCGCCGTCGCAGATCTCTTGATGAAAATCCAATAGCGTTTGTCCCGGCGCACCGCCTGGGGTCTTACCTTCATAAGTAGCCGCCTTAACGATGCGATTACGCAACGTAAGAGAACCCATTTGCGCAGGTTCCAACGCCTTCTGTAAGTACTTATTCATTGTTATTGGACCTTCATTGCAATCTTTTGGCCGCAAATACACTGCGGGTAAAACCATCCTTAGGGCTACGAGCGATTGGCTTTCTATCGCGACAAATCACCCTATCGCAACGAACTATTCAGCTTCTTTGGTAACTTGTTTGATAACTTCTTTAGTGGCTTATAGACAACTCTAATTGCCGAATACAGTTATGCAATAACGCCACACAAGTTATGCAATAGAATTACACAAGTCAATATTAGAGGAAGTAAAGATGTCCAAACCTACATCGACATCTCGTGGAAAAGCTCGTAAAACCCAAGCTCTGCGACGTGAGACTAGTCGGGAGAACTTGCTACTTGCCGCTACAAAATTGTTTGGCGAACAGGGTTACTATGAAACATCTCTGGAGCAGACTGCCCAAAAAGCACAGTTAACCACACGCCCTATCTATCACTATTTCAACAATAAAATAGGGTTGTTTTCAGCTGTAAACGACGCTATGTCGGAACGGGTGCTAGCGAGTATTGAGCCTGACCAACGAGATTTGTCGCATCTGTTTGATAACTGGAAGAGCTTTCTGGCCTTATGTGATGACGATGAATTTCGACAGATTTTGCTCATTGATGGCCCCAATGTCCTCGGCAGAGAACGCTGGATAAACAGCACAGTGTCGGCACATGTAAGGCAGCTTTTCACATCGCAACCCAACAATCAGAGCCCTTTCCGGCAACAGCTTTTGAGTCGCATGGTCATTACTGCCTTTGCCGAAGCTGCACTGATGATTGGCGAATCGGATGACATTGAGGATGCCAAGAAAGAAACCGAACGACTCATACGCCAACTGTTGAATGCACTGGAAGGTATCTTTGTCGTAGAGGAAAAACCTGATAGTCCATATGGACATTGATGGATTCACTAAGAAATCTATGATGATCAACAACAATGACAATTAGGTGAATAACACCTCGCGAGCTGTATTTGAGACTTGCGAGAAGCACCTTGTTTCCGAAACGCTACCCTATCACTCATGTACGAGGACGTATAATGACTAAGCCTGTTCCCCACATTATCCAAGCCGAGGTTATCGAAGAGCGCTATGCCCGTGGCTGGCACTGCCTTGGTCTAGCACATGACTATACGAACAAGCCAACTCGGCTGGAGTATTTTGGCACCAAGCTGGTGGCTTATCGTGGAGAAGATGGCAAGGTACATATTCTCGATGCCTATTGTCCGCACATGGGAGCTGACTTAAGTCTTGGCAAAGTGGAGGGCAATTCCATTCGCTGTCCATTTCACCAGTGGAGTTGGGGCTCCGACGGTGTCTGCGATGACATTCCATACGCGGAGAAAATTCCTGCTAAGGCTTGCATTCACTCTTATCAAACCATGGAACAGAATCAGCTGTTGTTTGTGTGGTACGACCCTGAGGGCACCGAACCACTGTCCGAAGAAATGCCTCCGCGCATTGATGACTGCTACTCGGACGAGTGGACCGACTGGACGGTTGAAATTATTCCCATTCATTCCAACTGCCGTGAGTTGGTCGACAACATGGCTGACTCCGCACACTTTGGTCCAGTTCACGGAGCACCAATCACAAAGTTCCAGAACATTGTCGAAGGCGTCACCTACACACAGGAACTGTGGAGCAGTTCAGAGCTACTGGCTGAAGACGGCGAGCTCTTTAGTCGTGCTACCTACACGGGCCCTGCTTACATGAATACTTATATGAAAGGCCAGATCAACGGCCAGGACGTAGAGTCTCGATTATTGGTTTCCCACATCCCTATTACCACCGAAAGTTTCGATCTGCGTTTTGGCGTAATGGTTAAGAAAAATCCGAATCTCACTGAAGAGCAAAATGCGGCCATGGTGCAAGAATACGTCAAACAAAATCAAACGGCGTTCTTTCAAGATGTTGATATTTGGCACACAAAAGTTCGTGTGGATAACCCCGTACTCTGCGATGGCGACGGCCCGATCCACCGCTTGCGTCGTTGGTATGCGCAGTTTTATGTCGATCGCGCGCAAGTACCTGAGTCTCTCAAAGAGCGGAAGGTATACGGCCTTAAAACGAACAGCGCAGATGTTGCCGAAGCTTAGCCACTGGCCTTTTTAAAGCGCTGACAAGGTCAGAAAAATACATCATTGCGTACGCAGCGAAACAATCTCTATCGGGTCATTGATTGATAAAACACCCAGCAGAAGAGATCGCTGCGTCGCCTAACAGCTCCTCACGATGGCGGATTTGTCATCAGCCTGAACAATCCGTTTCAGGGGGCTGTTATTCTTTCTTGCTCCTCCTCGCTGTACGCAATCTTAGTTCAACCACTTGGTAGTCGATTATGTCTTTGATTCAAACCTTTGGTCCCATTCGTCAACACGGCTATCTCGTCAAGGACCTCGATACTGCCATTGATTTCTGGCTTGAGAAGCTAGGTGTTGGGCCATGGTTTGGCTATCGCAACGTCATGTTGCGAAGTGAGTTTGAGAACCAAAGCAATGATATCCGCCTTGATGTCGGTCTCGCCTATCAAAATGGCGTGCAGATTGAACTGATTCATCAAACTGATGATACGCCCTCGCCCTACCGTTTCTTTTACGATACGGAAGACAACCTAATGCAACAACAGCTCGCCTTTTTCTGTAAAGATATTGCACAAGCAAAAACGCAAGCCATCAACTTGGGCCTTAAACCTGCCGGAAAAATGGTGACGCCTACAGGTTCGCAAGCCCTGTATTTTTCTCATCCAACATTGGGAAAAACAGTCGTCGAGCTGTTGGAAGTGGATCAAACGCTACTCGATGGTTTCGCCTACTTCGAGCAGCAGACAATCAACTGGGATGGAAAAGACGATCCCATTCGTATCATCGACATGCTTTAAAACTAAGAAAAGAGAATCCTATGCCCTCCACATTCATGCCTCGCCGCACGCTTGGGATACTGTTTTTCTTCACATTGTTCTCTTGCGCCTCGCAGGCCAACAACAACCAACGACCGAACATTGTGATTTTATTGGCGGATGACTTGGGATGGTCCGATGTTGGGTTTCACGGCAACACCGAAATTGATACGCCGGCATTGGATCGTATCGCCCGCGAGGGCATGCAGCTTGATCGTTTTTACGCAACCCCCATCTGTTCGCCGTCGCGATCGGCTCTGCTAACCGGACGAGACCCAATGAAGCTGGGTACCGCCTACGGTGTGGTTATGCCGTGGAATAACCATGGCGTCAGTGGTTCTGAGCACTTTATGCCCGAGAGTTTTCAGCAGGCGGGCTACCAGACAGCTATTGTTGGAAAATGGCATCTGGGCCATAGCCAACCCGAGCATCACCCTAACCAGCGCGGCTTCGATCACTTCTTTGGTCATCTGCATTCAGAGGTCAATTACTTTCCGCCGTTTTTGCGCCAAGGAGGCAAAGATCTGCAACGCAATGGCGTCACCGTTGAACCCGCCCCTGACGCCTATGAAACCTTTATGCTGGCCGACGAAGCCATTCGCTTTATTGAGCGGCGAGATACAAGCAAACCTTTCTTTTTGTATGTGCCTTTCATCGCACCACACACCCCGCTACAAGCCCCACAAGAGCTTCTCGACAAATATCAGGACATTAACACTGACTTGAAACCCGCTCGCAGTGCGGATACAGATAATACCCGCACGCTTTCAAAGTGGTTGCTACAACCCTCCGCTCGCCCTGCCTATGCCGCGGTGGTCGATGGAATGGATCAAGCTATTGGGAGAATTCTAGACAGCCTTGACGCACAGGGAATTAGCGACAACACCCTCGTTCTATTTATGAGTGATAACGGCGGTGCCGCTTACAGTGTCGGTGGTGCGGATAACTACCCATTGCGAGGCGGGAAGGGCGACACGTATGAAGGTGGGATTCGTGTAGTTGCTGCTATTCGATGGCCAGCGGCGTTGCCAGCCGGAAGCCAATACAACTCCATTATGACCATGATGGATGTGTTCCCAACACTCGCGGCGGCCGCCGATATTTCCACTGCCAACACAAACCCACTAGACGGGAGGGATTTTTCAGAGGCTCTGAAAAACAATCAACCCATTGCCCGCGTCGACTATGTGCATTTTGTATCCGAAATTCCTCAGCGAGATTATTTCAATCTAACGGTGTTCAACGACACATGGAAACTGGTGCAAATCATTAATCAACAACAAACTCAAATGACTTTGATCAATCAACTCTTTCGGATCAGTGACGATCCCTACGAGCAACATGATCTCGCTGCTCAATACCCTGATGTGGTCTCGCAATTGGCGCAAGAACTCGACCGGTGGCGAGCCCAATCACCCGCCAACCCCGTTAGAAATTCACTGGTGCCTCCACCGGGTTGGCGCGCGCCGAAAGACTGGAGTCATTACATTCAGGCGGAGTACTAACAATGATTCGATGGTTGTTAACAGGGTTAAGTCTCACCATGAGCACGCTTGCGTTGAGTGCGCCCAACATCGTGATTATCACCCTATCCGATCCCCTGTCTGCGCCTTTTATGGCGCAACTTGGTCAAACGGGCATAACGATAAGTCACTACGCTCCTGCGCCGGCCGTTTCTGCCGACCGCGCGGCTTTGCTAGTCGGCCGGGATCCACTTCGATTGGGCATTGCCTATAGCAACATCCGCCCATGGGACAATGCGGGCATTCACCCAGAGGAACAGCTACTGGTAGAAGGTTTCAAACAGGCGGGCTATCGCACTGCTTTTTTGGGTAATTGGGGGCTTGGACATGCGCAACATCTCTATCATCCGCTGCAGCGAGGTTTTGATCAGTTTGCTGGGCAACTGTTGGTCGATGCGTCACCCCAGTTTCCCTACAAAGCCTTTGCCGGCGTCGATCTGCAAAAGAACGGCGCTCCACTAAAACAACCGGACAACCCGCTCTCACATTCAGATATCAATGACACGCCAAAAAGTGTCAATCAATGGGTGAGCGAAGAACTGACACAGCTGTTGTCAGAGCCGAGCCGACAAGAAGAATCTCGCTCAGAAAACTCGCCGCCCCTGTTAGCGGTTGTTTCCTTTTCCAATGCTTCAGCCAGTGAAAGTAGTGCAGTTGAAACCATAATTGGAGAACTAATCGCAGTAAACAATCAATTCTCTGATAGTTCCAATACGCTATTTGCCATTCTCAACCGGCCGCCTCTAACGGAAAAAAGTCTACCAACACCAGATGACTATTTGACCTCGGCGGTTTTGATCTGGCCCAACCAATTACCGATTAACACTGACTTCGACCAACTCGTCAGCCCGATGGATATACTGCCCACACTCATGGCATTAGTCGACATTGATTGGCGCGGTGAAAAGAGTTTAGACGGGATAGACTGGTCACCGCTATTACTGTCGAGCTCACCAATTGCTGAATTAGTCGCGCGCGAATTAACACTGGTAGAGGAAGCCCCCCACTATGGTTCCTTCAAACTGCTGCAATTCGATACGACTCAAACAACACCGACGTCTCCCTTGGGCCCCATACTCTCTCAGCACATAGAGCAGGGGTTTAGCCAATTGAACATTCAACAGCAGCTTTGCGAGGACAAATACCATCAAGCGACCTGCACTGCTGTCGAGGGGTTGAACCAAAATGGGGATGCGAACAAGAGCCGTGAAAAACTCAGTGAGCTGACGCGACAACGCCGAGCACTGCATCCAATTAACGGGGTGCGCCAAAAACCTTTGCCGCCACCGGGATGGCGCTCGCCCAGTCATTGGCAGAGCATCACGCTGAGTGACGCTATCTTGCAAGACTCAGCGGCCCCCGGTGATGTACCAGAAGTCGCACGCCTGCCGTTGGATTATCAGCTGGGCGACAAAGGCAGAATTATCTACGACTGTGAACCCAAATGGTGGGCGTTCGGACTCTGCTTCTAATCCGTGACTATTGCTTTAGCTTTTGCTCAGCAAGAGAACACCGCTACATGCCATGACACCGCTGGCCGAGCGATGCAGTCGTTTGTGTGCCTTGGGGCTGGAGAGCATTTGTCGTGTTTTACTCGCAGCATAAGCATACCCCAACAATATGCCACCAATAGCGACAACCGTGATCACCATAATAATTAATATGGTAGTTACCGTAATACTTGAGAGATCAAGAAAGGCAGGAAAAAATCCAACATAAAAGAGAATCGCCTTAGGGTTGCCTAAGGTGGTCAGTAAGCCAGTGGAAAAGCTTGTCAAAACTGAGGGGTTTTTGCTCGTACCGCCTGACGGAGTGGGTAACTGTATGTCATTACTGGCGCGCCACAAACTAATGGCCAACCACAGTAGGTAGACTCCACCAAGCCACTTGATGACAATAAAAAAGCCACCCATGGTTTCAGCCAGAGCGCTTAACCCCATCACTGACAATACGATAAAGATAAAATCTGCGCAGAGAATTCCCATCACCATCCATACGCCGGTTCGAAAACCCGACGACATAGACGCAGCCATCACGGCAAACACACCTGGGCCAGGTATCAATGCCAATACAATCATTGCACCAAAAAGTGCTAAGGCTGCTGTCAACGTCATAACGATTCTCTGTGGTAAAAAACGAATGGCAATGCTCGCGAGCTAATCGACTTAAGCGACATAATCAACCTAAACCCTAAAACCAATTTAAGCCTGCTGAATTAACTAAAAAAGGCGCGATACCAAAGTCAGCAATGATAGGCGTGAACTGGCGGAATGCAAGCTCGCAAAAGAGACGACAACCCTAGGTTTCAGCACTGGGTATCTTTGAATAACAGCAATGAGTTTCCAACAATGATTGAGATAGACTGCTTCGCGCTAAGAAGCAGCCCGATCTATCTGCTAACGAATAGAGAAAGTAGCGGAGACGGTGGCCTCGATTTTTCGATCACCCACGTTCACCTGCGGTGCGGCATCCGCGGCTTCAGACATCATTGCCATACGTGCTCCTTTATACATCGGTGGTTGATGCCAACGAGTATCGACATTCAACAGCAGCACCTTACCCACCTTCTGCCCGAGAGGTTTTAAGCCGGCCTCGGCTTTGCGCTTAGCTATTTCTACCGCCTTAGTAATGGCTTGCAACTCTAAGTCATCGCGGTTGCTGAAATCGAACTGAGTCGGTTGCAACTCCGTGGCACCCGCTTTAAATACCACGCCATAGAGCTTAGACAACCCCTTCAAGTTGCGTAATTTGGCGGTAAAGTTAGCACTGCCCTGATAGCCACTCAGCTTTCGAGGCTTGTCCCGTTGATAATGATATTGCGGATTCACTAACACCTGCGCCGCTTGAATATCACGGCTATCGATACCACTTTTGGCCAAAGCCTTGATCACTTGATCGAGCTTTTCACGAACACTATTGACCGCCTCTTCAGGCGTATCACGCTGAAGAGTGATATTGCCACTGACAATGGCAATATCCGGTTGAGCTTCTACCACCCCATTGCCGGAACTTGAGACCTGCGGAACCTCTGCGGCGTAGGTTACCGCCGTAGGTAGTACCACTAGCGCTGCCACAACTGGCAACCAGGTGTACCAAGATTTGAGGGTACGATTCATCGTTTTATTCCTTCTATAAGAGATTTCAAAATCTGCTGTTGCTGAACGGCTTTATACTGCTGCACGATCTTCTCGCCGTGAAATCTGCGTAAATTCCTGCCTCATACCGAGGGAATCAGGATACAATATTACTTTGCCGTCTGTGTCCGTCAGATCACGGTTTTACCAATCTTTGACACTTTTCAGCTCTGATCTCTTTGTGAATTGAATGACACTCAAGCGGTTCAACCCCAAGGCTCCCTATTCTCTAAGTAGTATCATCTATGGCTATTAAAGCAACCGTCTTCAAAGCAGCACTCAATGTCGCCGATATGGATCGCCATTACTATCACGATCATCAGCTGACCATTGCCCGTCACCCATCAGAAACAGACCTGCGTATGATGGCGAGGTTAGCTGTATATAGCCTGAATGCGGATGAAGAGCTGGCCTTCACCAAAGGCATCAGCACGGACGATGAACCAGATATTTGGCTGAAAGATTACAGCGATCAAATCAAGCACTGGATTGAGCTGGGCCAGCCCGATGAAAAACGTATTCGTCAGGCCTGTGCTAAGGCTGAGCAAGTGAGTATCTATTGCTATAGTGGGCACGGAGCAGAGATCTGGTGGCAACAAATCGAAACACAGTTACAGCGCTTTGATCATCTGCGTGTTGTCAATCTCGATGCCACCGCTATGGAAGCTCTGGCCAATCTCGCCAATCGTTCGATGGACTTAAGTGCTTTCATTCAAGACCAGAGTTTAACCATCAGCGACGGCGAAAGCAGTGTCAGTATTGAACAACAGCAGTGGAAATAAAATCAGCGGGCAGCCGCCGTATTAAGCGCGATGTGGATATTGCTCGATAAAAGCCACCGCTTCTTCGACATCATCAGTGATCAATATGGAGGAGATATCCTCCGCAAGAATCATGTTTTCGGCGATCATGGTGTTATTGATGAAAGTGCGCAGGTGCTGCCAATACTCCGTTCCCATCACGACTAACGGAAAACGCTTGATCTTCGCGGTCTGAATGAGCGTTAGTGTTTCGAACACTTCATCCATGGTGCCAAAACCACCCGGCAGTACCACAAAAGCCGAAGAGTACTTTACTAACATGACCTTGCGCACAAAGAAGTGATTAAACTCCGTCCAGATATCTAAGTAAGGGTTGGGTTGTTGTTCATGCGGCAACTCGATATTGCACCCCACCGACAGCACACCGGCGTCACGGGCACCGCGGTTAGCCGCCTCCATAATGCCCGGGCCGCCACCGGTCATGATGGAATACCCCTGTTGCCCCAGCCGACAGGCTGTATTCTGTGCCAGCTGATAATAGGCATGATCTGACTGAAAACGTGCCGAGCCAAACACGGTCACGCACCGCCCGATTTTTCTGAGCCGACTAAAGCCGTAGTAAAACTCCTGAGCAATCTCGGCGCAATCGCGCAGGTTGCGTATCCAGCCTTTCGCACCCGACAACAGACTTTCATCGACTTCGGGACGCAACCTTCGACCATAGTGCAAACTCGACGGTGAAGATTTATCAGACTTGGGTTTCATGAGCATCCTGGGCTTTAGCACCCATGTTATTGGCATAGGGAAAGATATTGTCCCAACGCTGATCTAACAATCGTAAACCTTCGACCACAGAAACGGCTCGATAGTGCTGCTGTCCCTCATCCGTGATCAAGCCAAAACGTATCAACTTTTCAATAGCATCATCGATTTCAAAATCGACGGTGGAATCCAATTGCCGCTCAAACCAGTGCTCAATGTAGCCATCCAATTCTGTCATCGACATGGCTCGGTCTGCTTGTAACAAGAACGCGTAGGCAAGTAGCGCCTCTTTGCCCTCCTCCTCTTCGGCTTCATCCAGAAGTCGATGGAAAACACCGGCGTTATTATCCAGGTTCTTAAAGTACAAGTTCTGAGTTAAGGTCTGAATAAAGCGTAACTTTCGATTCTTAAAGTTGTTAAATTGCTTCCACAGATGAGCCCCCAATGCACCAACGCCCGCGGCTAGTGCCAACAATGCCGTTTGATCCAACTGCACCGGTGTATCATGGGTACCCAACCAATAACCCGCCAATGACGCCAATAAAATCAGCGACCCGCCCAGTTTCGTGGAAATAACGACACCACCGCCCACTGCCGCAGGGACACCGATAAGCAGTTTGTCCATGAGACGCATACGCACTCGGGTATTGGGGAACAACATCTCAAGATCAGCCTTGGGCACATCTTGAAACAACTTCAGCATAGTCATGCCTGGCGTGCAGCAAGGGTTATCGTTTTCGAGGTCCTCTCGAAATTTAAGATACACCACCACACGGTCGTAGTTGGTGAACTGCAGGGTTTTCTGTCGCAACCCCAACCAATCGCTCAAAGTTTCCTGACGCAGGCTCTCACCGCGGCAAAACAGTAGCACTTCATCAAAATCGTCAAAGTCGACTTGCAAACGAATTTTAAACAGCGAGGACTCCTCCAGCGCTTGCTCCAGATCTGCTGTCGTCACTCGCTCGTAATTGGCTTTATCCAGCACTCGCTCTAACAGCACTTTCAATGAACGATTCGCTGCGGATTTCGACCCCTTTATCACGTGAGTATCGGCATTGGGGTCAAGAGGCGCATAAGCTTGCTTAAAGTCCTCCAACAGTTGATGAAACTCGAAGTGCAATAAACTGTTCAGCAATTTCGCCAATTGTTGAAAGTCGACCGCGTCGGTTTTCGACAGATGCAACTCTTCCAACAAGCGATCGACAATATCCTGTCGTCGAAAAGGAATAAATCTAAGCGGAGTGGTGAGTGTAGAAGATGGATTAGATGGATGGCTCAAAAGACGCTCCTTGGTCTCTTTAATCTCTTTATTCTCTCATTTGGGAATCGTTGACAGCGGAACTACCATTTCTCTAGCTGCCGCCAACTCGATCAAGATCAGACAGAAAATCAAATTTGATCACACTTATTAGAATCATCACATTTGTCTGACTCACCGGATTTGTCGTCATCACTGTCCTCTAATAAAGGCAAGCTCATCAAATACCAAGTCACGCAGCTGCCAATGCACAGTAGAGTGGCAGCGGCCCAAATACGCCCAATAATGAGCGAGGAAGACAGCAAGCTAAACCACAGCAATATCAATACACGATTGCGCACTTTACGGGGTAAACCTTGACCATCTTCCCAAGAGCGAACAATCAACCCCAAGCGAGGATGATTGCGCAACCACTGATGAAACCGATCGCTGGATCGCGCAAAACACCAAGCCGCCAATAAAATAAACGGGGTGGTTGGCAAAATTGGCAAAAAAATACCCACAACACCCAATACAATACTGAGCCAGCCAACAGCCATTAGAAAATAGCGTTTCACCATGGTGTCACTCCCGCGACCAAGAGCGATCAGTGCTGATGGCCGCCAACACCGTGGGCGTGTCCGTGCGACAGCTCGTCGGCAGTGGCTTCTCGAACTTCGACAATCTCTACAGAGAATACCAGCGTTTTCCCCGCCAGCGGATGATTGGAGTCAATGTCGACATTTTTTAAGCCGACTTTAACCACCACCGCTTCCTGAGCACCCTTTTCGGTATTGACCTGAACGACTTGGCCGACACTGATCTTACCTTTGGTCAACAGGTGCTTCTTAGGAACGCGCTGAATGGCGCCCTCCCGACGGCGACCATAGCCTTTATCGGGATCGACAGTTACATCGAAACAATCACCGGCAGATTTACCTGCCATCGCCTCCTCTAGGCCCGCGAGCATGCCCTTGTGGCCGTGCAAATAGAGAATGAGGGTTTCTTTGTGGGAATCCTCAAAGATCTCACCGCCTTCTTCTCTCAGGCGATAGTGAAACGAAACTACTGCATTGTCGCTAATAACCATGAACCTTTCCTGCTACATCACTCTAGAATTAATCGGCGAAGTATGGCGATTCGCCCCAGAATTGGCAATCAATCCACCGGACTATCGTGCGCTTATTCAGGCTCTTCGTCGTCATCGAGCAAAACTGCCCGCTGGGCAACCACAAAAGCCTTCAATTCGGGAATATGAACATCGGGCAGCTCGATACGACAGAACACCTCTTGCAGGTATTCCACCGCCACCAGATGACCGTCGCGGCTTGATAACCAGTGACGAAGGCTTTGCTCCAAAGCATAGTCGCCGCGTACCCGACACTCTTGCTTGGGCACTTGTGTTTCGGTCGGTAGCGCCTGCATGACCTGCTGTGCCGCCTGACTGTAGGCTCGCACCAGCCCGCCCGCACCCAATTTAATGCCGCCAAAATGGCGAATCACCACCAGCATGACATCTCCCACGTGTTTATGTTGCAACACATTGAGAATGGGCTTTCCCGCGGTTCCACTGGGTTCGCCATCGTCCGACATCGCCACGGTGACTGGGGAATGAGGATCCCCAATCAGATACGCCCAGCAGTGATGCCGCGCATCGGGATAGTCCTCTCTCGCCTGCTGCAATAGGGCTAGCGCGGCGGCTCGATCATTGGCCCGCGCCGCGCGAGCGATGAAACGGCTTTTTTTCACCTCGAATTCCACTTCCAAGGCCTCAGCTGGGATATCAAAGCTTCGTCGGCCTTGGCTCAAGCGCCTGTCGTTTTCTCGTCTATTGTCGTCTTGAGTGCTGCCTCCATCAGTTTTCACGGCTGCTTCCTCGCCTCGACTTCGGCCACCAGATCAACCAATCGATCAATACGTTCGTTGCTCAATTGTCGATAATCCAAATAAGGGCTGACGATCAGCGGGGCCGTTGCATGTAGGGCAAAATGTTGATCCAGCCAGTGCAACGGCTCAAGCCCCAATTGTGTCGCGTAAGTCTTGCCAGCGACTATGTGGATAACTCCGCCGCTATCGGTAATGGGCGGTGGCGAGAACAATAACGCATCGCCCGAGCCTGATTGCAGCAGCTGCTGATCGCGGTAACTTTGCCAGTCGGCAAAGCGTGAGCGTCGTGTCGGACAGAGCTGATAGAGAAACTTAGCGAAAACATTAAACACCTTGCGCCAATGATTACTGGTATTGGACACAATGTGAGACAGCTCGCCCGCGGCAAGCGGCTGCAGGTGATCCAGTTGCGGATAGTGGTCAATCATTGGCCGATTAGCCAAACAAAATGCCAAACGGTAATGCTCGTCGCCCAATCCAATCATCTCTGAATCCCAATTTGCAGATACGCGGGCTTTGTCTTCCTTTGATCATTCAACTGCACATCCGTCAACTCTCTCAACCCTCTGCCTGCACTATGTCTCAAAGCTGACACTATACCAAAATACGGTCGTTCTTTGATTCAGCCACAGTTCAGGCCGCAAAGATAAACTGCCATACTAACCTTATAGAACTGCCCTGCCTGACCATCAGGCGCTCTCCTGTCACGAGGATCTTTATCATGCGCTATTCCCTCATTGCTAGCCTGCTGAGTCTTATCCTGCTGGCTGGATGCAGTTCCAGCCGCACCCAACAACACAATGGCGGCATCATTATCGATCGCAAAGGAGTCGACCTGATTGCCTATCAGGCTGATCTCGATGAATGCAAGGCCTACGCCAATCAAGTCAACACCGGAGACAAGGTCGCCAAGGGTACCGCCTCCGGCGCGGTTCTAGGCGGCGTGTTAGGCGCCGTTGTCGGCAACAGCAGCACGGCACAGAAAGGCGCAGGAGCTGGAGCCATCACTGGAGGCGTAAGAGGCTACTCGCAGGGTGAGAAAGAAAAACAGCGCGTGGTGAGAAACTGCCTGAAAGGTCGTGGCTATCGGGTTTTGAACTAGATTTACAGGAATACTGTCTCCAGCGCCTCTAATGAGGCATTTTGCCCCTTATTCATTGCTCCAAGCACCAATAGCTATTAACGAATCACTCATAGCTCAGTACAATAGCGCCCTTCCCTACTGCCGTCACTCCACCCGAGCCGATTGGCAATAGAGGTTTATTCGCTCAAGAAAAGGCGCGACCGATGGCCATTCAGTGGTATCCCGGGCACATGCACAAAGCCCAAAAAGAAATCAAAGAAGTGTTACCTCAAGTCGATCTGCTGATCGAAGTACTGGATGCCCGTATTCCTTTCTCCAGCGAAAACCCCGCTATTGCCGCATTGCGAGGTGATAAGCCCTGCATCAAGGTGTTGAGCAAAACCGACCTTGCCGATCCCAAAACAACGGCGCTTTGGCAAACCTACCTCGAGCAGGAAAAAGGCGTAAAAACCTTAGCCATCACTACAGAACAGCCGGGCAAGATGAAATCGCTACTGGATCTCTGCCGAAAGATGCTGCCAGAGAAAGACGCCAGCGTGAAAGCCATTAACACCATGATCGTGGGCATCCCCAATGTCGGTAAATCCACACTGATCAATACGCTGGCCGAACGTACCATCGCCAAAACCGGCAATGAGCCCGCCGTCACCAAAAGCCAGCAACGAATCAATCTGGGCAGCGGCATTATGCTGCTCGACACTCCTGGAATCCTTTGGCCCAAAGTCGAAAATCCCAAAAGCAGCTATCGTCTTGCGGCCACGGGTGCCATCAAAGACACGGCAATGGAATACGACGACGTGGGTTTTTTTACCGCAGAGTTTCTCATTCAGGCTTACCCGGACTTACTCAAGCAACGCTTTGATCTCGAGCAAATACCGGATACCGAGCTCGAATTCTTAGAGCTAGCGGCCGCACGTCGTGGAGCACTGAGTGCCGGTGGTCGTGTTAACCTTCACAAAATCTGTGAGGTGCTGATCAACGAATTTCGCTCAGGTACGCTCGGGGCGATCACTTTAGAAACGCCCGCCATGATCGACGTGGAAAAGCAGGAAATTGCCGAGGCGGCCGCTAAGAAGGAAGCCGAAAATGCCGAGCGCAAACGTCGCTTTAAAGCCGGTACTCGAGATTCCTCTGCCGACACAGAAGACGCCCCTAAGAAACGTCGCAATAATCGAAACAAAAGTGGCTCCAAAAAACGCCGTTAATCCAATAGAAGTTTAGTTGACCATCCCCATTTTCATCATAGGTTTTACATGCGCTCATCCAAAGTCATCATCGTCGCCATCGCTATTGTGGTCGCGGCTATCTATGTGTTCACAAAACCTCTGTTCACAAACACAGAGCAGCAAGACGCCGACAGCACCAAGGTTTACACCTTACCTTGGAACATCGAGATAAACGACGATGGCACCTCAAACGTATTTGGTATCACGCTAGAACACACCACCGTCGATGAACTGCTGCAGCTGCACGGCATCGACCACGAGCTGGCCATCATCAGCGACGACTACAGCGGCCTAGAGATCTACTACAGCCACTTTCCTATTGGTCCGCTGCAAGGGAAACTCATTGCCCGCGTGCGCGCCAGCCAACAACAACTCGATAAGATGCAAGCAGCTGCGGCTTCCTCGAGCTACACCGGTTCGGGATCTCGTAAGTTTTTGCTCAGTGAAGACGATTTGACTCAAATCCAAAACTGGCCCATCGACAGCATTAGCTACTTACCCTCGGCAAGACTCGATGAGAGCATAATCCTAGATCGATTCGGTGAGCCCGAAGAACGCATCAACGGTGAGGACAATATAGAACATTTTCTCTATCCCACTCGTGGGCTGGACATCGTTCTCAATACAGAGGGCAAAGAGCTACTTCAGTATGTTGCGCCCAGAAGTTTTTCTGCCTTGGCGGAGCCTCTAAAAACTCTAACTTCAGAAGACTCTGTCAAGTAGCGTCGACACTTCTACTGACTAAAGCAGCTAGGAAAGATCACTTGCTGACATGGGCAATCGACTCCAATAGCCCTATCTACTCTCAAACGTTGACATCAATTTACGAGCTAAAAAAACTGAAGGCAAGTCTCCCTGCCTTCAGTTCTAATCGAAAACTACGACGTCAGCCCAAAGGCACTTAGAAATCGTAGGAGATTTTCCCGTACCAGTAGGCGCCGTTGAAACCAAATGGCGCTGAACGACGAGAGTAGGTGAACACCCCAGGAGAATTAACGATAACGTTACCACCAGGGGCATCTTCCAAAACACCACCTCGGCTGTTACCTATCTTGTTTTTATCGGGATATGTATCAAAGATATTGTTGCCACCTAATGAAACGCTAAAACCATTTTCAAAGGCGTAATCAATATTCAAATCCGTTAGCACCTCCGCATCGTAAGTTTGTCTATCGCCATCTTCAATGGTGTACTCACCAAAGCGATTGACCGAAACATTCACCGTCCAGTTGTCTCTCTGCCAATAACCGCTGAGACTGATACGATCTTCAGGTTGCCACTCTTCGATGATGGATACATCTTGTGAACTAAAGACCACCTCTGGATCAAGCGCCGAAAGCGCACCACCTGAAGAGCTGAACAAATCAACCACATCGGTTTCCGTGGTGTTACCAGCCAGTGTTAGATCTAACAAACCACCGGCAAATTCAATGGCTTGATAAGTCGCTACCAAATCCCAACCTCGAGTTTCGGTATCAGCACCATTGAGGAAAAACTGTGCCGCGCCAGCCCCTGCAGCCGTCAACGCAGGCCCCAAGTTACCACTGGGATCGTCACCACCCTCAAGTTTATTACTGATCACGATACGATCATCGATATCAATCGAGTAGTAATCCAAAGTAATACTTAACTGATCTATCGGCGTCCAGATAATACCCGCGCTCCAGTTGGTAGACTCCTCTTCTTCCAGTTGTGGAATGCCTAAGTCTTTGGCCAAGTCACTATCGTTGCGAAAGGTCCCCACTTGAACAGGGATTTGCGGGCCAGTTAGATCTGCGGGGTTGTTTATAAACTGAGTGCCAATGTTGTTGAAGTACTGCTGCTGCATTGATGGCGCTCTAAATCCAGTACTGGCCGCTGCACGCAAACGCACATAATCATTCAGCGCCCAGTTGGCGGCCAATTTGAAGTTGGTGGTGTCGCCAAAATCTGAGTAGTCATCGTAGCGAACTGCACCGCTCACGAGTAAGTCATCGGTCAGTTGGTACTCTAAATCCACATAGACAGACTTCACATCGCGATCTTCATCAACGGCTGACGCCGGCGAAATTCCTGGAAAGCCTTGAATACCACCGCTGGCATCTTGCGCATAGAGAGACACACCATTGACCGTATCAAAATCTCCGTAGGCGTATTCATCACCGGGGGTGATTTCGTAGTCATCGTTGCGATATTCTAGACCTACCGCAATGCCTAACTCACCAATACTGTGCGTCATATCAATATTGAAAGTCTCTAAACCCAATTCCAGATCATAGGCATCTGCTTTTCTGGGAATACTGCTACGCACATCGGCGTCACTGAGGCCTTCGCCTAGATTCAAAAAGTTCACGTAGGAATAATTGATGGAGTTGGCGGTGGTGTATTCGATTTCGTTGACACCATTGGTGTAGGACAGATCTAAGGTCATGCCAGAATCAAATTCTGTGCGATAGCCAATATTGAAAGACAGATCATCAATCTGAGATTGAATCAGAGGAAGAAAACCGTTGGGGACAACATTGTCGCCGTCATCCAAATAGGAGTCAGAACCTGAGCTTGGATTACGATAGAAGGCACCGGACTCATTCTCTCGCTCAGAATACGTTACGAATCCGTAGATTTCACCTGCGCTGCCAACATCGATGGCACCGTTTAAGGTAAATGCCCACTGCTCTGAATCGGCATCACCAATTCGAAAGCTGCCGCGATCAAAACCAAGTTCCCGCGGATCGCCGATTTCATCAATACCGTTTGCATCTGTGTCCGCACAACCGCCGTAGGCACAGGCTCCTTGCAGGCCCGCCCGATTACTGTCGCTGCGATCACGATAGTTCAAGGTTGCGTTTAAATAGCCGTTTTCGCCTAACTCAAAACCTTTGTTGAGATCGACGTTATAGGTCTCACCGTCGCCGTCAGAATACTCACCGTAAGAGGTACTGATATGGCCCCCTTCACTGGCATCCTTTAACACGATATTAATCACGCCGGCGATGGCATCAGAACCGTATTGCGCCGCTGCGCCATCTCGCAAAACTTCGATACGTTCAATGGCGGCTGCTGGAATCGCATTCATATCGACGCCGGCGGTACCGCGCCCTACCGAAGTATTAATGTGAATCAGTGCAGCTTGGTGTCGGCGCTTACCATTGATCAACACTAAGGTCTGGTCGGGTCCTAATCCTCGTAAAGTTGCCGGCCTGAGCGCATCGGTACCGTCACTGATACTGGAAGAGGAAAAGTTAAACGAGGGCGCCAATGATTGCAGCATGCGCCCCACTTCGGTATGCCCGGTCTTGGCTAGGGCTTCGGAATTCAATACATCCACCGGCACCGGAAGATCTTCGGCGGTGCGCCCCTTGGTACGCGTACCGATGGTGACCACCTCTTCTATCACTTCCTCGCTTGACTCTGACTGCGCGTGACTCACGGTTGCAGCAATCGCAAGAGGTAGAGGCAATAAAGACGTTAACAAGAAACGAAGAGGACGCTTAGTGATGATTTCACTTGGCCAGGCGTATAGGGATTTGAAAGAACTACGCCCATTGAACCGAGTAACACCACCTTCATTGTGAGCATTAATACGACGACGGATAGACATACAAACTCTCCCTGAGTTTTTATTATTGTCACCGAGCAATCGAGAATGCATGAACCAAGAATTCGATCAGATGGCCACTCATATCGCCGATTGCCAACATGGATGCACGAAAGAAAAGTGCAACAATTACCTTAGGGAGTTTGACGCCAGTATTGAAAGTTTATTTGTGAATAATCAGATCTATGAGTATGACAAAAACAAATAATTATTTATGCGCCACGGATACGAGAATGGAGTAAGGTACAAAATTCGGCTACCGAATATCTTGTTTTTGATCGACATCCAGAATGACACCTTCATCTTCTAGCTCAACGTAACAATGCGCCTGAGGATGTTTTTGTACGATAGGCCTTGCACCAACATCATTGTCTAGAATTCTGAACTCTGCGAAAAAATGCTTGGAAATACCAATGGGATTGCCCCGGCGAGCTTGGTATCGAGGAATCACGATAGAGGGTTGCTCCTCTGCAGCCATCATTTGCGCATAGAGCTTTTGAAAACTCGACACTGCCACATAGGGCATATCGGCGAGTACAAACAACCAGCCTTTTGCATCGGGGAAGTGTGCCGCCCCCACCTTCACACTTGCACTCATGCCCAGCGCCGCCTCAGGGGCTATCACCCAAGGACACTTATTCTCGCTGAGATACTGCTGTAGTCGCGTGTCCTCATCTCGAACCACGCAAATCCAATCGTCGAAGACCGGAGAAACACGATCGATCACTTGTTGAATAATCACCTGCTGATTACTCAGTGTGGCGAGGAGTTTATCACCTCCGAAGCGGCTGCCTTTGCCCGCCGCCAAAATAACGGCGACCACGCCGGTGCTTCCGCTAATAATGGCTTCACTGGATGCACTCATGACTAATTCCTCAACTGCGCTTTCAAATCAACACCGTTTTTCAAGGCCGTCAATTCCGCCATCACAGCCAAGGCGATTTCCGGTGGTGTTTTACTGCCAATGGGCAATCCAACCGGCCCTTGCAGTCGTTGCAGCTGAGATTCAGTAAAACCAAAATGTTCTTGTAAACGTTGGCGGCGGTTGCGATTGGTATTGAATGATCCCAGCGCGCCGATATAGAAGGCCTCAGACGCGAGGCCTTCGAGCAGCGCCAAATCATCCAGTTTTGGGTCGTGGGTTAGGGCCACAATTGCCGTGCGATCATCGGGTTGGATTTGTCGAACCACATCATCGGGATAGCCCTCCAACAACTCGGTATAGGAGAGATTCCAATCGCGGCGGTATTGGGTTCTCGGGTCACTGATCAACACACGATAGCCCAGTGCGTTCGCCATTTCCGCTAGATAGCGCGACGTTTGCCCTGCGCCAATGATTAACAAGCGCCACACAGGTCCAAAAACGTTGACCCACTGTGTACACTCGTCTGCATTACTCTTTTGCTGGGAAACAGCAGAGTGAGTTGTTAACAGTTGCGCAATATCGCCTTGATTGTATGGCTTCAACTGCGTTGCGCCAGAAGCCACATCAACACTACGAACGCAGGTCTGGCGCTGCTCTAAACGTTCGATCAGTTGTTGAATCTGTTGACGCTGATCAGCTAAAGGCTCCAACAACAAATCCAAACTGCCACCGCAGGGCAAACCAAAATGGTGGCGTTCCTTTTCACTTTCGCCGTACTTGAGTAGCTCGCAATACTCAGGCGGCTGATTGACCAGCCGCTCCATTAAGTCATCCTCGATACATCCACCGGAGACTGATCCAGCAATATGACCATCACTGGATACCATCAACAATGAGCCTACGGGCCTCGGGGATGTACCAAAAGTATTGATTACCGACACTAGAGTGACTTTTGCACCTCGGTGCATCGCACTCAGCGCCGCCTGTAAGACTTCCAGTTGCGTATTTTGCAAAAGAGAACCTCGTGAATACTTCGATAATTGCCGACAGAGAATAAAAGAAGCCGCAATCCAAACGCAATTGCGGCCATTTATCTTTTTCCCGTTAGAGAAAAACGTCAGTCAACAGATGAGCGATCCACTACCGACCAACGTTTTTCATCACAACAATGTGTTACGCCAGCTTTAGCGGCAAGGAACGCAGACGCTGTCCGGTTGCGGCGAACACGGCATTGGCCACCGCAGGTGCAATCGGTGGCAAGCCCGGCTCCCCGACCCCTGTTGGCGGCTCTTTGCTGTCGACTAAAATGACATCAATCTCTGGCGCTTCGCTCATACGCAAAATAGGATAGTCATTAAAGTTGGATTCTTTAACCGCGCCGTTTTCTATGGTGATGTCACCAAACAAGGTCGCCGTTAACCCATAGTTGATACCACTTTCCATCTGCGTACGCACGATATCGGGATTAACCACTCGTCCACAATCAACCGCACAGGTAACTTTGTGGACTTTAATCTGGTTGTTCTCTACTGAGATTTCAGCCACTTCCGCCACGTAGGATTCAAAGCTCTTAACCGCGGCTAGGCCCAAAAAACGACCGGGTTTTGGCTGTCCCCAACCGGCCTGCTTGGCGGCTAGTTGCAACACGTTTTTCAAACGCGGATTATCGTCCATGTGACGCAGACGAAACTCTAAAGGATCTTGCGACGTTTTCAACGCAACCTCATCCATAAAACTCTCGACGAAAAAGCCGGAAAAGGAATGTCCTACTGAACGCCAGTAACCACAGCGTAGACCGGGATCTACAGTGACGTGATCTACCCGCTTATTGGCCACCTTATAGTCTTCGTGCAAGCCTTCCACACTGGCGGGATCAATTTGCCAAGAGTCGAACACGCCGTAACCACGTTTACTGAGCCATTCCGAAATACTCTGCGGCACCGCCTCTGGCAACAACATACCCAGAGCTTCATCGATCATGTAGGGCATGATGTTTGGCCCCGAGCGTTTCACCCGCCAACTATTGAGTAGGCCGCTGTCATCCACGCCCGCTTCAAATTCTGCCATGGCGGCTGGGCGATAATAGTCGTTCTGCATGTCATCTTCACGACTCCATACGAGCTGCACCGGCACGCCGGTGGCCTTTGCAATAGCCGTGGTTTCGGCAACGAAATCATGAAATGCCCGCCGACCAAAACCGCCGCCTAAAAACGGGGTGTGGACTTGAATGTTGTCGCGATCAAGACCGCTGTGTTCCGATGCGATCTGCTGAGCTAATCCTGGCGCTTGGGTGGGCGCCCATACTTCCGCGCGATCACCTTGCAAATGCACCACACAGTTCATGGGTTCCATGGTGGCATGCGCTAGAAAAGGGGCTTGGTAGCGTGCCGATAGCGTTTTATCCGCTTGGCTAAATGCTTGTGCAACGTCGCCTTGCTCAAAGGCGTTTTCGCCGTCTTCCGACAAAGCCTCACCCATCGCCTGATAGATATCCGCCGACGAATGCGCACTCAAAGTCTCGGGATAATCCCACTCCACCTGTATCGACTCTAAGGCTTTTTTCGCCTGCCAATAGTGATCGGCCAAAACCGCAACGCCGTTATAAATACTCAGCACTTGATGTACGCCTAGTGCCTTTTCAGCCCCATTGCTGTTGAAGCTTTTTACACTGCCGCCAATGACGGGGCAACGCAGCAACGCGGCACGCTTTAGATTGGGTATCTCTACATCGATGCCAAATTCAGCCGTGCCGGTGACCTTGGCGATGGCGTCGACTCGAGGCTGGTTACTTTTACCAATCCAGCGAAAATCTTTTTCATCTTTTAAGGTGACTTGCTCAGGAATTGGCAGAGCTACTGCAGTGGCGACAAATTCAGAAACCTCGGCAACTCGGTCACCGTGGCTCACCTTACCATCCAACAAGACGAGATCTGCGGCCGGCAGATTCCACTGTTGGGCTGCCGCTTGAACGATAAGAGATCGCATTTTCGCCGCCGACTGACGCACACCTTCATAACGGGTGCGCATGCTGGCGCTGCCGCCGGTGACCTGCATGCCCGCTCCGGGCACGTCGTAATCCTTGTGAACGCCGGCCACGGTGACATCAATATCCGACGGGGGCATGTTGAGCTCTTCCGCCACCAAGGTGGTTAACCCATGGGTTACGCCCTGTCCCATCTCTGCCTGAGGCAAAAAGAACTTAACCTGACCATCGGACGTCATTTGCAGGAAGGCGTCTGGCTGCCAAGCATCTTTGCTGCTGTAAGGCAGCGGCGTCGAGCTGCTGCAGCCATTGAGAGAAACGCCCAACACTAAACCGCCGCCAGTAATACCGGCAAATTTCAGGAAGTTACGACGACTGGGATTCGACACGTGCTCTTGCTGCTGACGACTCATGCGGCACCTCCTTGCACTTGCTGTGGATCGAACAACACGACACCACTGTGTTTCGCATCTGCGGCGGAATGAATAGCTTGTTTAATACGGGAGTAAGTTCCACAACGGCAGATATTACCGCTCATGAAGTTATCAATATCTTCATCGCTCGGGTTAGGATTTTGTTCAAGCAAGGCCACGGCCGACATAATCTGCCCTGATTGACAATAACCGCATTGCGGCACGTTATGTTTGATCCATGCCTGCTGAACAATGTGTAACTGATCGGGTTGGCCCACGCCTTCAATGGTGGTTACCTCGCCGTCGGCAACCGCGGCCACTGGCATCACGCAAGTACGAATGGCATTGCCATTAAAATGCATGGTGCAGGCGCCACACAGGCCTTTACCGCAGCCGAACTTGGAACCCGTTAATTGAAAGTGTTCACGAATCACCCACAGTAATGGGGTATCTGAAGGAACATCGGTGGATACTGTTTCGCCGTTAAGACGGAAGCTAATCATCTCTCTCTCCATAAGATCTTTTCCAGCAGGTTAAGGCTAAAAAGATCGTGAGCCACTCTGCGTTGGCTTGGGGGATGAGTCGCACTGGACTCTTTTTAGTGTAAATGCCAAGCTTAGCGCTTGCATCGCCAGAACCCTACTGTCTTAACTCTTCTATACGTTATTGCACATCCGTACAATTTTATTCCGTAAAAAATCCATAAAAAAAGAGCCTAAAGAGACTCTTTTTATTGGCTTCAGATCAGATCAAAGCCCTTCAACCTATCCCATTCGGCAACCCAACCTCAGACGCCGAATATCAAACCTAAAGCTGCGGCATATTAAGACGGCAACAGTTTTCGTAATAAAGCCTGACACTGATTCATATCCATATACTTGGGCACAGGATAGGTGTAGTGCGCTTCGTGCAGCGCAGCTTTGGCAATCTCAGGAATGTCGTGAGCCTGCAGAGCATCTAGGGTTTTGGGAATGCCCATGGCTTCGTTCATCGCCCAAATACGATCGATGAATTTCTGTGCCAAGACCGAATCACCTTCGTGACGCTGACCCAATTCGCACTCCACCGCCAAATTGGCCAAGCGATCATTGATTTTGTCTTTGGAGAACTCAAGTATATGTGGCAAGACCAGCGAATTCGCCAGACCATGGGGCGTGTGGTACTTACCGCCAAATTGGTGAGCAATGGCATGCACGTAGCCAACAAACGCCTTGGTGAAAGCCATTCCCGCATAAAATGAGCCCAGCGCCATGGCTTCACGAGCAGGCATATTACTGCCATCTTCATAAGCGGTTTCTAAGTTGCTGACGATCATACGAGTCGCCGCAACCGCGTAGGCATCGGTTTCCTTGGTGGCAAAGGTGGCGATATAGGCTTCGACTGCATGCGTTAACGCATCCATCCCCGTTGCCGCGGTAATATGTGGCGGCAACCCCTCCATAATCCTCGGATCTAGAGCTGCTGCAAGCGGCACAATTTTCGGATCCAAAACCAATTTTTTACTGCTATCGGTCTTATCGGTAATCACCGCCGCTACAGTGACCTCAGAGCCAGTACCGGCCGTGGTGGGAATCGCAAACAATGGCAGCGCGGGATTTTTGGCAACGAACTTACCTTCCAGTTCACGGGGCGACTTGTCGTTGCTGCCTGCCAATGCCATCACTTTCGCAGCATCAATGGATGATCCACCGCCGATGGCTAATACACTGTCACAAGCACCCTGTTTTAAGGCTGCCAAACCCGCATCAACGACGTCAAACGAAGGATCCGGTTCAACCCCATCGAAAATGACGGGCTCAATGCCTTTTTCTTTCAAAGAGTCAACGATAGGGTCAATAACACCCAACTTGACCAACATTGCATCGGTGACGATCAAAGGTTTCTTCAAACCAAAATGAGAGATCGTCTCGGTCAAACGAACCGAAGACCCTTCGCCAGATAAGACTGTAGGCTTAGATTCTGGAACAAAGAACATGATGATCTTAGTGATCAGCATGACAAATTTATAGAACAGAGTTTGTAGGGGGAACAACATCAATACTCTCCGGTAATCGATCGCTTTAGAAATACGACTTGCTGCTTTGACAAGATCGCGATTTTTATTGTGTTTGATTGGATATCCGATAACTCAACGTGTGATCCATGAGTGGCTCAAATTCTACCCGCTTCTGTCGCAGAAAATAGGTTTGAAATGGCCCACTTTTTATCCCTATACGCCGAATTCAGCATCAACAACCGCCGAATGACCATAGATTCCCCTGCAGATGAATCGTAGAATAGCCCCCATCCAACCGACGTATTAAGGATCAGCGTGACGACTTTACTCTACTGGGAAGATCTACAACCCGGTTTTTCTCTGGATTTGGGCAGCTATTACCTAAGCCAAGATGAACTCATTTCATTTGCGCAACAGTACGATCCTCAAGTTTTCCATGTTGATCCCGAACAGGCCAAACAATCACCGCTTGGCTGCCTCTGTGCCAGCGGCTTGCAAACAACCGCCATTACACAGAAGCTTACGGTCGCCGAGCTGTTTTCAAAAACCAAGCTCGTCGCCGGCCTCGGTGTCGACAAGCTGCGTTACTACAAACCGGTTCTGCCTAATGAATCCCTCAGCGCCTCTATGACGGTAAAAAAAGCTTATCGCACTCCCAAGGCAAAAGACCGTGGTATCGTGGTGTACGACGTGGTGGTTACCAATCCTCGCGAGGAAAAAGTCTCCTCGATGCAAGCGACAATTATGGTTATGTGTGCGCCTACCGACACTTGAGGCCCTCAAGTGCTAAACCATCAGCACTTACTATTTAAACTAAATTAACAGAGGTACAACTATGTCTATCAGTAGAATCAGTTGCGAACAGGCCCATCAGTACTTGCTACAAGACAACTGCCAAGTGTTGGACATTCGAGACCCGCAATCCTATGTGCTCGGTCACCCTCAGGGCGCTCAGCCACTCAACAATGACACTCTGCCCGATTTTCTCGCACAAGCCGACGCCACAGCACCCACTCTCGTATTCTGCTACCACGGCAACAGCAGCCAGCAAGCGACACAGTTTTTACAAGAGCAAGGTTTTAGCGATGTACACAGTGTCGATGGCGGTTTCGAAATGTGGCGCCAACTCTATCCCAACGCCATTGAAACTCAATCTTAAACGCTGTGACGATGACTTTCCCAGCACACGCTATCGATCTATTGCGCAGCCATTGTGAAGCGACCTCCACACGAGTCTTCAACGCTCGCGGCGCCACACTGAAGCGCTGCCCTCAGTGCCACCTAGGACTTGCCACTTGCATCTGTGCCTGGCGTAAGCACAAGCACTGTGAGCTGGAGTTCATCGTGTTAATGCATCGCGATGAAGTGTACAAACCCACCAACACGGGTCGATTAATTGCCGATACCTTTCCCGATCAATGCCACGCTTTTTTGTGGAGCCGCACCGAGCCCGATCCCAAACTGATCGAACTCCTCAACGATGAAGAGCGGCAGTGCTTTTTAGTTTTCCCTGCGTCAGATTCCGAACAGCGAGCAGTGGTTGCCAGTCCAACAAGGAGAGATTCCAATAGAGCGCCGATCAATACCGTGGTATTGCTCGACGGCACTTGGAAGCAAGCGCGAAAGATGTACAGCCAAGGGCACTGGATGAAGCATCTGCCCATATTGGATCTCAGTGCCGCACTCGCGAACAGTGAACACGACTGGGGCAACTACAAGGTGCGCCAAGCCTGTGAACGCGGTCAACTCGCCACCGCCGAAGCTGCCGCACTGGCACTGGCTGCCAATGAAGAAGCCGTTGCGACTGAGTACCTGCTGCGTTATTTTTCGGTGTTCAACGAGCACTATTTAGCCACGCGCCGCAATACCCGCCCTCAAATCACAGACGCCCACAGAGCGATCGAAACCGATGGCTGAGCTATAACTCTCCCCCCGCAATCCGCTATACTGCGCCTATGAAACTCAGTTACGGCTCTTCACAATCCTCGCCCCACTCAGCCCCCAATACAGTGATTCTGGAAAATGAGCGTGGATGGCGGATAGAAATGCAGTTAAAGCGCAATGAAGACGAAACCTATACGTTGATTGCCATGTCGGGGGTTAGTAGCCAACCCGCGGAGCTGAGTAAACTGCAAGGCCCCTATCAGACTTTTCAACAAGGCATTGCCGCTCGTTCCGCCATTGCCGAACAACTCATCAGAAAAGATTTTTCGGTGCTGAAAGACCAGCACTCGATCTGGACGTTACAGGCACAAAAAGCCATCCAAACTGTGCGCCGCCAACGTATAGACAACCAAGGGAATTATGACTTCCATCCCGACGACGTTCTCTAATTCAATCAGCCACTGGATTCGATATCCTTATGCCCAACATCAACGACAGCGCGCTTGCGACCCGAGCACTTATCATCATGGCTCACGGTAGCCGCAGAGACAGCGCCAACCAAGAGTTCTTTCAGCTGGTCGAGCGAATTGCTAATCAATCAGACTACCCGTGCGTAGTTCCAGCTCTGCTCGAACAAGCGCCGCCGACATTGCTGCAGGCCGCACAAAAACTGCCGGAGACCATTCAAGCGATCGATGTTTATCCACTGTTTTTCAATTGTGGCCGACACGTCGAGAAAGACATCCCAGCACAAGTTGCGGAACTCATGGAAGCGCGACCTCAGGCAGACATTCGCCTACTGAGCTATTTTGGACAAAGCCAAGAATTGAGCAATTTGGTTGTCGAACACATCAATCAACAGCGGTGAATGTGCGTGCCGACAGGTGATCTTATCGACAAGATTAAGGACGACAATGATCAGTCCTAGCGCGAGAGACAAAAACGGCCACGATAAAGTGGCCGTTAAACTCATTGATAATGCCGCCATAGAAGATAGTGTTGGCACCCAATCCGCGCTTAAATAGAAAATCAGATACCCATTTTATTCAGTGAATCCATCACTTCACGAGCGCCTTGGGCAATCTTAGGGTGACCTGCCTCAAAGTCTATGGCTTGTTGCTCCACCGGCACTAATAGCGCCTCTTTCGAGTGATCTGGACGCGCGCCCCCCATGGCAGAAAGAACACCGCCAATTAAATCTCGCTGTTTACTGTTCAACGCCGTGGTCATTAATAATCGAGTGGTTGATATGGACGCCTTTAACTGATCAGTTGTCATTGCCCTCTACCTCACCTATAGCCTTCAATAAAAGCGGCCCTGTCGACCTGTACCATCGGCCAGAACTATGGATCATCCAGAGCTCTCTACCGACACGCACGCTGACCGACAACACCGCTCTTTGGTAGAACATAAACCGACCTTCAGCTGTCGTTTAAGTCCTCATTATAGGTATAGCTCATACCACGCCTGAAGTACTAATTTTACTGAGGCTAATAAGCAGTAACCCGCTTCTGCTTTCAGAGCACTCGGCTATAAGCCAAGCAGAACAGAGCTTTGCGCAGGGAGAAGACACCCATACTAGCGTAAAGATCCCAGGGGAATGGTGCCCGCCTCGGATACCGAGAGCTTAGGCACTAAGGGAATGCCCACATCCAACTTGGCTTGCAGCTCATAGTCTAGATCCTGCTGCCCTTTCATCATCAGACCGCTTACTAACCGCACCATTGCCATTAAATTGGTGGTCACCGGCAGCGCTACATTCGCTTCACCATAGGCAGGAATGGTGGGCACGTCAGACGTCACGCCACTTGCCACCTTATTCCCTTCAATAGACAAGGAGTAAGACATGCCCTCTAAGGGCAATTCAATCCCGTTCGGGTTTTGCACATTCAGAAGTACGACCAGTGTTTGATCCATGCCCTTGGAAGACTGTTGTTTAATCGATAGGACTTGGACTTGTGGATTTTCAAACGATGGCGATAGAGTCGCACAACCGCTCAAAATTGCGACACACAAGACAGCGCAGCAGCGAAGAAGAAATGTGACTGGTGGCAGGAATACGTTCAAGTGAAAACCTCAATAAAATGGAATTGGTAACAGACAATACGCGAGCATGCGGGTCGATATCAACAGCGGCGACACCATTCAGCGCACGTCTGAAGGCAGGTTGTTAATCACAGCTGGTCTGTTGATGATTGTAAGCCATTAACCTATCGATACCGACTATGATTTAAACTTGGCGCCAGCGGCATTCACACCGCGCTCGCAACGCTTGCACAGTTTGAAATCACGGCGCTAAAACAGCCCCAACTGTTGATCAGTGACCTCTTGAAAACTGCTATCGAGAAACTGCAAAATCCCATCGGCAATAGGCTCAATCTGGCGTTCAATATACAAATCGTAATCCAGCGGTGAGCTGACGTTTTCCAACGGTTCCGGACCATTGACGGTGAGAACATACTGAATCCAGCCTCCGCGCGCATAACGTACAGGCAAGCCTTCTGACTCAAGCCAGTCATCGGCCTTGCGTGCTGCCTGAACATGAGGCGGGACATTGCGAACGTAATCCTCCAATCGTCGTCGCAAGCGTTTGCGATACACCAGCTGTTGATCGAGATCGCCGTTGCGAATCGCTTCAACCGTCTCCATCAAATAACTTTCAAAAGGTTCACCCATAAAGATTCGACGGTAAAGCTCTTTTTGAAAATTTCTCGCCACCAAGGTCCAGTCTGTTCGCACCGCTTCTAAGCCCTTGAACACAAGTTCCGACTCGCCGTCGTCGCCCTTGATTAAACCCGCGTAGCGCTTTTTACTGCCCGCATCGGAGCCGCGAATCGTGGGCATGACAAAGCGGTTGTAGTGTGTTTCATATTCGATCTCGAGGGCGCTACTGATGTGGTAGTTTTCCTGTAACCAATCGCGCCACCAATCATTAAGATAGGAAGCCAATTCTCGCCCAAGATGATCCAATTCGTCGGCATTATCAACCTCAGATTGATTGAGGCGAACAAATACCGAGTCGGTATCCCCGTATATTACTTGATGACCACGGGATTCAATCAGCTCTCGCGAACGGGTTAAGATTTGATGGCCTCGAAGGGTGATCGAACTGGGTAAACGGTAGTCGAAGAAACGACAGCCGGGTGTACCTAAGACACCGTAAAAAGAGTTCATGATAATTTTGATGGCTTGAGACAAGGCTGAATTTTTTTGCCGCTTAGCCTCGTCTCTCGCCGCCCAGAGTTCGCCGATGATATCGGGCAATAAGGCGCCCTCTTTTTGAAAAACAGCACCATTAAAACCTGGCACTAAATCTTGCCGATCTACGTCTTGGGTTTCCTCTCGATCCCAATGCGGGGCTCGCTCAATACCCGACGCTTTAAGTTCGTGCTCAAAGCCGGTAATCCTCGCCAGCGGATCAATCTTGAAGGTTTGAATGATACTGGGGTATAGAGATTTGAAATCCAATACCAGTACGTGTTCGTACATTCCCGGGATGGAATCCATCACATAACCACCGGGGCTTCCCACGCCAATAGGGTCATCCACCAGCATTGGCGCGACGAAACCACGCCGATGCATTCTTGGAAGATAACGATTATCAAAAGCTGCTACCGAGCCGCCAAATCGATCCATCGCCAGCCCCGTCAAGCGCGCCCGCTCAACCCCAAAATCAATCAACTGTGTATGGACAAATATATCCCACACCAACTGGCAATCTTCTAAGTTGTAAGCCGCCAGCGCCGGTTTGTCGCTCGTGAACTGCTCGGTAATCGTTTCACCGCGATGATCGACATCATCGGTGAGCTTACCGCGCCCCAACAGCTCTTGGCCGACAAAATCGAGACTAAAGCTCTCGAAATTATGGGTGGCGGATTTCAGAGTATCGATTCCATCCATCACCAGTCGCCCGGGTACCACTAAGGTATAATGATCGTCTTCATTGCGAGACTGACGCCAATCGATACGCTCGCCGGCACGCCCTAAATGCAATCGCATTCCGAGACTATCGGCTTTGCGCTGCAGAAAACGCAAATCAAAATTAATGACATTCCAGCCAATGATGATGTCAGGATCACAGTCGTGAAACCAATCGAGAAAGCGCCGCAACAGTGCTTTCTCGCCCGATACATACTCCAGATAGGGCTGATCATCTGGCGTCTGCAGCAGGCCAGATTCATCAATCATAAACACCCACTGCTCGCTGACATCGCGTTTTGTATGACGCAGAACCACACCAATGGAATACAAATGATCCCCACTCATGGAGGTTTCTATGTCCAACGAAACCACAGAAAAACTCGGCATAAATTGCGCCGGTTTTAACTGCGCATCTCGTATCTGAGCAATACCGTTAGCTTCTTCGATGGTCCCAATAACCTCCACTGGGCCGGTAACAAAACGCTCCATCAAAAATCGATCGGTTGGCTGTACGTCCGCTTCTAAGGGCGTTAGTCCTTTTTTGGCCAACGCATCACGAGCGCGGTACAGGGTTCGCTGCTCACGAAAATACAATCCTACGACTGGTTGATACTCAAAATCCCTCAAGTTGAGAGGCTTGGCAAACCAAACGGGTGTTATTGATGGATGACCGGCAGACTTACCCAGCTGTCGATCGAGGATCGCCTCGGCGTCGGCCAATTGATCTTGGGGCAAGAAAAAAACACCGGTCTGCTCACTCACCACAACCTTCAACGGCCCTTGCTCGGTAAGCAGCCAGAACTTCAACTGCAACTGCCGAATACTGCCAAAACGTGAGGACGTAAGGGCATCATCCCACTGGCGAGTTAATAAGAACCCCTGACGCTGATCGATCTGAGTGCTCATATTAGGCGCCAGTTAAAACGGCTAGGCGTAACTTCTGTAGTCGTTCTGATCCTCACGCCGGTTTCCTACTGACCATTACAGCGATAAACACCGAAACGCTGAACCCCCTGATCGGGCTCACCCAGAGCCACTAGCGTATCACCGCTCAGAGAGTGCGCCTCGTTACGTGCCAAACTCAGCAACTCAGAAGCGACTTTCGCGGCGTCACGTTGATAGAAACTGACGCGATCCTTAGTCTGTGCCGTAGCGGTGCCTAAACGCTTACAAGCGGATACTTGCTCGAGGGTTTTGAGTGCTATGGTTTCAGCGCCCGGCTGAACCTCTATCCATGTGCAGCCCGCAACCGTCAACGAGCCGAAGAACCCTATTACGCAACTCAATCGTGTCATCATTGTTCTCCTTTTTGATTGCCGAATACTTGCGCCAATAACGCACAAAAACTAGGCAGGTTATCGTATTTGTGGACGCTCTATAGACTTCAACATTGTAACCAAATCAGACTGTTACAGCTCAACAAACCATGCTTAAATAGAAAAAATTGTTGTGAACTGGGATGTATGAAATGAGCAGTAAACTGGAACAGCTAAAAAACATGACTGATGTGGTTGCCGACACTGGCGACATCGAAGCCATCGCACGCTTCAAACCACTGGATGCCACCACTAACCCTTCACTGTTATTTAAAGCTGCACAACTCCCACAATATAGCCATCTGATTGATGAATCTCTCGCCAGCGCCAACCATGACGTGGGGTTGGCTAGCGATTATCTGGCGGTCGCTATCGGTGCTGAGATAGTCAAACTGGTACCTGGCCGAGTCTCTACCGAAGTCGATGCCCGCCTCTCTTTTGATACTCATGCCACGCTCAACAAAGCCCGACAATTGATTGAACTGTATCAAGCAAAAGGGGTAGATCGATCTCGTATTTTGATCAAAATAGCCTCGACGTGGGAAGGCATACAAGCGGCTAAGCAACTGGAGCAGGAAGGCATCAATTGCAACCTCACCTTGCTCTTCAGTTTTGCCCAAGCAGTCGCCTGCGCCGAAGCCAAAGTCACACTGATCTCGCCATTTGTAGGTCGTATTTTGGACTGGCACAAAGCCAATACCGATGTACAAGACTATGACAGCGTCACCGATCCCGGCGTCGTTTCAGTATCGCGCATCTACAATTACTATAAGCAGCATGGCTACAGCACAGTTGTTATGGGTGCGAGTTTTCGCAACATAGGGGAAATCGAAGGCCTCGCGGGCTGTGATCGCCTGACCATTAGCCCACAACTGCTGCAATCACTGCAAGACGATCAAGGACAACTGACTCGCCGCTTGGACGCCAGTATACCGACCGACGCCATCGAGAAACTGAGCTACAGCGAAGCCGGGTTTCGCTTTGCGATGAACGAAGACGCCATGGCAACGGAGAAGTTGGCGGAAGGCATTCGCAATTTTGTCGCTGATCAGATTAATCTGGAAGATCTATTGCGACAGCGAGTTCAGTGAATTTTCGAGCATTGCCATCGGCTATCTAGCCTGTTTCAGGAGGGGACAACACCAACAAAAAAGGCGAACCTAACTGAGTTCGCCTTTTTTATATCTGAGTTTGTTGCTCCGCTTGAGAGCCCACTTAACCGAAAGAATTACTTCTTTCGACGTGGACCTTTTGAGCGTAAACGCTTCAAATGACGATCGCGATCCATATCTTTTTGGCGCGACGAAGGTGAGGGTCTTGGTGGCTGAACACCAGCAGTCACACACAACTCTGACATTTCTTTGTGATTCAGCTCGATCCACTGCCCCACTCTCACGTGAGACGGAATAAAGATATTGCCGTAACGTACACGCTTTAAGCGACTGACCTTGACCCCTTGAGACTCCCACAAACGACGGACTTCGCGGTTGCGTCCCTCCATCACTACACAGTAGAACCAGCGATTGCTGCCCTCTCCAGACCCGTCCTGAATGTCGGAAAATTTAGCCGTACCATCCTCCAACATTACACCATCGCGAAGACGCTGCTTCATGTCGTCATCGACCTGCCCTTGAATTCGCACCAAGTATTCACGATCAATCATCGAGGAGGGATGCATTAACTTGTTGGCAAGATCGCCGTTGTTGGTGAACAACAACAGGCCACTGGTATTAAAGTCGAGGCGACCGACCGAAATCCAGCGCTCGCCTTTAAGCTCTGGCAGCTTTTCATAAACGGTAGGCCGGCCTTCCGGATCGGATCGAGAGCAAATCTCCCCTTCCGGCTTGTTGTACAGAATAACGCGGATCGGGTTACTCTGAGGCGCCTGCAACTTAATACGGCGACCATCAACCGTTACGGTATCGGTATGTTTAACACGGTCACCCAGCTTCGCCTGTTGACCGTTGACGCTGACTCGACCGGCAGCAATAACTCGCTCCATTTCCCGGCGTGAACCCACACCTTCACGGGCCAGTACTTTTTGCAGCTTTTCGTCAGTTGGTATATTTTCGTCTTTACGCATAACTCTCTTAAGTCACCACTCGTTGTCTAATCGAACACCGAGGGCGCATCACTGGGAGCAAACAAACTGTTGCTCTCCGATTTCGATGAGGTGTCTTCCCCATCGTCTTCACTTGAATGTTCCGCCTCGTCTTCCGTGTCTAGCGCGTCTGTGTCTTGTTCGTGTTCTTCATTGTGTTCTTCATTATTTTGTTTGCCATAAGCCTCGGGGGCTTCACCGGATAACAAACGATCCAAGGGACCTGGTTCTTCGTCCTGCTCTTCTTCCACCGCAATGGCGACGGCGGCTTCGGCCAGCGCATGTTCATCCAAACCATCTTCTTCAAACGCCGATTCGCCAATCGGTGGCTGCTCGTCGTCTTCCACAGAGTTATCAGAAGTATCGCTCTCTGGCTCTTGCATAGACACATCGGACAATTCCAATGGCTCTACGTTTTCCTCGGCTTCAGTCTCAGCCCCTGCGGTTTCATCCTCGGTAGAAGTCTCGCCAGCAACATCTGCGGGAGCGTCCATTACTTCCTCTTCGCCAGACTCAACCCCGTCGGTTGCATCATCCGAGTTATGGCTTTCAGACTCTTCGTCGGGCAATTCTAGCGTCTGCTTGACGCTATCGGGAATATCGCCGCCCAAATCTAACTCTTTATTGAGTTCCTCGAGATCTTTAATCTCACCCAAGGAAGGCAATTCCTCCAGACTCTTTAAATTAAAGTAGTCCAAAAACTGGCGCGTAGTGGCGTAAAGCGATGGACGCCCGGGCACATCACGATGACCAACGACCTTAATCCACTCTCGCTCGGAGAGCGTTTTTATGATGTGGGAACTCACCGCCACACCACGAATTTCTTCGATATCACCACGAGTAATAGGCTGGCGGTAAGCGATCAGCGCCAGCGTTTCCAATAGCGCACGGGAATACTTCTGCGGTTTTTCATCCCACATGCGATTGACCCAAGGCGCGGTTTCTTTGCGCACCTGAAAGCGCCAACCGCTGCCAACTTCGACCAACTCAAAGCCGCGCCCTTCACATTGGGCTTGAATATCTTGCAATATCGCCAGCATTTCATCTTTTGCAGGCTTGGGATTAGCCTCGTCATCTTCGAACAGCGACAGTATTTTCTCTATCGTCAGCGGATGACCGGCGGCTAAAAGAGCACCTTCAATAATTTGCGTCAGCAATTGTTTATCGAAACTCATGAAACTCAATACCTGATATCTGTTCTATTTTTATTGGGTTATTCGGGCTCGGTTATTCAGAGCGTGCCTTCACATGGATCGCACCAAAATGTTCGTTTTGGATCATTTCAACCAGCTGCTCTTTAATCAATTCCATCACCGCGAGAAAAGTTACAACCACCCCCAAACGGCCCTCTTCAACTTTGAAAAGGCTCACAAAAGGTACAAAGTGATTGCCACTGAGGTTATCGAGCACCTGTGTCATGCGCTCTCGGGTAGAGAGCTTTTCTTTCTCTACGTGATGGCTCTCAAACATATCAGCGCGACGCAGGACTTCGGACAGCGCCAGTAAAATATCACGCATATCCACATCGGGGTCGGCGCGAGTGACACTGCGATCTGGCGCTTGAGCTTGAGCCTGATGAATATCGCGACCCATGCGCGGGATCTCTTCGATATCTTCAGCGGCCTGCTTGAAGCGTTCATACTCTTGCAATCGGCGAATAAGCTGCGCCCTTGGATCCTCTTCGTCCTCTTCCTCTTCAGAAGAGCGAGGTAAGAGCATGCGAGATTTGATCTCGGCCAACATGGCCGCCATCACCAGATATTCAGCTGCTAATTCAAACTGGAGAGATTCCATCATCTCTACATAGCTGACGTACTGATGAGTAATATCCGCCACGTTGATCTGCAGAATATCGAGGTTTTGTTTGCGAATGAGGTAGAGCAACAAATCCAGCGGACCTTCAAACGCTTCGAGGATGACCTCCAGCGCGTCCGGCGGAATGTACAAATCTTTGGGCAGTTTGGTGAAAGCCTCACCGTCCACGATGGCAAAGGGCATTTCCGCTTGCTCTGGACCGACTTTCGCATCAGCCGCGGCCTTTTCATCCGCCGCTTTTGCGGTAGAGCCTTCAGCGGGAGTTTCTAAAGAGCCTTCAGCAGGGGCTTCTGAGGTGCCTTGAGTGGGTTCTTCTAGAGAGCCTTCCGTAGAAGAGCCTTCAACAGCGTCCGTCGAGGGTTCTAGATCGACCTCGTCTTCAACGGTTACGGCTTCGATGTCACTGCTCACGCATCACCCTTCGTCATTTGAATTGGAATCCCTCTTGGCACCCTGTTATCACAACAGCCCCGCCAGCGCTGTATTCCCTTATCGCTTGGCCTGTATTCTGCCTGCCATCCTAATGTCGATAACAAGCCGGCCATTATAGCGCTAAATGTCGTCGGTAAACAGCCGTTCAACCGTCCATTATTCGCTAATTAGACACTCACCGAGTCTCAGTCGAGCATATCGCTGGCATCACCACAGCCCTGACGGATCAGCTCCGCAGCATCGCCTGTCATATCGATGACCGTTGTGGCTTCCATACCGCAATAACCGCCATCAATCACGAGATCTACCGCGTGCTCTAACGTCTGCCGAATATCATAGGGATCGGTGGGCGGATACTCCTCTCCGGGTAGCAGCAAACTGCTGCTCATTAGGGGCTCCCCCAATTCTTCCATCAACGCCAAGGCCACGGCGTTGTCTGGTACGCGCATGCCAATGGTTTTCCGTTTCGGGTGCATCAGCCGCTTGGGCACCTCTGAAGTAGCTTCAAGAATGAAGGTAAATGGACCGGGAGTATGCCCCTTGAGGGCACGAAACGTTTGGTTATCAACACGGGCGTAAGTCGCCAACTCTGATAAGTCACGACATAACAAGGTGAAATTGTGGTGCTTATCCAATTGTCGAATGGCTCTGATGCGATCCAACGCCATTTTATCGCCAATATGGCAACCTAAAGCGTAAGCGCTGTCGGTTGGATACACCACCAGACCGCCGCCACGAATGATTTCCACCGCCTGCTTGATCAGGCGGCCCTGCGGGTTTTCTGGATGTATTTGGAAAAACTGGGCCACTAAACTCCCCTTAGCTCTGTTATTAGCTCTACTTATAATTCGGTCACTGTGGTTGGCTGAATGACAGTGATTTCACCTGTCTTGCCGATCAAAACACCCTACTTGAGGGCTCATAAATGTGACAACTTTCAACCTAGCCGATGACAACCGACTGACATAAAGCGACCATACTCTCGCCCTGCAGTCGGCACAAGTCATTGATGGGAAAAGAAAAATCTAGGTCACAGAGGGTGAATTTCAGGGTTGAGACCACAGCTCCCACACCGGCTCCAAATCTTCTGGCAGCGGCGCATGAGACCCAAGTTCCTGCCACGGCTGATCGGGCACGTGAAAATCACTGCCGCAAGAGGCATAGAGTTCCTTCTGGCGAGCGATCAAACTCATATCGCGGGTCACATTGGGGGCTTGCCCGCCACTGATCACCTCCATCGCCTGACCTCCAGCCTCGATGAAGTCATCGAGTAGCCGCTTCAGCTTGGTCCTCGTCATCTTGTACTTATCGGGGTGTGCCACGACTGCCACACCGCCAGAGCCAACGATCCACTCCACGGCCTGAGTGATATCGGGCCACAACTGTTTTACATCACCGGGCTTTCCTGCGCCTAAATAGCGCTTAAAAGCGGCATTCATGCTGCTAACATGGCCTTTATTGATGAGATATTGCGCAAAATGAGGCCGTCCTATAACGCCACCATCACTCAGCTCCCGCGCGCCCTCCAAGGCCCCCGCAATACCGAGCTTGGCCAACCGCTCACCGATCTTTTCAGCTCGCTCTTCGCGACTCCGAGTCTGATGCCTCTGAGCGTCCTGTATCGACGACTGCTCGAGATCGAAATTCAAACCGACGATATGAATGCCAATGCCATTCCACAGACACGACAGTTCGATACCATTGATCAGCTCAATACCTTCTTCGATGGCGGCTAGACGTGCCTCAGCCAATCCGACAGTGGTATCGTGATCCGTTAGCGCCAAAACTGAAACGCCCTTCTCTTTAGCTCTCGACACCAACGCCTGAGGACGTAAAATACCATCAGAACATCGACTATGGGTGTGTAAATCGTGCAACCAATACCTCTCTATAGGATCAAAAACGTGGTATAAAACGCCAATGTGCTGCCAGCTACCGAAACAAAGCCGTAAATCGAGCTCACCGCTGAGCACAGTACGTTATAAAGCAATCTAACACGCCGTAACTATTTACTATCCGCTATTATCTCTGAGTCCTGCAATGACACAAGCTGCAAATGAACCGAAACGCGAAAGTTTACTGTTAAACCTCGCTCTCAACATCGTTATTCCCACCGTCATTCTGACCAAGTTGAGCGGAGAAGAGCACCTAGGCACCCAATGGGCGATCGTGGTTGCCTTGGCCTTCCCCATTATTTATGGACTCAACGACTTCCGCAGCACGGGCAAAGTTAATTTCTTCTCAGCCTTAGGCGTCATTAGCATCATGCTCACCGGCGGCATCAGTCTGCTCGAGTTAGACCCGAAATACATCGCCATCAAAGAAGCAGGCATCCCAGCACTGTTCGGTATCGCGATGTTGGTTTCTCTGAAAACCCGCTACCCACTGGTCAAAACATTTCTCTACAACGACAAGATTCTACAGGTCGACAAGGTGGCTGCGGCGCTAAAGCGCACCAACCACGAATCTGAGTTCGAAGGCGCTCTGGTCAATGCTTCTTATCTGATCACCCTGTCGTTCTTTTTGTCATCAGTGCTGAACTATGCACTGGCCAAGTATCTATTGGTGAGCCCACCCGGCACTGAAGCTTTCAATGCGGAGCTCGGAAAAATGACCGCCCTCAGCTTCCCCGTAATCGCGGTGCCTGCCACCCTTATTATGATGGGCGCATTGTTTTATCTCTTTAGCCGCATCAAAAAGCTCACCGAGCTGGATCTAGAAGACATTTTGATTCAGCAGTAGGCCCCAAATAACTGAATCGCTCCACTCGACAGAGTGGGGCGTAATCACCCCTCTATTTAAAAGGAACTCTAATGTTTTACGCTATTATCAGCGAAGATATCGCCAACAGCCTCCCTCTGCGCAAACAGGGTCGCAGCGCCCATCTCGCTCGCTTAGAAACACTTAAAACCCAGGGCAGACTCCTTATCGCAGGGCCGCATCCGGCCATCGACAATGAAGACCCGGGAGAAGCTGGGTTTACTGGCAGCTTAGTCGTGGCAGAGTTCGATTCACTGGAAGACGCTCAAAGCTGGGCCGATGCCGACCCCTACATTGAAGCCGGCGTCTACGCCAAGGTTGTGGTCAAGCCTTACAAAAAGGTTCTCCCTTAGCGCGCCCAGCCCTTTGTGATAAGGCTCTGGTGTGGAGAGCAGCAGCCCCACACCGGCTATAGATTTCATTATTTGTGAGCAAGTTGACAGGCAATGACAGTCATTTAAAGTAGCTTGTTGGTTTTACAATATCTCTCGGAAAATTACGTGAAAAAGTTTCTCAGTAGCTGGTTTATAACTACCGGTGCGCTCGCCAGCGTCGCCCTCCCCCTTTTATCCTTAGCCCCAGCACCTGCCTCAGCGGAAGAATATCGCTGGGTTTCAGATGTGCTATATGTGCCCCTGCGCAGCGGCAAAGGCAATAAATTTAGAATTTTGGATAGAGGTTTGAAAACCGGCACCCGTCTCGAGTTTATCTCGCAAGATGACGAAGGTGGCTGGACTGAAGTGAAATCTGAAAAAGGTGAAGTCGGCTACATTCGCAGCCAATACCTGATCGACACTCCGACTGCGGCGCTGCAACTGGCCAGCACTCGACAGAAGCTGGCTCGGGTAGAGAGTCAATTTAAAGCACTCAAAGGTGAGTTGAGCTCCACTACCAGCAAGAAACAAAACCTGAGCTCAACGCTCAGCAAACTAGAAAATGAAAATCAGCAACTGCAACAAGAACTGACCGACATCAAGCGTATTTCCGCCGATGCCGTGCAGCTGCACGAGCGCCATCAAACCTTAATGCACGACCACCAAATCATCCAAACCGAGCTGGATGTACTGAAAGCCGAAAACCAACGTTTAGCCAATGACAGCCGCAATACGTTTTTCTTCTATGGAGCTTGCGCGGTAGGCCTCGGAGCTTTCATAGCGTGGATTGCGCCCAGCTTGAGACGTCGCAAACGATTTTCAGAATGGGCGTAACGCCCAGCTACAGAGATTGTCCAGTATGCATTTGATGATGAAAACACTGATTGTGAGTGTACTTTTGAGCCTAAGCCTCACCTCTCAGGCCCTAGAAAACCCTCGGGTGACCTTTGAGACGGATTTGGGCAAGCTAGTGATCGAGCTCTACCCCAAAGAAGCCCCTATTACCGTTGAGAATTTTCTGCGCTACTGCAACGATGGCTTTTATACCGGCACTATTTTTCATCGGATAATTCCCAACTTTGTCGTGCAAGGCGGTGGACTTACCTTCGACTATGTCAAAAAGGAAACCCGTGAACCCATTAAGAATGAATCCGACAATGGCTTAAAAAACCGCCGCGGTACCCTGTCGATGGCCCGACTACCCGATCCAGACAGTGCCACCTCGCAGTTTTTTATCAACCTAAATCGCAACCGCCACCTCGACCCCAAAAAAGATGAAGCGGGTTATGCTGTCTTCGGTCAGGTCGTTGATGGCATGGATGTGGTGATTAAGATGACCAAAGAACCTCGAGGAAAAATACGAGGGCGTGAACAATCCCCCGATTTACCCATTCGAATCCTAGCCGTTGAGGTTCATGATAGCCGCGCCACCAATGCATCCATCGATGAGTAACTGATGTGAAATGGGGTATCTACGGAGTACGACTCCCCTCCCCATTTCACCCGAACAGCAATGACAAGCCCTAATGTCGAGTAAGGCATCGAGATTCATCCCCAATTGGGGCAAGTAATACTCGCCACGCCTCAGCCGACAACAACTAGATACGCAAAGACAAGAGATCCGCCATGAGCAGCACCGCACTGAGCGTCAACCTCAACAAAATCGCCCTCATTCGAAACTCCCGCGAAGGCAGCTACCCCTGTGTCGTCAAACACGCACAAACCTGCCTGGAAGCAGGCGCAGAAGGCATCACTGTCCACCCTCGCCCTGATCAACGCCATATTCGCCCCCAAGACGTATTCGATCTGGCGGCACTCGTGGCACCGTTAGACGGTATAGAGTTCAATGTTGAAGGCAATCCGTTTGCCGGCCCTCAAGAGGGTTATCCCGGCTTCATGGCATTGGTCGAACAAAGCCGTCCTGACCAAGTTACCTTGGTACCCGATAGCGACGATCAGCTGACCTCAGACCACGGCTTTGATTTAACCACCAGCGCAGACACACTCAGACCCATCATCGAACAACTCCACCAATGGGGATGTCGAGTCAGTCTGTTTATGGATCCCGATGTCGAACAAATCAAATTGGCCAAACAAGTAGGCACTGATCGCATCGAGCTATATACCGGCCCCTACGCGGCCGCCTACCGTCAGCAGAGCGATGATCTCGACACTCTGTTTCAGCAGTATTATCAAGCCGCCGAAGCAGCGGCGGAACTCGGGCTCGGGCTCAATGCCGGTCACGACCTAGATTTGGATAACTTGGCACGCTTCCGCGGTATCCCGCAGCTGCTGGAGGTCTCTATCGGACACGCGCTAACCGTGGATTCTATTGCGATGGGCATGAGTGAGGCGGTCAGACGCTATCACCAGATCTGTCAGGCATGACTTCTAAGCATTTGACCTAAAAAGGGAATTCTAGATCTAGGCTTTTCTTGAACTAGGCCCTTCTTGAACTAGACTTAGGGGTGGACCCATCCTCAAAGGAGGCTCACGCCCTATGCACTCGATTCTGGTCAAGGACTACATGGATCACAACGCCCACGCGATACTTTCCACCACCAATATTAAAGATGCGGTGGAGTATATGCTCAAGGACGGTGTTATTGGCCTACCGGTCATTGATGACGACGAGCGCGTAGTTGGCTACGTGTCCGAGCAGGACTGCATCAAAGAAATGCTCAACGACGCCTTCTTTTGTGAAGAGCCGGCTGAGGTGACCGCGGTGATGAAACAAGAAGTCGTCTCAGTCGCACCAGATACGTCTATTGTCGAAATTGCTCAAAGCATGGTGGAAAGACGACCTAAGAATTATCCCGTGATCAGTGATGGCAAACTGGTGGGCGTGATTAGTCGCTCCCACATACTCAAAGCGCTTCTGGAAAACGAACAAGACTGTTACCTCAGGCACTAATGAAAGCCTTAGCTCTCACAGCCATTGCCCCACTGCAATCCTCGGCGCTCGTTCAACAACACTAGGCGCCTAACACTCTGTTATACTTGTCCTTCTTAACTCGCCCCACTTAGCCTACACAGCATCTTACCTATGAAACGCCTCAACATTATTGGCGCTGGAAAACTGGGACAAACCCTCGCCCACCTATTCCATAGCCAGCAATTATTTCGTGTGGAAAGTGTTATCAATCGCAGCCTTAGTAGCGCCCAACAAGCGGTCGATTTCATCGGAGCGGGCCAGGCCGCAGAGGAATTGAGACAGGCCGAGACCGCCGACATTTGGTTGATCGCAACCGCCGATGGCGACATCGATAGCGTTGCCCAAGCGCTCTATAGCAGCGAGGTATTTCACGGCCACGAAATCGTTTTTCACTGCAGCGGCTCTCTGGCCAGTGATATCCTGCACAGCGCTTCCCACTCGCCGCCGATTGCTAGTATTCATCCGATCCACAGCTTCGCAAAACCAGAGAATTCTGTCCGTAGCTTTCACGGCAGTTATTGCGCCTATGAAGGTGACAAGGCGGCTCTGGACATATTGCTGCCAGCGTTTGAAAAACTAGGCGCACAACTACTGGCAGTAAACGGTGAGAAAAAACCGATCTATCACGCCGCCTCTGTGATGGCGTGCAACTACCTGGTCGCACTCATGGACGCTAGCCTGAGCTGCTTTGAACAAGCCGGCATCGATCGCCAACAAGCCCAACAGCTGCTACTGCCGATTACTCACGCCACACTCGACAACACGCTCCAAGGCACGCCAGAACAAGCCCTTACGGGCCCCATCGCCCGAGGTGACATAGATACAGTCACCGCTCAGCTGCAACAACTTAAAGATCTTCCATCACTCGACAACATCTATCGAGCGCTAGGCGTACAAGCCGTCGCCATCGCCAAACGACAAGACTCTCCCAACAATCTAGAATTACTCGAGAAGCTACTGCAAGAAAATACCAATCCCGTATAATCGCGCCTCTCCCAAAAGGCGACTGTAAAGTAGCCGAACAAAAGCACTGTATCGCCCCAGCTTAACTTAATTGCACCAGGATCCTATCGTGACAGACAGCGACGAGTACCTTAAGAAAAAACGTTTCTTCAATCAGCTGCTGACCATCTATGGACGCAAGCCAGTATTGGAAGCCCTGCAAGAGCCGAGCACGCAGGTGCACCGCCTGCATTTGGCCGAATCCAATAAACCTGGCGGCATCGTCTCCGAGATCATCGCACTGGCCGAAAAGAAAGGTGCCGAAGTCATTTACCACGACCGCCAATCTCTCTCACGCATATCGCGCAACAGCAAACAAGATCAAGGCGTGGCAGTGGATCTGGTGTGCTCGGGCTATCAAGATTTTCAAGATTTTCTGGATCAAAACCAACACCAAGATACTGAGATCATCGCACTCGATCGCATCACCAACCCGCAAAACCTCGGCATGATTATTCGCTCGGTCTGCGCCGGTGGAGCAACAGCCTTGCTGCTACCCGAGAAAGGCTGTGCGAAGCTCGACGCTCTAGTGATTAAAGCCAGCGCCGGCACCTTGTTTCGCGCGCCGATTTTGCGCTGTAAGAATCTGTCAAAGGCACTCGAAGCGTTTCGCGACCAAGGCAGTGAAATTTATGGTTTGTCTTCCCATGCGAAGAACACGCTGGGTAATATCTCCCGAGAAGGCAGCAAGGTATTTGTGATGGGCAACGAAACCGAAGGCGTGTCCAAAGAGGTGGCCGCTCAGTGCAAACAGCTGATTTCGATTCCCATGAACAACGGTGTCGAATCACTCAACGTGGCAGTGACCGCGAGCTTGTTGGCGTTTCGCCATCAATTGAGCTGAATGCCTGGTAATCCAGTCACTGAAAATCTGATGTCGGCTCAATAACCCATAGCGAACGCACGCAGAGATAGACAGCAAATAAGGCGAGAGTCACTCCCCCACCCCACTGAAACAACGTTAGAGCCCCTTTAAACTCCACTGCGTAGCCACAGGCCAGTGCGCCTAAGGGCGCGCCGCCAAATAACGCCAACTGATAGATCGACAGCGCTCGACCGCGGTAACCATCGGTGGCCTGCTGCTGCAACAATGCCTTGCCCAAACTGGCCGACACCCCGGCCACAACACCCCAGGTAAAGACCAGTAAAAACAACCCAAAGAGGGTCGGCTTGGCAGCAATGGCCAACATGATGATGCCGGCGTACAACAGGCAAAACAAAATCACTCGCCCCGGTTGCGCCACCAGTCCGCGTTTGAGCAATGCCAAAGTCGCCACCACGTTACCGGCCACAAACGCCAATTGAAGGCCGGCAAAATTAAACGCATCAAGATCGTAAATGTCTCGGGACAATAGAGGTAAGGCCACCACAAAAACGCCAATGTGCATGAACCCGTTGAAGCCCACCAACAACACCAAGTGCTTCAATACCCGATGGTGCCGCACAAAACTCAACCCTTGCCGAATTGAAACTGCGCCGCCAGTTTGATCCATCCCCTGCGACTGTCGCCACTGAGGTTCATCAACGCCTGTGACATCAACTTTGGATAGGGATAACATCAACAGCAAGGTCATTACGCAGGCCAGCAAACTGATGACTTGAATGGCTAAAACCCACTCCAGCGTCAACCAATCAATTTGACCCGCCGCACTCACCCCCACCGCTTGGGCCAGATAAACACACAGACTCACCTTAACCACCGATAACTGTAAGCGATCCTCTGCACCCAACAACTCTGGCAGCAAGCGATCGCGCAAAGGCTGCAAGAAAGCGTTGATCACACCCAAGGCAAGCGCATAACTCATCAGCCACAACAACTGTAACTGCCCCTCGAACAACACCCATAAGATGCCGCAGTGGCAAAGTGTGGTGAGCACATAGAGCAGCGGCAGAAAATAGCGCGAGGGCTGACGATCGGCGACAGCTCCGCCCATCAACATCAAAGCGAGCCCAGGCAATAGAATTCCGGCTTGCACCCAACCCACCTGATCGGCTGGCAAGTGTAGCTCGCCAACGGCCAACCAAGGCAAGACCACAATCTGCACTCCAGTAGAGAATGCCGCCAGCGCCACAGCCACCATGTACAACACAAATCGATTCAAGCGGGACTCCCGTCCACCAGCACAAAAGCGGCATTCTACCCTATGCTCGAAAGCCCGTCTCATGGAAGTAACGGCTCGGTCGCCAACTCAAACGCTGTTGACGGCCTCTAATGACGGGCACAAAAAAGCCCGCACTCGGCGGGCTTTGTCAAGTCTAGAGAAACAGCCCTTAGAGCTTGTAACCAGACTCCTCGTGAGAGACCAAATCCAAACCTGCTGTCTCGTCTTCTTTGCTGACGCGAATACCTGAGGTTAGTACCGACGTGAACTTCAAAATCGCCCAAGACACGACCGCGGTGTAGATGAAGGTGGAAACTACCGCAATAGATTGAACCTTGAACTGCGCCGCGATGGAGTAGCCTGAGTTAGCCTCGGCACCAAATCCACTGAAAATACCCAAATCAGGCGAAGCGAATACCGCAACCAACAAGCTACCCAAGATACCGCCCACGCCGTGCACGGGGAAAACATCCAGAGAATCATCAATCTTCCACTTGCGCTTGATCAGCTGAGTCGCTTGAAAACAGATGATACCGGCAGAAACACCGATCACTAGCGCACCGGCAGGACCGACAAAGCCAGAGGCGGGAGTAATCGTACCTAAGCCCGCAACCATACCGGTGACAATACCCAATACACTAGGCTTGCCAAACTTCACCCACTCCATCACAACCCAAGCTAAAGAGCCCGCTGCTGCAGAGATATGAGTAACGGTCATTGCCATAGCAGCATCACCGTTGGCCGCGAGAGCACTACCGGCGTTAAAGCCAAACCAACCGACCCACAGCATACCTGCGCCAGTAACGGTCATGGTCATGTTGTGCGGAGGCATCGCCGTGGTCGGGAAACCGGTGCGATTACCAATCACCAGAGCCGCCACCAGAGCACCGACACCCGCCGTAATGTGAACAACAATACCGCCGGCAAAATCCATTGTTCCCATCTCAGCCAACCAACCGCCACCCCAAACCCAGTGACAAACAGGGAAGTAGACAGCAACCAACCAGAGAGCACTGAAAATCAGTACCGATGAAAACTTCATGCGCTCAGCAAAGGCGCCAACCATCAACGCAGGCGTAATAATGGCGAAAGTCATTTGAAACATGAAGAACAGAGATTCAGGAATATCACCCGACAAACTCTCACGACTCATACCATCCATAAACACCCGACTGAAGTCGCCTAGCCAAGCACCGCCTTCTCCGAAGGCCAAACTGTAGCCAAAGATCAGCCAAATAATGGACGCAACACAGGCAATCGCAAAGCACTGCATGAGAATAGACAGAACGTTTTTGGTGCGAACCAAACCGCCGTAAAACAAAGACAGGCCTGGCAATGTCATGAACAAGACCAGTGCAGTCGCGGTTAAGATCCAAGCGGTATTGGCACCACTCAGAACATCTTCAGCCAACACTGAGGAAGAAGCTCCCGCCAGTGCTAAAAAGGTTAATAATTTTTTCATTTTGTTCCCCGAACTTTGACAGTAACAGCGCCACTTACACTCTGTTATGTCCATTCCCCAAAAATAGGGGAGAACAGACAGCGCACCATAAACTTTTTAAAGGCACCAAGATAAATTGTTATTTTTCAATGGGTTACGGATAACGCACTGATATTGGGCTTTAAAGACGCCCAATATTGTGCACACTCAATATTCTTTTCTCAAGCTGACCAAGGGGTTTTACTGGTGAAAAAACGCGACATTTGAAAATTAGTGTTTTTTTGCACAACCGTGGTTCAGAAATTGGCACCAGGCACCATTTTAGCGCACTAATTTGAGTGTTTTTGAAGGGGCTGATGGTCTTACTAAAAACACCTGAAGGGGTGTGGTTATTGCGGAACTAAAATCGAGCGTAATCCTATTTATGGAGTCGGACATTGGTCAGACTCCACTCCTCTGTAAACGCATCAACGATCATCGATGGGAGATCGACAACGATACCATGCGCTAACGAGTAGATGCCCTTTTTAGCTGACGCAACGAACGACGAACCTTGGCTAAGGATTGCCGCCAATGCTCTCGTGTCACTGGCTTGTCTTGGTACTCATAACCCTCGAACAAGCGCGTAAAGGCCAACACCGACTCCCCTACTCCGCTGTGAGCCCTGTCGATACGNCTGGCAAAATCGCCCGCGGTTTCATTAGGCAGACGAACCCAGCCCTTGCGTTTCAAAGAAGCTTCAAAGCGGGCGTAATAACGCTGTGCGACTGTTTTCGGTAGAGGGCGACCCGCCCACCACAAGTGCAGACTCATCAACGCTAGAATCAGGCCGCCCCCTCCCAGCACCACCAATACCATTTTGAGTGGGCTGACGCCTCCCATCCAGCGATTCAACAAATTGCTCTGCGCCTCGCGATCAAACCCCATGACCGCGCGATGCCATTTGTAATTGAGGGAATCCCACTGCAATCTGAGGTTGTCAAAGAACGGAATATTGCGATAGCGCCCCAAGGAGGCGAAGCCTTCCACATCATTGGTAAAGAGATCTCCCAAACTCTGTCGAATCCGTTCCGGCGCGACAGCAGCGGTGGGATCCACACGCACCCAGCCCTCACCTTCGAGCCAAACTTCCGCCCAGGCATGAGCATCGTACTGATGAACAATCAGGTAGTTATCCTGCTCATTGTATTCGCCGCCCTGATAGCCCGCGACAACTCGTGCCGGTATGCCCGCGGCGCGCATCATCACCACAAAACTGCTGGCGTAGTGCTCGCAGAAGCCCTGCTGAGTTTGCCATAGAAATTCATCCACCGTGTTGCGCCCCAAGCGCGGAGGCTCCAAGGTGTAGAAAAAACTCTCGCGGTAGTGAGACAAAACTCGCTGAATGTAGTCCCGTTCGGTGGAGCTTTCTTCACGCCACTGGCGAGCAGTGTCTAAAGACCGAGGATTAAAATCGTCCGGCAGCTGTAGCTCCCGTCGCGAACGCCATTGCGGCAGTGGCTCGGCTTCTATCTGATAATCCAATTGGCTGGTGACCCGATACTGGCTGCGCTGACTCAGTGGACGCTTGGCAATCAGACGAAAATCCCGTGCAAATCCCACCCCCACATCGCCATTAAACTCTGTGGGCAACTGCAATCCGTAGAGCCAGATCTGTTGGCTGGCTTCCATAATCACACTGTAGGAGACGGCCCTACCAACGCCTTGCCCCAAGGAGCGCCAGGCAGCCTCACCACGGCGACTGTTTTTGCCCCAATCCACCATCGGACCGCCGCGAAAATAGTCAGAGGGATCGGCTTGAGTCCAACGTCGCCCGTCAAAGTCTGAGAACACCAGTCCACGCCAATAGAGTTGATCCTGCGCTGGAACAGGCCCATCAAACGCCACCCGAAAAGCGACACCACCCGCGCGAGACAATTGACTAAAATCTCCAGGAGACATGCTATCGCTGACTCCGGTCTTGGCGGCCTTAGAGACATTAGGCACCGCCCACAAGCTGCCGATACGCGGCATAATCAGAAACATCAGTACCATCAGCGGCACGCTATGCAACAGCAATCGCCCTGACAGACGCAGACTGCGCAAGGGGTAATGATCGCCTTTCGGCTGATTGAGGCTCAGTAGCGAGGACACCGCGCACCACAGGCAGATCAGCGCATAGAGTGACGCCACTAACGCCTGAGTAAAGAGAAATTGAACACCGATCAAGAAGAACGTGAGATAAACTACCAGCAGCGCATCTCGTCGGCGCTGCATTTCCAGCAGCTTCAACAACAGGGCGCTGACCAACATGGCCACCATGGGTTCAAGCCCCAACAGGCGTCCAAACGAGATAAACAAGCCCGCCACGCACACCACGACAAGAACCACTTTGGTCAGGGTACGCGGCATCTGCCAGTGACCACGAAACTCCTGAAAGCGCCAAACCAGAACGCAAACCCACACGGCAAACAACCACAGGGGTAAATGCATCAGCAATGGAGCGATCGCTAAGCCTTGAGCACCAATCAACCACAGCAGGCTATTGCGAGAAATCAGATAGCGCTCCGCCGTTTTCATGATTCGCCTCCGGCACTTAGGCCCTCACCCGATGCCTGCTCAGGCACGCGATACAGTGCCAACACTTTCAATACCGCCAGCTTGTGATCGAGCCCCGTGGAGGGCCGCAATTCAATACCCGGCAAGCGCAAACCGTAGGGTTGCTGTGTCGCACTCAGCTTTAACACCCAGTAACACAGTCGCGACAAACGCGCTTCGGTTCCGAGCCCAGGTAGCGCCTCCCAATCCAACCACACAGTTTGCTCGCGATAGCTGGCGTACTCCTTGACGTACAAACCCTGCCCACGAGCGTAATGCTTCCAAGCAATGTGTTTCGGCGAGGCCCCTGGATGATAGGTTTTGAAACCATCAAAATCCTCGGCACCATCGCGATCCAAGCGATCGCCCTCGTGCTCGGCCACTTGCGAAAGAGGCATGTCGCCGGCGGCAATGGGCCGCGGATACACTAAGATGGGCAAATCCATAACCGCCCAACTCCAACAGCGAATAATTCCGAGCGGAAAGCGGCTTTCGATTCTCAAACGCGGCGGCCGATACCAACCGCGACGGGCACCAGGGGTAAACAGTTTGATCTCCATCTGGTGGTCACCCAATAAATCAACCACCACGGGCGGCTCACCTTCAAAAGACACATTGAGCGCTTCTTTTTCCACTGTCGGCGGGCAACTGAGCTGCAGTTCTAACTCACCATTTTCATCGAGAAAACAAGGCGATGTGCGCAGGCCTTCAACTCGTAATCCCGACATATTAAAAAAGGTGTGATGTATGGTCACCACAAACATCGCAGTGAGAAAAAAGGCCAGCCCTAGCACCAAATTGTTATCAAAGTTGGTGCCCGTGAGCCACAGCAAACAAACCACCAAAATAAAACCCAGGCCAGCCCGGGAGGGAATAATAAACAGGCGTTTGTTGTTAAGTTCGTGGACGCGACCGATACGTAACCGCGGTTGCATCCAAGCGTGAAACCGTCGGCGTAGGTAGCGCGGGAAACCTCGTGGCGTTAAATCCGCTAGTGTCATTTTGGGGGCAGTGGTTTTACTCATCGGCTCACTATACCTGATCTCCCTTGGGCAAACACGTGAGCTTCACATCGTTTGTAGCACGGTTATTTGCTATGCTTCACGACTTCATAATTTGTATCAATGGACAATCCCTATGGCAGTACATTCTGGCGACCGAGAGCACTGGGCAAAAATTGCGTTTATCGCCGGCTTGGCAGAACGCCACTGGGGCAATTACGCGCTCTATTGCGACACCATCGATGCTGCAGCTAATGCTCAACAGTGGCGAAAAATACTCAATAAGGTGTGGGAGTATTTGGCCGGTCAGTTGAATTCCATGAAAAATCTGGAAAAAGCGCTACTGCAATTGGACTCCTTGACCCCAGAACCTCAAGAGGATGACAGCTACGGCGTCTATCCAGCACTCGATGCTTGCCTATTGCTCACCAGCGCATTGCAGATGATCCTCGACGACAGTATCGACGACACCGCCACCGCAGCCAATCTCTCCAAAGCCACAGTAGCCAATTTTATTGCACTGAGCCAAGATATCGATGCCTTCGATCCAGAACAGGCCCAACACGACCTCTACGACGCAGAACTGCAGTGGCATCAACACCTGTTGCAGCAGCTGCACAGTGGAGGCTCAAAGAGTGATCTGGTGCGTGATTTGCGCCGAGACATCAGCGACTTTGACAGCAGTAATCTGGGCATTGCCCTAGAAGCCTAACTGCAAGACATCAGCCTCGAAATTTCTATAAATCGGGGAAGGGATTGTTGGGATCGGGCTCGTCACTATCGATATCTTCAAGACTGAGCTTAATGCCAGTCGCGGTGGTGATGGACTTGTCATCGACCACCTCTTCCTCTGGCAGCTCTTGTTCAGACTCTTCAGGTACAAAAGTCCCCCCCTGTTGATCCAACTTAATGCGCAGGCGTAAATTATTGGCGGAGTCAGCGTTTTTCAATGCTTCATCCATGGTAATACGGCCGTCTTTGTAGAGGTGAAACAAGGCGGAATCAAACGTCTGCATGCCGAGGTTTTCTGACTTTTCCATGATTTCTTTGATGTTCTCGAACTCACCGCGAATAATGATCTCTTCGATCGTTTTGGTGCCCAACAACACTTCGACTGCAGCGCAGCGCTTACCCTCCACCGTTGGAATTAATCGCTGAGACACGAAAGCTCGCAGATTCTGCCCAAGGCCAAGCAGCAGTTGCGCGCGACGCTCTTCGGGAAACAAGTTCACAATACGCTCCAGCGCCTGGTTGGCATTGTTGGCATGTAAGGTGGAGATCGCCAAGTGCCCGGTTTCGGCAAACGCCAAGGCGTGCTCCATGGTCTCACGATCACGGATCTCACCGATCAAAATGACATCCGGCGCTTGACGTAAAGTGTTGATCAAAGCGTTGTGGAAACTGCGAGTGTCCACCCCCACTTCGCGCTGATTGACGATACATTTTTTGTGTTTATGCACGTATTCCACCGGATCTTCGATGGTGATGATGTGTCCGCCACTGCTGCTGTTGCGGTGATCGATGAGTGCCGCCAGCGAGGTCGACTTGCCCGATCCCGTGCCGCCAACAAACAAAATCAAACCGCGCTTAGCTTCGACCACTTCTTTCAAAATAGGCGGCAGCTTTAGGTCTTCAAACTTAGGGATATCGGTATTGATGTTGCGCGCAACGATGGAGACCTCATTGCGCTGTTTGAAGATATTGATCCGAAAACGGCCAATGCCCGACAGCGACATAGCCAGATTCATCTCCAGCTCATGGTCGAACTGCTGACGCTGTTCGTCATCCATGATGGCGTTGGCCACTTCGCCAATCTGACCAGATTTTAAAGCCTCTTTGCCCAGTGGCTTAAGCACCCCCTGAAACTTGGCACAAGGTGGTGCGCCGGTGCTCAGATATAAATCAGAGCCGTCATTCTTGGCCAATATGTGCAGGTATTCCTCAATTTTCACCGCTGCTATCTCCTCGCTGCTGGTGCTTATTTAGTAAGTCCCACCGTTAGTGATAGTAAAAACCTCGTTGGAATACCAATTTCCTAAACGTTATAGCCTTTCCTTCGCAGAGGATTAGCGAGCCGCTCACACACCCGAGTAGACCCTAAAACCCAACCAGCACAGCAAACCAACAGGTTACGACCTTCAAGCCCAACCCAGGCCACCAGCGGATTCCGTTGATGCAGGACCGAAAAGAATCAACGCCCCCATTGATCGAATCCTCGTTGCCGATTTATGTGACCATCTGTTTGTTCGGCGGGCTTACATCTCGCACTGTTGACCAGGCCACCAATTGCATCGCTCTTATAGAGCGCACTTTAGTAATCTCTAGCTCGTCACTCTGTAGCACGTTCACTTGGCTGTTCGAATTGAGGTTAAAAAGAACGGTAGAACAAATAGGAATACCGTCATCCAAATACAGATACACATCGCAAGTAAAAAATCGGCTGAGGAATCGACGTCACATAACTTTCACCGCCAAGATTATTCACCTGTACACCCGCCGCGCGATAGAGTATTTCACTCGAATGCGACGGGGACACCACATCTAGGACCAGGACATGAAATCGCACCGACAATTTTTGATTGACGTCAATTCACCGCCGTCAGCGATCCACTACACTCTGTTAAAGAAACTCGGGGAAAATAAGTACAAGAGAAATAATGGATTTTCCATAAATGCAATATAGCGGTGGATTACCCGTGATTATGGCGCGTAATTCCACACAAAAGCCGCGATGCAGAAAATCTGGAAACCAAACCCGATAAAACAAGAAAATACTAAAAAGAACGCTACAATTATTTGAGCACTAGCTTGATCATTTTCTCGAGTTTACGTCGACGACTCACCAAACTGTGTAGAGTAATCGCGAGAATAAATCTCATTTACCGTGAATGAATATTCCGACCTCTCAGTTATTACCTACTGGACAAGAGGATCGTCGAATATTGATTGATCATTAGTGCGGGTCAACGTAGTGTTTTACCTTAATGTATCTATGACCAACGAGGATGACCGTGTCGGACACTAAAGAAGAAAAACAACAAGAACTGAATCTCTTTCTCTTCATTGTTGTCGTGCTCTTTCCTTTACTCTCTATTGTTCTCATGGGTGGTTACGGATTCGTTATCTGGATGAGCCAGCTGTTAATGGGCCCTCCAAACTACTAATGCTGCATCCAACACTCTAGAGACTCTTACGCATGGACGTTAGTCGCAGAGCACTATTACGAGGCCGTATCGCGGAGGCAAACAACTGCCGATCGCAAGCCTTGGTTTCTCCACCATGGTTTATCGCCGATGCCGCTCAAGCCGGTGATTGCAGCGAGTGCAACGCCTGCGTCGATGCTTGCCCGACCTCTATTATCGAACACAACGATGACGGTATAGCGGGGATCAATTTTCATAAAGGTGAATGTGAGCTTTGCGGCGATTGCGCAGATGTCTGCCCCAAAGGCTTTTTCGATACCCCCGCTGACAGCAAGCCTTGGAACTTAAAAGCAGAATTGAATGAAAAATGCCTCAGCCAACAAGGTGTGGTGTGTCAGACATGCAAGGAAATGTGCCCAGAAGAAGCCATCAGTTTAAAGCTGGCAATTGGACAAGTCCCTAGACCCGTAATTGACGAGAACCGCTGTACCGGCTGTGGTGCTTGCTTTGCGCCCTGCCCAACAAAGGCTATCGATATTGTATCTGCCCATCATGGGGCTGAATCACTATCGATAATCGCCTCAGAAACAACTCGGACCGCGCCAGTAACTCAAAGTACTCCGATAACCCAGAACGCTCAAACACTAAAGGAACACGCACAATGACGGTTTCGACATGGCAGCCACAGGCTTCACCTAATCCAACCCCCACAGACTTGGAGGGAGACTGGCACATTGTGAGTTTGGTCGCCTATTGCCAACCGGAACACTTCAACAGTTTTAGGCAGCATCTGGGTAGCTTGCCCTATGCGCAATTACACGCCGATGACAGTCACGCAAAACTGATCATTACCGTAGAAGCAGAAACCAGCTGGGAGCTGAGCGAGCGCATGGATCATTTGCGGGATCACCCTGCCCTGATGACACTGCAGATGGTGTACCACCAAGATGACAGTTTGAATCAATCCGCAGCCCCATCTAGGGACCAGCAACAATAGAGTGTTTGACAATAGAGAGTTTGAAAAGACCCCTAATAATCTGACAACCGCTACCGAACTAGCCGACCCGAGAGAGGAATTCTCATGAGTTTCAACCGCCGCGATTATATAAAAGCCAACGCTGTGGCTATGGCCGCTGCCGTAGCCGGATTCAAAGCTCCGGCACATGCCAGCAATCTAATCACCAGCTCTGACTCGACCAAGCTCAAATGGTCGAAGGCCGCCTGTCGATTCTGTGGAACCGGTTGCAGTGTCAATGTCGCCACTAAAGATGGCCGTGTGGTCGCGACTCATGGTGATATTAAGAGTGAGGTCAATAAAGGGCTGAACTGCGTAAAAGGCTACTTCCTGTCAAAGATCCTCTACGGTGAAGATCGACTGACATCCCCCATGCTGCGAAAAACAAACGGCAAATACGACAAAAACGGCGAGTTTGAAAAAGTCAGTTGGGACGAAGCCTTCGACATCATGGCCGATAAGTACAAACAAGCCATCAAAACCAAAGGCCCAGAAAGCATCGGTATGTTTGGCTCGGGCCAATGGACAGTTTGGGAAGGCTACGCGGCTGTAAAACTGATGAAAGCAGGATTCCGCTCTAACAACATTGATCCCAATGCGCGCCATTGTATGGCGTCGGCGGTAGCAGGTTTCATGAGAACCTTCGGCATCGACGAACCCATGGGCTGTTACGATGATATTGAAGCCGCCGACGCCATCGTGCTTTGGGGCTCCAACATGGCGGAAATGCACCCAATCCTTTGGACACGGGTGACTGATCGTCGCTTAAGTGCGGAACACGTCAAGGTGTCGGTACTGTCTACCTATAAACATCGAAGTTTTGATCTGGCCGATCAGGGAATTATTTTCACCCCTCAAACGGATTTGGCCATTCTCAATTTCATCGCTAACTACATTATTCTAAATGATCGAGTGAACAAAGAGTTCGTCGACAAGCATACCAACTTCGCCTTAGGCAATGACGATATCGGCTATGGCCTGCGCGACGAACACCCACTGGAGCAAAAAGCTAAAAACAATAAGGACACCGGTGGCTCAAAGAAAATTAGCTTCGACGAATTCAAGAAGTTTGTCAGTACCTACGACGCAAAAATGGTCAGCGAACTCTCGGGGGTATCCGAAGATGATCTGGTTAAACTGGCCGAACTCTATGCCGACCCCAAAACCAAAGTCACGTCTTTCTGGACTATGGGTTTTAATCAGCACACCCGTGGGGTTTGGTGCAACAATCTGATTTACAACATTCACTTGTTAACGGGAAAAATTGCCACCCCCGGTAACAGCCCTTTCTCGCTGACCGGTCAACCCTCGGCCTGTGGAACCGCTCGTGAAGTGGGTACCTTCTCCCATCGTTTACCCGCCGATATGGTGGTTGCCAACCCCAAACACCGCAAGATTGCTGAAAAGATCTGGAAACTTCCCGAAGACCACATCCCCCCCAAGCCTGGTTACCACGCGGTACAACACAACCGCCGCTTAAAGGACGGCACCATGAATGTCTACTGGGTGCAGGTGAACAATAACATGCAAGCCGCGGCCAACATTAATGAAGAGGGCTACCCAGGCTATCGCAATCCCGACAACTTTATCGTGGTATCCGATGCCTACCCGACGGTCACCGCTCAAGCCGCGGATCTAATTTTACCGACCGCCATGTGGGTCGAAAAGGAAGGCGCCTATGGTAACGCCGAGCGCCGCACACAATTTTGGCACCAGTTGACTGATGCCCCTGGAGAGGCCAAATCGGACTTGTGGCAGCTGATGGAATTCTCCAAACGTTTTACCACCGATGAAGTTTGGCCGGCGGATACCTTAGCGAAAAACCCTAGCTACAAAGGTAAGACCCTCTTCGAAGTCTTGTATGCCAACGGCAAGACCAATCGCTTCCCGCTCAGCGATACCGCGGATGATTACGCCAATCAAGAATCTCAGGATTTTGGTTTTTATGCGCAGAAGGGATTATTCGAAGAGTACGCCGAATTTGGTCGCGGTCACGGTCACGACCTCGCCGACTTTGATCGCTACCACCAAGAACGCGGTCTGCGCTGGCCGGTCGTCAATGGCAAGGAAACGCTACGACGCTTCAGTGAAGGCAGTGACCCCTACGTAGAAGCAGGCACCGGATTCCAGTTCTACGGTAAGCCAGATAACAAAGCCGTTATCTTTGCCCTACCCTACGAGCCCGCCGCCGAATCGCCCGATAAAGAGTATGACCTGTGGCTCAGTACTGGCCGAGTACTCGAGCACTGGCACTCAGGCTCGATGACTCAGCGCGTGCCTGAATTACACAAAGCGGTACCCAACGCCGTGTGTTATATGCACCCGCAAGACGCTCGCAAGCGTAATTTACGTCGCGGAGATGAGATCACCGTAAGCTCTCGCCGTGGGGAAATTCGTACCCGTGTTGAAACTCGAGGCCGTAATAAGCCACCCGAAGGACTCGTGTTTGTTCCCTGGTTCGATGCTAGCCAGCTGATCAATAAAGTCACACTGGATGCTACCGATCCCATATCGAAACAAACGGATTTCAAGAAGTGCGCCGTTAAAATTGAAAAAGCTTAACCAATTGCAGGGTTGGAATTAACAATGAATAAACTTTTAATGACCGTTCTCATCACTGCCGTTGCCGGGCTGACTCTCAATGCTATTGCTGAAACGAACGGCAAGAATATCGCCAATCTACGTGGTAATACTGAGATCACCAAAGAATCAAAGGCCCCGAGTTTGTATCCAGTTGAGAATACCGATATCAAACAACAGCGGGCTTACCCCATGCAGCCGCCATTGGTGCCCCACAAGACCGACAATTACCAGGTCGACAAGCAAGCCAACAAATGCCTGTCCTGTCACAGCAGGCGCCGCACGGAAGAATCCCAAGCCCCCATGGTGAGCGTCACTCACTACATGGACAGGGATGGCAATTTTCTCGCGGATGTTTCGCCCCGTCGATACTTCTGTAATCAGTGTCATGTTACGCAGACCAGTGCCAAGCCATTGCTGACGAATCAATTTGTTGACGTTGATACGATCCTGCAAAAAACACTGAAAAAGGCGGAACACTGATGAAAGATTGGCTACTAAAATATTGGCGAGTACTCAATCGTCCTAGCATTCATTTTAGCTTTGGCTTTCTGACGCTAGGTGGATTCATTGCTGGGATTATTTTTTGGGGTGGTTTCAACACCGCCATGGAGTACACCAATACTCAAGAGTTCTGTACCGGCTGTCACGAAATGCGCGACAACGTCTATGTAGAACTGCAAAACACTATTCATTTCAGCAATCGTTCAGGTGTTCGTGCCAAGTGCTCAGATTGCCATGTACCCCATGAATGGACCTATAAAATGGCGCGTAAAATGGCCGCCTCCAAAGAGGTCTGGGGGAAAATATTTGGTACCATTAACACTCGAGAAAAGTTCCAAGAAAATCGCCGCCGACTGGCCGAGCATGAATGGGCAAGGTTGAAAGCGAATAATTCACGCGAGTGTCGCAACTGTCACGAATTCGACTCCATGGATTTCACCAGACAGAGCCAACGAGCGGTTCAGATGCACTCCTCGGCACTCGCCTCAGGGGAAAAGACCTGTATCGACTGTCACAAAGGTATCGCTCACGAGCTGCCTGATATGTCTGGAGTTGAAGGCTGGTAGACAGTAGTTTTGATGAACATGGTTCCCACAGAAATCAGGCCTCTATATTGAGGCTTGAGATTACTGAAAACCGAAAAAACGTCACTGCTCCCCAAAACACATCACCGCGAGTCTCCCCAAATACGTCATTGCGAGCCCCTCCTAATACGTCATTGCGAGCGCAGCGAAGCAATCTCCATTAGCAACTCCTTAACCAATGAAATGCCAGACTCAAAAGATCGCCACGTCGCCTTTGGGCTCCTCGCGATGACGGGGTTTATCATCAAGCCGAGGCCTCTATATTGAGGTCTTTTCTTCAATCCAATTCTAGGCAAATAAATAGTTGGCCAATAGCAGCGTAGCAATATACCCCACGGTGTAAGCCACTAAGAGCGGTGGTGTATAGCGTAAATACGAGACGAACGTCATCTCTTTCACTTTACTCATCACGATAATTCCCGCCGCCGAACCAATCGCCAACAAGGATCCGCCTACGCCCACGGCATAAGTCAACGCCAACCAATCCGCCGTTATCAATACCGGTTCGGCTTTCAGTAACGCCGCAGTAAGCGGAACATTATCCAACAGCGCCGAAGCAGCACCAGCGACGTAATTGGAGTATTGCGGGTTAAACTGTGAATAGAGTTCCGCCACAGCAGTCAGTACGTGAATCTCTTTGAGCATGCCAACGAGTAGCAAAATACCCAGAAAAAACAGCAAGGTGTCGTATTCAATTTGGCGAATATATTCGAGTATTTTGGTCTGCTCTTTATCGGTTTTTACCGTTCTACCGATCAAGAACATCACCGATAAACCCGACAAGAAAGTTAACACCGGCGGTACGCCAAAGAGCACATTAAAGGCCATAGTGGAGAGAATGGTGGCGAAGAAGACCATCGCTATTGCAATATCCACATGATTGAAAGTCCTCTCCACCGGTTCAGCGAACACCTCGCCTTGCATACCAAACGAGAATACCCAAGCCAATACCGCAACACTGAGGGCGGAGGGGATCATCAACGTCAGCAACTGCGACATGGTGACGTGCCCTGCTAGAAAAATCATCAAAGTAGTGACATCGCCGGTGATCAATGCAACACCACCGGAGTTGACGGCAAAGACCACCAGAGCCGCCATTTTAAGCCGGGCTCTGCCCTCAAGATTAAAAGATTGCACCAACCCCAAGCTGACCAAGGTAGCTGTCACATTGTCGCAGATCGCCGACAGCACCAAAGCAAACACGGACACCAACAGCATCAAACGTCGCTCAGATAATCGACTGGGAAAGAGTCGTTGCACAACGGCCTGAATCATCCCTTTCGCATTGAGATAGGCCACAAAGGTCATGGTCGACATCAAAAACAGCCATAAACTGGCAATTTCCAACAAGTTTTCATCCAGCTGGTGTTGCACCGACTTCTGAGCGGCTGAATCTGAAGCACTCATAAACAGGATCAACCAAGACACACAGCCTAAAAACAGCGTACTTTTGGCCTTGTTTATGTGGATAACTTCTTCAAATACAATGCACAGCAGCGCCGCAATCGCTAAACCAATCAAAAACACCTGTAACATTTAACACCCTCGCTGCTCTGCCATCGAAACCTATTGCACGGCCTATGGCGAAAATACATTCAATTTGCCACACAACCCAATGGCCAACAGCTTAATATTGTCGCCCTTGTACGGCACGCCACATCGAAACACACATGCCACCCTCGCTCAATATAGTTTCGCCTAAAGTCTAATCAAGACGGCGACTAGTTTTTGATCAAACCTCTCAAGGGCTCTCCCACAAACGACGCCAAGACCCTTAGTACGCTCTGGCAATCAGTGGTAGCATAGACGGCTTGTCAATTAGGGTTATGTTCATGTCTAAGAGTTTCGAAACACAGGGTCTTATCCACTCTATCGGTGACACCACCGAATACGGTAACAATGGCTTTACCAAGCGCGAATTTGTCATCAAGGTGACCGGCGAAGGCGAAAACGACGCCTACCCCAATTATCTGGCAATGGAGCTGATCAAAGACAATTGCGGGATTATGGATGCCTATAACTTGGGCGATGAGATCAAGGTTCACTTCAACTTATCAGGTCGACTCTGGTCACCCGCCGGAAAACCCGAGAAGTGCTTTAACAGTCTGCAAGCGTGGCGAGTGGAATCCATGGCGCAAGCGGGGAATTTTGAGAGCTCGATTCCAGGCTTCGATCAAACCCCTCCCCCATCGGCCTATGACGATGACGTACCCTTTTGATCTCTAAGGATAGCTAGGATCTCAGATAGAAAAAAGGCGCAATGAAATTGCGCCTTTTTGCCATTTAGCTAAGACTCATCAAGCTTAGAAGGTATAGCTCAAGCCAACTTTCCAGCTGCTCAAGTCCAGCTCATTGGGATTAACCTTTCCCGGTACTGCCACTTCCGGCAGCGGATCAAAATCCAAATCGTTAAGCTGAGTATACTCGCCTACAACGGACAAGCTCTCAGACAGCTGATAGCTCGCACCAAAACCGAAGCTAAATTCCGACTCAGTCTCTGAGCCACTGCGCATCGGCGGAGCGAAGGGATAGGAATTATCCAGATCAATATCCACCCAAGTTGAGCCAATAAAACCGTAAATTGCGAATTCATTGGTCACATCAAACCCTGCTTTCAGATTGACGCCATAGGTGGAATCCAGCTCCACCTGGGTAATCAACAGATTATTGAGGTTCTGTGTCTCTGCGCTCTCTTTGTTGTAGAAACCTTCAATGGCCAAAAACACCTTATCATTGACGTGCATTTTGTAGCCCAGTGCCACCCCTACACCCACATCAGTCTCTTCGCTACTGGTGGTAATGCTCGGCGTAGTATTGGTACCGGTATTGCGTTCAATGGTGTGGTCTTGCGTGGTATTGAGTAGAAAGCCCGAGACATAGATGCCATCCTTTGCCGAGACCCCTGTGGAAAGAGCGGCCATACCTAGGATTGCTGCACATTTGGCGGAAGCGGTTATTTTCATTGTTCACCTCGTTTTTAATTGGGAAAGTTCAATAGATTTTCAGTGCCGCTCACGAAACCTCTTGACCGTCACCCTGCCGACCACTTTAAAAACATCTATTCACAGGCCTATCCCGGCAAAATCACACAAAACCTCTTTTTTCGATCCGAAAGCGACTTTTACGTGAGAATTCTGTGACTTTTGTTGTCTACCATTAACCCACGCTCACGCGTGATCGCACTCAGCGCCCAGTTATCCGTTGTCGTTAACGTCAACCGGTGATAAGCGCGCTGACTCGGAGTAACGCCGGCCAGGTTGAATTACTATGGAAAATAAGAAAATACTCATCGTCGAAGACCAGCAGGACCTCGCTGATCTACTGAGACTTCACTTCACCGATATGGGCGCTGAGGTGACGTGGGCCGCGGATGGCCACGAAGGGCTGCGATTAGCCTGTGCACGCGACTGGGATATCATTCTGCTCGACATTCAGCTGCCCGGCCCCAGTGGCTTAGAGATCTGTCGAAAAGTTCGCCAGAATCAAAACTATGTCCCCATTCTGTTACTGACATCCCGAGCAACCGAATTAGATCGGGTACTGGGCCTCGACATAGGCGCCGACGACTACATCACCAAGCCCTTCAGCGTGATGGAACTGATCGCCAGAGTGAAAGCCGTATTTCGACGCATCGATGCGCTATCTAAACCCGTAGAAGAATCCCAAAGCCATCACATTCATTTGGGTAACCTCTCTATCAATGAGCAGACTCGCTCGGCCAGCTTAGCCGGACAACTGCTGGATTTGACCGCCAAAGAATTCAATCTACTGCTGCACTTTTGCCGCAAACCAGGACGGGTGTTCCAGCGCTCTGAATTGTTGGACAGCGTTTGGGGATACGGCCACGATGGCTACGAGCACACCGTCAACTCACACATCAATAGGCTCAGAGCTAAGATGGAAGTTGATCCTAAAAACCCAAAGTACATCGTCACGGTTTGGGGGGTGGGCTACAAACTCGATCCTGAAACCATTCCACAGAGCAACACCGCTTGAGCTTGTCTGGCAACCCTAGACTGAAGTGCTCTTCAGCTTATCCATCCGACGATGACAACCGAATCACTGAGCTTGCGAAACCCTTATGTTAAACACTTTAAAAAACCGGCTAACGTTAATCATGGTGTTGATTACCACCGCTGCGGGAATTGCGTCTCTTTGGGTGGGGCAAGTGGGCATGCGACTGTATTATGAAGAGCTCACCCAAGAGATGAATCAGAACATTGCCATGTACGTGACCCAGGAGCACGAATTGCTGGAGACCAAACTCGGCACCAAAGCAACGATTACGCAACTGTCTCACCAGGCAATGATCATCAACCCTATCGCCGAGGTGTATCTGCTCAATCCAGACGGCACCATCAATTCCCATGCACTGCCGCCTGAAACTATTCAGCGCAAGACTGTCGAACTCGCGCCCATTCAGAGTTTTCTTTCGGGAGAGGCCAGCTTCCCACTACGAGGGAATGATCCTCGGCACCTTGATCAAGACAAGATCTTTTCGGTTTCTGAAATCAAACAAGGGGAGAAACTTCAGGGGTATCTCTACGTCATACTCGGCGGTCAACTCTACGACAAGGCACAAAACAACATTGAAAGCAGTCATATTCGTCAACAGAGCGCCATGGCCATTGGAGTAATCGTCATCGCCTCTCTGCTGATCGGAGTTATTCTCTTTCGCCGCTTGACCACGCCCTTGTCTGCACTGGCCGAAAAAATGCATTTATTCTCAACCCCCGAAACCGAGCATTCTAGAAGGTCACCCACCATCGATGAGATTACCCAATTAGATTTCGCCTTCAGCCAGATGACTGAAAAAATCGAGCAACAACTCTATCAATTGCGGGAGTCCGATCGTCTGCGCCGAGAGCTCATCTCTAACGTGTCTCACGACCTACGTACCCCATTGGCCACCATACAAGGTTATCTGGAAACTCTGCGACTGAAGAATCAAAGCCTAAGCAATGAACAGCGTGCAGACTATCTCGCCACGGCGGAAAAAAGCTGCCGACGCCTGAGCCGACTTATTTCAGATTTGTTCGAATTATCAAAATTGGAATCCGGCAGTAAACAACCTGACTTTGAACAGTTTTCCATTGCGGAATTGATACACGACACCGCGCAAGAGTTTTCGCTCGAGCTGGA
>PANW01000051.1 GCA_002707785.1 Cellvibrionaceae bacterium | reverse complement strand
GGCCGCATAAGCATAACGGCGGGCTATCACCATTAGCCGCTGAAGCAGAACACAAGAAAACTTATAACGGGTTGGCCAGTTTTAGTTGACCACTACAAATTTCTTTTTAGAATTATTTTTCAATAAATGTTGTCTTTTAAAATATACCCACCAACATCAGCTTCATAGGTGATTTCTTTTGTAAATTAAAACAATTTAAAAATTCTACATATTAGTGCTTTTTAATTTATTGATTCTTATAACAGATATATTAGTAGAGCCCAATTTCTGTCTGTTGTTTTAATAATCTATCCATGGCATATATTGATTTAATGCAGGCTATCTGTTGGGTTTTATCTATGTATATTGTTTAGGGGGATGTTTGTGGGAGTAAAAAAAGTTGTGTTTTTTGAGGGGAGGGAGTACTTCAGACCACAGGGTGTTTATATTCATGGTCGCAGTGTTCGTCTCGAATTCGTTTATAATGGTCGACGTGATAAAGCAAAATTCTGTGAAATTAATTTTAGAGATGATCTTCAGGAAACGCTGGATGAGGCTGGTCTAACTTACAAAACGATTCGACGTATGATTCGTGATGGTCGATTCGATGATGCTGCTTATGCATCATTACTGCCAGAGTCGAGCCATTCGCTAGGACGGCGAAGAGACGGCTCTTTAGGTTCTTCAGTGATGACCTTTTATGAGGTTAGTCAGGCCTACCTACAACATCAGTTACCATTTGTGAAACGTGGTGAAATGGCTCTTTCCACGTACAATAATTACAAAAAAATATTGACCTCTAAGATTTATATGGGAGTTCAGAACAGGGCGGATCACAATAAGTTGGCCACTCGAGGGTTAAAGAGTTTCTATATGCGTGAGATAACACCTCACGTTTTAGAAAATCTACAGATGTCATTATGTGAGGGACGTACTCATAAAACAGTTAATACCTCATTTGACGCTATTCGAGCGGTTACTCGATTTGCACACAAAAAACTGAAAATCATTCCATCTGACCCGTGTATTGATCTGACCAATCTTCGAGTGGCTGGCCGAGAGGGGCACCCAGAGGTCTTTACGGATGGCGATTTGGAGCGCTTATGGAGATTCGGGCGAGAGCATGATTTGTTATGGCTGATTAGAATTCCAGCCTTTGGCTGCTGGTCTGGCTTACGGGTTGAGGAGCTATTAGGGTTGGCTTGGGAGGATGTGGAGGGTGATATATCTGATCCCAACGCAAGTTTGGCTATTAATATTCGTCGGGCACATACCTCAGATCAGTATAAATCTCCAAAAACTCGGGGCAGTGTTCGACGGTTAGTGCTTCTAAAGCCTGCAGCAGACTTATTGCGCCAACAATGGTTACTCACAGGTGACGCTGTGGCTCAAGATGTTGATGTTCTCGCTTCTGGGGGGATGCGTCAGGAGTCGCTGCGCATCGTATTTCAAAATTACGCAATAGGTGGGCCGATACCGCGAACTTTCTCCAGTGCGAGCATTAGAAAAATGTGGAAAAAGCTCAGGGTCAAATCTGGTGTTGATAAACAGATACGAATCGCCCGTCACACATACGCCAGCCGAATGATTTCGGCGGGTCAGTCGATGGCGGTAGTGGCGGCAGATCTTGGGCACAGCTCAACACAAATGATTGAACGTCACTACGGCGGAATTTTTGATGAATATTCGAGACGTCATCGGCAGCAGGTTCTGGATAATCTTGGTGAGTTACCGAGTTATGATGATCCATCTCCCATGTAACCCCCATTTCTTTTACGGATTCGCTAGACGCTTTATATAGAAGCGTTTAGTCGTGTGGTGGATGGTTATTAACAGGTGAGTATTAACGGCTATCAATGGATTTGTGGGTTTCGTGAAAATAATGGATCTCTATAAAACTTTACTTTATTCATAGAGTGATATAGTTTTGTTTCTCCTGAAGCTTCAGGAGAAACAATCAAAATGCTAGGAGTTATAATTTATGAAGTGCAGGCCACCGCCAGATAATTTGGCGACAACTAAAAGTTCAGATTGAAACCCTGATTGCGAAAGCAATTGGGGTTTTCTCGTTTTTGGGGGTTGAATTATTTGGGCGTAAAATAATTCGTCCATTTATTTGAAGGAAAATTAAATGAAAAAGTTTTTCGCGAACTGGAAATCTAACGGAGAGAGAATTTTGACGGTTCAGTTTACAACGGATGAGCATGTCGAAACTCACTACAGTTCCGATTCGCTCCAACTAGAAGTTTTGGATGATACCGATGTGGTAATTCTATCAGGTGATATTGGCTCGGGTAGTCAAGTCACTGAGTTGATTAAAAAGTACGCCGAAAAATATCCACGAAAAATATTTGTTTTTGTGGCGGGTAATCACGAGTTCTACTCGCGCCATTATTGGGGTGTGCATGAACACTATGAAAAGGAAATTAATGCGATTGAGAATTGCTATTACCTAGAGAGAGGCATCCTATATATAGGTTCTGTTCGGATTCTAGGTTGCACGTTGTGGAGTGGGTTTGATCTTTACGGTACTGAGCGTGTCAGGGAGATGGGTAAGCTAGCCGAGTCTCTGGTGAATGACTTTCGATGTATCAAGTTCGGAAAAACGATGATGACTTGGCAGGATCAGCGTCGCTTAAACCTAGAGTCAAAGAAGTTTCTGGAAGAGGCTCTCGAGGAACCATGGAGTGGTGAAACGGTTGTTGTGACGCATTGGCCGCCGATTCCTCAGTGTATCAACGATATGTATGGCGCTGAAGTTTTGAAAAACCCGTTGGCTGCATATTTCAATAATGACCTTTCTGATCTGGTCAGAGAAAGCAAAATTTATGCATGGCTGTACGGTCATCATCACGTTCACCAAGCGTTTGAGTGGGAGGAGACTTGGTTCTATTCCAATCCATCTGGTTATGAGTGGGAAAAAGACTTGGAGCATGATAAGGAGTTTAAGCTGGAAATTCAGGTTGTTGGATCGGATTAAAACTCATTTGTCATGATCACGATAAAAGTTTATTCGCTATTTTTATTTTAGATTTTTGAGGTGAGTACATGAAAAAGATGGTCGATTTTGAAAGAATAGGCAGTGAACTAGTGGTAAAAAGAGATGTAAAAGATGTTTTTCAGTCTGAGGATACATTCAACCTCTGGCTTTCCAATAATCTAAGTTTGATTACTAAGTCTATTGGTATTGACTATGATCCAGTCAGTTGTACAAGAGAAAGGACTTTGGGTAGTGGTAGGACTGACATTTACCTGAAAGACAACCATGGAAGGGTTGTTGTAATTGAAAGCCAGGTGGGGCAGTCAGATGACGGTCATCTTGGAAAACTTCAGAGATATATTGGTGAATCTGAATCGGGTGGAAATTATGTTCTGGCTGGAGTAATGATTTGCGGTAAAGTTTCAGATGGTATCCTGGCTGCCGTTCAATCCTTGAATAGTAACTCGAAAAGATCAAGGATCTACTTAATCGAAGCTGAATTCTACGAAGTTCGAGGACATGGCTATCATCCAAAATTTAATGTTGAAGGGATTTCTCTTATAGGTGGACGCGAATCAAAAAATACGAAGTCCAGTATTGTTCGTGATGATTTCATGAGGTTTTCCAATTCGAAAGGCGCTTTACAGCTAAGTCTTCCTAGTAATAACAATGAAGTAACTAGCAGGCTTGGAGTTACTGGTATTTATGTTCAGCTTTCATTCAATGTCGCTGAAGGTACTGTGAAGTGTCAATTGATCATCGATGGAAAGAATCAGGATCGGTACGTACAAGGTTTCGTTAAGGATGAGGTCGAGATAAGAAAAAGTCTTGGGGTTGAGGTTGAATTCAATCTTTCAAGGCCTGATGGCATAAGGAAAACGATCGGCCTGGTTGATGAAGTTGACTTTTACTATAGTGAATCGCCTGATTTTTTTCAGCGATATTACGAAATGATGAAAGTGTTTGACTTAACTTTTCGTTCTCGTATTGAGTGCCTTAAATATGCTGGTCTCTAATTTTTAGCCATAGAGATTATTAACCTGAAAGTATACGGAGGGGAATGCCCCTCTACTTGGGGGTAGAAGTGATCACATTAAGACCTTATGACATTGTCGTTGCTATCAAAGTAGGCTTGAACAATATGTATAAAATGAAGCATCCAGTACAGATTTTTTCAGATCATGGCTATCTTGCCCCTGAATGGCGTAGCGCACCAATCGGTAATAGTACTGAAGAGCTTAGTTTGGCACTTGGCCTGAGTGTTAGTGAGGTAGAATGCAGCTTGGAGAGATTAACCGCCCTTAACATGCTCACTCTTGTGCTTGAATCACAAGGCGAGTCAGAATATGTTCTGAATATCGAGGCGATGACCCAATTTCTCTGTCATTCTCTTCGTCATGTTATGCAACCTGAAGCTTCAAAAACAATATCTCGGGGGGTGCCCTGTGGGTGGGACTGTCCATGGGCTGAGTCAGAAATGAATCCCCCCCACGTACCATGGGTTTGGCCTGATTCGGACGGACCTGTTTATGGGGAAGGTGTAGAACCTTTTTACCTGAGCATGACACGCGCTGTGAGGCTGGATCCAGGGCTATATAAAGCTCTCGCGCTGATAGAACCCATTCGACTGGGTAAGCCACGAGATTGTATTCATGGCAGAAAAGCGTTAACTGATTGGCTCTCTAAATTACGTTCAAGTTAAGTACGGTGGTTGGATGCGCTACGATCCAATAGCCTCGTCGTAACGTATATCGCGCTTTGAGCAACTAGCGGCGAATGTCATTATGTTAGAGTCGTCCTCAAGGCTGGCGAAATGTCCAAAAGGAGCGCTAACGAGCTAACCCGGTAGTGTCTTGGGCTCACACGAGGAACAGCAAGGCAGTACCCAAATGTATAGCATCAAAGATTTGGCAGCATGCGGCAAGATTGTTTTGTTCGTAGCGCTGTGATCGCCAAAGCTGAAAAGATGCGGGTAAGCAGGAAAACTACGAATTTGACTAAAGACGCATTACTTCAAGCTGGACGACACCACCTCTTCAAAATACGTAATGACGGCCATCCAATCTGGAAAGGCACCTGTTCCAAAGTGGATCAACTGACCTCTGAAGTTTTCTTGACCTTTCCCACAGTCATAGTCATCGATCAGATAATCACCTATCAGCAGCGATTTATCGATAGATAGTATGAGTTTTTTACAGGTGTTTAGCCCTAGGTGTTTCTCAATCCACAGTCTTTTTTCCGTGTAGCAAAGCGGATTCATGTAGCTGGGGGCGCTTAGAACCCAGACATCAAACCCCATTTCTTCTAGCGTTCGATATCCATCGATTGCCCCAGTAATCGGTGCTAAACCTTCAAACAACCTAGGCAGCGATTGGGGGTAGGGTATATCCGGGTGTACTTCTTTTGCATGACGATAAGCACTGGCGTAATCAGCCAGTGTTTGGTCCATATCCACGTAGACTCTGGTCATGATGCTTTTACTCTTCTCGGCAGTAAAGAAGTAGGGAATATCTATGTGTTTAGAAAAAGCTAATGGCAATTTTAAGTGAAACTATTTTTCTAGGACCAGGACCTGTTAGCACATAAATTGTGTTCTTCGTTTCGAACAGGTAATTGTCTCGAAATTTGACGAGCGGGCTGGTTCTGACCCAATGACCTTCCTCAAAGCAGGGGTTGGTTGTGGCCAATATTCGGTCAGCCATTATCATCGATGGTGGCCAGTCAATGCCTTTCGCCCTCATTTCTTTTTCGAAATAATCGATATCAGATTCACTATAACTTTCATCCAATGTATTGATATCCCACCACTGCCAAAATTTCACAACGGTCACATATTTTCCAGTTGTGTTTTTGACTTCATTGAGTAGGTCGTAAGGATCTCTAGGTCCCAGGTCAAAACCAAAACCTATCGGGTCGCCATCATCAAAATCTACTGCCTTGACCATTTCTGGGAGCCTGCCGCTTGGTAAAACTGGTATGTCTTCAGGAATATTCATATAAAAAAATCCAAAAAAGTGTTTCTTGTTAGGTGGTATGAAATCCATTTTGACAAGGAAAATATAAAATTCAAGCATTATAAATGCGAGGTACTTATGTTTATATTTTTAGCATTGGCGCCTAGTTTAACTGTCTGTGAGAGGCTGGTATACGTTCTAGATAAAAGGGGGGTTTAGAAGGTCCATCAGGTTAGTTAGGGGCGTCGATTCCAATAATTTTTATGAGTTGATTCTATTTAGAAATTTCTCTGATATTTCGTGGAGGTTTGAATCAGCTTTTAACGCGAAAGTAGAGTGTGTGAGACGCGAGAATTTATCCTATTTATAGTAATAGCGTGAGAGTGTAATCCCCCCATTATTAACCGCTTTTTTCAGTAGAAGGTTAAGCCGACATCAATAGCCTTCGAGGTGGTATACCTCCAATAGCTGTGTTCGGTCGTTCATTATTGTATTGCCATAACCACTCTGTCGCCAACAGTTGAGCGTGAGAGATGCTTTCAAACTGATGTAGATCCAACCATTCGTGTCTTGCTGTTCGATTAAATCTTTCGATATAAGCATTTTGTGTTGGCTTTCCAGGTTGGATATAGAGCAGCGTAATTTTCTGATCGTTGGCCCAGTCCACTAAGGTCTGACTCAAGTATTCCGGTCCGTTGTCGCAACGCAGTGCAGACGGTTTGCCCCGCCATTCGATCACTTGTTCCAACGCGCGTACCACCCTGACCGACGGCAAGGAGAGCCCAACCTCAATACCCAAACCTTCACGGTTATAGTCATCCATCACGTTGAAGGTGCGAAAGGCTTTACCACTAGCCAACTGGTCTGACATGAAATCCATCGACCAAACCTGATTTGGGGCTTTTGGAACATCCAGCTCACCGGGGTAGTCACGTTTTATACGCCGTCTTGGCTTAATCCGCAGATTCAACTCTAACTCCCTGTAAATTCGATAGACCCGCTTGTGGTTCCATCGGTAGCCCTTCACATTGCGCAGGTACAGGAAACACAAACCAAAGCCCCAGCGTTTATGCGTCGTTGTCAGCCTTAGCAACCAATCAGCGATTTGTTGGTTCTCGCTAGATAGTTTTGCCTCGTATCGATAACAGGTTTCACTGATGCCAAACGTTTTACAGGCTAAATGAACACTAATACCATCGCGCTCGACGGCTGTCTTCGCCATCGATTTACGGCGTGATGGCTTTACAACTTTCCCTCAAGAGCCTCCTGGCGCAACTCAGCCTTGATTCGCTCTTCAGCATACATCTTCTTTAAGCGAGCGTTTTCCGATTCCAGGTCTTTCAAGCGCTTCATCAGTGCCGCATCCATACCGCCGTATTTAGACCGCCACTGATAAATCAGAGCAGTACTGATCCCATGCTCACGAGCAAGCTCCGCTACAGAGACACCAGCTTCATGCTGTTTCAATATTGACAGAATCTGGTGATCCGAAAATTTCGATTTCTTCATAGATAACTCCTAGTTCAAACATCATAAAAGTCTCTACTTAAATATTCGATTATTTTTCGGGGGATTACACTATGAAGCTGGCCGCGGATATAATCCACACATCCAACCTCATCTTTTCTAAGCGATGGTAACCCTCGATGACACCAAACATGGGAGCGAGCCCTGAACGTATCTCAGGTATGGTTTGGGGGAATTTAATTTCGGACTGTTCTGTTCGTACCCGTTCATAGGCGTTGGCGTAATCTGCTAGCGTGTCTTCCATAGCAACGTAAATTCTGATCACTGCATTCTCCTAGTGTTGTTGCAGGCGTACTTTATTCAAAAATGAGTGGCTGAAATATCAGGACGACAGTTTTTCGGGTGCTAGGGCCTGTCAAAGAATAGATGCCGTTTATAGTTTCTAAGAGAGCGTTTTCTCAAAGCTCTACGTCTAACCTAGTCGCCCTCGCTAAATGCATGTTGGTGGTAATTATGCAATCGAAGTGAATTACTTCGGGTGGCCAAACTAGAGCTCTACCCCGTAATTTTCCATTGAGTTTGGCGTCGTGCAGATCTACATCGAGGTCCCACCAACACCAGCTCCTCACGATAATTATGTCTTTCCTGACGATTTGGGAGATTTCGTCTTGCAGGTCGTATGGGGCACGACTACCTAGATCCTGCCCAAAGTTCGTAGGCTCTCGATTCAGTAGTGCTCTAACTACGTGTAGCAGCCCGCCACCGGGAAGTAGAGTGAATTCTGATGAGGCGTCCCTTACAAGTCGTTCCAATGGGACAAAGGGATTGCTTTTTGAAGGCCAGGTCCATGAATCATGTAGACGTTATTCTCGGTCTCAAATATGAAATCGTTTTTGAATTTCACCATGGCTGTGGTTTTTCTTCTGAATCAGTTAGCTCTCACATGACCCACTGATTGAGAGCGAAGACAGGCTCCTTGGGCTTATTGGCAAGAGTGTCCATCGCGGTGCGCAGCCTGTCCCCTTGAGATATAGCGTCAAGTGGTGATGCCATCGGTAGGGCTGGAAGAATGGATCCAATTTGGGCTGAACGATTTTGGTGTTGGCCTAAACGGAATTCCTCAATATGGCTGTTATTTTTATTTTTCATACAGTTGATTTAGAAGAAAACCACACAAAAAACAAGTAGTAAGAAATCTAGTAGGTTATTGATTTAAATTAATTTTCCCCAGTTCCCCCCAATTATTAGTAATGTTACATGGGTGGCCTTAAACTGCTTGTAATACAACAGGTTAGGATTTATTCTTGTGGGGTTCGTCGGTTCAAATCTGGCCACTCCGACCATATTTCAAAAGCCGCTTGTAAAGCGGCTTTTTTACGTCTATAGAAAATGCACTGTACTTGGCCTAGAGGATGTACTTGGTCTTTGTCCAATTCACTAATGGATCTTTGTTATTGTGAGTGACTATCGTAATTGTCCTTTGATTTTCTAACTCCTATTGAATGCTCTATGCCCGTACACAAGTATCTATCGCACTATTCACCCGAACTACAACAACAAGTCAAAACACTGATCGATGAAAATCGATTGGCCGAGTCTCTACTAAGCCGCTACCCCAGTACACACGATATTGGCAATGATCAAAGCTTGCGTGACTATGTTTTCGAGCTCAAAAACGACTACATGAAAAAGTCGTCACCACTGAGCAAGGTGGTTTACGACAATAGAATTCATGTGATCAACAATGCACTGGGATTGCACAGCTATGTACCGCGGGTACAAGGCAACAAGGTCAAAACCAAAAACGAGATACGCATCAGTTCGGTATTTAAGAAAGCACCTGAACCCTTTCTAAAAATGATAGCCGTACATGAGCTGGCGCATTTGAAGGAAAAGTCACACGATAAGGCTTTCTATCGATTATGTACTCATATGCTGCCGGAGTATCATCAGTTAGAATTCGATGTTCGTTTGTACTTGGTGCAGTTGGATCTCAACGGAGAGATCTATTAATGAAGCACTATAAACACAGGTAGTAAGCAATGGTAACAATCACAGATGAGGCAATCTTTCGGTTAGCCGATATTGCCGGTAAGGGCCAGGCGGACTTTCAGCGCGATTACAAAGACGTCGATCCCGTGGTGGGAATCATGCGCAGCTTGCGCGATTCCGGTTTTGCTGCCGATGCCATGACCATTGATTGTCTGCAAAGTGGCAAGCGCATTATTTGTATTTTGCACGATAGCACTCCTGAGGTTGTGGACTATCAGTTCAGCTATCGAGACAAAGATCCCGCCGCAACCTTTGAAAAAATTGCCTTAGAAGAGCTTAACGCCTCCCAGTTTTATGCGTGGATGAAAGATTACTTTATTGGAGCCGAGCCGTCGTGAGTCGAGCTGATGTTAGCGCAGACTCTATCGTGGTATTGGATTTCGAAACCACGGGTTTATCGCCGGATCAAGGCGATAGGGCGATCGAGATTGGAGCGGTTCGTATCGAGGCAGGCGAGGTGGTCGATAGTTTTCAGCAGCTGATGAACCCAGGGCGGCCCATCAGCCAATTTATTGCCGACTACACCGGCATTACTAATGATATGTTGAGAGATGCTCCCAGTTGTGAAGAGGCGATGAGTGACTTCCACCGCTTTATGGGTGACAGTAATCTGCTGGCTCACAACGCATCTTTTGATAAACGCTTTCTGGATGCCGAGTTACAGAACATTGCAAAGCGCTACCGCGGTGAATTTGCCTGCTCGCTACTGGTATCCCGTCGTATCTACCAAGCGGCGCCTAATCACAAATTGGCCACCTTGGTGGATTACGCCAACATTGAATCCAGTGGTGGTTATCACCGAGCGCTTTACGACTCACAGATGACGGCAAAGCTCTGGCTGTCGCTATTGGATGAAATCAAACATCGCTACGCGGTAGCTAGTGTACCGTTTGAATTAGTGGCGAAGCTGCAGAAAACGCCGAAGAAATCCGTCGATGGCCTCTTGCGCAAGTGGAGTACGGCCTAAACTTAAAGGGTTGTTCGGCGTTGGGGATTCGCTGGCGTAGGGATCTCAAGACAAGATACGTTGCTTGGCCCTGAACTGGCTGGGGGTTGAGCCCATCACCTTTTTCATTAATCGGCGCAAGGCGCTCCCGTCTTGATAGCCGACCTTTTCTGCAATGATTTCTACCGACAAGTTTGTGGTCTCAATTAGGACTCGCGCTCGTCTGAGCCTCACGTTCTGGATCAGCGATTGAGTACTTTTTCCGGTAGCCTCAACCACCTTTCTGGCGAGCGTACGCTCAGACATAGATAGCATAGTGGCGAGGTCTTTTGTTTTCGGCACGAGGGGTAGTGAGTGCTCTATTTCACGAGAGAGTATGCCGACAAAATTATTCTTTTGAGCCAGCATTTCTGGGGCAATAAAGGGAGCCTGAGAATCTCGCCTGTTCAGCAGCAAGACTCGAGCAACAGCGTCGGCGAGCTTGCTGCCCAGTTGATCGCCAATTAGGTAGAGCATTAAGTCAATTTGTGCAAAAGCTGCCCCTGCGGTTATTAGGTTCTTGTCGTGGCAAATCATTAGATCCGCGTCCACAGTGCACTCAGGTTCTAGCTTTGTCAGGCTTGGCGCCAGTCTCCAGGCCGTAGTCACGGTATGGCCCACCAATAGTCCAGCGCTCTGAAGTAAAAAGACGGCAGAGCAGGATGCCGCAATTTTTCCGCCATGAGCCGAATGATCTCGTATTTCAGCAATTGCGGCTTGGCTGTCGTCGTTTGCCAATCGCTCCAGCACCGACTCAATCGAGCTCGAGCCAAGGCCGGGAATGATCCAAGTAGAGGTATCTGCTTCTGGCTCTGCCAACGAAAGCTCCGCTTGGGATTGGTTGCACGAGAGCTTGCCGTCGTGTTCGCAGTGAATAATCCGCCATCTAGGTGGGATTTCTCCTATTTGAGGTGCTATCTCCGCTGCAGCCTCCAGTATGTCCAATGTAGCGGCAACACTCGTTCGGTAAGCGTCTCTGAGTAAGAGTATCGTAAAATCATACATTGACTGATTGTGCTCGAATAATGTCAAATTGGACGCTCGTAGTCTGACCCCTTTACTCCCAAAATGCCAGCTCTGACATGCATCCAACACGGTTAACAGCGGGAGAAGTGAAATACTAAATAATGATAGGGACTTGAATTATAGGCACTTGAATCATAGGCAGTGATGGGTGCTGACCTATCAGGCTTGTCCACCCTCATCCAGTCTGGGTCGTTGATGTCTTACCCCCCCAAGCGCTTCAAAACTATGGCTTGGGGTTCTGAACTAAATCTTACTTTTTTGGAATTTATTATGACTTGGTTATCTCTTTTATTGTTGGTGAAAATAATCGGCAGTGTTCTCTTCTTGGTGCTCCCGTTGTTGTTTCTAAGTAAGGAAAAGCTTGAAAAAGCGCTGCTGGTACAAGCACAGACCCCCCAGCTATTCAGGCTTTATGGAATGGCAATTTTGGCTCTGTTGGTTGGGTATTCCTTTGGTGTATCTGCGGCCGAATCAGAAACCTTCCCATGGGGTGTGGTCTTCATGGGGATAGTGTCGAATGGCGGGGCCGCACTTATTTTGCTTTTTTCAGCCGGGAGTAAAACCAATCGGATCTCACTAATTGTTTTTGGCTTGATCGCGCTAGGGTTGGTTTTCTCTGCGCTCTATCCTGATTGGGTATTGAAGCGCGCTTGGTAGTGTTCCCGGGTTTGGTGATAATTGAACTGCTCGACATGTGATCGATAAGGCGCTGGGTTTGATTTGCTATCTCAGGCTCACCGCGTCGATGAGCCTCGACGGTTTTGACAGGCTCTTGCCTCAATTCGACAGTCAAGGTTGAGGAACTCCAAGGGCGATGTTTTGCGGACATCAGTATCCTACGATCCCCAACGTCAAGGGCGGTGGTGGATCGAGGGTCAAGAGTTGGGGGGTGAAAGCTCTCTACCGGAAAGCGGGTATTTCGGAGGGGGAGTGGAGCTTTCGGTTGTACGTTTTATGTACATTTGTCTCGACATTAAGCCCTGAAATCTCTATAGTGCGCCTCCTTTATGTGCCCCGCTTATTGCTCTCGGATGTTCCCTCTGGCTTGCCCTCCGGTTTGCCTGACACCCCCTTAGCCTTGGTTCACGCCCGTTTCTGTTAACCCCGCTCAATTGGGGTTAGCGTTGTTGTTAGGATATTCCATTGATTACTACCGCAAACATCACCATGCAATTTGGCGCCGAGCCTTTGTTTGAAGACATNTCAGCACAATTTGGTAACGGCAANCGCTACGGNNTGATTGGTGCCAACGGCTGCGGTAAATCGACCTTTATGAAAATCCTCAGTGGTGAGCTNGCGGCGACCTCGGGGAATCTGTCCATTACCCCAGGGTATAAAGTCGGCACCCTCAGCCAGGATCAATTTGCCTTTGAGCAATACACTGTGGTGGATGCGGTNATCATGGGGGATGTCGAGCTGTGGAAGGTGAAAGCAGAGCGCGATCGTATCTACTCCTTGCCTGAAATGTCAGAAGAAGACGGAATGAAGGTGGCCGAGCTGGAAGTGTTGTTTGCCGAGATGGATGGCTACAGNGCNGAGAGTCGCGCGGGCGANATTCTNCTGGAAGCGGGCATTGCCGAAGAGTTTCATTTNGGTTTGATGGAGCAGGTGCCNCCGGGCTATAANGTTCGTGTGTTGTTGGCGCAGGCGCTGTTTGCCGATCCTGAAATCTTNCTGCTCGATGAGCCTACCAACAACCTCGATATTCACACCATTGATTGGTTGGCGGGTGTGCTGAATCAGCGCAAAAGCACCATGATCATCATCTCGCACGATCGTCATTTCTTAAACAGCGTGTGTACGCACATGGCCGACATTGATTACGGTGAACTGCGTATTTATCCCGGTAACTANGANGCGTTTGTTGAGGCTTCGACCNTAATTCGTGAACAGTTGTTGCTCGAAAATGCCAAGAAAAGTGCCGAGATTGATGAGCTGCAAGCGTTTGTGAATCGCTTCGGTGCCAATGCCTCTAAAGCCAAGCAGGCCAGTTCACGCGCTAAAAAAATGGACAAGATTAAGCTCGATGAAGTGAAATCTTCAAGCCGGATGACACCATCGATCAGTCTCAAGCAAGATAAAAAACTGCATCGACAAGCGTTGGTTCTGGAAGATCTTTCACACGGCTTTGAGGGTGAAACGCTTATTCAGCAATGGCAATATGATTCTAGAGGCGGGTGCCAAACTGGCCGTCATCGGTGAGAACGGCGCCGGGAAAAGTACCTTCCTGCGCTGCCTGATGAATGAGCTGGACGCCAATGTGGGCGAAATCAAATGGGCCGAAAATGCCCAGTTGGGTTACTGCCCGCAAGACAGTACCGCAGACTTTGATTCCGATCTGAATCTGTTCGATTGGATGAGCCAATGGCGAACCCCCAAACACGATGATTTAGCCGTGCGAGGGATGCTCGGCAGATTGTTGTTTACCGCCGACGACGCCAATAAAAAAGCGCGAGTGTGTTCGGGTGGTGAAAAGAATCGTTTGTTATTCGGCAAGCTGATGATGCAAGACACCAATGTGTTGGTGATGGATGAACCTACCAACCACTTGGATCTAGAAGCAATCGACGCGTTAAACGTGGCACTCAAGGCCTACGATGGCACCTTGATTTTTGTCAGTCACGATCGGGAGTTTGTCTCTTCTCTGGCGACTCGCGTGATTGAGATTAAAGATCAACAAATTGTAGATTTTCAGGGTACCTATGATGAGTATCTTGCTAGCCAAAAAGCTGTCGCTGAAGTGGCGTAGTATCGCTGGCTTGATTGAGGCGAGGGTTATCCTCTCGCCGAACCGATTCTAAAGGCTCTCACCGCGCAACTTACTCGATACTGCTCGCTACCCTGTTTAGCGAGCGTTACTCAGCCTCTCTACACTCCTCTTCTTTTTTCTTGGCTGCACTCGGTTTCACTCTAAGCTCATCTTGATGGTGAGAGAAGTTGTCACCCTTCGCCAAACGGTCATAAAGAATCACATTGACCGCCGCCGCCAGATTCATACAACCTTCTGTGGGCACATAAATGGTTTCACTGCAAAAGTCGGTGATGTCTTTTTTAAGGGTGCCATCTTCAGGGCCGAAGATGTAGAAGGCGCGGGCAGGGTGTTTGTAACTGGGTAAAGGCTTCGCCCCTTCAATAAGATCCACAGCGACCGGCACGCAGCCCACTGGAATGATCGTTTTCAAGTCATCAACGCCAATCAGCGGTAGCTCTTCATAGATTTTCTGAGTGTCAGTGTAGAAGGGCTTGGCAGTATCGTAGCGGGTACCGGTGTAGAACACTGAGTTAACGCCATAGCAGCCTGCGGCACGCATGACTGAGCCGACATTTTCTGGTGATTTGGGGTTTTGAAGGCCAATGCAGGCGTAGCTTCGTTTGGTCATGGAGGTGCTCTTTCTCTAGCTAGCGAAAACCGTTCTTGCTATTGCCCTGTGTACTCAGGATGGCTGATCGGCAAAGCCAACTATTATACCCACTGGGAGCGAGTTTGTCGGTATTCAGGAGTCTCTATATGGCAGTTCGGAGCGGATTGTGAGAGTTGCATAAAGGGTTGCCAGCGGCTTTATGGCACAGCCTGACCAGCTAGTCACTTTAACGGCTGACACATTGGTCGTCATTGAGTACACATCTTTTCCAGCTTTGGATTCGTAGACTAGCACCATCGACATTCAGGAACAGTAGGTGGAATCATGGTTATTGAACAAATCGAAAGACGCGAGCGAAGCTTTGATGAGCACTACCGCCGTCTAAGAGGCGAACAAATCGCCATTATCTATTCTCTCGCAAAGATGGGCTACGGATTGCATTTTGTGCGCACGTTAGACGACCGAACACCTTATGCGGTCCTGAGGAGCAGCAATGGTCTGGTTGGTGTTGATTGCGAAGGTGAATTGAGTTTCGATCCGAAAATCACTTTGCGTTCCTAAGCGGGAATCTCTGACTCATTGCTCGTCATTGTGCCATCGACAGCAAAAGGCTGACGGTGAAGAGAGGAATACGACTCCTCTAATAGCCGTCGATGACGATGTATCAGTCCAGTTATTGAATGGCTCAGCTGATGGCCGCGTTCACTCACTTGGTTGAGTTGTTGATTCAGTGTTCATTCTAGTGGGAGACGTTTTTCGAGCGCACAGACAGGTTTGGATGTCGCCGGCTCGATCCGAATGCTTGCCCAGCTCAAACCAGTCTGGGTGCTGATCGGTTTTGGGTTGATCCATACTCGCACGCCAGTCGTTAGAGAGCCCTAGAACCGGTATGTGTTTTTCTCGAGCGATTCTTCCAAGCCAAGTATCGTCGACACAGAAGCAGTGTTGCATGAGTAGATCTAAGTCTCGTTCGGTGATAGCTAGGGCGCGGCGCTGAAACACATAACCACTGTAGCCCGTGGGCGAGCCTTGTTCATCGAGCTTGGTGGTGATGAGGGCGTTAGGATGCCGCTTCAGTGCGGTGAGTAGATTCTCCAGCATAGTGGCTTGATAGATGATGTCGTCATCCACAATACAAACTACATCATCATCCTGCAGCTGGTCATAGAGGCCGAGCAGTTTGGTTGCCGGGCCGAGATCGTAACAGCGGTTGATGATGATTTGCGGTTCTTGTTTAAGCCACTGAGGTATTTGATAGGCGCTGTTGGTTCGCTGATACACGTGCGGGATGTTGATAACAATTTTATCAAAAGCCGCAGTTTGGTTTTTTAGATGGTGAATGACCGATTTAAAGAAATTCGCGATTAACCTGTCGGGCATGACGGTCATGCTGATGTAGATTTTGCCAATGGTCATGCAGACGATCTCATCCTTTAGGCTGCTTTAAGGGGGGAGGGATTATGCCATTGAAGTGGTTGACGAGTCTCTTTTTGCCGGTGAGTTACAGCGCTGATAACGATGACTGCCGCTTGGTCAGGAAGCTCTAGAGCTCAGACTACGAATGGAGTACCGTGTATTTGAAGGCTCAAAAACACAAACACTGATATTAGAGTTATCAATATCGCCACGGCGAAAGGAAAGAATCTCGTCTAAAATCTAGCAAGACCATAACAGGAGTGTGTACATGAAGTTTTTGGGGATAGTAAGGATCTGCGGCCTAGTTTTGGCCACCAGTTTTGCGTCATTCGCGTTTGCGAGTGATTTCAGTTCGCTCTACGCGAAGGTCAAGCCCACTGTAGTGATGCTGAAAACCAATGCCTACGTTGAGAAGGAGACGGCCAAGGGCGTTGTCAGTACTCAGCAGCGTGGCATCGGCTCAGGCGTGATTGTTGATGGTAATTATGTATTGACGGCCTCGCATGTCGTCAATGTCGCTGATCGTGTGGAAGTTCAAACCGCAGACGGAAAAATCTACGCCGGCAGAACCGTGAGCAGTATGCCGCTTGCGGACTTGGCCGTTGTGGAAATTCTCGATGCTCCGAAGAATTTGAAACACGCCAAATTGGGCGATTCGGACAAGGCCAAAATTGGCCAGGAAGTCATTGTGGTGGGCGCCCCTTACGGTCTCTCACAGACACTGACGGTGGGGAACTTCAGCGGTCGTCGTATTAATGATGATCCCAAGGATCTAATTGTTACCGAGTTTTTGCAAACCGATGCACCGATTAATCAGGGTAACTCCGGTGGCCCAATGTTTAATCGCAAAGGGGAAGTTATTGGTATTGTTAGCCACATTCGCAGTACCAGTGGCGGCAGTGAGGGGCTGGGTTTTGCAGCCAGTATCAATATGGCCAAACGCTTGTTCTTGGATAACCCTCCGCCTTGGGTGGGAATGGAAGTGGAGCCGCTGACCGAAGTGATGGCCGACGCGTTGAATATTCCCTACGGCAAGGGGCTGTTGGTGCAACAGGTGGCCTATGGTTCTATGGCCGATGATTTTGGCTTGCAGCATGGCCGAGTACCCGCTGTTGTCGCCGGCCGTAAGTTGCTACTTGGCGGCGATGTGATCGTCGCCTTTGGGGGACAGGAGGTGGATTATTCACCCGAAGGGTTTCGTCGTATAAGTGCATATATGAATTCGATTCCCGATAACGGGCAAGTCGAAATGACGGTATACCGTGACGGACAGGAACGGGTGTTAACGGCGATCAAGCACGAGGTGCTCAAAGACGTTCGCTAGAGCAAACGCTAGTCATCGAGCTGGGGCTACGGGCTAGCTCTTACCGGAAGCCAGAGTGGCAGGATAATCCAGTACTTTGGCGATATGAGAAAAGTGAGACTTTACCCAATTCTGAGAGATGGGACCCCAGTCATTGATACGATAGTGACCATTCTTGGTGCCTCCGATGAACTCGCAATCGATGTCCAATTCCTTGAGGTTGGCAATAGTGTCTTGTGTCGTACGTCTTGGCATTCCGCTGACAGCGGTGATTGCAGGTACAGAGTGAATGCCTGTCGCAATCAAGTGAGCCACATAGAGCCGACGGTAGAAGCTGGTTTTGGTTTTACTGGGTTGCTCAATAGTCATATCGTCTGAAGCGCACTGTGCTAAGGGAAGGGCTATAAGCTTACAAGGCTGAGTGTTAATAAGCACTAGCTGTTGAGGTGACAGCCTTTTCTTTCTGGCCATTTAAGACTAGTTTTTCTTGTAAAATCAAAGGTTGACGAGCAACAGTTGGATCCTTATTATACGCGCCTCTACGCACTCGTAGCTCAGCTGGATAGAGTACTCGGCTACGAACCGAGCGGTCGGAGGTTCGAATCCTCCCGAGTGCACCAAACAGGAAAACCCACTGAATTCAGTGGGTTTTTTTTTGTCTTCATGAAAGTGCAGCTGAGTTGCCGGGTAAAGCCTGAT
>PANW01000050.1 GCA_002707785.1 Cellvibrionaceae bacterium | reverse complement strand
AGATTCCCTCAAACTCTCTGAGTGGTCTATGCTGTAGGCACTGTGCCAACAAAAGGGTATAAGGAAATGAAAGCCTCTGACCTCATGGTCCAATGTCTCGAAGAAGAAGGTATCGAATATATCTTCGGTGTTCCCGGCGAAGAAAACGCCGATTTTATGATGTCGTTAGAAAAGTCTGATTCCATCCAGTTTGTATTAACTCGGCACGAGCAAGGTGCCGCCTTTATGGCGGAAATCTATGGTCGCCTCACCGGCAACCCCGCCGGCTGCTTAGGCACCTTAGGTCCTGGGGCTACCAATCTGATTACCGGCGTTGCCGATTCCAATATGGATCGAGCGCCAATGCTGGTGCTCACGGGCCAAGGCGCCTCTACCCGTCTCCACAAAGAATCCCATCAAGTGATGGATGTAGTGGACATGTTCAAGCCGGTCACCAAGTGGGCAACGACCGTGTGGCACCCCGAAAACATCCCCGAGATCATGCGCAAAGCCGTGCGCCTAGCCCGCACGGAAAAGCCTGGAGCGGTGTTGGTCGAACTCCCAGAAGACATTGCCAAACTGCCCTGTGACAAGACACCGCTGCCAGTGCGTAAATTCAGACGCCCAGTGCCAGCGGATAAAATCATGGATATGGCGTTTGATAAACTTAAGAATGCCAAGCGCCCCCTGATCATTGCCGGTAACGGCTGTATTCGGCGCCGCGCCAGCAAGCAGCTGCGATTGCTGTGTGAAAAGACCGGTATTGGCGTGCTCAGCACCTTTATGGCCAAGGGATGTGTCGACATGGACGCGCCTTACTGCCTCTACACCATTGGCTTGGGCGCCAAAGACATTCCAGCCTGCGCTATTGATGCGGCAGATCTGATCATCACCTTGGGCTACGACATGGTGGAATACCACCCTAAGCTCTGGAACGAAAATCAGGATAAAGACGTCTTGCACGTCGACTTCCTGCCCGCCGAAATCGACGAACACTACCATCCCGAGGTGGAAGTGGTTGGCGATCTTGCTCACTCACTGTGGATGTTAAATGAGCGCATCGATGCCGCAGGGGGTCTCAGCTTCGATTTGGCCCAACAACAGGCCGTACGACGCGACATGACCGAAGAGCTGACCCGTCACGCTGAAGACACCACCGAAGGCTCCATTCGCCCACAAAAAGTGCTCTACGATGTGCGACAAGCCATGGGCGACGAGGACATTGTGCTGTCCGATGTGGGCGCCCATAAAATGTGGATCGCTCGGCACTATCAATGTCACGAACCCAATACCTGCCTGATTCCCAACGGGTTCTGCTCCATGGGCTTTGCCCTGCCCGGCGCTATTGCTGCCAGCCTGATTTATCCCGAACGCAAGGTGCTAGGCATCTGTGGCGACGGCGGGTTTTTGATGAACATGCAAGAAATGGAAACTGCGCGCCGTCTCAATTGCAAAATGACCATTATGGTGTGGGAAGATGGCGGTTATGGATTGATTGGCTGGAAACAAACCAACGAGTTTGGCCGTCACACCGATTTGGCGTTTGGCAACCCCGATTGGGTCAAGATGGCAGAGTCCTTCGATTGGAATGGCTACCGTGTGGACAACGCTGCCGACTTAAAAGCCACACTCGACAAAGCCCTCAATGAAGACGGTCCAAGCCTCTTGGTACTGCCGATTGATTATCGTGAAAACATGGAACTGACCCGACGTTTGGGTGAGCTGACCTGTTCCATTTGAGCAACGTTTGATCTGGTCATTCGCAGTGCTTGAGCCAATGATCATCCACAAAAAAGGGCGAAACCCGCTAGAGATTTCGCCCTTTTTATCACTGTTTCGTTAACAAACTAGCTCAATATGCGTTAGGCCAACACATCGGTTGCTACGTGATACTTAGGATCTTCCATCACGTTTACCTCACACAAATCACCGGCCTTTTTCAGCAGTGTGCGGCACTCAGGACTCAAGTGACGCAGGTGCAGAGACTTGCCTTGCGCCTTGTATTTCTCTGCTAGGTTGTCAATCGCCTCGATACCGGAATGATCACTGATGCGAGAGCGCCTAAACTCGATCACTACGTGCTCAGGATCGCCTGCGGGATCAAACAATTCTTTAAAGTTGCTCACTGAACCGAAAAAGATGGGCCCGCGCAGATCGTAAACTTTGTAGCCGTTTTCATCGTCATACGTATCGGCTTGAATGTGCTGTGCGTGCTTCCAAGCGAAAACCAGCGCCGACACAATTACGCCGACAATCACCGCAATGGCCAAATCAAAGGCTACGGTCACGCCAGACACCAATACGATAATGAAGGCATCGGTAAACGGTATTTTGCGCATCTGCTGGAAAGAGGACCACTCAAAGGTTCCCAATACCACCATGAACATGATCCCGACCAGAGCGCCCAGAGGAATCATTTCGATGAATTTGGCACCAAACAAAATGAAAGCCAACAACACCAACGCTGCCGTAATACCGGACAAACGGCCACGACCACCAGAATTAATATTGATCATCGATTGACCAATCATGGCACAACCACCCATGCCGCCAAAAAATCCGTTAGTGGTGTTGGCAATACCCTGACCTATACATTCGCGATTGCCACGACCACGGGTATCGGTCAGCTCATCAATCAAAGTCAGAGTTAACAGAGACTCAATCAAACCAATGGCTGCAATGACGAAGGAAAACGGTGCAATGATCACTAGAGTTTCCCAAGTGAATGGCACCATGGGAATAGCGAAACTGGGCAGCTCGCCCTTAAGTGTTGCCGTCGCCGCTTGATCGGCCGGCAGCATATCGCGGACAAAATCGATCACAGTGCGCGCTTCTAGATCCAAGCCTAACACCGCTAAAGTCACAGCAACAATGGCCACCAAGCCCGACGGGACCGCCGTGGTGATCTTCGGCAAGAAATGCATAATCAGCATGGTAATCAAAATCAGGCCGCCCATGGTGTAGAGCATTTCACCCTGCATCCAAACCATGACGCCGTCGGTCACTTCAACTTTGAATTGCCCCAATTGCGCCAGAAAGATAACGATCGCCAGTCCGTTCACAAACCCCAACATAACAGGGTGCGGTACCAGTCGAATAAATTTACCCAGTTTCAATACACCGGCCAATATTTGAATCAATCCCGCCAGCACCACCGCCGCAAATAAGTACTGCACACCGTAACCCGCCACTAGGGCAACCATAACCACCGCTGTAGCGCCTGTGGCACCGGAAATCATACCGGGACGACCACCAAAGATAGAGGTCAATAACCCCATCATGAAAGCGGCGTACAAACCCACCATAGGTNCANCCCCCGCCACAAAGGCAAAGGCGACTGCTTCGGGAACGAGAGCAAGGGCGACCGTGAAGCCAGATAACACGTCATTTTTGACGTTGTTTTGTTCAGAGGTAATCAGCTTAAACATCGAGGTTTCTCAGCGAGATGGGCGATTGGAAAGGGCGGGGATACTAGCAGATAGGGCTTACAGCTCCAACCCCTGTGGCTATTTGTTGTGCAATGAGAAGATGAACCGTGTGCCTAAGACACAGCGGGAGACTGCTCCAGCCAATCCAATAGCGGTTGCCACTGCTTGAGATCCGCCGCCACTCGGCTCTTAGGTAGATCAAAGATACTCACACCATTGTCCATGGCGCGAATATAATTCTGAGTATCGCGAATGCTGGTAATGAGCGGCATATTCACCTGCTCTAGAAACGCCACTAACACCTTGAAATAATTGGTATTGGTGCGCACTCGGTTGGCGACTAGAGCAATATCCAACTCATTGCCCTGCCGCCATTGGTGGCGATTTAGTGCCATCAGAAACCGTACACCGGCCTTTATATCGGTGGGTGAAGGCATAATCGGGATAACCAGCTGACTGCCGGGACCGCACCACTGATCGAGGTCATCCACACTGCAACCGGCGGGCATATCATGAATAACAGCTTCGTACTGATCATCAGCACTCTCGCCTTTAAAAGCGGCGATAGGCACGATACCCGCACAATCCTTAGGACGCGAGCGCAACCAATCCAACGACGACTGCTGCCGATCATGATCCATGAGCGCGACGCTCATCCCCTGCCCGGCCCAGTAGCTGGCCAACTGAGTCGCGAGGGTGGTTTTGCCACATCCCCCCTTGGGGTTGGCGACAAACACTTGCTTCATTGCATAACCGTCATTGAAGAACCGTCATTGCTGAACTATGTCCTAGTCGAAAACGTGAAAATTGCGCCGTAAGGCCAATGTCAGCAGCAGGTGATCATTCATTCACCGTAACTGATTCGCCCGAGACTGAAGATAATACCCAGCCATAGCGGTGAGACAACAATAACTATGTCGGCCGACAGACAAAATGATTAAGCAGAAGGTCAAGGCGGGGAGAGCCAGTAGACTAACTAGCTCGAGAGTAATCACATAGTTAGAGCGCAGAAAAGCTCTTCGACAGCGTCACCTGCGCTGTAAATGACAATCAGTAGTCGCGAATACCGACGCAGGCCGCCATAGGGAGACGGTCGTATTGATCGCGCAATTGTCGGTTGGTCTTTGATAGGCGCCGACAGCTCTCACGAGCAATATTGAGAATCAACAAGGCAAACAATGGCGCATCGGTGGTAAACAAATCATCCAGCGCTTCCCCTGACAACACCAGCAAGTCGGTCCTGCCGACGGCAATCGTGGTCACAGAATGCGTTTGTATACCAATGAGAGCCGTATCACCGAAACAAGAACCCGGCCCCAACTGAGCCTTCAATACCGATTTACCCTGCGATCCAAACACCAAATCTACGGCACCGGTTTCGACAATATAAATATAGGAAGCAGGTGAACCCTCTTCGAAAATGGTTTCACCGGGACGGTAGTGAACTAACTTTAAGCGCTGGAAGACTTTGAACAGCTGGGATTCATCGAGACCGCCAAAGATGGAAATCTTATCGAGAATCGGGAGAACCTTTTCAACCTCGAGCAGAGGCTCGCGGGGGACATGCTCTGACATAACTCACCTACCCAGAATCGATAATTAAACCTCCACAATCATCGATTCGGTATTCGTTGCTGGCATCTTGGAGAATGGCACGATAATCCGCTCGTCAGAGAGGAGACACTATGTCTCTTGCCTCTACTAGGCCATGGTCTGAACATTTTCCTTCATCATCCCATGGTCGTAATCAACTGAATCGAGCTTTCGTGGCTAACCTCTTAATATGACGCCTTTGTCTACAAGCTTAGACAAGGAGTTGTGAGTTTTCTTTCCTTTTCAGTAGATTACTTTGATCCTAACAATTCCACTTTATAACCATCTGGATCTTCCACGAAGGCAAGAATGGTTGAACCGTGCTTCATTGGTCCGGCCTCTCGCACGACCTTGCCACCGCCAGTTTTGATTTTGTCACAGGCAGCGTAGACATCCTCTACCTCAATGGCGATGTGGCCATAGGCACTGCCCATGTCGTAACTGTCAGTATCCCAATTGTGGGTGAGCTCCAGTACTGTATTTTTGGCCTCGCTGCCATACCCCAAAAACGCCAAGGTAAAACGCCCCTCAGGATAGTCATTCTTGCGCAGTAGTGTCATGCCCATAATGTCAGTGTAAAACTTAATTGAGGCCTCTAAATCCACAACTCGTAACATGGTGTGTAGCAAACGCATGATGATTTTCCTTTAGCAAAAGTGCTTTTTTCTTTGAAGGTTTTTAGTGGTGACGGTGTCGATCTTCGCTTGCATCTATGTCCGTCTCAACATCATCACCCGACATCGATTCCACCTCTGTGTTCATGATGTGGTGATCATGGGACATGGATGATGACTCGTCAGAGATCACTTCTTTGTTGACCGTCATCGCTCCATGATCTGACATATTTTCATGAGTAGCCCCATTGTCATGAATAGACATGGCTTCATGATTACTCATCGAGTGACTAGGTTGTGAGTGATCCATGGCCGCACTATTGTCTTGATGGCCCTGATGCCCAGCACCGTGATCCATGTGTTGGGTGTGCTGATAGGTTCCCCATAAGGTCCAAACACCAAAGGCCATAATCAACAGTGCCATGGTGACGCGAAGACGCTCCAACTGCATCAGCTGCTTGATCCGCTCAGCGAACACACCGCTCGCCAAGACGGCGGGTAGAGTGCCCAAACCGAAAGCTAACATCACACCAGCAGATTCAGTCACACTGGCTCTGGCGAGGCCATAGGCGAGTGCGGTGTATACCAAACCGCAGGGCAACCAGCCCCAGAGCATTCCTAACAACAGTGCAGAGCGGCTGTTGTTGACCGGCATCAGTGATTTACCCAGTGGTTGCAGTCGACGCCACAGGACGCCACCCAACCTTTCGAGGTAACTCAGACCTCGCCACCAGTTGGCCAAGTACAGCCCCATGGCGATCAGCAGAATGCCGGCGACAACACGCAATACGCTCAGGCCGTGACCCGACGACAACTGAAAACCAATGCCGCCGGCTAAGGCGCCGATCAATACATAACTGAAGATTCGACCGATATTGTAAGACAGTAGAATACGCCAGCGTTTTACCGGTTGATCCGCGGGAATGGCAAAACTCAATGCCGCCATGACACCACCACACATACCAATGCAGTGACCTCCGCCCAAAAAACCAATCATAAAGGCCGCCAGATAAGGGGCCACTGAGGTGCTGAATTCCGCACCCAATGCTAAAGATTCAAACAAAACCGTTGCTCATCAATAATGAATAGGAAAGTTACTTCTGTGCGTCGGTGTTTTCAGCCACGTTTTTAGCCTCGAGGCTTGCATCGCCGCCCTGAGTATTATCCGTTGATTTCTTGACCGGCTCGTCGAACAGAATGCGATGCCCTTCGGTATCAAGATCATCATATTGGCCACTATTAACGGCCCAAAACAATACGCGAACTGCCACCACTAGAAACACCAGCGCAACAGGCACGAGAAGATATAGACTTTCCACACGCTTTCCTATGCGACCAATTGTCGCGTTTTAACTCAGCATACGAGCATTGTTACTAATCTAATGAGAGGCGTCTACTCAAACAATCCAGCCTCCTAGCGAAAATCCCCAGCCTGATGGGCTCTCCGCAGCCGCCAATGGCCTTAAGCGGTTGCAGCCGAATCAGGAGTCGCCGTTGACTGACGAGAAATTCTCAACGCATTGCCCACCACTACCAACGAACTGGCTGACATACCAATAGCCGCGGCCCAAGGCGGCACCCACCCCATGGCCGCCAATGGTAAGGCGATGGCGTTGTAGCAGAGCGCCCAAGTTAGGTTTTGGCGAATAATTCTGCGAGTCATTTCTGCGCAGGAAAAAGCGCGATCCAATGCCATCAAATCGCTCCCCAAGAGTACGCTATCGGCGCGTGTCTGGGCCAGATCTGTCGCCCCACCCATGGCCACGGAAACATCTGCGCCACTGAGTACCGGCACATCATTGATGCCATCCCCCACCATCAACACTTTCTCGCCCTGCAGCTGCAACTCCTGCAAGGTCGCCAATTTATCTTTCGGAGACTGATTCGAAGACCAGTTGCTAAAACCAATCTCTTGAGCCACGCGCGCGACTTCGGCCTCGCCATCACCGCTCAATAGTTGCACGGTCAAGCCTCTATTCTTTAGCGCGGCCACCAAGCTTGCCGCCGAGTCGCGCAACTGATCCTGCAACTGTATCCACAGGATTGGCTGCCAAGCAGCCTCCGTCGCTTCATCTTGCTCGGCGAGAACCAACCACTGACCAAGCTCCGCCGGTGGCTGCAGTTCACAGTGAATAAACCCAGGCTTGCCCAAACGATAACGTCGCTGTGCGACCTCTCCTTCCACGCCTTGTGCGGTAAACTGCTGCACTGAACTGGCCTGAAGCTGTCCTCGGTGGGAATCAAAAGCCTTGGCGATCGGATGGGTGGAGCCAATCTCCAACGCCGCACAAACACTCAACAAATAGTCGCGATCCGAACCCGTCACTGGGTGCTCACTGACCGACAAACATTGCTGAATCTGAGGGCTACCGACCGTCAGAGTTCCAGTCTTATCAAACACCACACGCTGAATCTCTGTGAGCCCCTCAAGAACATGCCCGCGGGTAACCAACAGCCCGTGCTGTCGCAACCAAGCCACCGCAGCGGTAAGTGCTGTAGGCGAGGCCAACGACAGGGCGCAGGGACAGGTCACCACCAATACCGACAAGGTAATCCACACGGCTTGTTCCGGGGCTAACTGCCACCACACAAATGCCACCAAGGTGGATACCAGTAGCACAGCAGCGACAAAATAGCCCGCAAGCCGATCAGCTAGCGCCACCTGAGAGGGTTTTTCCTGCTGTGCCTGTTCGACTAGGCGCTCGATAGCCGACAAACGCGTGGACTGCCCCACCGCGGTAACTCGAATCTGCAGAGCGCTTTCTGTATTGACAGTACCGGCAATTACCACATCTCCCGGCTGCTTTTGAACCGCATCCGGCTCTCCGGTGAGCAGGGTTTCTACCACACCGCTGTTACCCTCAATGACCTCTCCATCGCAGGGAATAGCGCTGCCACTGGCCACGAGTACCCGATCATCCACGGCAAGCTGCTTTAAGGGAATGGTGCGCCAGTTCCCGCTCTCATCGGCACGCTGAGCGGTTGGTGGCAGCACTTGAGCGAGACGATCAGATTCAATGCCGTTGCGATGACGAGCGCGCATTTCCAAATAGCGCCCCCACAACAAGAAGAAGGTGAACATCGACACAGAATCAAAATACACCTCACCGCCACCAAAAACCGTCGCCCACGTACTGACGATGTAAGCTCCACCAATAGCGATGGAGACCGGCACATCCATGGTGAGATGGCGGGCGAGAATGGCACTGCGAGCGGCGCTAAAAAATGGTTTAGAACTGAATAAAACCACCGGCGTGGCGATTATAAAACTCAACCAGCGCAGGTAGATTTCCCAGCTGGCATCGGCACCGGTGTAAAGTGCCACAGCCACCATGCCCACCTGCATCATGCCAAAACCAGCAACCGCCAATCGCATCAAGGCGGTGCGGTTTTCCTTTTCGCGCAGCTGCTGCTGGCGGTCTTCAGTGGCCGGTATAGGCTGGTAACCAATATGGGAGAGAGCCGCCATCAACTCACTGAGCTTTATTTCGTCCGTCTGCCATTCAATGAGACAGCGGTGAGTTGTGGCATTCACGCGCACCGACACGACGCCGGGTATTTTCCCCAGATGATGTTCAATCAGCCAGACACAGGCTGCGCAGCTAATACCTTCCAGCAACAATTGCGCCTGTAGCCTAGTGTCGCCACTGGGATAGACAAAATCTTGTTGAATATCGAGGAGATCAAAAACGGCAAAATCTGCGGTTTTTTCGTCCGGACGAATACTGTTCTCAGTGCGAAACTGATAAAAGTGCTCTAGGCCACCATCGACAATCGCCCCAGCTACCGCCTGACAGCCAGGACAACAAAAGCTCCTGTCACTGCCATCAATAGAGAGCCGATAATCCGATCGAGCGGGAACATCCAGGCCGCAGTGAAAACACGACGTCAAAGCGGCACTCACTCATCGCCACCAAACAACAACCGAGTGCCGTCTTGAACGTTCATTTCACCGGTAATTCGCCAGACTTCAGCAGCGATCTCTTCATCTTTATCCGGGTGGGTACTGCCAACTTTTTCTGCATCAGCCACAGGCGGCAATAGACGAACATACCAACGGTTTTTTATGGGCTTGTCCAGCTCGGCCAGATAGCGACCGGGAACACTTTCTTTTAGCTGAATCACCAAATCATTGTCTGCTTCAACCGGATGATCAAGATGCAGCTCTATTTCGCTGGGTAACTGATACTCAGCATCACTGGTTTCTATAGTTAGCAAGATATCGCCCACATCCAAATCGAGGAACAGCTCACCCGTTAGACCCAGCTCTCGAGCACGACGATCTTGGTCCACCCGCTGGTTGATCATTCGACCTTCTTTGTAATAGTTATCGATGACAGTATCGTCAGCGTTTTTTACGACAATGGTCAGAAAAGGAATCCAGACCATCATAATAATAATCAGCGGAGCAAGCACAAACCAAGCCCAAAACTGCTTGTACCAAGGGCCGTCATCTCTATCGTTCAAAGGGGTGTTAGTCATAAGAAAATCATCGTATATGCACAAAGGCCGCCATTCTATCATTGTCGGCGGCCTTTGGCAGAGACTGAAGCAAACCGGTTGTCAGCCAGTGACTCGAGGACTACCTGCAGCAGTGCGGTAGCCTCTTATTTGAGGTGATTATTTATTCGGCCCGATAAAGCTGGTGTCCTCTTTCGCGCTGATGCCTTCATTATCACTGGCCGTCACGATAAAGCGAATCACGCTCTTAGTGGATTTGAGATCTTCCTTCGGCACAGAGACTCGAACCGGCACAGTAAAGACTTCACCCGCTTCTAGCTCCAAGGGTCTATATCCCCGAATTTTGTAGGCCCCATCGCCCTCTACCGCTATTTTGTAGCTGTGCGGACGCTCGTCCATATTGTTAATCTTCACGGTATAGACGTTCTGCACAAATTCATTGGTGATTCGATACATTCTAGCGCCACGATCGCGGATAACATCCACCGATACTGGCTGACGCGTACCCACCACATAGACAAACGCTGACATCATGGCAATCACTGCAAAGATGTAACCGAACAGTCTTGGCCGTAAGAAGTGAGTCGCTCCATTCTCAAGCTGATCTTCCGAGGTAAAGCGGATCAAACCACGGTCATAATCCATTTTATCCATTACCTGATCACAGGCATCGATACAAAGTCCGCAGTTAATACACTCGTATTGCAAGCCCTCCCGGATATCGATATCGACGGGACAAACCTGCACGCACCAAGAGCAGTCAATACAATCGCCTTTTCCTTCGGCTTTGTAATCATCCTTAGGTTTTCTCGGCCCCCGAGTTTCACCACGAGCCGCATCGTAATGTACCGCCAGTGTGTCTGTGTCGTACATGACCGATTGAAAACGAGCGTAAGGGCACATGTATTTACACACTTGCTCGCGCATCCAACCGGCATTCAGATAGGTCATAAAAGCAAAAAACAAAGTCCAGAATGCAGCAGCCGGATGGATATCAAAGGTTACAAAACCGGTGGCGTCCATCGACGGCCAGAAACCCAATATTAGCTCTCGAATCGGCGTAAAGTAGCCGACGAAGGTGAGTCCGGTAATAAAGGCGATCAACAACCAGAGAAAATGCTTGCCGCTCTTGCGCATGATTTTCTCGGTATTCCAGGCCTGCTTGTCCAGCTTCATCATTTTATTGCGATCGCCCTCGCAAAAATGCTCTGCCCATATGAACATTAGCGTCCACACCGTTTGCGGACAGGTGAAACCACACCACACACGCCCCACCAGTACCGTCACAGTAAACAAGGCAAAAGCCGCAATAATCAGCAACCACGCCAGCAGCATGCCGTCCTGAGGCCAAAAGGTCATCCATAGAATATGGAATTTTCGTGCAGGCAAATCGAATAACATGGCCGGCCGGCCATCGATAACAAACCATGGCATCAGCAGAAAGCCAACGATCAACGGTAAGCCTGTGTAGCGACGAATCTTCTGAAAGAAACCCGAGATTTTTCGAGTATAGACACGACCATTGGTGTCATAGAGCATGCGGTAGCGCACCGCTTCTTCGCCAGCTTTTTCTTCGACTGTTGGGATCTTGTCTCCCATAACCTAACTCCTGTTGAATCGGCTGGCGGGATTACCGGGGGTAATTCCCAAGGCTCTTCGTCCTTTCTTTCTTGTTCACGGATACTAAAACCATCGCAAGCTCGCGATGGTGCGGCACGCAAAAAAGGCGCGGACTTACTTGTAGCTATATGATTATAACCATTGGTTTGGACAAGGTGTTGATTGAGCGCAAATGAATCGACTCTAAGCCAACAACTCTATCGCTAGAGCTCATCTTGCACCCTCTGCTACTGATAATAGGCCAACTTATGAATGATCCCAGCAAAGAAGATCTGCTGTCAGGGCATCGAACTGTGAACTAAAGAAATCTTCAATCAAACCGTTCGAGCCCAACCACTATGCGACCAACTATCCATCATCAGTAACGACTGCCAGCGGGCAGAGACAAATGTCATCCTTCAAATACAACAAAGCCCCGATAACGGGGCCCTGCTGATCGCTGTCAAAAAATCCGAAGATTTCGTGTCAGCTTATTCCATATCTTGCGACAGACCGTAAACATACGCAGTCAGCAAGTGGATTTTATCTTCACGCAATTTGTCGATCTGGGCAGGCATTTGGTTAGCACGACCATTTCGAATCGAGTGACGAATGCCTTCACCGGTGCCTTCATACAACCAAACATCATCTGTCAGGTTCGGCGCACCCAACAAAATGTTGCCGGAACCGTCAGCGTTATGACAAGCCGCACAGTTTTGAGCAAATGCTTGCTGGCCTTGCTCAACCAGAGATTCGTTGTATTCTTGTCCAGAAATCTTCAGCACGTATTCAGCGGTAGCCACGACATTGTCTTCGCCAATAATTGGACCCCAAGCTGGCATGTTGCCGTTACGACCGTGAGTAATAGAGTGCTTAATTTGCTCAGCGCTGCCGCCGTACAACCAATCGGTATCGCTCAAGTTCGGAAAGCCGTAGTTACCACCAGCATCCGCGCCGTGACAAACGGCACAGTTGTTAGCAAACAAACGCACGCCCATTTTGATGGCGCGAGGGTCTTGAGCAACTTCTTCAATGGGCATAGCCGCATATTTAGCGAAAACTTCGCCGTATTGCTCTTGAGCAACCTGCTGCTCTCGCTCCAATTGGTTGTGTGACGTCCAACCGATAACGCCCTTCCACGAACCCAACCCCGGATAGATGATCAAATAGATAATGCCAAATACAAAAGTGGCAATAAACATTTGGAACCACCATTTCGGTAGCGGGTTGTCGTATTCTTCAATGCCATCATAAACATGGCCGGTGGTTTTGTTTTCTGGATCATCGTCATCACTGACTGCAACTTTACGGTTTGCCATCAGTACCCAAAAGACCAACACCAAATTGGTCACGGTTAAGCCAATGATCCAAAGGCTCCAAAAAGTACTCATAATTTATCCTGCCTTATCTTCATCTGTGGATGGATGAAGTTTCTCGTTTTGTGGATCGACATCATCGGCAAACGGCAGATTGGCCGCATCGTTAAACTGCTTGCGGCGGCTAGGGGCGAACGCCCACCAGCAAACCCCAAAGAAGGTGATCATCACCAAAACGGTGGATAAACCTTTTAACGTATTTAAATCCATGATGTCGCTCGCTCTTTTCGCTTTATCAGGCTTTTAAGGGCCGCTATTAACGCTTCTGCTGCAGCAAAATACCCAGCTGCTGCAAGTAAGCCACCAATGCGTCCATTTCCGTAACACCTTTCACTTTCGCTTGGGCCCCTTCGATGTCTTCATCGGTATAAGGAACACCCACAGAGCGAAGCGCTGCCATCTTCTTACCGGTATCTTCACCGTCAAGGATGTTGTCAAACAACCACGGGAAAGCTGGCATGTTGGACTCAGGAACTACGTTACGAGGATTGTACAAGTGCGCCTTGTGCCACGCGTCGGAGTAACGACCACCAACACGAGCCAAATCGGGCCCTGTACGCTTAGAGCCCCACNGGAACGGGTGATCGTAAACGGACTCACCAGCGACTGAGTAGTGGCCATAGCGCTCAACTTCAGCTCGCAGAGGACGAACCATCTGAGTGTGGCACACGTGACAACCTTCACGGATATAGATGTCGCGCCCTTCCAGCTCAACCGCATCCCAAGGCTCTAAGCCCTCGATAGGCTGAGTGGTTTCTTTCAAGAAGAATTGCGGCACGATTTCTACGAGGCCACCGAAACTGATGGCAACNACCGCCAGAATCATCAATAGGCCAATGTTCTTTTCTACTATGTCATGATTTTTCACAGTCGCTCTCCTTAGGCCGTTTGCGGCTGCGCTTGAGTGGCTTCGCCTTCAGACTCAGCCATGGTGCGGTAGGTGTTGTAGGCCATCAAAAGCATACCAATCAAGAAGAATGCCCCGCCCAGTACACGGACGAAGTAACCTGGGTAGCTGGCTTCAACGGATTCAGCGAAGCTGTATGTCAAAGTGCCATCGGAGTTAAATGCACGCCACATAAGGCCCTGCATAATACCGTTCACCCACATAGCGGCAATGTAAAGTACGGTACCGATCGTCGCCAACCAGAAGTGAGTATTGATCAGCTTAGTGCTCCACATTTCTTTGCGGCCAGTCAAAACAGGCAACAAGTGGTAAACCGCACCGATGGAAATCATCGCAACCCAACCCAGAGCGCCAGAGTGCACGTGACCTACGGTCCAATCGGTGTTGTGAGACAAAGCATTTACCGTCTTGATCGACATCATCGGGCCTTCGAAGGTCGACATACCGTAGAAAGACAATGAAACCACCAAGAAGCGCAAGGTAGGATCCGTGCGCAGCTTATGCCAAGCGCCGGACAGGGTCATGATACCGTTGATCATACCGCCCCAAGAAGGTGCCAGCAGAATCAGCGACATCACCATACCCAAGCTCTGCGCCCAATCTGGCAATGCTGAATAGTGAAGGTGGTGAGCACCGGCCCAGATGTACAAGCTGATTAACGCCCAGAAGTGAACAATTGACAGCTGGTAAGAGTAGACCGGACGACCCGCCTGCTTAGGAACGAAGTAGTACATCATGCCCAAGAAGCCCGCAGTCAAGAAGAAGCCTACCGCGTTATGGCCGTACCACCACTGAATCATGGCATCCATAGCACCGGAGTACATGGAGTAAGACTTGGTCAAGCTCACTGGCACAGACATGCTGTTTACTACGTGCAGCAGCGCGATGGTGACAATGAAGGCACCGTAGAACCAGTTGGCTACGTAGATGTGTGAGGTTTTACGCTTGACGATCGTCCCGAAGAAGACGATGGCGTAAGACACCCAAACCAGAGTAATCAGAATATCAATTGGCCATTCCAGCTCGGCGTATTCTTTTGCTGAGGTGTAACCTAGGGGCAGAGTAATGGCCGCCGCAACGATAACTAACTGCCAACCCCAAAAGGTAAATGGCACTAGGAAGCCACCAAATAGTGACGCCTGACAGGTACGCTGAACCACATAGTAAGAAGTGGCAAACAGTGCACAACCACCAAAGGCAAAGATGACTGCGTTAGTGTGCAACGGACGCAGACGCCCGAAGTGTGAATAAGGCTGCAAGATATCATTCAACTGCGGCCACATAAGCTGGGCTGCAATCAGTACCCCCACTGCCATTCCTACCACGCCCCAAACGACGGTCATCACGGCAAATTGGCGTACTATCTTGTAGTCATATGCAGGCTGCTCTCCAGCCGCTGCTAGGTTACTACTCATAGTGCGTTCCTAATTGATTTTAATTTTGAGGAAGTTTAGTTAACTTAAATTTCGTTACTTCTCTGGAAACGGGCTGCCCCAAATAGCTGCGACATTCTGCCGCAGGCAAGCTACCTATTTCTTGATACGTATCAAGTGCATGCTATCTGGGCGCCANCACCTTGCAGAATATCCACAAAGTGTAGGCTATCGCGCGGGATTTGCCTCTCTATGCTTACCTAACAAGGACAAACCCACACATATAGCGAGGAAATACGACACTACCGTTACCGAGAGGAGTAAACCCTCGAAAAACTATCGAGGGTCGCGGCCCTTCTTGGCAGCAATACGCATGCGCAGAGCNTTCAATTTGATGAAGCCTGCAGCGTCTTTTTGATCGTAGGCACCCGCATCGTCTTCAAAAGTGGCGATTTTCTCATCAAACAAGCTGTCTTCAGAGCGTCTTCCCACAACCGATACAGATCCTTTATATAGCTTCACACGAACATCACCGTTAACCACATTCTGGGATTCATCGATGGCCGCTTGCAGCATCTTACGCTCGGGGCTCCACCAGTAACCGTTGTAAACCAGCTTGGCGTACTTTGGCATCAACTCATCTTTCAAATGAGCCGCTTCACGGTCGAGGGTTAGAGACTCGATGGCGCGGTGAGCTTTCAGCATCACCGTGCCCGCGGGTGTTTCATAACAGCCGCGAGACTTCATGCCCACATAGCGGTTTTCAACGATATCTAAGCGACCAACACCATTGGCGCCAGCGACTTCGTTCAGATGCTCCATTACTTCGGCAGCACTCATTGGCTTACCANCAATCGCAACGATGTCGCCCTTTTTGTAGGTCAGTTCCACATAGGTTGGAGTATCCGGTGCCTGTTCTGGGGCAACCGTCCAGCGCCACATTTCAGGATCTTCCGCTTCCCACCATGGGTCTTCCAGATTGCCGCCCTCGTAGGAGATGTGCAGCAAGTTGGCATCCATAGAATAGGGTGATTTTTTCTTACTGCTGGCGTAGTCGACNGGGATGCCGCGATCTTCACAGTACTGCATCAAGGTTTCACGGGAAGTCAGATCCCACTCGCGCCAAGGTGCAATCACCTCAATGCCGGGCATCAATGCGTAGGCACCCAGCTCGAAACGAACTTGGTCGTTGCCTTTACCGGTAGCTCCGTGAGAAATGGCAGTTGCGCCAGTTTCTTCAGCAATTTCGATCAAGCGCTTGGCAATCAGCGGTCGAGCAATTGAAGTACCCAACAAATACTCACCTTCATAGATGGCATTGGCTCGGAACATCGGGAATACAAAATCGCGGGCAAACTCTTCGCGTAGATCGTCGATGTAGATTTCTTTAATGCCCATGGCTTCAGCTTTGGCACGAGCAGGCTCGACCTCTTCGCCCTGACCAATATCGGCAGTAAATGTTACTACTTCGCAGTTATAGGTTTCTTGCAGCCACTTAACGATGACTGAGGTATCCAATCCACCGGAATACGCCAGTACGACTTTGTTGACGGATGACATAACCATCTCCCAATCGAGGTTATTCGCACCAACCGCCTTTTTAGAGGCCGCCAGCGCAGGAAATTTCGGGCGCGAATTGTAGCGTTTATTGGATCTAAATCCCAGCAGAATGAAGGGGTATTGTTTGAAAATACAAGGCGTTAGCTGGATTCTAGCCGCTCGGAGAGCAATTATCACCCAGCATGCTTATTTTGGCGTCAGCATAGAGTAAGGAACCCTTATCAACTCAACCCTGAGCAAGAGCTCACGGAGTATCGGCTTGGGCGNTGGGCGGCAAGCTAGGAGAGCTCGATTTTTCCAAACGAATGGTCACGCGTCGGTTCTGAGCACGGCCTTTGCGAGTCCGATTTGAAGTGACCGGATAACGCTCACCGTGCCAGCGACTGGCAATCTTATCCTCAGGAATACCCCGCTCAACCAGCATCTTCACCACCATCTCGGCACGCTGTTGCGACAATTCGAGATTATCACCGCGCCCACCCATACTATCGGTGTGACCATCAACAAAGAACGATTGCACGCTATCATCTGCCTTCACGTAGAGCGCTATGTCGTCGAGTTTTTTCAACTCACTGGGCAACAGCCGATCATGGCCCGACGGGAAATAAATTGCAGTGCGACGAATTTGATCGAAATTCACCGGCAGCAAATCGGTAAGGCAGGCTTGATACTGGCCATAAGCCGCTCTGAAGTTCACCGGGCTAAGCACCACCTTGGCCGACCGCTCTGCCCCATACCAAGGAGCTCGAGTAAAAACCAAATCCTGCCCAGCAAACAACTCGGACAGCATTCGTGCGGCCTTTTGCTCTTTCAAGGTAACCGGGAACTTACCCTGTGTAACCGGCACCAGCCCCAAGTCGGTCGACTTGCCAGCAGGCTTCCAGTGGGGAGACGCCGACACTAGCGAGGCCTTACCTGACTTCATTAGTGGACTTTGCGGACGCAACTGAAATTTTGCGTCATAGCCGGCCAAATGTTCAAACACGGCTCGACCATAGAAAGGGATATCGTGCACCATTCGACACTCGAAAATGGAGCTATCCACTGCCCAAGAGGAATCACCCAAATCCGCCTGATAGGGTTTGGCTGCCAGCGGCACTGACNGCGATAGAAACAAGNACAGCAACGAGCACAAGAAAACCTTTGCAGGGACACCCTTGTCGGTATGTAAACGCTCACACTCTAGCATATTGGGATCTCCCCTCAGGGATCTAACATCGATAGTGTTACTATCGGCCTAGCAGGCCTGTGCTTTAGNGGCATTTTTCGGTAGGATGCGCCACCGATTGTCCAATAGCCTGCTGCGCCCACACGGCTCACAAAACCATAGCGCTAGATCGTAATTCTACATATTAACAGTTTAGGCAACGACGCTTACTCAGCAACGATACCTGTACCTAGGAGCCAGTCATGACACAAACCCTTACTCTTCTGCGCCCAGACGACTGGCATATCCACCTGCGCGATGGGGNCGCTCTTNCTCATACCGTAGCAGATGCCGCCAAGAACTTTGGTCGAGCCATCATCATGCCCAACCTAGTGCCACCGGTGATGAACGCTGAACAAGCCCTAGACTATAAAGCACGTATCACCGCGCAACTGCCACAGGGCGCAAATTTCGAACCTTTAATGGTCATCTATCTGACGGATAACACCACGCCTGAGCAAATTGCGGAAGCCAAAAAAGCCGGCGTCGTCGCCTGCAAACTCTACCCAGCTGGCGCCACTACCAACTCCGACTCAGGGGTTACCGACCTAAAGAAAGTCTACCCCGCCTTAGAAGCCATGCAGGAACATGATATGCGCTTCCTGATGCACGGCGAAGTCACCGATGCTGACATTGACATTTTCGATCGTGAAAAAGTCTTTATTGATCGCACGCTGGTGAACTTGGAAGACGAATTTCCGCAACTCAAAATGGTGCTGGAACACATTACCACCAAAGATGCCGCGCAATTTGTTGCCGCCGCAGGAGACAATGTCGCTGCCACCATCACGGCTCATCACTTGCTGTTCAATCGCAATCATATGCTCGCCGGCGGAATTCGCCCGCACTACTATTGCCTACCGATTCTGAAGCGCAACATTCATCAGCAAGCCCTGATTGAAGCGGCTACTAGCGGCAGTCCGAAGTTTTTCCTCGGCACCGACTCTGCGCCCCACGCCAAAGANAAAAAAGAAGCGGCCTGCGGCTGCGCCGGNGCCTATACCGCCTTTCACGGCATTGAGCTCTACGCGCAGGCCTTCGATCAAGCCAACGCCTTAGACAAACTGGAAGATTTTGCCAGTGTCTTTGGGCCGCGCTTTTACGGCTTGNCGCAAAATACCGAAACCATCACACTGACCAAAACCGACTGGCAGGTACCCGACACCTTACCTCTCGGNGANGACACATTNGCGCCGCTGTTAGCCGGCGAAACCATTCACTGGAAGCGCACCGCTTAAGGAATTAATTGTGACCACGTTGGAACCTGTTGTTGAAACAGACAAGGACGCCAAATCCCCTTTAGCTCAGCGTTTTCGAGGCTTTCTGCCGGTTATCGTCGACGTCGAAACCGGCGGTTTTAATTGCGATACCGATGCCCTGCTGGAAATTGCCGCAGTCACGCTGCGCATGGATGAAGACGGACTGNTGCATCGTCACGAGACTTTCGACTTCCACATTGATCCTTTCGAGGGTGCCAACATTGAACAATCTGCACTGGATTTCACGGGCATTGATCTAGAATGCCCAGAACGCCCCGCCATGCCGGAAATGATGGCGCTGCCAGAACTGTTTCAGAGCATTCGAAAGGCCGTTAAANAGCACGGCTGTACGAGAGCGGTAATGGTTGCTCACAACGCCCACTTCGATTTAGGTTTTGTCAATGCGGCCTCTAATCGCTGCGAGATCAAGCGCAATCCCTTTCACCCTTTCAGCTGNTTCGACACGGCGACCCTNTCAGGACTGGCGTTCGGACAAACGGTACTGGCAAAAACCTGCCAAGTAGCAGGCATTGACTTCTCCAACAGTGAAGCACACTCTGCGGCCTACGATGCAGAAAAGACGGCCGACCTGTTTTGCATGATCGTCAACCGCTGGAAAACCTTGGGTGGCTGGCCCCTAGCTGACGAACAGTAGAGCATCTTACTCATCCCACTATTGCTAGCATTCAACGCAAACAGTCGTGTGGGTGAGNANAACTTTCTACACNATGGATTAATAGCGACCAAACTCCACCACAAACGCCGCTACTTTTTCTAANGCAGCTGGCGCCTGTACTTATTCAAGAGGTTCTCATGGCTCGGGTCACCCTAGAACTGCCAGAGCAGTTTTTTTACAGCACCACCATGCAAGTACGCTACAGCGATATCAACGGNGCCGGCCACGTAGGCAACGACCAAATGATCTCACTGTTGTCATCGGCGCGTTACAGCTTTTTTCAATTTCTCGGGTTGGGCGATGGCAACTTAGAAGGCTATCAACTCATTGTGACCGATTTGGTCACATCCTATCGAGCAGAGAGTTTCGCTGAAGACACCTTGCGCTTTGAAATGGGCTTTATGGATTTCAACAAATATGGTGGCGACATTATTTTTAGAGTCAGCAAAGACAACAATCGTCTGGTGACGCTGGCCAAAACCGGTTTCGTATTTGTGGGAAAAGACAGCAAAGTCTGCCCTCTGCCCCAGAGTTTCATTGGATTGCTGCCCGAGAACATTCGCCCCTGGCAACAAAGCTAATACCTTCAACGACTCAACAATCTCAGCCAAAGCGGTCGCCCTGATCTCTGAGATAAACTCTAGCCTAGCTGTCATTTGGCAGCGCCGCGGCAATCGACTTCAACAATTTGATCAACCACTGATGCTTAGGCGATTGCTCGTATCGTTGATGCCAGCACAAATGTAGCGATAGGCAATTGTGAGTATTGGGAACGCTACATTGTGCAAACCCCTGCATCATCGTCATTTTACCCGGCAAAGGCGCCAACATATCACTGCCGCGAAGGAAGTTCGGTATTCCTGAAAAAGTGTTAACCACCAACTCTGGTCGAACATCATGCCCTTGCACCGGAGAGTGGTTTCTGTGAATTAGTCCCGTGGCGCTATCATAAATAACTTCAGGAACAAGATATCGAGCCTGTAAAAAATCATCTTCCGTTTGCGGCTCATCGCGACACTGTGGATCATAAAAAATAGTCTGCTCATCAACATTCAATTTCAGCACATGGACATCTGATTTATCGGGAGGCGTCGGCGTCAAGACCAAATCAACACTCTCATCGCGCAACAACTCAAGGGGATCCAGAGGATTAGAGATGATCCTCAACTGAGGCGCTTGTCGTCGCAGTTGCGCGTGCAGCTGTGGCAGCAGCAAGTCTCGCTGATACTCGTTGGCGCCAATCACCAACTGGCCTTGTGCTTTAGCAGGATCAAAGGCCAGCGACAGTGGCAAGGAATCCATTAATCGCATGACGCGATTCACTCTCTCAACAATCTCCAGGGCGTGGGGCGTCGGCTTAAACCCCCTTCCGGAACGTACAAACAGCGGATCACGCAGCTCTTCGCGCAATCGATTCAAAGCGTGACTCACCGCAGGCTGGCCAATGCCTAACATCTCTGCCGTTCTCGTCAGCGACAAGGTCTCCATCAGCGACAGAAACAGCTTTAATTGCCTAGCATCCAATGAGGTATCAAATTCTTTCATAGGTTGTATGCATCTCACTGCATTTATTGATAATGATTATTGATTATATAATGCAAATNATATTATTTCGCATAAAATTTTGGAGTATCTGTTGTCTTCCCGCTTTCTTTGATCAGTGCCGGCGGCCCAATCGTCGCCGTGCTTTGCTTTTTGTCGATAGTTGTTGCCACCCTCGCTCTGGTAAAACTTTGGCAGTTTTGTCAATGTGGCCTGCTATTCGGCGACAACACCACCATTAATCAACTCTTTCTTGAACACTGGTCTCGAAACGATCTAACCGCAGCAGAATCAACGCTGAAAGACAACAAGGCCCCTGAAGCCCAGCTGCTAAGGCATCTCTGCCAAACAGAAAAAAGCGGCCGCTTAGAAAATGAAGCACAACACAATGAACTGCAACGATACGCCCTATCGCTACTCGGCCAATTGCGCAGCTATTTACGTCCGCTTGAGGTCATCGCCACGGTCGCACCACTGATTGGGTTATTGGGTACTGTCACCGGCATGATCGAAGCCTTTCAAGCGATGGAAGCCGCGGGTAAACAGGTAGATCCTTCGGTGCTTTCTGGCGGGATATGGCAAGCGCTACTCACCACCGCGATCGGTCTTATTGTCGCGATCCCTGCCTCTCTGTTACACAGCTGGTTCGAGCGCAAACTGGAAGTTTGCGGCCAAAACATGGGGGATGCACTGGCTCAAATATCCATTTTGGCAAGTCGTAAAGCGGCGAGCGAGCCACAGCTGGCGGTTGTTTAACATCATGCAGATAGGTCAGCCCGAGCGATGAGCACATCACTTCTTCAAGGCCCGACCCGTCGTCGAGCCCATATTAGCCTGACGCCCTTAATTGATGTCGTCTTTATTCTGCTGCTGTTTTTTATGTTGTCATCAACCTTCACGCCCATTTCTGCTCTGGATCTCAACCCTGCGATAGATGGTGCGGGAGAGATTTCAGCAGAACAAAAAGCCTTACTGATCGAAGTTATGAGCCACCAACAATGGCGCCTCGAAGGCCGAGAATATGCCGTTAACGACGAAATACTGTTATCCAAATTAAGCGACGCCGCTATCGACGACAATGTCGTCGTTGTGCAGGCGACAACCCAAGCCAGCGTGCAAGACCTAGTCAGCGCACTGAGCTTGTTGCAGGCTCGCGGTATCACTCGATTAAACGTCAGTCCTTCGTCAGAGGTGGCTCATGATTAATCCACAGTCTCCCGAACAATACGGCCTGTCGAACCCAAACTTAACTGGGACTAATCTGCAGCGCCCCGGTAGTGATGACAGCAACATGATCCCACTGATCAACATCGTTTTTTTAATGCTGATCTTTTTTATGGTTGCGGGAAAAATTGCCGCCAGAGACGCCGCTGATTTTGAGCCCCTGAAACCACGATTGCGACCAACACGCCACAAGAGGCCATGAGTCTTATCGTTGCCAAAGACGGTTCTGTCTGGCTCGACAACCAAGTTCACGCACACATAAATGCGCTAACCGATGAGCAATGGCAGGCGATTTCCGAACAGCTTTCAAGCGCTTCTCAAGTAATGATTAAGGCCGACGCCCAACTTCCTGCGACACAGTTGAACCCACTGCTCAAGGCACTGCGAGCAAGTGATGTCCAGCAAGTCCAACTCGCCGTGCAGGAATCGCCGTGAACATCACTCGCATGCATCTGCTCTGGGCCTTTGCCCTAGCCACATGCCTGCACGGCACCTTGGCGCTGTCACTGAACCCAACCAAGATCATTGACGGCGCAAAAGCCGACGGTGAAGGCGGTGTCAGCGTGGGACTCGGTATGGCGGGCGCCTACGCCGACACTCAAGAACAGAAAGCACCGACACAGCCGCTGGCTGAGCCAGAGCCAGAGCCAGAGCCAGAGCCAGAGCAGAAAACTGTCACAGCAAAACAACAGACAGCGCCAAGTGAGCATCCAGCTATAAACACACCTTCTGCCAAGGCACCCGTATCCACAATTGCTCCCTCTTTAGAGAGAGCCGAAACTGTGGACACCCCCGCTGATCTGGTGACTCGCGCAGTCGAACTCAATCCACCGGCTACAACAGAGGTCGATACAGAAATCCCGACTGAAAAAAAACCGCCCGACACGACCGAAAAACCTGACGCAGAAACGGCTAGCGACACTTCGCCTCAGCAAACCTCAAAAGCCATGATAAAAGCCAGTGGCAGCGCCAACAGTCGACACAGCGGCGGCAAGACCGGTGACGTGCGCGGCTACTTCGCCCACCTAATGGCGTGGCTCAATCAGTACAAAGACTATCCAGCGGAACTAAAGAAACAAAAGCAGCAAGGTACTGTGGTGATTAAATTCACCATCGATAGAACCGGCGAGGTTTTGCACTCCCAGGTAAAAACCAGCTCCGGAATTAGCGCTCTCGATCAAGCAGCTTTGGACATGCTTAATGCTGCCAACCCTCTGCCTGCCATACCAGATTTCATGAAGCGAGAAAAACTGACACTGGCAATCCCAGTGGATTACTCGCTGAGAACCAAATAACCACAATAAGGGGATTTATCCCCAGCAAGCCAATGGCCTGATCCATTTTAAGTAATTAATAAATTCGTTCTCGAGGAGATCCCATGACACAGTCATCTATCAAACGCCCCAAGGCGTTGCGCAGCGACGTTAGCAAACCCGTTCGTTTTCCGAAAAACGCTCTAGCCCTTGGCCTGTCCACCGTTATTGGCAGCAGTGCTGCACTGGCGCAAGCGCAAGAAGAAGAAACCATCATGCTCGACACCATGAGCATTGAAGATCGCACCATTGATACCAACCCATACGCCGAAACCGGCGCTCCTTACAAGGCCAAAATCTCTGGTGATTCTCGCCGAGTGAAAGAGCTCGCCGACACACCAGCCACTATCAGCGTGCTGACTCAAGCACAAATCAAAGACTCAGGTAAAACCGATTTGCGCGATGTACTCGCCGCACAACCGGGTATTACGTTGGGCACCGGCGAAAACGGTAACGCCTTCGGCGATCGCTACATTATTCGCGGTCACGAAGCACGCAGCGATGTGTTTGTTGATGGATTGCGAGATCCTGGCATGACCACTCGTGAGAGCTTTGCCACCGAGCAAGTGGAAATCACTAAAGGTCCTAGCTCTACCTTCGCTGGTCGCGGCTCTACCGGTGGTGCGGTCAACAGCATTACCAAACAAGCCAGCAGTGAATACAACTTCACCAAAACCGAAGCAGGCATGGGCACGGACGACTACCGTCGCATTAGCATCGACAGCAATCAAAAACTCACCGACGACCTTGCCGTGCGCGTGAATCTATTGCATAGCAGCGAAGATGTTCCCGATCGTGACCCAGCCAACAAAGAGCGCAATGGCATTGCGCTGTCTGCAGCCTTTCAAGCGACAGAAAAGTTAAAGCTCATCGCCGATTACTACCAACTCGATGCAGACGATGAACCGGATCTTGGTACCTACATAGTACCGGATGGCTCGCCTGTGGATGACATTCCTGTTTATCTGCAAGACCAAGACTTTCTGGAGTCTGACGTGGAGACTTTCACCTTCCGCGCCAGCTACCAAGCCAATGAACATTTGCGTATCGATAACGCCACCCGCTACGGCACTACCGACAATGGCTACGTCGTCACAGGTGCGCGCGGAACGGTTCGCGACGCCAGCGATCCTGATGCCCCAGGTGCAGACACTATCGGTTTAAGTACACACCAAGGCTGGCAAGAAGTTGAATACTTCGTCAATCAATTCAACGTCTATCTCGACAGCGAACTGGGCGGCATGAAACACCAGTGGGTTTTGAGCGCAGAATACTCAGACTTAAAAGTCACTAACGGCGTCTACAATGTCACCAACACCAATCCAACCAACTGCATCGTTGCGGGTCGTCGTGGGGCCAGCAGTAGCTACTGCATTGTTGATGGCTCTGGAAATGAAGTCAGTGGCATTGACAACATCATGGGTCGTAGCATCTCTAAAGGTGATGCCGATTCTGACTACAACGTTGAAACCACCTCTCTATCATTAATGGACACCATCACCATTAACGATCACTGGGACTTGTTTGCCGGTGTGCGGATGGATCGATTCGACTACGATAACAGTGTCACTCGCAGTGGTGTGACTACCGATTACAGCTACGACGACACACTTTGGAATGGCCATCTAGGTGGCGTTTACAAAATTAACAGCGATGCTAATGTCTACCTAACTTACAGCACCTCAGCCAACATCAACGGCGGCGAATCAGACGTGGGCGGCAGCTGTGGTTATGGTGGCCTCTGTGGCGATCCAGAACAAGTCACCAAAAGTGATCCAGAAACCACTGAGAATATTGAACTGGGTACCAAGTGGAACCTGATGGACAATAAACTGTTGTTCACCGCAGCTATATTCCAGATCACCAAAGACGATGTCATGGAGAGCGTGGGCAGCAGCTATGAAACTCTCGGCACCCTGAATACGGGCAAAAACCGCGTCAAAGGTTTCGAAATCGGTTTAAGCGGTAACATCACTGACAAGCTCAGCACGCAATTTGGCTTGACCATGATGGACGCCGAAGTACTGAACGCATTTGATCCTGAGGACGAAGGAAAAACGCTAAGTAACTTTGCCGACAACAGTGCTTTCTTGCAGCTGCGTTATCAGTTCACTGAGAAGTTTGCCTTTGGTGGTACCGCCACCTATTCCAGCGAACTCTACTCCGGTCAACCCGATGATGCTGCCGGTGACAGCTACAAAGTGCCTAGCTACACCGCCTTTGACTTGTTCGCCAGCTACGAGTTTTCTCCTAAACTCAACGCACGGCTGAATATTGGCAACGTTACCGATAAAGAATACTATCTCGCGTCTTATCGCAGCGGCGCCTTTACCTACATCGGTGATGCCCGCAATGCTCAACTCAGTCTCAGCTACGAGTTCTAAGCACTAACCTGCCCTCCAATCGAGGGCTTTGACATCAGCGGTAGCGGTAACAACTGCTGCTACCGTTGATGCCTGAGTAGGAATTATGTCTTACCCAATATACGAAAAATTAACCCAGCTGCCCAACGACATCGTGGCACTGGAAGATTATCAACGGTTGGCACCAGATTTTATTCCCGAGCCGGTCTACACCTATATTCGCAGCGGTGGTGCCGACGAGCACACGCTACGTCGTAACAGCGACGCCTTTAATGCGCTGAGTTTATACAACCGCGTACTGGTCGATTTCGACCAAGCCAACACTCACACACAACTACTCGGCGAGTGTTTCCGCCACCCGATTTTATTGGCGCCTGTTGCCCATCAAGGTTTGGTGCACACAGATGCTGAACTTGCCACAGCGCAAGCCGCCGATGCCTTAGAAGCAGGATTGATTTGCAGCACTCTGGCCTCTAAACCAATGGAACAGATTGCGGCAAACACCACCGCTCCTAAATGGTTTCAGCTGTACTTTCAAGCTTCACGCCAACACACGAAGACCCTCGTAGAAAGAGCTGCGGCCAGCGGCTACACCGCCTTAGTGGTGACCGTGGATGTACCGATTAACGGCTTGCGCAATCCTATTCAGCGCAGTGGATTCCAGCTGCCGGACAATATTCAGGCCATCAACACGGCATCGAAATCTCAATCGCCGGTAGAACTGAATCCCGAGCAAAGTATTATATTTCAAGGCCTAATGAGTGAAGCTCCAACCTGGCGAGACATTGAGTGGCTAAGACAAAACACTCAACTGCCTATCATCCTCAAAGGCATCAGCCATCCTAAAGATGCGCAACGAGCTTTATCCCTGGGCATTGACGGTTTTGTGGTGTCCAATCACGGCGGACGTAGCTTAGATACTTTACCCGCAACCATCGACATGCTTCCCGCCATTCGTCAAATCGTTGGCGACACAATACCGGTACTACTCGATGGCGGTGTTCGTCGCGGCACCGATATTTTTAAAGCCCTAGCCTTAGGTGCCGATGCGGTATTAATCGGTCGTCCGCAAATTTACGCATTAGCCGTCGCAGGCGCTTTGGGCGTGGCGCACATGTTGAAATTATTGCGTGATGAGCTGGAAGTTACCATGGCGCTGTGTGGCTGTCCGACACTGAAAGACATCAATCCAGATTGTTTATTCAAGCCCAAGGCTTAACACTCAATGATTACAGGTATGACCAATGCTGCTCGTGATTGAACAAATTTTCGACGCTGATGAAGTGCAACTTTTTCGCCAACACCTCAACAACGGCAACTGGCAAGACGGTAAATTAAGCGCTGGCAGTCAAGCCATACAAGTCAAAACCAATCAACAACTTGAGGACCAGAGCGAGACAAGTCTGACTTTGGGCAACGAAATCCTCAAACGCTTGGGTCAACACCCGCAGTTTGTCTCGGCCGCGCTGGCCGACAAAATTTATCCACCGAAATTCAACCGTTACCAAAATGGCGGACACTACGGAACTCACGTGGACAGCGCCATTATGGCGTTACCGAACAGCGGAGACTTACTGCGTACCGATCTCTCTGCCACTTTGTTTTTTTCCAATCCAGAAGATTACGATGGCGGTGTCTTATCGATCGACACCGAATTTGGTGTGCAAGAAGTGAAGCTCAATGCTGGAGACTTAGTACTCTATCCATCCAATAGTTTGCACCAAGTGACAGCCGTCACTCGAGGCCAACGGCTAGCGGCATTTTTCTGGATTCAAAGCATGGTGCGAGAGCACGGGCAGCGAAGCATGCTCTACGACCTCGATCAGTCTATTCAAAACCTCAGCACAAGCTTAGGTAATGACGATTCAGAAGTGTTGAGGCTGTCTGCCGTTTATCACAATTTGCTGAGAACTTGGGCGTGCTAATGGAGAATCATTGGCAAACCGTAAGCGAAAACGATTGAAGTATTCAATCGTTCATCTCGAACGGCGTTCATCGATTATCTATCACGAGAAGAGCTTACGTCAGTTTTTTATATCGAATAAACCCTCGACGTTAAGACGCACTCTGTACCGACCGTCTTCCTTACTCCGGCGACAGTTGATTGGCTAGAGCCTGAGCCGCTGCATCCGTTTCAGCACTCTTAAGTCCAAACTTTTCATGAGCCAACACATAGAGTGTACTTTCAGATCCACTACTGGACATCACTAGCCGAAACAAACGTCCGGTTTTTACCCCCCGCTGCCCCGCCGTCAAATTTAGTTGAGCACCGCTTTCTAGCAGAATCACGGTATTTCCAGAAAAGGTTTCGCGGCTGAGCAATTCGTACTTACCGCCATCGATCAGTGCTTGTAACTTCTCTTCGACTTGCTCAGTGCCATTGCTTCCATAACTGATTTTAATCCCCGTATCGTAGGGGGTATCGCGCAATGAATAGGCGGTTCCACAGCCACAGAGTAGAGCAATCATGGCTATCACCCCCAATACGAACAACCGTCTTTGAACGAATAGGTGCATATCACTTCCTTTTTATCTACTTGCTTTTCGCCGGACGTTATTTGCCCAACCCTTTCAGGCAGGCGTTGAAATCGATTACCAAGCCCACTCACTCAACAATGCCCCAATAATCTTCGGGGAAACAGGCAGTAGCTGTATCGATTCAGACAAAGCCGCTCACAGTATAGTCAAGTGCACAAAACACGCAGGCATAAAAAAAGCCACCCGAAGGTGGCCTTTTCGAAGAACGGTGATACAACCTTTACAGGCTGTCAGCGTTCTCGCTCAGGTAAGCAGCAACACCTTCAGGGGAAGCGTCCATACCTTTATCGCCTTCTTTCCAACCCGCAGGGCAAACTTCGCCGTGCTCTTGGTGGAATGCCAAGGCATCAACCATACGCAGCATTTCGTCAACGTTACGACCCAGTGGCAGATCGTTAACCACTTGGTGACGAACAGTACCTTCTTCGTCGATCAGGAAAGAACCACGGAAAGCAACACCCGCATCAGCGAATTCTACGTCGTAGGCCTGGCAGATTTCGTGCTTAGTATCAGCAACCAACGTGTACTTAACGGGGCCAATACCACCCTGATCAACAGGGGTATTACGCCATGCGTTGTGGCTGAACTGAGAATCGATAGAAACACCGATCACTTCAACACCGCGCTTGGTGAACTCTTCAAAACGGTGATCGAAGGCCAACAATTCAGAAGGACAGACGAAGGTAAAATCCAAAGGATAGAAAAAGATAACCGCTTTCTTGCCTTTGATAGCTGCAGACAGCGTGTACTCGTCGACGATTTCTCCGTTACCCAGTACCGCAGCAGCAGTAAAGTCTGGAGCCGGCTTACTAACCAAAACACCCATGATAAATCTCCCTTAATAAGAGCAGTTTCGTGATAAACAACACCTTCAGCCGGAGGTGCGGCTAAAGGCAAAAATTACTGGCCTGAAATGAGTCTGCCTTACAGGTCAACCTATAAAGCCCCCTTACTTCAATAGCTGGCAGCTATCATACACAGCCCTTATCAGCTGTCCCATTGATTTTTTATATGATGCTTATTAGCTCAAGCGGGAACAGACTATCACTCGAAAGCAGCCGCGCCGAAATGATGATGATCGTAGCGCCAAAGATACCTGAGAGCGCCGCGATGCCTATAGATAGCAGCACTAAACAGTACTTGATCTAGCTCAAATACAAATAAGAAACACTCTCAAAACTAATTGACAACAATTCTCGTTACCATTAATATCACCCCCATAAACGTCGACTATCAATCTGATAGCCGCTAAAACAGTTAACGATCAAGCAAGAGCTTTTGGAATACTCATCATGTACGTGTGCCTCTGCAAAGGAATCACCGACAATCAGATTAAAGACGCCGTCTTTGGTGGCGCCTCCAGCCTGCGTGAAGTACGCAAGCAATTGGGTGTGATGAGTCAATGTGGCAAATGCGGGATTATGACCAAGCAAATCGTCGAAGAAACCCTCGTCACCAGCACCACGCAAGAACAAGAAAACCTCTTTTACGCCGTTAACTAGCCCTCCAAGCATCCACCGACATCACGATGACCGCCCCCTCTATCGCCGCGGACTCAGTCGCAATCGTGCATTCTGACAAGATCTTTTCTCAATACGCCTCACAAAGATTCCAAGCAACTGTTGCAGTACGCAGGGGTTTAGCTAAGCTTAGCCATATCTCCCCCTAATCATTTGGAATCCCCGCTTTCATGAAGGTTCTTATTGCCGAGTCGGATACCCAGCAACAAGAAATCATCGAAGAACTCTGCCACAAGCTCAATTATCACAGCACCAGTGTTTCCACTGTGGGGGCTGCGGTGGAGTTATGCCAAGCGCAGAGCTTTGATCTCATTTATACCGCCCACTACTTGGAAGATGCCACCGGCTTTGAGCTTTGCCGCTTGCTGCGCAAGAATCAGGAGGCCCTGACCACACCAATCGTCCTGATTACCAAAGATTCCCACCAACAATTTGTTGAAAAAGCGTTCTCCGCCGGCATCAGTGAAACCTTTGCCCAGCATCAGCTGGAAGAGCTCGAAACCTATTTCAGTCGCATTGGTGAACACTACCAACCTATCCATGGTCGCGTACTGGTGGTCGAAGATTCCCCAACCCAACAGAAAATCATCATCAGCGTGTTACAAGCCGTCGGACTAGAAATCGACAGCTGCGACAATGTCGACAGCGCTTGGCAGTTGTTCAATCGACACAATTACGACCTGATCATTACCGATATCGTACTGGAAGGATCGGCTTCAGGCCTGCATCTGGTGAATAGAGTTCGGCGGCTTAACAACGTCTCGGGAGAAACCCCCATCATCGTGATGTCCGCCTACGACGATGAGAAAAGACGGGTCGAGCTGTTTCGCTTGGGAGCCGATGAATACATCTCAAAACCCATCGTACATGACGAGTTAATCGCGCGCTCACGGCGCCTGATTCGCTCCGCGCAACTGACTCGAGAAGTGGAAAACAACCACACCGCCATGTCGCAATTTCTTGGACGCATGAGCCATGAATGTCGCAACTCCATCAATGTCATCAAGGGGATTAGCCGTTTAATGCTCAGAAAAGGCCCATTGGATGAGCGCCAACAACATCAATTGGGCATGATAGAAAGTGCCGCTGAACACCAACTTGCACTGGTCAACGACATTCTCGATTACAGCAAATTGCAGGCACATCAGCTGGCACTAGAAGTTTCGCCCTGCAATCTAGTGGCATTACTGCAGGAGATCGTTGATCTGTTTCATTTTAAAACAGAAGAACTCGAACTGGCTCTAAAACTGAATATTGACCCCAAGCTTCCTACCCAGCTGCAGCTGGATGAGCGCAAGGTAAAACAAATTCTGCTCAATCTTGTCGGCAACGCCCTCAAATTTACCTCCGAGGGCTCCATTACCTTATGTGCGAGTTTGAGCAATGAGGGAAAGGAGTTGCGCCTAGAAGTGCAGGACACAGGTCCTGGCATTGACGCAAAAGACATCGACGTGCTGTTCAAAGCCTTCGAACAAACTCAATTAGGGCGCGCAGAAAGCGGCACCGGTCTCGGCTTGGCCATCTGCTCAGAATTGGCGCATTTAATGGGCGGCGAAATGAGCGTGACCAGTAAGCTGGGACAAGGCAGTCGTTTTCGACTCACGTTACCCGCGCAAGCCACGTAAACCCGTACGTAAACCCGATAGCCCCGCTATCCGCGCCACAATACCCAGACGCCAATCACCACAAACCCCACACCGGCAATGGTGGAGAGCAATTTCGGGCTCATCACATTAGACAGGGCACTGCCGGCCAATACTCCCAAGCCCGAAGCCGCCACAAGCGCCAAAGACGACCCCAGAAACACCGCCCACTTACTGACTTCTTTGTCACTGGCAAACAGCATCGTGGCCAGCTGTGTCTTGTCCCCCAGCTCTGCAATAAACACCGCCACAAAAACGGTCGCAATGACTTTCCACTCCACGGGAAATCCTCCTAGCCATAAAATTCGTGACAGTGAACACCAGCCTATCCCTCAAAGGCAATGATCTCTGTCAGCTTTTTCATTCATAGACTGGATAAACACACCTTGCCAGACTCACGCCGTCTCTTCTCTCTCCTCCCAACAACAGGTATAATTCGCGCCGATTTCTGATCGCCAAACGCCCGCAGCGGGTCATTAGGCTCTAGCCAGAGGAATAGCACCTTGCACTTGGATCAAGCCACGCCAGAACAACTCAGCCAATGGGAAGCAGATCTGTCTGCACAATATCAGACCCTGCAAAACCAATCATTGAACCTAGATTTGACGCGCGGCAAACCCTCCGCGGATCAATTGAGCTTATCCGATGCTCTGGACGGCATTCTCAAGGGCGATTATCGCGCAGCCGATGGCACCGATGTACGCAACTACGGCGGCTTGGACGGCATCGCTGAGGCCAAACAATTGGGCGCCGATATCTTAGGCGTCCAACTCGACGAGATCTTGGTTGGTGGCAACAGCAGCCTGACCTTGATGTTCCAGACTGTCTTGGTGGCCCACCAATTTGGCCTGCAAGGCCCAGAGAGCGCATGGAAAGACCTTGGTCCAGTGAAGTTCCTGTGCCCAGTTCCCGGTTACGATCGTCACTTTAGCATCTGTGAGCAATTGGGCATCGAAATGGTCACGGTCCCCATGCTGGCGTCTGGGCCGGATATGGATCAAGTCGAAGCCATGATCAAAGCGGACGCTCAAATCGTGGGCATGTGGTGTGTACCAAAATATTCAAACCCAACGGGTGTTACCTACAGCGATGACACCGTTGACCGCATCGCGCAATTGGCGAAGATTACCAACCCGAATTTCCGTGTTTTCTGGGATAACGCCTACGCCGTGCACGATTTAAGCACGACCCCAACACGGCTCAAGCCCATTATGGACAGCTGTCGTCAATTTGGTAGCGAAGACAGCGTGATCCAATTTGCCTCCACCTCGAAAATCACTCACGCCGGCGCCGGTATCGCGTTCATGGCCTCATCCACGGCCAACCTAAAAGGCTTCAAGGCGGTTCTGGGCACCAGTACCATTGGCCCAGACAAGGTTAACCAACTGCGTCATCTGCGCTTGTTGCCGAATATGGCCGCGCTCACCGAGCACATGACTAAGCACGCAGAGATTATTAATCCACGCTTCAGCTCTGTGCTCACCAACCTCGACCGCGCCTTTGGCGATTCGGACCTAGGGGCATGGGAAAAACCTGAAGGTGGCTATTTCATCTCTTTTGACACCCGTCCAGGTTGCGCCAAAGCCGTAGTAAAGCTAGCTGCGGAAGCCGGCGTCAAACTGACGCCAGCCGGTGCGACCTTCCCTTACGGGAACGACCCCGAAGATCGCAACATTCGTATCGCCCCCACAGTTCCGTCTGTAGAAGAAGTGGACCAAGCGATGCAAGTGTTTGAAGTGTGCGTAAAGCTCGCCTCTGTGAGAGCACAACTGAACGCTTAAACAACGAGCGCCTCTACCATTAGAGGCTCCAAAACGTTGCGTTCAAACTAAAAAAAACAGATGATCCTCTTGCGGGAACATCTGGTTTTTTTATGGGCATCCGGCTCAAACAGTTGGCATTGATCGATCGCCGTTGTCTTCGCAGAGTGTTTTACAAACTCTCCTGCATAAGAGTCATTGCGGAAATCAACGCAAGAGCAACACGCTTACCCGCCGAAGAGAGATAGCAGATCACTCGTTGCCGGCAGTCAACTAAGGATCATGGAAGGCGGTTACACAATTTCCTGCAAGCGATCGAGAATCACTTTTTGAATGCCTTTCATTTCCATGCCCGACATATGCTCCAAGCGATCCAAGTGGATACAATGCAAGTGCAAACACGGTGTTTTCGCCTCCAGCTCGCGCAGATCACCTTTTTTCAAGACCGGCAATAGCGGCTTGTCATCGGGCCGACGCTGATTAATCACTCGCAGCCCCACCTGTAAGGGCACTGCCCGGTATTTGGTTTTACCGCCTTTAAAAGGGATCAATAGGTACAAGCCTTCCTTGCCCACCATATCACCGGAAATAATGTTCAAGCCGGTGGCGGAAATCGCGCCTTCAGGCAAGCCGTGGAAGATATCGTGATGGGCATAGGGATTGGGAAGAATCACCAATCGGCGATCCTCTTCTTTCGGGAAAAAGATATTATAGTTGGTGTACAACTGTTCGACAGAGTCGGAATAAACACACAGCCTGTTTTCAAACCCCATGACAAAATCAATCGCCCGTTGGCGTTGATTAAAGGCATCGAGGTCCCAAACTAGATCTTTATTCTCAGTGGCAAGTTCCACACAGGCCTCCCGGCACAAGATTGACGCGGCCTTTCACAACAGCGGCAGGCTCTGCATAAGTCTAGGACACCCTTGCATAATGGCAATAGCACCTAATTGTTAAGACGACTTTGTTCTAAGAATTCCCCACTCTATTGAGATTCACTCACATGTTCAATTGACCTCGGGTACACTGCCAGTATGTTTTACAAAACTTTGACCCCTATATGAGCGCTCCACTGATTCTGACCAATGTCGACAATCACTTCAGCTCTCTCGGTAGCGAGTTCTATTCACTGGTACGTCCACAGAGTCTTTCCAATACCCATTTGATACAAGCTAATCCTGCGCTGGCTCAACAATTGGGAATACCCGCCGATCAATTGTCCTCATCGAGCTTCATCAGCAGTTTTTCAGGCCAGCAGTGTCCAGATAATTTTCAACCGCTGGCGATGAAATACGCAGGCCACCAATTTGGCGTCTACAACCCAGAGCTGGGAGATGGTCGCGGGCTACTTCTCGCCCAGTTGCGCGACAAACATCATCAAAGTTGGGATATCCACCTCAAGGGCGCGGGACAAACTCCCTACTCCCGCTTCGCTGACGGTCGAGCCGTGTTGCGCTCCAGCATTCGCGAGTACCTCGGTGGTGAAGCACTTCACCATCTGGGCATTGCCAGCACACGCTCGCTGGCCTTGTTTGGCAGCGACACTCCGGTACAAAGAGAAACCGAAGAGCAGGCCGCGCTGCTGGTGCGAGTGAGTCAAAGCCACGTGCGCTTCGGGAGTTTCGAATGGTTTCACTATACCCATCGCCCACAATTGGTTAAGAAGCTCGCGGACTATGTGATCGATCTACACCACCAAGATCTTCCGCAAGATGAAAGCCGCTACCCACTATTTTTACAGCGCGTGGCGGAAAAAACCGCAGAGATGATTGCCGCCTGGCAAAGCGTTGGGTTTACCCATGGCGTTATGAACACCGACAATATGTCGATTCTCGGCGATACTTTCGACTATGGCCCTTACGGGTTTATGGACGACTATCAACCCGACTTTGTGTGTAATCATTCCGATCATCAAGGTCGTTATGCATTCAATCAACAACCCGGCATCGGCCTCTGGAATCTCAACGCCCTCGCCCACTCTCTCTCATCACTGATCAGCACCGAAGACATTAATACAGCCCTGAGCCGCTACGAACCCCACATCAAACACTGCTACGCTACCGAGCTTAGCGCCAAATTGGGATTGGCCAAGCCTCACGACGACGATGTCATGATTGCCGCCCAGTGGCTGGCATTGCTCGAAAAAGAACATGCCGACTACACTCGGAGCTTTCGAGCTTTAAGCCAATTTGATCCACAACTACCGTCAGAACAACAAACGCTGAGAAACCAATTTGTCGATCGCCAAGCCTTTGACCAGTGGGCAGAGGCCTACCGCCAGCGTCTTGCCTTCGAAACTCAAGATCAGCAGGCGCGGCAAACGCTGATGAATCGTCACAATCCAAAGTACGTTTTGAGAAATTATTTGGCACAGAAGGCGATTGAGCTCGCTGAACAACAGGACTACTCAGAAATCGACCGTTTGATGACGCTCCTCGTGAATCCCTACGACGAACATCCAGAATACGAAAGTTATGCACAAGTACCGCCAGATTCCGCAAAGGGAATTGCCTTGAGCTGCTCCAGCTGACAATGGGAAGTGGCGACCATCAACTCGATACCCTCACTGTTCAGAGGCAACTGCAGTGGGAGGCTAACTGATTGCTTACAAACGCTTCTGAGCTTTGGCCACGCTATGGCTGGCCTCTCTTGCATCGAAATACTTACACGGTGGGTGCTGCTCACTGATCAGATCACGCGCAGCAAAGGGGTCCTTAGCTTTCGTCTGAGTATCGTTCTGATCAGCGACCAAACGGTATGAGTCGTGGTTAATGTCTCTTTGGCTGGTCGCAACATCCTCAGGCTTAAGACCCGTTGTAGCAACCGCCAAGACCTTAGATTCAGCTTGATGGGCTCTAGGGTTCAACAGGGAATATTCCAACTCAATCCGACAAGTCGCCCCCATACGACGAATCGCATCGCTATAGCGCTTTGCCTCGGCGTAGGGCATACCACTTTTCAACGTCAGTAAACGACCGGAAAACAATTGTTGTAGTTGGCGCGGCTGACGAATTCTAAACTGACGGGCAAAACTCTTGGCGACCTGTAATCGCTCTTGCCCGAGCATGAGTCCACCCCAAAAAACAACACGATAAGTGGATTGAGAATCCGGCATATTCAAGCTCCCTTTGAACGTATGCGACACATCAAACGATAAGAATAGGTGATCGATCAGCTGCCATTCAAACCTGCGCTCTCAACCTTCAACTGGGATCTACAACTCCAATCTACGATATTAAAGGAGCAAAACTCGATCAGCGCGATGCCAGCGTTTTAGACGTTTCAGATAGCAGAACAATAGATGAGCCCCCTTCTACTGCCTGCAATTCTATCGAGTTAGCGAGTCAACACCAGTGAATCACGCGCCAATAGAGTTTACCCACACAAGTTTTACATTTGTTGTGACCACCGGGAAACTGCCCGACAGGTGATTAATGTAGCCACTTTTGCTATCATTCTGCGCTCAAAATAACCCCTAAGCCCTGTAACTGAGCCCCTGGAACGACGGATACTTTATGACCACCCTCTATGGCATTCATAACTGCGATACTGTTAAAAAAGCCCGTAAATGGTTAGAGCAAAACAACATCGATCACCAATTTCATGACTTTCGCAAAGACGGTATTACTGCCGAGCAAGTCACACAGTGGGTCGAGGCTCTGGGCTGGGAAGGTCTGATCAACAAGCGCAGCACCACCTGGAAAGGATTGGATGAGGCCACCAAAGCCGGGCTCAATGACCAATCTATTGTGCCGCTCATCTTGGAGCAACCGACGCTGATCAAGCGACCGCTGCTGGAACAAAAAGACGCCTTAGCGGTAGGATTCAAGGTTCCTCAGTACGAACAAGTTTTTGCCTAAAGCCCTGGCAGATGATTGCCAACTATGACGCAATCACAAGCACTGGTTTGCAGTAAAGCAATATTGACAACCGAATTAGTAACACACGATCTCTCCACATTGAATTGGAAACATAACCATGACTGATTTATACGCACTCGGCTTGGGTGTCGGCACCCAAAATGCAAAAGCTGAATGGCTAGAAATTTTTTACCCACAACCACTGTTGAAGCCATCCGCAGCTGTTGCCAAGGCGGTTGCTGAAGCACTGGATTATCAAGGCGGCAATCAAGCCCTGCCCCTGAACAGCGACAAATTGTCCGCTCTGGCATCGGCTCTAGAAGCCGCTGGCGACAGTGAACAAGCCGCAATCGTCAAATCCTTCCAAGACAGCAAGCGTCCACTGGTCGCCACTCTGCTCAGCGAAGACGCCGCACCGTCGTCCGTACCAGAAGGCTACTTAAAGCTGCACCTGATTTCTCACCGTCTGGTGAAACCACACGGCACCGTATTAGACGGCCTGTTTGGTACTCTGCCTAACGTCGCTTGGACCAACCAGGGCGCTATCGATCTGGCTGAACTACCTGAGCGTCAGCTACAAGCACGCCTAAACGGTGAGTTGATCGACGTAGACTGTGTCGATAAATTCCCCAAAATGACCAACTACGTGGTGCCCGCGGGCGTTCGTATTGCACATACCGCACGCGTTCGTTTGGGTGCTTACATTGGTGAAGGCACCACGGTTATGCATGAAGGCTTTGTTAACTTCAATGCCGGCACTGCGGGTCCAGGCATGATCGAAGGCCGAATCTCTGCAGGCGTGTTTGTTGGAAAGGGCTCAGATCTGGGCGGTGGTTGCTCAACCATGGGCACGCTCTCCGGCGGCGGCAACATCATTATTTCTGTCGGTGACGAGTGCTTACTGGGCGCTAACGCCGGTATCGGTATTCCTCTGGGCGATCGCTGTACCGTTGAAGCGGGCCTTTATATTACCGCTGGTACCAAGGTCATTGTGTTGGACGACACTGGCGCTGAAGTTGAGAAGATCAAAGCACGCGATCTGGCCGGAAAGTCTGATTTGTTGTTCCGCCGCAACTCCATCAGTGGCGCCATTGAGTGCAAGACCAATAAGTCTGCCGTTGCCCTCAACGAAGAGCTGCACGCGAACAACTAAGCGCTCGCTTAGGTTCGTCAAAGGGTACCTCGGGGTACCCTTTTTACCTTACCCCACGCCCTTTTCCCGCTCTACTTACCCGCGCGTAGCTGTTGCGACCTTGATCGCTATCACTCCAACTTAACCGCAGGGACAGCGACAAAATTCGTTTGGTGAGTAGCCGCCCGTCTGAGCGCCCCGAACAACGACATTTCTTGACTCGCCAACTACCGCGCCAATTTGGCACAATAGCCGGTACAAATACTGTGGCCATGCCATTCGCCCAGCGGCGATTAGTGACGGTCTAACGCAACAATAATAATGTATGATGCCTCCATGCCCACGACAACCGACCCGCAATCCGCCGCACTGACCGATGAACCGAGCAGCTTGTCTGGCTGGGTATTAGCCGTTATGCGCACGATCAGCGCCGCCGGCGTAGATCCCGCTCCATTGATGCGCGATGCGGGCATCGATGCCTCGGTATTAGTCGACCCGGAAGCCCGTGTACCGGTGGAGAAGATGAGCCAGCTATGGCTTAAGGCTGAACAAATCAGCGGCGATGAAACCCTAGGGTTGCGCGTTCCTCAGCATGTCGATACCTCCACCCTGTTTGATTTCAATGCACTCATACAAGCCGCCCCCAGCGTCGCGGAAGGCTGGCACTTGTTCGAACGCTATATGCCGGTGCTCAGCACTGGACTCAACATTCGATTGGAAACCCTCGATTCTAGCCTCGAGCAAGCGGATGATACTGATGAGGCCTTAAGCGCCGCACAGGCTCAGGCGAACGAACAGGAATCGGATACACCCGCAACCTATGAATATGCCATCGTTATGGAGGCGGCCCGTCCGATAAAAACCATCACCCTCGCCGGCGATGCCACGGTCGCAACCCTGATCGGAAATTTGCGTTCATCATCGCTCAATCTCGACATCAGTCACGTCGAGCTGGCTCGTTCAGAACCCAAAGATCCCGCGGAATTTGAACGGATTCTCGGCGCCAGTGTGAGCTACAACCAACCCCGACTGTGCATTCATTTCACGTCGACTGTCCCTCTAAATCAACCGCAAAAAAGCGCCAACCCGCTGTTAGAGCAGGCTATGCAGTCGGTACTGGAGAACTATCTCGAACGCATGCAGGGAGATAACTTCGCCGAGCAGGTGAGACGCGAAATTATCCGCGTTATGGCGGGACAGGAACCGTCACTGGAAAGCATCGCTAGTCGACTGCACATGAGCAGTCGCACGCTACAGCGACGACTAGTTTCCGACGGCTGCAGCTACCGTGACTTAGTCAACGAAGTTCGACAAGGCATGGCACTGAGGTTGGTACGAGACACTCAAGCCAACTTCACCGATATCGCCTATCAACTCGGTTTTCGCGACGCCAGTAACTTTAGCCGTGTGTTTCGCCGCTGGTTTGGCGCTACTCCCAGTAAATTTCGCCCCAAATCTCGATGAGCGATTAATTCAGCCCCGAAAAGCAGTGAATACCGAAGCGCTTATTGCGCAACTCAATCGCGGTCACCACAAGGCCCGTTTACCATCCGTGCACTATTGATCTCAAGCGATTAGCGAGCACTGACGCTTTAGGCTAGAATGGCCGCCTTTTTGATCAAACAAGCGATTTACCCATGACCAGCCTGACCCCTACGCTCGAACTCGCCTGCGACCTCATTAGCCGCGCTTCCGTTACTCCTGAAGACGAGGGCTGTCAGGCACTGATGGCTGATCGCCTCACCGCCATTGGATTTCGCTGTGAGCACCTGCGCTTTGGCGAAGTTGATAATTTGTGGGCGGTACGCGGTGAAGAAGGTCCTATCTTTGCCTTTGCGGGTCATACCGACGTCGTTCCAACCGGCCCAGAAAGCCAATGGCAAAAACCTCCCTTTGAGCCCATTATCGAAGATGACATGCTGTATGGTCGCGGCGCTGCAGATATGAAGGGCAGCCTAGCTTCCATGGTGGTGGCCTGTGAAGAATTTGTCGCTAAGCACCCAGACCACAAAGGCCGTATCGCCTTCTTGATCACCAGCGACGAAGAGGGTCCCGCTCTGAACGGCACGGTTAAAGTGATTGAATGGCTGGAAGAGCGCAACGAAAAAATGACCTGGTGTTTGGTGGGCGAACCTTCAAGTACCAACAAAACCGGTGACACCATCAAGAATGGTCGCCGCGGCTCTCTCGGCTGTTGGCTGACGGTCAAAGGGGTTCAGGGACACGTCGCCTACCCGCACCTAGCGGATAATCCCATTCATCGCATTGCCCCAGCACTGGCCGAATTGTCCGCCGAACACTGGGACAACGGCAATGATTTTTTTCCGGCCACCAGCTTTCAGGTGTCCAATTTTAACTCAGGTACTGGCGCCACTAACGTGATTCCCGGTGAAGTGAACGTTATCTTTAACTTTCGCTTCTCGACCGAGGTTACTGAACAACAGTTGCGCGAGCGCACCGAAGCTATCCTCGATAAGCACCAGCTAAATTACGACATTGACTGGCGTTTGAGCGGCTTGCCGTTTCTGNCATCGGAAGGAAAATTGGTCGACGCGGCGGTGGAATCGATTCAAGCCAGCGCCGGCTTCGCCACCGAGCTTTCCACTGCGGGCGGCACCTCCGATGGTCGTTTTATCGCCCCCACCGGCGCACAGGTTGTAGAGCTAGGACCGGTGAACGCCACCATTCACAAAGTCGACGAATGTGTCCGCGCGTCGGATCTTAATCTACTGACTGACATTTACTGCGGCATTTTGAAACGCCTACTGGTCGACGATCAGTAAGCGCGATGGTATCGCTCAGGGAGCTGCGGCGTCACGCGTGAAAAAGTGACGTCAGAGCTCGCCAATNAGTTCANTANAATAGCAAACTCGATTNCGGCCTTGCTGCTTAGCTTGATAGAGTGCCTGATCAGCACTCTCAATCAAATCGCTTAAAACCAATTTCTCTCCTCGGTGATGAATCGCCACCCCTAAACTCACCGTGACAAGCTTTCTTGAGTTTTCTCCCATCTCACTCGAACTTTTGACACCCTTATCTTCAGCAGGTTGTTTGCTTAAAAAATAATCCTGAGCCTCAATACAAATACTACTTCCGGAGTGCTCGATACCTAACAACAAGACTGACTCTCTTAACCGTGCCGCAGTTTCTGCAACATATTGCTCGGTGGGGTTATTGAGCAAAATAACAAACTCTNCCCCACCATAACGAGCCAGTAAGTCACCGGGGCGACGACAGACTCCGCTCTCACTCATTGCCTTGGAGACCGCTCGCAAACACTCATCACCCTGTTGGTNGCCATAGGTATCGTTGTACTGTTTAAAATGATCAACGTCGATCATTATAATTGCCAGACCACTGTTTTCGCGTCGCACCAGCAATTCTTGATGCAGAGCGTGCTCATCAAAGTAACGTCTATTAGGTAAATTTGTTAAGGCATCCGTGGTCGCCATTGTCTGCAAGTTTTGATTGGCCACCGACAGTGCATCATGAGCATCCGTTAATGCTTGAGTGCGTTCTTTCACACGTCTTTCCAACTGCTCTTGAACTTCTAACAAGCGTGTTCTCGCAAGGATTTGAACTCGTGCCAGCGCAAAAATAAACACACACGCCAGTAACGCCAGTCCTGCCACCACCGCAATAAACACTCGACGAGTTTGAAAATAACTCAGTAGCGCCTCTTCCCGATCGAGCTCAACCGCCAAACCAAACCCAAACTCTTCCAACCAACGCCATGCGCCGACAACCTCTACACCGCGATAGTCTTTNTAGCCCTCGGTATTCACGCCATTTCTTCCCTGAGTCGCTTCGTGTGCCATCAGGGTTAACGATGGAACTTCATCAGTCTCAGCGGAACCGCCGGTGAGAGTGTCGTCGGGCTGGGGCGGGCTAATACGCAGTTTGAACACCTCTTCTCCGGCATAGTCGATCGCCTGAGCCGCGATCAATTGATCCTCAAAACGACTACCACTGAGAAAATAGCCATCTCGATTAAACGTGTAGATTTCTCCGCTCTGTCCTAGTCGCCCTAATCGTGCGATTCGATTAAAACGCTCTCCCGGCGTAAACAAAACCGCGAGCACTGCGACCACTTCATTATCCAGATTGCTAACGGGGCGAAAGATTGCAGAACTTTTGCCAACCTTGAAAAGATTTCCTTGCTCCTCAGTTCTGATAACTACATCTACAGTGGCAACAAACACCGTAACTCCGGTCAGGGCGCGTTTGAAAGAGCGATGCCACTCTCGACCGCCACTCTCGATCTGCCCCTGAGAACTGCTCTTGGTAGAAAGCAGACTGTATTGGTCGGGTGTCACCAGCATGACATCCTTGGCGGACGTATAAGCTGCGATACTGCTATTAATATGTGCAGTCAGAGGAGCTCTATCCATCCCCCCTTCAAGCACCTTCAGTACACCGCTGTGAAAAGTATTATCCGCAGCCAATACATCAACGTGGGCAAGTAATTGCTCTACCCAAAGTCTGTAACTTAACGCCGCCCCCTCGGCCAGTGTCTCCAGCGCTTCTCCCGTGCCAATTTTGGCCTCTTGACGAAGAGTTTGCAGCGCGTAAAAAGTCACTTGCAATGCAACAGCTACAACAATCGCCCCAAAAAACATGAGTGTTCGTGTGGTACTGCGTTTCATAAATNCTAATTCACATGCCAAATATACCTTTGAGTATAACGACAAATGTCAGTTTTGCCGGTCCCCTTTCGCTCGAATCTCCGCAGTCGATAATAGCTCACANTTATAATAAACATGCTCGTCATAGCAAACTCAAAAGTCCATGGTTACAATGGTCAAACAATCTGGCTATGCCCGCTTTATCCGTCCCAAATAGCCTGTCTAATGAGAAGATCACATGCCNAATCAAAAAAACCATCTTGCTGGCNTNGGCTATGGCATNGCCACCGTACTGATCTGGGCAGCTTTCCCCATTCTCACCAAAATCAGCGTAGAGCAATCACTCACACCCAATGACATTAGCTTAATGCGATATGGCACTGCNGGATTAATTNTGCTGCCCTTTTTNTGGAAGAAAGGCTTNCAAGGACTGCCCATCTCGGCACTNTTNGTTCTGGTTTGCGGCGCCGGCCTTCCCTATCTGTTGGCNGTCACCTATGGCCTAACCCTCTCAAGCGCCAGTCATTTNGGNTTNGTGACCCCCAGTAGNATGCTGCTATGNACGGCATTGGGCGGCTGGTTAATACAAAAAGATCCTCTCCCTTTAAACCGTTTGTTGGGTATCGNCTGNGTGATCTTGGGATTGGGTTTTGTCGCCATCGATGGNNTNGTNTCCGAAGANGCCAGCTTAACCGGTGACTTACTGTTTGTACTCGGCGGCGCTCTGTGGGCCAGCTACACGCTAGCACTGCGCCAATGGAGCATTGAACCCTTGCACGCGACAGCTTTGGTGTCCTCGCTGTCGATGTTGTTGTGCGTACCGTTGTTTTATCTAGCCGGAGACAGTAACTTATCAACTGCCTCTACTCAGCAGATTGGCATCCAAGTGTTTTATCAAGGAGTGCTTTCCGCCATTCTAGCGCTGGTTTTCTACAGTCGAGCNGTGGGTATTCTTGGCCCTGGGAAGGGATCAATATTTGGCGCTTTGGTACCTGGAGTTGCAATGTTGCTAGCGGTTATTTTTCTCGATGAATCTGTCAGTGCTTACCAGCTGGCAGGTGTGGGGATTATATTTATCGGAGTCATGGTGACATTGGAATTTATTAATCCATTGGCGATGATTAAACGCCTGCGTCGACCACCGAGAACTCCTTCTCAGTAGCCGTCGTACACGCTCTTAAGACGCCTTAATATTCGCAAACACCAAGCCAAAAGAACTTATGACCATCGAGCTGATCGTAACCAATTACCAAGACCATCAAGAGGAGCTGTCGAGGGTTCGAAAAGCGGTCTTCGTCGCGGAACAAAACGTCCCCGAAGAAATCGAGTATGACGACAGAGACGCAATCTGCCAGCACGTACTCATCCGAGTCGATGGCCAGGCTGCCGCCACTGGCCGTATCGACATCGAAAAGCAGGGTAAAGTGGGACGCGTGGCCGTACTGCCTTCGTTGAGGCAACACAACCTAGGCCGTCAGGTAATGGATGCCCTCGAACAGCTAGCCCGCGATGCGAAGCTTCCCAAGATTTGGTTTCACGCCCAGCTCTCCGCGGTGGGCTTTTACCAAAGGTTAGGCTATGACGTGGTCGGCGATGACTTTTTGGAAGCGGGTATCGTTCATAGAAAAATGGAAAAGAAGATCGCGACAATATAACTGCGGGCTACGGGCTACGGGCTACGGGCTACGGGCTACGGGCTACGGGCTACTAATACAATAATAATGAGGTTGCTATGCGACACAAAAAACTAATTTCCAGTGTGATCATTCTAACCGCCATTGTGGCTGTCTCCATTGTCGGCGTTTGGTCTCTGGCACCCGGTATCATCGAGCCGAAAATGAACAGCGTTACGCCACATGCCAGTTACCTTATCAGCGACAAAGCCAAAACGTTGCATGAATCTCTCATCATTGGCGATTGGCACAGCGACAGTGTGTTGTGGGAAAGAGATCTCGCCAGTCGATCTAATCGTGGACATGTGGATATTCCGCGATTGCAACAAGGCAATGTGGCGCTACAGATGTTCACCACCGTAACCAAGTCACCTAAAGGGCAGAATTACCAGAGTAATTCCAGCGACGCCGGTGACAACATTACCTTACTCGCCATGGCTCAAGGCTGGCCACTCAGAACTTGGAACAGTTTGACCGAGAGGGCGTTATATCAAGCTGAAAAACTTCATCGGCTCACCAAAGTACACCCGAACACTGCACAACTGATCCTTAATCAAAAAGACCTGACGCAACTGCTCGCCCGTCGCCAACAGGGAGAAAAAACCGTCGGAGTACTCATCGGCACCGAAGGCTCTCACGCTCTTGATGGCGATCTCGATAATATTCAACGCCTCTATGACGCAGGCTTTCGCATGATGAGCTTGCATCACTTTTTTGATAATCGCCTGGGTGGCTCTCTTCATGGTGAGAGCGGTAGCGGTCTGAGTGATTTCGGCCAACAAGCCGTCGACAAGATGTTGCAACTAGGCATTATGATCGACGTATCTCACTCCGCGGCGCAGGTGGTCGAGGATCTACTGGCGCGTCACCAGATCACTTTAATCGTCAGCCACACCGGTGTCTACGGACACTGCGCCAGTCACCGCAACTTCAGTGACGCACTGATGCAAAAAATCGCCACCGCAGGGGGAATCATCGGAATTGGCTATTGGGATGGCGCGGTCTGTGATGCTACGCCTGAAAACATCGTCAGAGCCCTGCGCTATGCCATTGATCTTGTCGGTGCTGACCATGTGGCTCTAGGGTCTGACTTCGACGGCTCAACAGAAACCCCATTCGACACCTCTGAATTATCGGTGCTGACGCACTTCATGCTGGAGGCTAACTTTAGCGAGAAGGAAATCCGACAGGTGATGGGAGAGAACATGGCCAGCTATCTGGCTAAGCATCTCCCCAAGGCCCAATAATAGACTCATTGGCATTAATAGGACGTTGTGACTGACCTGCCCTCGTACCTACACACATCACTAGCTCTCAGCCTTTATAGGAAGAGAGCCCAAGTGACTGATATGTCGTGCAAATTCTCGCTGGGGCACCTCTGGATAATCACTAAACCGACAAAACTATCGACGAGTTTTTAGGCGCATCCAGTCGAGACGAACTAAGGCACATAAAAACGGGTCATTGTAGAAAGCTATTCATCTAAAAGAACTGTGACCGAGCATACTCAAGCCCTTTGCAATCCTTTATATTATTGATCCTTGTCTACTGAGATAGGAGATCCGCTGTGTTGGTTTTGAGTCAATTGTTCAAGTCTCTCATGGCAGGGCAATCTCCCCTACGACGCCCCGACCCTATCTTCAGTTTGCTGCAAGAGCACAAAAAGAAACATACGCTCATCTATCTATCTCTTGGCCCCAATCAGAAAACGCTTTATCAGAGCATCATTGTCGATATCGACAAGAATCGTCAACGACTCCATATCGATGATATTTTTCCCCGTCAGATAAAACTCAAACACAACCAGAGAATAACCGTCAGCATGCGCGACGCTAAGCATCACTGGCAGAACTTTCAAACACGAATCATCGACAACAAAAACGAAAAGCTGTTGTTTGGTCATCTGCTCGAACTACCTGAGTACATTACTGGAGAACAACGTCGACAAGCCTATCGAGTTCACATCAATGGCGATTGCTTTTGGAATTCGCAGGGATATCGCCAACACCACAGCGAAATTCGCGATATTTCCGCCAGCGGCATTCAACTAACGCTGGGGCACTTTTATAGAGACCAAATGGAACCCGATCAGGTACTCCACAACTGCCAATTACAAATTCCCAACCTAGAATTAGAGTGCGACCTCAGCATTACTCGAGTTTTAGACGAGGCCATTATTCATCAGGAAATGCACGCTCCGCTGACCGACGATGAACATATTACGCTGGGAGCACGCTTCCTAGGCTTGGATGCGGGCGATAAACGTAAGCTGGAATCTTACCTCATGGAGGAACAAAGACAGCGCCGACAACAATCGGCCTTGTCGCTCTAGAGTACTTGCGATCGATACTGCGCACTGGCCATCTATATAAACTATTAGAGCTCATCAACACCCGATTGTCGTCCTAGGCAAGGCGCTACCGGTTGAAGCGTTTCGCCTGCCCTTCTTCAGATTCTCCCATTTTTACATCAGTAGCCGCCGTCAATTTTGTGGGTTTTTCGCGCCAACTCGTCTCAGTCATCTATATTGGGCAAATTGCCAAACGGACTCAGTCTGCGTAGACAAAACACTCATCACTCGGTAGCTTGCTACCACAAACGACAAAGTGTAGTCATTCGAGATTGACTCTGGACACTCAACCCAATTCTCACAATAATAAACCGCATAAGGACCAGGCTTCATGAACCTCCGCACCCCACTGCCACTACTCGCCTTAGTGGCACTACTCAGTGGCTGCTCAGAAATGGGCGATAGCGCACACTCTCAAACAGCGACCTCAAACGCAGAACACTCTAAAAACGCAGCAACAGTGAGTGAAGTGACACCGCAAGCAGAGAGCCTAAAGGCCAACCAACTGTTTGATGAGTACTTTACGGCACAAGTCATGCACAGCCCAATCTTTCAGAGTTTTCTCGGCATCAAAGACGATCAAGACAAGTGGGATGACCTCACTGAAGCCGGCGAGCAAAAGCTGCTAGAAATGAAACAGCAACAACTGACTCACCTGCAAACTCACATCGATACAACCTTGCTCGATGAACAAACCCGTCTCAGCTATGACTTGTTCACTGAATCACTGATCAATGAAATTAGCGACTATCAGTGGCGCTTTCACGACTATCCGGTCAACCAGATGCACGGCTTGCACTCCATGGTGCCAGCCGTGTTAATCAACATGCATCAAATAACCGATATCAAAGATGCACAGGATTATGTCTCTCGACTTGAAGGCACCACCGAGTTCTTCCAGCAATTGTCCCAACAGCTGGAGATTCGTGCCGACAAAGGCATCATCGCACCACGCTTCGTCTTTCCTCATGTGATTCGCGATTCAAACAATGTGATCAGCGGTCTCCCATTCGATGCGACAAGCGATACTGACAGCGCCTTACTGGAAGACTTTAAGCGCAAGGTCTCCGCTCTGAATCTCGACGCCTCAGAGAAAACCGCATTGATTGAGTCCGCCAATCAAGCCCTAGTCAAACACGTGGGGCCGGCTTACCGCGCTTTGATAACCACCCTGGAAAACGTACAACAGCAAGCAGATGTCTTAGACGGGGCTTGGAAGCTGCCTGACGGAGATGCTTTTTACGCAAACGCTCTCAAACGCACCACTACAACCGATCTCAGCGCTGACGATATCCATAACATTGGCCTATCTGAAGTGTCTCGCATTCACAAAGAAATGCGAGACATCATGTCAAAGGTGGGGTTTGAAGGTGATCTACAGGCTTTCTTTGAGTTTATGCGGACTGATGCTCAGTTTTACAAAGCTGATAACGATGAGGGCCGGGCGGAATACCTCGCCGAAGCTACCGCCATTATTGATCGGATGAAAGAGCAACTCGACAGCGCCTTCATTACCAAACCCAAAGCTGAACTCGACGTCAAAGCGGTCGAAGCTTTTCGTGAAAAGTCAGCCGGCAAAGCTTTCTACCAAAGCCCTGCACCTGACGGTTCACGTCCGGGCCGTTACTACGCCAACCTTTATCGCATGAGTGACATGCCTACCTATCAAATGGAAGCTCTGGCGTTTCATGAGGGGATTCCCGGCCACCACATGCAGCTGGCTATTGCACAAGAACTGCAAGGCTTACCGAAATTTCGCAGCTATGGAGACTATACTGCTTACATCGAAGGCTGGGGTTTGTACTCTGAGTTTATTCCCAAGGAAATGGGCTTTTATCAAGACCCCTATTCAGATTTTGGTCGCTTGGCCATGGAACTGTGGCGAGCATGCCGTCTCGTTGTTGACACCGGCATTCACAGTAAAAAGTGGAGTCGTCAGGAAGCCATCGATTATCTCGCTGCTAACACCCCGAATCCTCAAGGAGATATCGTCAAAGCAATCGAGCGCTATATTGTGCTGCCCTCACAAGCAACGGCCTACAAGATAGGCATGCTGAAAATACAAGAGTTGAGGCAACACGCTGAGAATCAACTGGGGCCAGACTTCGACATTCGTGAATATCACGATCTGGTTCTAAGCAATGGTCCACTGCCACTGTCAACGCTGGAAAAACAAGTTCAACGCTGGATTGAAAAATCCAAACCTAACGCCTAGAAAACGAAAGTGACGGAGTCTGGCTCAAGGCTCCGTCATCATTCCAGACTAAACCTTTTGTCATGTAGCAACCGCATTTAGTCTCTTGACCCTATCGAGTAGCTGATCAATATCCAGAGGACGGCTGAACAGAAAACCCTGCACTTGATCGCAGTTGTAACGTTGCACAAAGTCGTGTTGGTTATCCGTCTCTACCCCCTCCGCAACTACTTTTAAATTCAAATTATGCGCCATACTGATGATGGTGCGCACCAAGATTTCATCACTGCGATCCTTACCCACATCACCAATAAACGAACGGTCTATTTTTAGGGTATCCAGCGGCAGCTCTTTGAGTCGACTCAAAGAAGAATAGCCCGTACCAAAGTCATCGATAGAGATCTGCACCCCCAAGGTATGTATATCAGCCAACTGCTGATAGATATCTTCTACTCCTGGACCGATTATGCTTTCGGTTATTTCCAGCTCCAACAATTCCCCCGGAAACCCGACAGTGGTTAACACTGATTGCACTTCGGCCACCACCCTATTGCGGATAAAGTGTACCGGTGAGACGTTAACGGATAGACGCAACGACGTTCCCAGACTGTTATTCAACTGTTGAATGTCAGCACACGCTTTTCGCAAAACCCACACATCAATCGTATCGATCAGACCACAGTCTTCAGCAACAGGAATGAATTCAACGGGTGACACATCCCCTAAGTATTCGTCATTCCAACGCACTAATGCCTCAACCCCTTCAATCCTCAGGCCCTGACGATCGAATTTCGGCTGATAGTGAACCGATAGCGTCTGCTTCTGCAAAGCCTGCCGCAGGCGATTTTCTAATTCCATCCGCCGTTTAATTTCACTATTCATCTCAGCGGTAAAAAACGTGAACTGATTGCGACCTTTGTCCTTCGAGCGATACATGGCCGCGTCGGCATTTTTGATTAACGCCTGCCCGCTCTCTCCGTCTTCGGGGTAGATACTAATTCCTATGCTGGTAGTGACATGCAGGTGATTGTTTTCGATCATCAATTCATCTGACACCGCCCGAATAATTTTCGTTGCCACCTCCGCCACACCCGCCGGTGGTGTGTCGGTGAGCAACACCGCGAACTCATCACCGCCCAGTCGCGCCAACACATCGTCTTCTCGCAGGCACGAGGACAATCGCCCCGCCATCTCTATGAGCAATTTGTCCCCAACATCGTGCCCCAAGGTATCATTAATGGTCTTGAATCTATCCAAGTCCAAAAATATGACGGCTAAATAGCCGCCATGTCGCTCGAGATGACTGATGCTATCGATCAAGCGATTGTCAAAAGTAATACGATTAGAAAGCCCGGTAAGAGCATCATGGTAGGCCAAAAATTCAAACTTGCGAGCCATGTTTTCCAGCTCATGGGTTCTTTCTGAGACTTTGGACTCTAGCGTCTCTTGGATTTTTCTAAGATCTTTGTCTCGCGTCTGAATCTGTTCCAACATACCGTTGAAATCATCGACTAAACTGCCAATTTCGTCATCGGAGAGACGTGTGGCTCGCAGTCCGTAATCACTATTTTCCCGAACCTTTCGAGCAGTACTCGCCAATGCTAAAACGGGATCCGTGACAACCCGCTGCAAGCTATTTGAAACAATGACCGCCACCATTAAAGAAACGACGAAGAGTGCCAACAAGGTGACGGTTCGAAACCACAAGTTCTCTCGCCACAGGCTTCGATCCGACCAAAGCAGTATCTTCCCTAGCTGCTCGCCGTCGTATTCGATCGATTCCATAACATAGGTCAGCCCCCCGTTTTTCCCTTGCAGAGCATGCGGAATATGTAGCTCTGAAGGCTCAGCATCGCGTTGGTATCGAGCAAAGAGTTTGCCTCTTTCGGCCAACAAAACAGCTTCAACAATGCCACTCTCACTGCGTAGGCTAGCCAGTGTTTTTTCAGCGCTGCTCACATCTTTAAACATCAAGGCTGCAACACTGTTGCTGCCAACGATATTCGCCTCTGTGCGCAAATTTTCGTATAAACGCGATTGCGCCGATGCCCACTCACTAAGGGCAAAGCCAATGGTCGCCAATATCAATGCGCTGCAACTGGTAATCAACAAGACCAAGCGCAAGGTACTGCTAATGGATCGCCGCCCCAATACTCTTCTCATATCAGCGCCCCCCAACAATTGTTGAAAGTTTAAGAAGCTCTGAGCTGAATTTCAGGTTTGAACGAGTTGCCTCTTGAAGATTGACGGCAAATGCAATTTTGTCTTGGTCTCGAAATAAGGTGACGTGCACACCGGGGTAGGCTCCAAGCTCTTCTTCTGATCGATCGGTTTCAAACTGAGTTCGATCGACCACCACTAACAAACCATTCAGTGTCTTTGCCGTATCACTAGAGACAAATGCGCTGTATTGATCAGCGGCAAGGTACAATAAATCACAGCTATCCAAGTGCTGTAGCTTGGGCACTGTTCTTTTTTCGATTCTTCGCCCATTTACACTGCGGTTGCGAATAATTTCAAAACCAAGACCAAGAAGATCATTTTGATATTGACACAGTACTAGCTGTGTAGGACGGCTTTCATAGACGAGTTCCGGCCACTCAACGAACTTAGCGACATTGAGCAGGAACACTGACTTCACCATATTTTGTTGATGCAGCACAGATGTTTGAGCACTCAGGGTCTGACTACCGAGTAATCCGATCATTAGACACACTGCACGCAGCACGGACACTCGCAACTTAATCACCAGTGAGGTTTCCATTGCAACTTAAGCCAGATTTCTCGACGCGACCGCTCGTTATTGTGCTGCCCTCCGAAGTCCGCCGCAGGGTCGTAGCTCTCTTCATCAAATAGGTTATCAACGCCCGCTTCGTACCCCAACGTCTCCGTTAACTTTCCCGAGCCAAAGATATTTGCCAAAACAAAATATTCGGCCCGATCTTGATCGTGATTGTTAAGATCGGGGCGGCTGTCGTTGTAAATCAGCGACATGCCGACACGGTGATCACTGGACCACTGATACCCCACCACGGCACTGGCGGTCCAAGAAGCAATATAGGGAAGCTCGTCGTAGTCGTCCGATGAGGAATCCACATAGCTCAAAGTGGCAACCGCATCCCACCCCGATTCATGCAGATAACTCAGCTGAGCCTCAGCACCATAGGCTTCCAACCCACCATCAACATTGTCGAAGTACTCATCCGCCATATTCGGCGTTGGGCGCTCTTGAATAGAATCTTCGTAGTCGTTGAAATAGATATTGGACGAGAAGCTCCAGCGCTCGCGAGTGTAGTTGTAACCAACTTCTAAGGACTTGAGTTTTTCGGCATAGGGTACCGGCGCCTCAAAACTTGTGCCCTCTAGAACTTTTAGATATTCGCGAAAGTTGGGCGTGCGGATTGCCGTGCCGTAAAGCAGCTTCCAAACATGATAGTCGTCCACTGAATAGACCGCTGCGGCTCGATAATTAACATAGTTATCAAATTGAGAAAAATCGTCGTAGCGAACCCCAAGCGTTAACTCAAGAGACTCACTGATACTCCACACATCCTGAACAAACAGCGCGTAGTTGTCATTGTGAACATCGGGGTCTGATAACAAATCGCCCTCTTGGGCGACAGGAAAAAAACCAACGTTAAAGCTGTAGTTCCGTCGATAGCGGGTATCTTTCGCCTCTTCATGATCGAAGCTCAAGCCCAACGCCAGAGTATGCTGAGCAACTTGCTGTATCACTTGCAGAGACACACCTCCCATCTCTGCATCCTGATACTCGGTATAGCCTTCGATACCGGTCACTTGCTCGAGCTCGTACTCCTTCCCATCATCCCACTGATAATAGCCTTTGACCTCAAACAACCCGTCTTCGATGCTGCCTTGCTGATAAATGGCAGAGACCGAAGTGAACTCGGATTCAACAAAAGCATCCTGAGTCGAGGGTATGAATAGGAATGGCTTTTCTTGCTGCCGATGTTCTAATTTTAGCGTTAGAGACTGCCAAGGTTTCACTTTCACCTGCAGTGTCGAGTATTCCTCCCCTAGAGGTTGCTCGGTCGGAAGACCAATGAAGCTGATACGATGTTCATCAAAAGGGGCATCTTGATTAACGTAACTGCCAAATACTTGAATTTTCTCACTGTTGTAAAGCGCGGTCACCTTTGTTCGATCGTTGTTGCCGGCTTCCGCGGAAAGTGTCAATTGCGGCCCAGCAACGAAGTCTTTGGTGGTTACTGAAATCAGACCACTAAACGCGTTGGCGCCATATAAGCTAGAAGCCGCACCTAAAATTACTTCGACCTTTTCGATATTTTCTAGCGCGATATCCTCGCCCAATGAAAAATGCCCATAATACAAATGTTGTTGGCGCACGCCGTCAATCAGCAACACCATTTTGTTGTTGTTACGCTGCGGTAAGCCACGAGACCATAGAGATTTATCTCGCTTGCGAGACTGATTGATCTGCATTCCGGGAACAAATTGCAAGAGATCTTCTAAGCGGCGCACACCATAGCGACGAAAATCTTTCTGAGAAAAACGATAAGCACTGCCTGGCGCTTTTGCCGTTTGGGTAGGAATAAGTGACGCAGAGGTAAAGACTTCGAGGTTAAGCAGCTGCTCCAATGACATGCTGGCCAGCTGCTTGGATTCGATCTCGGATGCGGAACTACTATGACTGGCTAAAACAAGAGCGGCGACTAACGCAGATCGCACTGTAACTGGCTGGAGTTCTGTGGGCATACGTCTCAATTTCCGACATTCATTATTCCTTGCGCAAGCGGGCACGTACATCCCGACAATAGACAAGGCATAGCATGAGGCTGTTTACGACCGTTCCCTCATTGTTCACTTCAGTGAAGCGGAAATTCCATCTACTCAGCGTGTAAACTGATCTTCAGCTGAGTATAGACTGGAGCGAGGGGTATTCGCGAGTGTATTTTACAAACTTTCACCTCTTAACGGCAATGAACGCCAATCACCCAGACTAGAAAACAGTTCATAGTCCTCTACAAAGGCGCCGGCTAACAACAATCGGAGTAAAAGTCGTTATTTTAAGGCGATTCCCAAGCGCTTGATCAATCGCAACAAGTTGCTTCGATCCACTTTCAATGAGCGCGCGGCCTCCGCCACATTGTTATTGGCATGACTAAGCGCTCGCTCAATCAGACTCCTTTGGAATTGCTCCAACTGCTGCTTAAGTGACAGTTCCTCTAAGTCCCCCTCCTTCACTGACGAGGGAAGTGTGACTCGCCCTTGGCCGCCTGCGTGATCTTCGGAAGAGAGCTGCAGTTCGGAAACACCAATTTGCACCAAGCGCCGTCCGTTTTGCTGGCGCGCGGCGCGCAGCGCTGAGCGACTCAACACATGCTCTAGTTCGCGTACGTTGCCTGGCCAAGAGTAACGCAGCAACGCCTCTCTTGCCGATGCCGTCAACAGGAGCTTATTCACTTTCAAACGCCGCTGATCTCGCTCGAGAAAATACTCCGCCAACATCAACACATCATCGTTGCGTTCACGAAGTGTCGGGACGGTTACCGGATAGACACTCAGACGATGATAGAGATCGGCTCGAAAACGCCCCGAGCTAACCTCTTCACGCAGATCACGGTTGGTGGCGGCAATGATTCTCACATCCACATAGATGGATTCATCACTGCCCATGCGCTGAATCTCACCCTCTTGCAGCACTCGCAGCAGCTTGGATTGCAACACTAGCGGCAGCTCGCCAACTTCATCGAGAAACAGCGTACCTTTATCCGCCAGTTCAAAGCGTCCACTGCGGGCGCTATCCGCCCCCGTAAATGCGCCTTTGGTATGACCAAACAATTCCGCTTCCGCCATGTTTTCAGGCAGTGCCGCGCAATTGATTTGCACCAGCGCCTCGTCGTAGCGATCCGACTGAAGATGTAATCGACGTGCGACTATTTCTTTGCCGACCCCTGTCTCACCCTGCAGCAACACCGCCAGAGAGGTTTGTGACACTGTCTCAATATCTTGCAATAGCGATTGAATGGCTGGGCTGCGGCCAATGATTTCGCGCTCCGCCAGCTCGCGATTCATCTCCGCCGTGACACTGTGGCCATGGCTGACTTTCTGTTCCAGCAGTTCAATACGATAGGCGGCAGTGATCACTGCTCGTGTCAGGGCAACCGCAGCCAGCTGCTGCTGCGGATCGACGTCATCAAACTGACCCGGCCGCATGGCATCCAAAGTAATCACCCCCCAGGGACTGTCCTCGACATAGAGTGAAATCCCCATGCAGTCGTGCACGTGCAGTGATCCTTCAACATCGCTCACGAGACCGTCATAGGGATCGGCCATCTCCGTATCGCAATCGAAGCGCACCACACTGCGGCTACTCAGAATTCGATCTAACCGCGGATGCTCGCCCAGACGAAATCTTCGCCCCTGTGTCTCTGGTAGCAAACCATCAAACACCACTGGCTCCAACACGTCCCCCCGCAACCTAAGCAACGCAATCGCGTCACAGGGAATGGCTTGACGAATGGCCTGCAACAAACGCTCGAAGCGCTCCCGTGAGGAGAGCTCTTTGGACAGGTCTTGAACGACTTCAACGTAACTAGAAAATTCCATGCAGTCAAAAGTACCTCACTGAAGTCATTAAGACAACACCAAGTAGATGTCATTATGACCTCTTGAAATATTAACTCCTTATAAATCAATAAGATAACTTCTGGCACAGAACTTGATCTAGATCAAGTCACTACACACAGGAGAAACCTCATGATCAAGCGCAACTTCAAATTACTCTCTCTTGCGAGCCTTATTGCTCTCTACAGCTCAGCCACTGTTGCCAGCTCGGCAGAAGTCATCGGCCGCGCTCCAGACAATACCAGCGGACGACTTATCGGTGGTTGGAGCGCTTTTTTGTTAGGCGGCGCCGCAGCTGGCCCATTGGGCGCCCTTGCTGGTGGCCTAGCAGGTGCGTTTGCGGGCAGCCAAACCCAGGAATCTGCGGGCCTCAGCGGCAATGTTTATTTGGTGAAAACCGATGACGGCGCCGTTCAGCGTTTCCGCTCTCCGCAGCACACCTTCTCTAAGGGGGATCTCGTAAGTATCGACGGCATTCGTATAAAGCCGCTGACTCAATCGCTCAGCGCAACACAACAATAATCGAAAAATAACGCAAACCATTCACCAAAGGACAATTCCATGCTCAGTCAGAATCATATCGATATCGTTAACTCCACCGCACCTCTAGTCGAACAACACGCGCGAGAAATCACTGAACACTTCTACCCATTAATGTTCGAGCGCTACCCGCTGGTGAAAAACTATTTCAACTTGACCCACCAGAACAGTGGTGCGCAGCGGCAAGCTCTGGCCAACGCCGTGGTCGCCTATGCTAAACACATCGATCGACTGCAAGTGATAACCCCCGCCGTCTCCCTAATCGCACAGAAGCACGTATCACTCAACATTTTGCCAGAACACTACCCCATTGTTGGTGAGTGCTTGCTGGAATCTATTGCAGCCGTTCTCGGTGATGCAATCACTCCAGCCGTCGCCGAAGCCTGGACGCTAGCTTATCAACAGCTTGCAAACTTGATGATCGGCACCGAAAAAGATCTCTACCACTACAACGAACAGCGCTGTGGTGGCTGGCGCGGACAAAAGGAATTTATTGTGGCGGCCAAAGTGAAAGAAAGTGAGGTGATTACCTCGTTTTATCTTCAACCTTCAGACGCGGTACAACGCATAGACTTCGAACCCGGTCAGTTCACTTGCCTCATTCTCAACATCGATGGCCAAGAAGTGAGGCGCAACTACAGCCTGTCTGATGCGCCAGGCAAACAATCATTGCGTATCAGCGTAAAACGGGAGGCCGGTGGCTTGGTATCCAATCACTTACACGACCAAGTGGCCGTGGGCGACCGCCTCAACCTTACCGCTCCCAGTGGGGAATTTACCTTGCAAAATAGTGACCGTCCGCTGGTGTTGGTGACCGGTGGTGTCGGAATCACACCGGCGATTAGTATAATCAACGCATGCATACACTCAGGCCGCGAAATTCACTTCATCCACGCCGCCATCAATGCCAAGCACCACGCCTTCAAGGAACACATTGTAGAGCTGCAGCAAATTCATCAAAACTTACACACCACCACTGTCTACAGCGACGACCACTGTAACGACCTTTGTGATTATCGCGGCTTTGTTAGTGAAGAAATTATCGCAGACCATTTACCTGAAGATCGCGATGTGGACTTTTACTACCTCGGGCCTTTGCCGTTCATGACATCGGTAAACCGCATCGCACGCCGACTGCAGATACCCGCTGATCAAGTGCACTACGAGTTCTTTGGACCGTTACAGCAATTGGCACCGGAGGAAGAAACTCAACACGCTTGAGCCCCTCTGAGCCCAAAAGCCGTGACTCATAACTAATAACTGCGGCAACGGAAAACTCCCCGTTGCCGTCAGATAGATCACATCGCAGGAGATGGATCATGACGATACCTTCGCACCAGCAACTACTGACGTTAAGCAATAACCTACTGGCCCTACTTGGCATACTCTTTTTACTGAGTATTGCGCTCGCCTATAGTTCTGAGCAAATTCCCATGACCGTTCAAATCCTTGCACACATACTGATCATCATTTCGTCCGCGGCGATTAAGCTCTGTTACCTCGCACGCATCACCGCTCAGAAAGCACTCAACCTTAAGGTTTGCTAACCGCTTCGATCAAAGACATCGACAGCTTTACCGAGGTTTTAATGCTCTCTATCGAAATACGTTCGTTGGTGCCGTGAATGGATTTGGTATCCGACATAGGCAGCGTAAAGGGATGGAAGCGATAAATATTCGGCGCCACATCAACGTAGTGAGGGCTATCGGTGGTTGCGGTCAACATACCTGGCGCAACCACGGCTTCAGGCAAGACCTGCTCGATAGAGGTTTTCACCTTGTCATACCCATGCGCATTGATATCGGCAACCGGAGGGCTTTTCTTCCACGCTTCTGATTCGATGGTGATGCTTGGGTCGTTAATCATTGCCGTCACATCCTTCAGCAACTGCTCTGGCGTATAACCTGGCAACAACCGGAAGTTGACCTTTGCCTCCGCTTTTTGCGAGATGACGTTCTCTTTGATACCCGCATCAAACATGGTGACCGCCGTGGTCGAACGCACCTGCGGATTGGTGGCTGGATCATCGCTCATGATGGATTCTAGAATAGGCGCGCTGAGCCATTGATTTTTCATCATCCAGCCCTGAATGCCTCCCACTTCCTCACCTAAGACATCAAGCATGTCCGTCATTGGGGATACCAGCTGAGGTTCAAAGGGGTTTTCGTGCAAAGTCGTCACCGCTCGAGCCAGATTCACCACCGCATTGTTTTTCACCGGCATGGAAGAATGTCCGCCGTCTCCAGAAGCCTTTAGTGTCAGAGTCACGTAAGTCTTTTCCGCCAAGGCAATCATCGCCATGGCTTTATTGGGCAGCATGGGGTTATCCGTGACCACTAAACCGCCTTCACCCACCATAAACTCCAATTCAATATGGTTGTCACTGAGATGCTGTGCGACGTTCGCCGCGCCCTCGCTGCCACCGATTTCTTCATCGTGAGCGAGGGAAAAAATCAAAGTCCGCTGCGGCTGAAACCCTTGCTGCAAGAGTGCGGTTAAGCCTTCCATAGTGGCAATCACTGATGACTTGTCATCGATCGCGCCTCGCCCCCAGAGATAACCATCGGCAATAACCCCGTCGAACGGCGGATGCGTCCATTCGTTTTCTGTGCCTGGCTCAATCGGCACCACATCATAGTGGGAATCGATCAACACCGGTTTAAGGCTCTGGTCGCTGCCCGGCAAGGTCATTACCAAGCTGTAGTCAGCGATGACCTCTATCTGCAGCTGCTCAAATACCAGTGGATAGGTGCTGCGCAGAAATTCATTAAACTGCGTAAATGCCGCGTAGTCGATGCTGCCGCGATCTTGCTGACTGACCGTTTCAATGCGAATGGCCTCGGCCAGATGCTGCACCGCTGTGTCCTCGGCATAACTCGCACCGCTCATCGCCGCGGCTACCCATACACCTGCTGCCCACCAGTTAGTCTTCTTCATCGTCGCTGCTCCCGTTATTGTTCTGCGCTGCCGAAAATACACAACCTTATCTTGCATTTACTCCAGATTGGAGCAAAATACTCCAAAATAGAGCAAAGTACAATCGAGCGTGTGTTACGCCGCCCTAGGAGACCGATTGCTGCCGGACTTAGCAGCCATAACCTCACGATCAATAGACAAGGGAATCATCATGGCTGCTAAGCCCACCCTCAACGCAACGGCCTACAGCCTACTGGGCTTAATTTGTAAACGCTCATGGTCGGCTTACGAACTGACTGAGTTCATGCAGGAGAGTGTGCTGCGTTTTATTTTGCCTCGCAGCCCCAGTCAGCTCTACAGCGAGCCGAAAAAATTAGCCAATCTAGGGTTAATTACGATTCAAAAGACACCCAACGGCAAGCGTCAACGCAGTGAATACCACATTACCGATGCGGGGAAAAAGGCCTTTCATCAATGGCTCAGAGAAGCGGGAGACAACCCCAAACTGGAATACAAATCCCTGCTCAAATTTTATTTNCTAGAACCCGGTGACCTGAGCGGTTTACAAGTAAGAGCTAGAGCCATCCGCGAAGAAACGCTGGAACAAATGCAGGCCACACTGACACTCTTGAATCGCATTGTCGACAAAGGGCCCGTGTTTAGTAAAACAGTATTAACCGCCTCCATGAGTTCACGGTTTGCCGTTGAGCAATTTAAAGCAAGAATGAAATGGTTGGATCAACTTGATCACTGGCTGGAAGAAATCGCTGAGCTCGACGATACACAAGATTGGTCAATGCGCTGCTATCGACACTCTCAACAGCAACTGCAGCGACTGCTAAACAAGTATCAGACAAACTCCACCCCTCAAACGTGACGCACGCAGCCCGCCATACCTCTGCCTGACAGATCATCTTCCCTGCTGGACATGAACTGGGAAGATGATTCTCGAAGATAGCTCACATTATTGCAGGACTTAGTGACGGGACTTGATGACGAGAGTTAGCTACGGGATATAGTTGCACGGTATGGCTGCGAGGAAGAGTTGTTCACGCCCCAGCAGCCGTGAACGACTTAAAAATCAAACCCCGTTTCGGCAATACTCATCAAACTGTCGGCACCGGCTAGAGCAGACACTCGGTGTGCTTCGGCACGAGGCATCAAGCGCTGAAAATAAAAATGGGCGGTATCAATCTTAGCCTGATAAAAACCGTCACTGTCTTCACCGCTCGCCACCTTCACCTCAGCCACTGCAGCCGCTTTGACCCAAAAGTAGGCCAAAATGGTGTAGCCGGAGTACATCAGATAATCCACCGATGCGGCCCCCACTTCATCGACATTAACCATGGCCTTTTCAGCAATGGCCTGTGTCAGTTGCAGCCAAGACTTATTGTATTGCTTGAGTTCAGCCACCATGGGGGCAACGGTATCACCGTGAGCCTGCTGACAAAAACTCTTGATGTCATCGGTAAACGGCGTCAGCAAAGCGCCGGCTGATCCCAGAACTTTTCGCCCCAACAGATCCAGCGCTTGGATACCCGTGGTGCCTTCGTAGAGAGTCGAAATTCGGGCATCGCGATAATTCTGCTCCACACCCGCCTCGCGGATAAATCCGTGACCGCCAAAACACTGAATTCCCAAGCTCGCCGCCTCCAGCCCAAGCTCGGTAAGAAAGGCCTTTGCCGTGGGAGTCAGCAATGACATTAGATCCTCAGCTCGCTTGCGCTCCTGTTCACACTCAGAACGCGCAGAAACATCCAACTGCTTGGCCAAGTAGTGAATAAACATGCGCCCCCCCTCGGCAATCGCTTTTTGAGTTAACAACATGCGACGCACGTCCGGATGCACAATGATCGCATCGGCCTCGCCAGCTGGATTTTTGACACCCGATAATGAGCGCATTTGCAAACGTTCACGCGCGTATTGCTGTGATTTTTGTAAGGCGATTTGCGCGTGTAGCACTCCTTGAGTCGCCGTGCCGATGCGCATGGTGTTCATGAAGGTAAACATGCAATTTAGGCCGCGGTTTTCTTCGCCCAACAAAAATCCTGTGGCGCCATCAAAGTTCATCACGCAAGTGGGACTGGCGTGAATGCCCATTTTCTTTTCAATGGAGCCACAACTGAGAGGGTTACGCTCACCGAGACTGCCATCATCATTCACCAAAAATTTGGGCACCACAAACAGTGAAATACCTTTGGTTCCCGCCGGCGCGTCCGGCAAACGTGCCAACACAATATGAACGATGTTCTCGGTCCAATCGTGCTCACCAAAGGTGATGAATATCTTCGTGCCACTGATGGCATAGCTGCCGTCANTGTTGGGCTCGGCCTTAGTGCGNAGCAATCCCAAGTCCGTACCGCAATGGGGTTCGGTCAAACACATGCTGGCGGTCCAGTCGCCAGCAATCAAACGCGTCAAATAGGTTTGTTGCTGCGTTTGGGTTCCATAGGCCGTCAAGGTATTGATGGCACCGGCGCCCAAAGTCGGACACAAACTCCAGGATAAATTGGCGGCTCCTCGAGGCTCGCTCACCACGGCATCCATGGATTTTGGCAAACCTTGACCGCCAAACTCCTCAGCGCTACTCAAGCCAACCCACTGGCCTTGTGCATAGAGCTCAAACGCCTCTTTGAAACCCTTGGGCGTGGTCACAACACCGTCATCCCAAGTGGCTCCCTCTTCATCGCCAATGGCATTTAAGGGAGCTAAAACCTCCTCCGCAAATTTGGCGCTCTCGTCCAGTACGGCGGCCACGAGATCCCGATTGATATCCTCGGCGCCGGGCAATTGCTGATAGTGAGCTTCATAATCAAACAACTCGAAGGCACTGAACAATATGTCTCTCACGGGGGCTTTATAGGTGTACATACTCATGGAATCTCTCGCTCTCAAATAATGGCGCTATAGGCCGCGCTAGCTGTAGGTTGTGAGGCCATGCCTCTAGTGTCATTACGTACCGAATCGAGCCCAATAACGCCTGCGCGGAACGTCATGGCACGTCCAATGACAGTTTGGTATTGCGCTTGTGGACCAATGTTAACATCGTTAACATACGATTTCAGCGATTGCTGGTCAATAGTCAATTGAAGACTTCACAGTCAGAAAAAGCACTGCTACCCTGCGTCAGCAATCTGTACACCACCTCCACTCACAGCGCTAAGCTGCGCGAGAGAGCTTATGCCCACTGCCGATAAGACCGCTGAAACCCGCTACCATCACGGCGACTTACGCCAGAGTCTGATCGAGGCCGCCCAATTGATGATCACCGAGTCGGGCGTGGAAAATTTCAGCTTGCGCAAAGCCGCTCTCGCAGTGGGCGTCTCGCAAGCGGCCTTGTATCGACACTTTGCCGGCAAAGAGGAGCTGTTAGCGGCGGTGGCAAAAGTCGCGTTTCTCAATGTCAGCAAAAGACTAGAGAACGCCTATGAACAAGCGCAAGAGGAAATAGCCCGAGCGTGTGTTCCCCCTGAAACCGAAGATCACTCGAACGGCGAGAGCGATCTGGCCAGATCCATCGCCCAAGCAAGACAGACACTCAAAGCCGTGGGGCTTGCCTATGTCGTCTTCGCCAGTGAACATCCCAACCTATACCGACTGATGTTTGATGCCTCATTGTCCAATAAACAACGCTACCCGGAACTCACAGATGCCCGCCGACAAGCGCTAAAGTGGGCGGCTAAGGCCGTCACCTCGATCTTCGAACAACAACAGCCCTTTGTTGATGGTCACCTAGAGAACACAAAGTTCTTACTGCAATCTTCCATCCACGGCGTGGCCAGTTTTGTCATTGAGGGCTTGGCGCCGAATTACAAAAGCCTTGCTGAAATGATCGATGCATTGGTGGATCAAACACTGATTGCCGATAGAAGTCGGCGGGACAAAAACTAAAACGGTAATCAACTAAAAAGCTTCATCACTATTCACACGAATCCTCGCCGCGCAGTCTGTTGAGCTGATATTGTTTCGGCGACACGCCGATCGAACCGAGGAAGACACGAGAAAAACTCGCGCTTTCGCTATAACCCAAACCTCCCGCCACAGTCGCCACCGACTTGCCCTCCATCAAGGCTTGTTGTGCCAACCGCATTTTTCTCTGCAACCACAACTCACGAAAACTACACTGCTCTTGCTGCAGTCTTCGACGCAATTGGCGCTCACTGATCTGCAGCTCAGCGGCCACCGCAATTGCCGTCACCCCCTTACCCGCAGACTTCAGTGTGGGCTCGCGCGACTCAGTAGCAAGAGGAAAACTCGGCGCCCAAGCTTCCAAAATCGCCTCCACTTGCCCACGACAAGTGCGAGGTTTTTGTTGCAACTCCAGCATTTGATCGCAATAGTGCTCACAGCTTTCACGAACCTGCGAATTGGCTAAGGGCAGTTTTTCATCGCCCATCGAGCGAGAGTAAACAATGGTATTGCGGTCACTGCTAAAATGAATCGGCGCAGCAAACAACTGTTGATAGAGTTCGGAATCCTTCGGTGCTGCTGCCTTCATGGTAACCGCCAGCACTGTTGGCTGACGCTGAAGTAATTGTGAAAAGAGATTGAGCGTTCCCATCAAACCACGATCCTGACAAAACCGCTGACAATCTTTCGGCACTTCGTCGTCCATCACTTCAATCACCCAGTGATCACCGGTCTCCGTCAAGCGGTACTCACTAAAGGATAAGCCGAACCAGCGATAGCGCTCAGTAAGCATCAAGGCATCCGCAAGCGTCTCACTGGTCGCCAAGGCTTGGCCCAAAGCCCCCATATTGGCAATGCTATAGCCCTGAGCAATGGTGAGCCCTAATACCTGATCATCTCCCCGAAATGCCAGCAAGTTTCGAATCAGCGCCATCTCTTGCCAAGACGCAATGCGGGCAAGCGGCTCGTCCAACTGTTGCGGGTTAAGATCCGTTCCCCGCAAGCATTGCGCTTCTGACATACCCAATTGCCGTCCGGCGCTCAGCAAAACCGATACACCGGAGGTTGCTCTCAAACCTTGCCAATCAATCACTCGCTACCAGCTCCTTCAGCTAACATCTCGACTCCCAGACTGTTACAAATCCGCGCGATTGGATTCTGCAGGTTGCTGCTGCGCAGGATCGACCTTTCGGGATCATCGAACTAGTGGACCATTATGGCCGAAAACATCAACTTTTGACCAGATAGAACATGGCCGAAACACAGTAAAACGCCGACACTGTGAATCAACTAACCTCATCTAGCTCACAACAATAAAAGGGTTCACTATGATTATTGCTCCCAGCGCCAGTACCAATGCTCCTCAGAAAGACTATCAACACATCCAAGTTCGCCCATTAACCGGTGCCTTGGGTGCCGAGGTTTTTGGGGTCAAAGTGAATAACCTATCAGCGGCAGAACTCACCGAAATCAAACAAGCACTGGCCGATCACGGTGTGATTTTTTTCCGAGAACAAACCCTCAGCATCGAAGAGCAGGAAGCCTTCACACTTAACTTTGGCGACTTCGGGATCGACCCTTATGTGCCCGGTATCGAGGGCCATCCCCACGTACTGCGGCTGGTGAAAGAGGCCGACGAATCTACGGGGTATGTCTTTGGTGGCGCCTGGCACAGCGACTGGTCATTTCAACAGTCACCGCCCTCATTCACCATTCTCTACGGGCACGATATCCCTGAGTACGGCGGTGATACTTTATTTGCCAACCTCTACCAAGCCTACGACATGCTGTCACCGGAGATGCAGCGTGTCTGTGAATCCCTCAATGTGATTCACAGCGCCCGCCTGGGTTACGCACCCGCCTCGTCTGGCATCCACAGTTTGTATGAAAATATGGAAGTGATCGCCAGCGAAGACGCCATGGATATTCAAGTTCATCCGATGGTGGTTAAACATCCCGTTACCGGAAGAAAGTTGCTGTACATCACTGGCGTTTACAGCATCGGCATTGAAGGCATGCATCAAGACGAAGCCGATGCCCTGTTGAATTTTTTGAAAGCGCAAATAGAACACCCCATCAACACCTGTCGCTTTCGCTGGCAGCAAGGCTCCATCGCCATGTGGGACAATCGCTGCGCTCTGCACTTACCCATGGGTGACTACCACGGCAGTCGACGAGAGATGTTCCGAACCACGGTGGCGGGTTCGACTCCAATTGCCGCCAATGGTTAAGAGGATTGCCCCACAATGACTGCAGACGCTATCAAACAAGCGGCCGAAACGCTGCGTATCGCCGAGGACACAAGTACCGGCTGTAATCCGATTCGAGAGGCCTTTAGCACGCTCGAAACGCCTCAGAGAATTCAAACGGCTTACGCTATTAAACGTCACAACCATCGACACTGGCAGTCGACAAGGCAGGCCAGTGGACTCAAAATTGGCTTGACATCGGCGCTGGTGCGGCAGTTTTTGGGGTTAGAAAAACCGGATTACGGGCTACTCTATCGGGACATGGAACTCGATAACGACGGCACCTTGTCGCTAGCCAAGTTCGTAGCGCCGAAACTCGAAGTGGAATGGGCACTGATACTGGGACAAAACATCAGCAAACCGCTGACCTCGATTGAAGCACTGAAAGACAAAATCTCCCACATTTGCTTGGCCTTTGAAATTGTCGACAGCCGCATCGCCAACTGGGACGTTCAAGCCATGGAGTTGATTGCCGACAATGGCGCGGGCGGAGCATACCTATTGAGTGAAAGCTCTGTGGCAGTTAACGGCATTGATCTTTCGCAACACACCGTCGAACTCACCCACAATGGTGAAACGATGCACTCTCTATGCGCGAGTGACGAGCTGGGAGATCCTTGGCAACACGCTTTATGGTTGGTTAACACGGCCATAGAGGAAGGCGTATCTCTGCCACAAGGCCAAGTGCTTTTAACCGGTACCCTCACCCCCATCGCCGAACTCAATGCCGATGAACACTGGCAGGCTAGCACAGTAGGGTTTCACCCCATCACGTTGAAGATTACTCAATAGCACTCTCCATCATTCAAGTTCCCACGGCTAACTCTTTGTTTGTTTGCAAATGGGAACTTGAATCTTTTGTCACTATTGATCAGCCGCAGTGTTAAACGCCACCTGAGCCGTTGGTGCCATGGCCAAATACAACAAGGGCCCAATAGAGCCAGCCGTCAAGGTGAGCGCTACCCAAGGCCAAGGGTTACGACCTTTTTTACGCGCGTCCGGCACCATCCAGAACAACACCAAAAGCAAAGCCACCACTAAATCAGCCATGACTTGCCAACCGGCAATGCCCTGCTGTTGAAAAGTGAAAATTTCCACATAGCCCACTTCGGCGACCACATAGAGGGTAAAGAGTGTGAATGGAATCAGAGCCAAAATGGCAATAAAACGAGTGGTAAACATAACGATTCTCCTAAGTGTGTATTTCTTTCGAACCACTCTATGGTCTACTCAGTCGCGCATAGCAGCAATAACCTCAGACGTTATAAATTATTAATTGTGATGATCAACCCTGTCATCAAACCCTCAACATAGAGTCGCTATAGACTAGGCTCTTTCTAGTTGCAGCCTGCACCCTAAAATTCTGCTTGCCGAGCTCGCAGCCTGTTCACACAATTGCTCGCCCCACAGATCGCCGCGTCGCCAAAGGCTCCTCGCGATGACGGCTCCGACTTAACGACTCGTCACTGCCAGCGACACCCAGCAATCTCATCAACGCCGATGACGACGCTTAACTGGACACTTCGCCATCGCGAGCAAAGCGAGGCGATCTCATCAACGCCAACGACAAACTCACGATGACAATGCCTAATTTAACACCTGGTCATTGCGAGCAAAGCGAAGCAATCTCTATGTACTCGCCTAGATGAGGCCAAAGATTACCCCCAATAACCTGAGAGGTTATTGTTTCTTGCACAAAGGTCACTATGATGGATACGTTAGTGGTATACGTGACAAGTCAGAACAGAGATTCTTTTGTATGAACGAACTTATTAGCGACAGCTTTCAGTCCATGTGCCGTCAATGGCGTCGAGTTCGTCAACTGTCGCAGCTCGACCTCGCCCTCGCCGCTGAAGTGTCACAGCGTCATGTAAGCTGGCTGGAGACAGGCCGCAGCCAACCCAGCCGCGAAATGGTGATTCGCCTATCGGAAGCGATGAACATCCCCATTCGCGAGCGCAATCAGCTACTGAAATCCGCAGGTTTTTCAGCCATCTACAGCGAGTCGTCACTCAACGATCCGATCATGGCACCGGTGATGAGGGCGTTGAATCACGTGTTAAAAAATCACGACCCACTACCGGCGGTGGTGGTGGATCGTTTTTGGAATGTGAAAAAACAGAATCAAGCCGCTGAGTTACTTCTGGGATTAGGCCAAGCCGACGACCTGCAAGAAGACATTACCAACGAGCAAGGTGAGCTGAATATCGCTTTGCTCACCCTACACCCCAAAGGACTGCGCCGGTACATCACCAACTGGGCACAAGCGGCACCCGCATTTATTCAGCGACTCAAAGAGGAAGCCATTGCCTCCGGCGACCCCGCCGTCAAGGAAGCGTTTACCCGCTACATCACCTTGGCTCAAGAAGACATTGAGCTCGCGGATGGCAATAAAGCCAGTAGCGGGAAAAGAAAGGACGAGATCCTCGCGATGCCTGGTCGACTCTTGCCTATTCTTCCGCTCAACTTGGACATAGATGGTCTGCAGCTGAGTTTATTTTCTGTCATCTCTACTTTTGGTACGCCGCAAGACATCACTACCGACGAACTCCGAATTGAAGCATTCTATCCGGCCGACGAAGCTACCGAGACCTTCTTTCACTCTATGTCGCCGACACAAGACTGAAGACACAGAAGACAACGAACCAAGAGAAAGCTACAACGCCTCTTCAATACCGGTAGGGAAACCATCAATACTGGTGCGATTCTTCTTATCCCAGTAGCCCTTCATCTGATCGCGCGATTGGTTGTCTGCCCACTTTTTCAAAGTAGGTCGCTGCTCTTCGAAGGCGTAGCGAGGCACGGCAAAACCGCAGGAGTTTTGCACCAAGTCAACCTCCATCTCATACACCTGCCGCGCACCGGTGGAGGCAGGAAACCAAGAGGCCCGCTCATCCCATCCTTCATCATTTTCATGGAAAGCTTTAGCCTTGCCATAGAGACGCAGAATCAGAGGCTGCTTATCAAAAGAGCAGAACATCACTGTCATGCGATTGTTGTCGCGTAGATGAGCGGCAGTTTCATTGCCACTGCCGGTAAGGTTCAACCAAGCTATTCGATTGCTGCCCAGCACCCGAAAGCTATCCATGCCTTTTGGAGATAAATTCACTCGCCCTTCAGATGCAGCGGTCGCGACAAAAAACATCTGTTGGCGTTCAATAAAGTCTTGATGCGTTTTTTCGATTGAGGGAAATTGCTCTGCCATTTTCTAGCTCCAGAAAATTTCGGTTGGTAAACACAAGTGGTGTGCTGCGCCTTATCCCTAAGGCGCAGCACACATTACCCCCTGACAGGCAAGCAAAGCAAGATCTATTGAGTCCCACAACGCCAACCTAACGACTCAATCACGAGCCATTAAATGCGCCCCCAGAATTCGCTGGGGCACGCAAGGCGCAGATGGAGAATTCGTTAGTTGCGCCCGGCCATGACACCACCGTCAACATCCCATATTGCACCCGTCACCCAACTGGCTGAATCGGACAATAAAAAGGAAACCGTCTGGGCGACATCCTCAGCCGTTCCGATACGGCCACTCGGATGAAAATCGTTAAATGACGCCATGGTCTCGTCCATCGACTCCGGCTCAACAAAAGCGCCGTAAATGGGTGTCTTCACCACCGCGGGAGACACGGCATTAACCCGAATATGATGATCGGCCAATTCCATCGCCATATGCTGCGTTAACGAATGCAGCCCAGCTTTTGCCATCGAATAGGCCGCCGATGGCGTTGCCTTAATCGCTTGTTTTGCCCACATTGAACCGATATTAACAATCGATCCGCCGCCGTGCTTGATCATATGATTTGCCACCGCCTGAGAGATAAAAAAGGTGGCTCGATTCAACTCCATATAAATATCGTAATCTTTTTCCGTGTGCTGGATAAAGGGTAGTGGATTGAAGTAGCCTGCCGCATTCACCAAGAACTTAATATGACGTGATTCGTTGTTGATTCGTGAGATGAGCATTTCAACCGCTTCAGTTACATACAAATCGGCTTCAATCACTTCGACCTGCCCCGTTGTTGCCAGCAGCTCGGCCGCTTGCGCAAGCTTTTCACTGGAGCGACCGACGATCATCACATCGACGCCTCGCTCGGATAATTGCTTCGCCGTGGCCAAGCCCATACCGCTGGAGCCGCCAATAATTAACGCTAGGTCTTTTGTTTCTTCTCTCACAATACTATCCTCTTCACCAATGTGATTTAACTGAATGTGGGATCAGTCTAGCGACACACGTTGGGCTGACGAAAGTAAGTACAAGTCGGTAGGGTAGGTAATTTTAGGTACATCTTTATGAAAAATAACGGAAAAACTATTTCGCGAAAGTCAGCTCCCGCCAACAGCGCGCGTATGGTTGAGACGATATACGGCTGCAAATGGTCATTGACCGTCTATCAACTGTTGGCCAACGGTGTACGCCGCCCTGGTGAAATGGTTAGAAATGTGGAAGGTTTGTCGACAAAGGTCTTGAATGAATGCCTAAAAAAGAACATAGAATTCGGCATTATCAACAAACAAGAATACGGTGAAATTCCGCCCCGAGTAGAATATTCGGTGACGGAATTTGGAGAGAAGTTCTTACGTATATTGGATGAACTGGAGAAACTTCAGGAAGAAATCAATCTAGGGCACCGTTGAATAATGATGAGCTAGGTTTTGGCTTACTCATTAGACAAACTATTGGGCCCTCTCACTAACCTCGGTAAAAGAGCCGTTATCGATTTCCCTCCTTCTATATTTTAACTTTGCGACCTTCCCAATAAGGCTCCCGCAGTCGTTGCTTGAAGATTTTTCCGCTGTCTTCACGAGGGAGTGTCTGATGAATATCCAGTTTCTTAGGTAACTTAAATCGTGCAATACGCGACTCCAAGAAATGTCGAATCTCATCAACACTCAAATCAGCGCGACTAGTTTGAACCGCCGCCACCATTTCCCCAAACTCATCGTGTGGAGCACCAAACACCGCACAATCCAATACTTCAGGCATCTTAATTAACTCAGACTCGATTTCAGCGGGAAAGATGTTTGCGCCGCCAGAGATAATCATTTCCTTATTTCGGCCATTGATAAACAGATAGTCATCTTCGTCGAGATACCCCACATCGCCAACGGTCGAAAAGCCTTGGAAGCGCTGCCCACCCAAATCTCCCTCAGCATTGGTATAGGAGAAATCCCCGAAGGTCGGCAAATTCACAAATATCGAACCGGTTTCTCCAGCCTGCATTTCACAGTGATTGTCATCGAGAATCTTTATCGAACCGCCCGGTAGTACTTTACCGACAGAGCCCGGTTTCTGGAGTGCTTCAGCCGAAGAAATTAAAGTCATAAAACCCAGTTCACTAGAGCCATAGGACTCGTAAAATATCGAACCGAACCATTCGATCATGTCTTGTTTGACGTCGGCCGGCCAAGGAGACCCACTCGATATCCCATAGCGCAAAGACGAAACATCGTACTTATCGCGTACCTCGCGCGGCAATTTGAGAAGGCGCACCATCATCGTCGGCACGATGTAACAATGAGTGATTTTGTACTTCGCGATATCGGCCAAAAAACCTTCGGCATCAAATTTTGACGCAATATAGAGATCGGCCTCACCACCCGCGATGCAAAAAACCGACAAGCCACAGGGCGCGCTGTGATATACCGGTGCCGCCGTATAGAAGCGATCGCCGGGCTCAATCATGAGTAGGTTTTTCGACAACTGGGCGTAAGTCAGATACGGATCAGCGCCGTCGTTGTTAACGACTCGCTTAATGCCTTTGGGGCGTCCCGTGCTGCCAGAAGTGTAGGCAAACAAACCTCGAAAACGTTTTGGCTCGACACCAATTGCTGTGGCTTCTTCGACGAGACTTTCCAGGTCGGTGTGCAGACTATCCTGCGTAACGTCAAGGGCGTAGGCCTCAGCAAGCTCAACGGGATCGGAAATTGAGAATATTTCGATATCGAGATCTAAATCGGCATCAAATTGAGAGGTCAGACTTGCGTGACCGATCAACGCCTTAGCCTTTGAATCATCGAGTATATGGATCAACTCTGGGGTGGAAGCGTGCCAATTCAAGGCCACATAGGGCGAGCCAAGATAACGACAAGCCTCAATAACATTCAGATAGTTGACATCATTGCGCATCAAAATAGCGACCGGCTGATCGGGCTCAACGCCTGCAGCCGACAAAACGTTGGCGATTCGTTTTGCTTTTTCGTCAAACGCTTCGCGGGAGGTTTCACACCCGTCGAGATAGAGGTTACCTGAAGATTTTGAGGGAGTATTCATTGGATTATCTCTTTTCTTATCGAATTTATTAGTAGAAAAACCTGGTGTCACTCAACAACGACTCTAAGAACTGATAGATACCATACGACACTTTGTGTGTCGCTCAAACCGATTAGAGCGCTCTGACAATCACCGATGCCTGAGTACTTTTGTTAGGCCCCAAATCATTCGCATCTTCAAAGACTTGCCCGCGCTCAAGACAAACGAAGTAGCGATAATCGCTCAGATCTGACATTTTTTCCGCCAGCGCCTCCCCCGGATTCCAGACCACCGCACTAGCGGCATTGTCTGCGATAACCTCAAAGGCTCCAGCAATGGTTTGACGATCTCCAACCGACAGGTACGCGCGATCAGTCTCGCCAGCGAATTCTACGTCTCCTACTTGTCTCGCTCGATTCAGCCCTCGAGTATTATCGAGGTATTCAAATCCATCCAATCCCTGAATACGAGCAGTATGGATATCCGCGACTGGATGATAGGAGTGTAACGCCCAACTCAAAGGCATGGCTCGATCTTCCAGGTTTGTGACGGTCAGTGTCAGCGTTAACTCGTCGGTAAACTCCATTCTTAAATCGGCACAGAATCGGTGATTAAAATGCTCGCTGGTACCGCTAAAATCAAAGTGGCTTTCGCCGTCTCGTTGCTGCCATAGCTGACTGCGAGCAAAGCCGTGTTGCGGTTTACCTTGTTTGGGCCCAAACCAAGGCAAACAAATAGGCACACCGCCGCGAATCGCTTTGCCTTCTTCAAAGATTGCGTCATCGCTGAGCCACAGAAACTCTCTTTGATCTCGTTTTCGACGATAAGACAATAGCTGGCCGCCTTGCAGCGAAACCACAGCACTGCCGTATTCGTTGTCGATCAACAACAACGCTAAATTGCCGCGGCCGTAGTGTTTTTGGGAATCAGTCAGTGAGATGGTTTGCATAGGAAAATCAACAATGTTATCAATGTGGGCTGTCGGTTCGTTGAAGTATATAGCAAGCGAAAAATATCTCATCTAAAGCGCAAGCGCAGAGAACTGTCGTTGACTCTCGTATATTAAGGCCCTCTCATGATTCCTTCGAAAAACCCGGCTCTCGTTGTCATCGATGTACAACAGGCCATCGATCATTTTGATGTGTTTGAACGCAGTCATCGTGAGGCCGAACAAAACATCGCTCAACTACTCAATCACTGGAGAACCAAACGCTGGCCCGTGGTTCACGTTAGGCACTCCTCGAAAGATCCATGCTCCCCCTATCACGCCAATTCTGCACACTATGCATTCAAGCCAGAAGTCGCACCGCTGAGCAGCGAAATCATTGTCACCAAACAAGAGAACTGTGCATTTATCGACACCCGATTAGAAGATCACCTTCGTCAGCAGGGTGTCAGCGAGCTGGTCGTGGCTGGCGTTTTGCTCAATCACTCCGTCGATGCAACGGTAAGGGTCGGCAAGGCACTTGGCTTTCGCATTATGTTNGCGGCCGATGCCTGCCCCGCGTCATCCTTAACCACTGGAGCTGATCAACTCATCAGCGCCGATCAGGTTCATCAAATCATGATCGCCAATCTCGCCAATGAATACGCCGAGATTAAAAGCTGTCGTCAGTTACTGTCCAGCTAAGCGCAATCAGTGAATCGGCGATTGAACCTTCTCTGACATCCGCGGTAACTCGTTGATCCAATCTGCGGCCTCTTGATAATCGCAGGCGATAGCCTCCACCAACGGCTCCATTAACTCCTGTTTTATATGTGTTAAGGGCAATCCCTCCAGCTCACAGCTGGCTATTTGATACAGCAAGTTCGCATCACAACGGTTTTGAACCCGTCGCAGTGCATAGATAAATTCGGCCACGGTGCGACTGTAGCGCAACTCAGCGCGGGAGCGATCAGTGTCTCGGTGCAACAAAATGGTGGCCGTCTCCCACGCGTTGCCATAGGTGGTTAATGCTTGACGCCAAAGGCTTTGCGCCATTTTCTCTCGGGCAGACAGCACCGTCTCGCCCCAAAACTGCTTGGCACCGGCGACATCCTGCTCTAGCAGATGCCGATGATGATCACAGAGGAAACGCCACTGGTTTTTGGGGTGCGTGCTGTGAGTAAGTTCCATTGCGAAGGCCTCTCTGAATGCGTGAAAACCGCCATCGATAACAACGACGGTTGCGGTATTGAGCAACCAGATTAATAGTAACAATTCTCATTTGCAATAACTTAATGAGGATCAATTTATCTTATTGATAATTATTCGCATTTTTCCTGAGGATTTCGTACCATCCTGTTTTTCATCGCTCTCATGGATAGAAGATCAGCTGACATCTCTGAGACCCGCTCGCGGCCACTGATCAAACCACTGAAGGACACCCCTATGGCGTTGTTTTCTCGCATCCTGCTTTCACTAGGACTTCTCACCACCACCACCGCTCACGCAGTCACCGAGCAAGAGGTGGTCAAAACCTACGCCACAATTGCTCACGCCACCTTTGAAGACTCGCTAATAACCGCGCGAGCCCTAAACCAGCAAGTTGCAGCACTACTGGAAAGTCCCAGCGAAACCAGCTTGAACAACGCCAAAAAAGCGTGGAAGCAAGCCCGCGTGCCCTATCAACAGTCCGAGGTGTTTCGCTTTGGCAACGCCAATGTTGATGACTGGGAAGGCCAACTCAACGCCTGGCCACTGGACGAAGGCTTGATTGATTATGTGGATACTGACAGCTATGAAGCGGAGCTCGGAAACATCGGTTCTAATGCCAACCTTATTGCCAACCGCTCGTTACAGCTGGGCGGTGAAACCTTGGATATCAGTGAGTTAACGCCCGAACTGCTGGCCAGTCTCAACGAGCTCGGAGGCTCAGAGGCCAACGTCGCCAGCGGCTATCACGCCATCGAATTTCTGCTCTGGGGACAAGATCTAAACGGCACAGCGGCCGGTGCTGGCAACCGCCCCTATACCGACTACGCCTTGGGCGATGCCTGCACCAACAATCATTGCCAACGCCGTCGCGAGTACCTGCAGGCCGCAACACAACTGTTGGTTGAAGATCTTGAAAACATGGTTCAGCAGTGGGCGCCCAACGACACCGACAACTACCGTCAACAGTTACTCTCCATTCCTGTTGATGCCGCGATGACACGCATGTTGTTTGGCATGGGTAGCTTGGCGTTGGGCGAGTTAGCCGGCGAGCGTTTGAAAGTCTCCCTAGAAGCCAACTCTCCAGAAGACGAGCACGATTGTTTTAGTGACAACACCCACTACTCTCATTTTTACAATGCACTGGGCATTCAAAATGTTTACCAAGGTGAATACCGCCGCGTAAATGATCAGCTGATCAAAGGCGCCAGCCTGTCAGACTTGGTGGAAGCCAAAGACCCAGCTCTCAATAGTCAGGTTCACATTAGCCTGCGTCGCGCCCAGCTGAGCCTGCAAGCTTTGGTGGACAGCGCCGAGCGCAGTGAACAACCGCAAAAGTTTGATCAACTGATTGCAGAAGGCAACAGCGAAGGCGAAGCCATGATTAACCGCGCCATTGAAGCGCTGGTACTGGAAACCGAACAACTGGAATTGGCCGCTCGCGCTTTGGGCATCGACAACCTGAGCCCAGACAACGCCGATCACGACTTCTAAACACTGCGCAATAAGTTTGCAAGATAGTCAGTAAACAACGGCTTACCCTTCGATTGAGTCCGGTAAGCCGTTTCGCCTAGCTCGGCCTGATGAAGAAACCGGAAATACTGAGTGGAATTAGCAACATTTAAGATAGACAAACTAAATTTTCTGAGCGGCCGCGCACGAATGGTCTCTGCCTGTTTGAGCGTGGTTTTATTTGTCATCGGTATCACAAACCTCAGCGCGGACGACACGCGAGTCAGAGCCACTGGGCACAACGCTTTCTCGCGCCCAGCTGCCAATATGCCCATCCGCCAGCGCTTAGATTTTAGTGTCGGCAACAGTTTCTTTCGCAACCCTTGGGTGGCGTCTCCGTCGAGCACCAAAGCCCGTGATGGGTTGGGCCCGCTATTTAATACCAATGCCTGCCAAAACTGTCACGTCAAAGACGGACGCGGCCACGCACCCAACTCGCTCGATGACAATGCAGTCTCTTTATTGGTGCGCTTGAGCATAGACAGTGAACAGCCTCTCAAGCCCCAGCAAGCCAATCACACGGATCCTCACTATGGCGGTCAACTGCAGGATTTCTCGATCCCCGAGCTGACACCAGAAGGCCGCGTGGCTATTCACTACCAGCCGATTCCTGTCACACTCGCCGGCGGCGAAGTCGTCACACTGCGCAAACCCACCGTGGCCATTGAACAATTGGCCTACGGCCCACTGCATCCCAAGATCCAGCTCTCTGCCCGTATTGCACCGCCGATGATTGGCTTGGGTTTGTTGGAAGCCATTGACCAGCAAGACATCAACAGCCTAGCCGATCCTGACGACCACGACAGTGACGGCATCTCGGGCGCTATTAATCAGGTCTGGGATCATCAAAGCCAATCGCTGCGCCCTGGCCGCTTCGGCTGGAAAGCCGGACAACCCACACTGCAGCAACAAAACGCGGCCGCCTTTAATGGTGATTTAGGCATTACCTCGGCGCTGTTTGAAAAAGAAAACTGCCAACCTCAGCAAACCGATTGTGTAGAACACGCCAAACAAACCTCTGACGGCCAGCCGGAAATTGCCCCGCACCTGCTGGACAAGGTGACTTTCTACAGCCGGAACTTAGCCGTTCCCTTACGCCGAAACCCGCAACACCCACAAGTACGCCAAGGTGAACGACTGTTTGCACAGCTGCAATGCAGCAGCTGCCACACCCCCTCTTACACGACTCGCAGTGATTACCCATTGGCGTGGCTGGCCAATCAAACCATTGCCCCCTACACCGATCTGCTGCTGCACGATATGGGGGAAGGTTTGACCGATGGCGCCAGTGAATTTCGAGCTCAGAAAGGGGAATGGCGCACGCCTCCTTTGTGGGGAATAGGACTGACGAAAGCCGTGAGCGGCGTGGAATCCTATCTGCACGATGGTCGCGCACAAAGCCTGCAGCAGGCCATTCTCTGGCATGGCGGTGAAGCACAGGCAAGTCGTGATCAATACGCCCAACTGGCTCCAGAAGAGCGTCAGGCGTTGATCAAATTCCTCGAAGATCTATGAGAGGTGAACAATATTCAGCCAAATAGTCCAAAAAACTCACGCCATGCGTACAACTAACCCGCCGAGATGTCGTACAATGCGCCCCGAATTAACCTCGGCCACGTCTGAACCAGAGGGCAGCACTCGGCTATCAAAGAGTCCCAGCCTGCCAAGACCACGCCCGCACAAAAGGCCCATCAATGACCAACACCCGCTCTCTCCCCTTCAAGCAAACCCTATGGATCGGATTGGTAGCCTGTCTCAGCGCCTGCGCGCCGTCGACGCCGGAACAGCGCTTGTTGATAGACGTCAATGAAAAGTTGATTACGCCCCTTTACACTGATCTAGCGGTCAGCAGTCGCGATCTGGCCAGTGCCACAGCTACCGTCTGTGGCGATAATCGCTCGCTCGATACTCTTCAAACCCCTTGGCGTGATGTAATGACGGCATGGCAGAAAGCACAGACCATTCAATTTGGCCCCATTCGCGAGCACAATCTCGCCTGGGAATTTCAGTTTTGGCCGGATAAGAAAAACCTGATCGCCAAGAAATTGCGCCCGCTATTAAGTCAGGCAGAACAACAGACTCAGCAAACCCTCAGTCAAGCCAGCGTCGTCACTCACGGCTTACCGGCAATGGAATACCTGTTGTTTGACGACAGCGCGAAACAACGCGCCGATGATAAAGCCCGCTGCGCGCTGCTCACGTTAATGGCCAACAACCTTGCGACAACCAGTCAGCAACTTCAGCAACAGTGGCAAGCCTATCAACCACTGCTTTTGTCGGCCTCCCCCGACAACACCGAGTTCCCTACAGAGAAGCACGCCGTCGCCGTGGTGATCGATAGCTTTCTATCGCAAACGGAACAAATGAGTGGGCGCAAGCTCACCATGGCGTTAGGACTGAATACCAAATCCCAGCGCGTGAACCCCTATTTTCTGGAGTCTTGGAGATCACAGCACTCCAAGGAAAACCTGCTCGCAAATCTAGCAGCTATAAAGTCGCTAATGACCGAAGCAGGTCTGAGTCGCTACCTCGCCGAACAAGGGCAACAAGCGTTGGCCGACAACATACAATCCGCGCTATCGGATACTCAAGCGCAGTTGACAGCAATGACACAACCGCTGTTTGAGCAAATGAACCAACAAAATACAGAGACCACAGCGGCTGTTCAGCAAGGACTGGAAGCACTCACTCGTCACTTCAAAGTCGACATTCCCAACGCCTTAGGCATTCAATTGGGTTTCAACAATAACGATGGCGACTAACTGCGGTGAATAAGTACAAGAGCAACCTAGACATGACTAAACCTGCGAACAAAACTAACTCGACTGTTGACCGTCGCCGCTTCCTAAAACTGGGAGGTGGAGCGCTAGTTGCACCAGTGCTCGCCAGCTGGTTAAGCGGCTGCAAAACCGACACACTGGCCAGCGGACCACTCTTATTATCAGGCTACCGCAGTCACGCGGCCGCCACCGCCGGCCGCTCTGTGGGTAGCGCTTCCATATCACACGGCGCGGGAAAATATTCCCCCAAAGAAGGTTCACGCCTGAATGATAAAGGCGGTAAAGAGTACTTTGGCATCGCAGGAATCGATACCACTGGCGAACTCGCTTTTGACATTCCAGTTAATCAGCGCGTTCACGACAACGTATTTTTACCGCACAGCCAACAAGCGGTGTTTTTTGCTCGCCGGCCCGGAACACATTTGTACGTGGTTGACCTTATTGAGGGTCGCATTGCCCACACGGTAACCGCCAGTGCCCAGCGACATTTTTACGGCCACGGATGTGTGAGTCACGATGGTCGCTACTTGTTCGCCAGCGAAAACGCTTTTGATAAACAAACTGGCTGCATCGGTGTCTACGATGTTTTCGATAACTTTCGCCGCATTGATGAATTGCCCAGTGGCGGGATTGGCCCACACCAGATTCAGTGGTTATCCGACCAGAAAACACTGGTAGTCGCCAACGGCGGCATACTCACGCACCCCAGTCGCGGGCGCAAGAAACTCAATGTTTCCAGTATGCGACCGTCACTGGCGTACGTTGAAAGCCGCAGTGGACACTTAATCGATGAATTTTTACCGCCCCATCATCAACAGAGTATTCGTCACCTAGATGTCAGCGACACCGATACGGTGATGATTGGCATTCAGTTTGAAGGGGATCCGACACAGCAACTGCCACTGGCTTATTCACACAGCGGCGAGCCCGAGCTTCTCCCCTTTAGAGCCGACCGACGCGACTGGCAGCGCCATAAACAGTACATCGGTAGCGTCTGTACAGATCCCTCTGGCTCGGAGCTGCTGCTCAGTTCTCCGCGAGGCGGAATTGTCAGTCACTGGAATGTGCGACGACAGACGCTGCAAGCGATCCACACACAACGTGACGGTGCCGGTCTAGCGTTTGTGCCTGAACGATCAGAGTTTTACGCCAGCAACGGACTCGGACAGATCACCGCCATAAAACGTGATCCTTCGGGTCGACTGAAACGAACGCCTCACTATTTCCATCATCGCAGTTGGGATAATCACATCAGTGTGGCTCAATCTAGATCCAATCCGACGGTATAAACAGTACCGGCGCGCGCCTTCGCGCACTATGAGACTTCAACTATGCCCATCAATCGCCGCCAATTTCTACGACGCGGAGCGCTATCGAGTGCCGGTCTCTATCTGAGTGCCTGTGCGCCTATCAGCACATTGAGTCAGACCGGTAAATACGACTACACCCTCACCCTTGAAGCTGCGCCCTTTGAATTGATTCCCGGCACGCAAACTCCAGGGTTGGGATTTAACGGGCAATATCCGTCACCGGTGCTGCGAGCGAAACAGGGGCAACCAATCACCATCACGGTGATCAACAAACTCGATCAACCCACCACCATTCATTGGCATGGGATTCGAATCGATATCGCGATGGACGGCGTGCCTTTCTTGTCTCAAAAACCGATTATGCCCGGCGAGACTTTTGTCTATCGTTTTACACCACCCGATGCGGGTACCTTTTGGTACCACCCTCACGTCAACAGTGTGGAGCAACTGGGTAAGGGACTGGTGGGATTGTTAATTGTTGAGGAGGCTGACTCCGATCAGTTTTCAGCGGATCAATTTGCTGCCGACATTCCATTGATGATCAAAAATTGGCACCTCAACGACGACGGATCGTTTCGACCGTTGAGTATTCCTCGCTACGCTGCGCGCATGGGAACCCCCGGCAACTATGAGACCATCAATGGCCAACACAAACCGATTATCGAAGTGCCCGAAAACAGCTGGGTGCGTTTGCGTTTCGCCAATGTCGACAACACCTTGGTGTACAAGATTCGCCTGAAAGATTACGACGCGCGCTTACTGAGCATTGACGCCAATCCCTTGCAACCGGCACCAGAATTCAAACAACACGCCATTGGCGCCGGCATGCGCTTTGATCTCGCGGTAAGAACTCCCGCCGCCGGAGAAACCGTCACGGTGCAAAACGGCAAAGGTAAATTGTTCTTCGATTTCTGCACACTCAAATCCATCGCCAGCCCAGCCAGTCAAGATCATCAACAACCGCTGCCAACACCGCCATTGAATCCGCTGTCAGAACCGGATATGGCCAACGCTGAAACCTTGAAGTTCACCTTTGAATGGGAAGGCGCCATCACCCCCGCTGACGATCAAGGCAAGGCCAAACACAAATTCTGGACCATCAACCGTCGCGCCTGGGAAGGCATGAGCAAGGACAGTATTCCGGCCCCTTTGGCGAACTTAGAGTTTAGCAAAACCTACGTGTTCGACCTTAAGAACAACACCCCTCATCACCACCCGATCCACATACACGGCATCATGTTTAAAGTGTTGAAATCGACGAAAAAAAACATCGAGCCTTTCTTCACCGATACCGTATTGATGGAAAAGAACGAGCGCGTAAAAATCGCTTTTGTCGCCGACAATCCCGGCCGCTGGATGTATCACTGCCACGTGATCGAACACATGAAAACGGGATTGATGGGTTACATTGAGATCAGCTAAAAACCACACTGAATTCTATCCACAGAACTCTAAGCCAGCGAAAAATGATCCCGATGAATCACTGGGTTGACCGGATAATCCACACGTATTCGTCACGGAAAAATACATTGCCAGACTCAGTCCTTATTTGGCGACAGCAATGATCGCCGACGCCAAAGGCTTGCAGCTTTCACAATCCTACAGTAGCCTCTGGCTCAGCACTTTTTGGCAAATCAGTGCCATCAACCACGCTCCCCACTGAGAACTCAAAGGAACTTCCCATGAAATGGATTAAACGCATCGGTATGCTTTTTATTGCGCTCGTGGTCATCTCCACAGGCTGGATTGCGACACGGCCGAGCATGGATGAACTGGGAATTCCCTACGCGGCCCCCGCCCCCACCAACAGCCAAGGCGTCACGGTAAAGTGGTACGGTATTTCTACACTGTTGATCGACGATGGTGAAACTCAATTACTGAGTGATGGATTTTTCTCGCGCCCCAGTTTATTAGACATGGCCTTAAAGCGACCCATTGAACCCGATACCCAAGTGATCGAGCAGATGCTGGTATCAGAAAAGATGGAGCGTTTAGCGGCTGTCTTCCCCGTACACTCCCATTACGATCACGCCATGGATAGCGCCGACATTGCGCTACGCAGTGGCGCTCAACTCTTAGGCTCTTCCTCTTCGGCCATGATCGCGCGCAGCTCCGGTTTACCCGACAATCAAATACAAATCGTGGAAACCGGGCGCCCCTACACGCTAGGAAAATTCCAAATCACCTTTTTCCCTTCCCAGCACGCGCCCCTACCCAGTAATCAAGGGATTGATGGCACGGTGAATGAAACCTTCGAGCTGCCTGCCCCCTACACGGCTTGGCAATTGGGCGAGGCTTACGCCATTCTCATCGAACACCCGCAAGCCAGTTTTATTATTCAAGGCAGTGCCGGTTTTATTCCCAACACACTTAAGGGTGTCGAAGTCGATGCCGTGTTCTTAGGCACGGGCGGCTTGCAGACCTTGTCACACGAGTATGTGCAGTCTTATGTCTATGAAACCGTCACACTTACCAATCCGTCGACGGTATACACCGTTCATCACGACAACTTGTTTGGTGAACTGGGCAATGTCGAACAGAGTCCGATACTGCCCACGTTTGATAAAACCAGTGCCTTTGAGTTATCGCAGTTGGTCTTGCCGGCTCGATTGGAACAACTGCGCTTTGCGCAAGCGATCGAAATAAAGAATACAGCCAAGAAAAAACCACCCAACAACAGCCAAGCGACACAGAGTAATTCGAGGCACGCTGACTGAAAATGGGGTTCACTACCTACTGAACAGCGGGCAGGCTGCTATGGGAAAGTATGACCAAGAAAGACGCGCCCTGCCCACCTATGCGATGCGCATTATCTCGGTCAATTGAGAACTTACGCTAACGACAAGAGTGCGTCTAAGTCCCGTTGTCCAAGTCGTCTAACTTTTGCAACTAATGCGGTAACTACACCATGACTAAGAATGATCTATGTGGATATCATTGGGAAATGGTCTACCTGTTCCCGTTTCTAGTGCTGCCTTGAGGCTCATTAAAAACGTACCCCACTTAGTACTGCAATGCGCCATGAAGTCCGTGGTTTGTCGCCATTGCGAGTGAGTAAACCGTACAAAGGTCTGACCGTCTTGTCGGCGTAACTGAAATCTGATTTCTGTTTGCATCCACTCACTGGGCATATCACCCGAGTGCTGCCAACACACCAGTTGATTGGGCTGTAATTCTGAGACGACAAAATCGGGGCCTTGACCATTAAAGCGGAAAGCAATGGTCGAGCCCACACCCGCGGCTCCGCTCACATCATTCGTCCACCACTGCGACAAGCCCTCATTGGTCGTGAGAAGTTTGTACACTTGCTCAATTGGTGCCTTGATTCCCACTTGATGATTGATACTGAACATAGCACTCTCTCCTTGCGCCATTTTTACATCGCTATCGTTGGATTAGAGATAAGGCTACCCAATTGAGATCTTTAATGGGTGCCAGAACCTAGCTTTAGTGCTCTTTTTTCTTCTGACACCAACCACCTCGTATCTTTCGAAAGCTAATGATAACGGGTTTCGTATCAACTTGTTGGTCACCGTTTTCTGCTTTAATGAACTCCAAATTTCTGCGTTATCGAGACGATAAGAAGATTCATGATCTTCTCTATAGCCACTATCGCCACCATTCTTTCATCAGCGGATGGCTGATTCAGTCCAGACTGCCAAGCTTCTCTCGGTACGATTGACGCCCGACAAAATAACGAAAAAAATCAAATTATGGTTCGTGGCACGCTGAGCTCCTTAGGAGCCTTTACCGTTGATACACACATACACAGAATTAGTGGATTCACAATTCTGAAACGGGTTGTAGAACGAGACCACGTGAGACTCAACGCGGGTAAACACCGACTCTAGCAATGCGACGAAATTCTGTTCGGGTAGGTTCTGCGACCACATGGCAAACACGCCTTCAGGCTTTAGCTGTTCGGCCATCAGAGAGAGATTGTCGGTGGTGTAGAAACTGGCGTTGGCTGGATTCAAGAACTCCGTGGGCGAATGATCAATATCCAATAAAATCGCATCAAACTTTTTGGCGGGTGCCTGCGGATCAAATCCCAACGCTGGTGCCGTTGCCAAATCAAAGAAGCTACCCAGTACATAACGATTGCGCGAGTCAGCATTGAGAATCTTGCCCAAGGGCACCATTTCATCTTTGTGCCAATTAATCACTGTGTCCAAGGCATCAACCACCAGTAATTCGGAAATTCGTTCATCTTCAAGCGCCGCCACCGCGGTATAACCCAAGCCTAAGCCACCCACGACCACATCCAACTGATCACCTTTTACCGCCGCCAAGCCCAGGGTGGAGAGCGCCTCTTCGGCATCGACAAACATGCTCGACATGAGGAATTCATCACCAAGCTTCACCTCGTAAATGTCGCGGTCACCGAACACGGGAATTCGACGCCGGCGCAGGCTGATCTCTCCGAGTGCTGAGCTTTGGCTATCAATGACTTCGAACATTTGTGACATCTTGGTTTTCCTAACGGGTCTGTGGAGCCGCCATAGTAATTTCTAGCGCGTCACAATGTAAGCGACTTTTCTCTTCGCTGAGAATCTGCGCTATAATCGCGGCTTACCTAGCGCTCGCTGAATATCGACCTGCGCTGACGCCCGAGCCTTCTCCCACGCCTTACAAGTCATCTATCTATGCTCAATTCGACCTCTATCCGCCTGAATAAATACATCAGTGAAAGCGGTATTTGCTCGCGCCGGGATGCCGACCGTTTCATCGAGCAAGGCAATGTCTACCTAAACGGTAAACGCGCAGCGGTGGGTGATCGAGTCGCGGTGGGCGACGAAGTCAGAGTCAATGGACAGATGATTGAGCCGCGGGAGGCGGAAGATTTGATCTTTATCGCGCTCAACAAGCCCGTGGGCATCGTCAGTACCACCGAGAGCAGCGAGCGCGACAATATCGTCAATTTCGTGCGCCACAGCACCCGTATTTTTCCCATTGGGCGCTTGGATAAGGATTCGCAAGGCTTGATTTTTCTCACCAATAACGGCGATCTGGTGAACAAAATCTTGCGCGCCGGTAATGAGCATGAAAAGGAATACCTCGTCACCGTCAACAAAACCATTCGCGATGACTTTATCGAAGGCATGGCCAACGGGGTGCCCATTCTCGGCACCAAAACCAAGAAGTGCAAGGTCAGCAAAGAAACCCCCAACATCTTTAGAATTACCCTAGTTCAAGGGCTAAACCGCCAGATTCGACGCATGTGCGAATACTTTGGCTACGACGTAGTGCGTCTTGAACGAGTCAGAATCATGAACATCGGCCTCAAGGGGCTGCCCGTGGGTGAATGGCGCGACCTGACCGAGAAAGAACTCAAAGTCATGCTTGAGGCCGTCGAGAACTCATCCTCTGACGCCCCCACGAGAGGCAAGAGTTCACAGAATCGGCGCTCTAAAAGTCGAAACTCGCACCACAGAAGACCTCAATCAGGCACGGCTAAAAACGCCTCCAGCGGGCGTTCAAGCGACGGTTCCAGAGATCGTAAACAAACCTCGGAAGGCAAGCGTGGAGCCTCGGCTGGGGGGAAGCAGAAAGCCTCAACAGGCCGGAAAACCACAAGTGGCAAGAAAGCCTCTGGGGGTCGCTCATCCTCTCGCAACAGCCAAGCCGAACAGTCCAGAGGCGGCGCCAAAGGCAAACCCAGCGCACGCCCGAACAAGAATACTTCCAAGCGTGGAGCGCAAAAATCTAAGCCTGCAGGAGGCGGTAAACGCCGACGCTAGTTGTCCGATTCCCTGGGGAGAGTAGTAATAGAGCCATCGATACCGGCCACCGCGATCAAGGCCGACTAGGCGGTGTTTCTCAACTATTGAGCGATTTAGCCCTTAAATCCCTTGGCGACAAAATACACCTCGCGGGAGCGGGCTCGTGACGCATCGGGCTTGCGAATCATGACCTTATCAAAGGATGAACGCACATCCTTCAGGTACTCATCGTAACCCTCCCCCTGAAAAACCTTGGCCACGAAACAGCCCTTCCGTTTCAGTACCTGACGCGCCATATCCAATGCCAACTCAACCAAATACATCGACGAGGCTTGATCGGCTGCATTCACACCACTGATGTTGGGCGCCATATCCGAAATCACCAGATCTACCGGCGCGTCCCCCACCACCGCCATGATTTGCTCAAACACGGAATCTTCAGTGAAATCCCCTTGAATGAAATCCACATCAGCCAAGGAATCCATCGGCAGAATATCGGAAGCCACCACTCGCCCCTTGTCCCCTACCATCGGCGCCACCACCTGACACCAACCACCAGGCGCACTACCCAGATCCATCACCATCATGCCTGGGCGCACTAATTTGTCCTTGTTGATCAGTTCAATCAACTTATAACTGGCGCGAGAGCGGTAGCCATCGACCTGTGCACGCTTTACGTAAGGATCGTTAACGTGCTCACTGAGCCATTGATTGCTGCTTTTGGATCTTGCCATAGTGCTATTCTGCCCACATACATCTGGAGGAAAATCTAGCCGGCATTATACGCATTCCCTCTACCCGCTGTAACCGCCCACCCAGCATCTCCAATTTTCGACACAAAGTCCCTCGTATTTATACCCGCAACCCTTTATGCCCGTTGTTTGGATAGCGGCCCTCAATGCCCGTTGTTTGGGTAGCAGCTCGTAGCCCGCAGCTCGTAGCCCGTAACCCGTAGCCCGCAGCTCGTAACCCGTAGCCCGCAGCCCTTTATGCCCGCTGTTTGGGTAGTAGCCAACTATTCCGAACTCCCACCATCACAGGTACAATAGCCAGCCTACACGCTCAGCGCTCTAACCCCCTCTGCCGGAGTCACCGGCCAGGCCAACACTATGATTCGTATTACAGAACTCGCCCTCCCTCTGGAACACTCGGCTGAGGCACTCCCCAAAGCCGTGGCCAAACGCCTTGGCGTTGCTCAGTCCGAGCTGCAAGAGGTGAACGTTTTCAAACGCAGTTACGATGCACGTAAAAAGAACAGCGAAATCAAGTTTATCTATATCGTCGATGTGAGCCTGAGCAATGAGAGCAAAGTGCTCGAACGTCTTCAGGGCGACCGCCACATTCGCCCTTCACCAGACACTCACTACTACCCAGTGGGACAAGCGCCAGCAACCCTGAGAGAGCGACCCGTGGTGATCGGCTTTGGCCCCTGTGGTTTATTTGCCGCATTGATCTTGGCACAAATGGGCTTTAAACCGATTGTGCTCGAGCGCGGTCGCAATGTGCGCACTCGCACCAAAGATACCTGGGCACTGTGGCGTAACAAGGTACTCACCGAAGAGTCCAATGTGCAATTTGGCGAAGGCGGTGCGGGCCTGTTTTCCGATGGCAAACTCTACAGCCAGATCAAAGACCCGAAGTTCTACGGCCGCAAAGTCATGGCCGAATTTGTGAAGGCCGGTGCCCCCGAAGAGATCATGTACGTAAGCAAGCCTCACATTGGCACCTTCCGCCTGACGGGAGTGGTGGCGGCCATGCGCGAAGAGATTATTGCACTCGGTGGTGAGGTTCGCTTTGAGAGTAAAGTCTCGTCATTGGATATCGAAGAGGGCCGCGTTCAAGGTGTCACTCTCGATAACGGCGACCAAATTAAAAGCCGTTACGTGGTTCTCGCCGTCGGCCACAGCGCCCGAGATACCTTCCGCATGTTGCACGATGTAGGCGTCTACGTAGAAGCCAAACCTTTTGCCATCGGCTTTCGTATCGAGCATCCGCAGTCTTTGATTGATCGAGCACGTCTCGGCAAATACGCCGGCCATCCAGATTTGGGCGCCGCGGACTACAAGCTGATCCATCACGCCAAAAACGGCCGAGCGGTTTACAGTTTTTGTATGTGCCCCGGTGGCACGGTGGTGGCGGCCACGTCCGAAGAAGGCCGAGTCGTGACCAACGGTATGAGCCAATACTCACGCAATGAACGCAATGCCAACGCCGGCATAGTTGTAAACGTGACCCCTGAAGAAGATTTTCCCGGTCATCCACTGGCGGGTATCGAGCTGCAAGAAACACTCGAATCTCACGCCTTTGTCGCCGGNGGAGAAGATTACTGCGCCCCAGGGCAGTTGGTCGGGGACTTCCTTAAAGACCAAGCCTCCACCGAATTGGGCGAAGTACAACCGTCGTATAAACCTGGTATCGCTTTGGGCAACCTATCCAGCACTTTACCCAGTTTTGCCATCGAAGCCATTCGCGAAGCTCTGCCCGCCTTTGGTAAAAAAATTCGCGGCTTTGATCGCGCCGATGCGGTACTCACGGGTATAGAAACACGAACGTCCTCGCCGGTACGCATCAGTCGTGACCGAGAGAACCTACAAAGCATCAATACCCAAGGCCTCTACCCGGCGGGAGAAGGCGCGGGTTACGCCGGCGGCATCTTGTCTGCCGGTGTCGACGGCATCAAAATCGCTGAATCTCTCGCCAAGGCAATGCTCGACGATTTTACCCAAGAGACTCAAGCCGGCTCAGCGAGTAACTCTTAATGAAACTCGACGACATCAAAAAGCTTCACCAAAAAAAATACCGCAACGAATACGGCCATTTTTTGGTGGAGGGAGAGCATCTGATTTTGGAGCTAGATAAGGCAGCTAAAGCCAACCCCTTATTAGCTGAGGCAACCGTTTACGCCAGTGACGGCTTTGGCGAAATCGCCACAAGCTTCGAGCCAGTGCGTATATCCAATAAACGCATGCAGGCCATTTCAGATACTAAATCGCCGCAAGGTATTGTGGCTGTCGTGCCACTCGAAGCCGTATTAACCTCAGACAAAAAACCTGAGAAAGAACGCACCGTGTTTTTACACGAGGTGCAGGACCCAGGGAATCTCGGCACCATCTTGCGAACACTGGCTTGGTTTGGAAATTTCAGATGCGTACTCAGCCCCAACAGCGTCGACCCTTTTAATCCAAAGGTCGTGCGCGCCAGCATGGGAGCGATCTTTCATCTTCCCATCGAAATCGACCTATCACTCGAAGACCTCAGCAACCGCTTCGAAAAGTTCGCCTGTTTGGATATTGAAGGCGAAGCACTGTCATCAACGTCTTTTACTGAACATCAGTGTTTTGTGTTTGGCAATGAAGCTCGCGGTGTACCTCACGAGCAACTGGCGGACCTCAACACTCAGGCGTATTCAATCCAAGGGAATGGGGTTTTGGAATCTCTCAATTTGGCCACAGCGGTCAACATGTGCGCCTACGAGCTCAATCGATAAGGCGCAGAACGCGCCTTACAGGGTAACTAGCGATCACCACAAGTGATCTCAAGCTTTTTTCACAAACTTCGCGGTCACCATCATTTCACCGGCACCAGAGACCTTACAATCCAGCTCGTGGTCTTTACCGTCAACTATGCGTCGGACCAGCGCCTTGGTACCTATCTTCAATACCTGAGAGCTGCCCTTCACTTTTAGATCTTTAATCAAGGTGACTTTGTCACCGGCGTTCAGCTGTGTGCCATTGGCATCCTTGGCCGTTGGGCTGTCATCTTCTGCTGCTTCAGAAGGATTCCATTCATGTGCACATTCAGGGCAAATCAACAGATCCTGATCTTGATAGACAAATTCAGAGTTACATTTTGGGCAAGGAGGAAAAGACATAGTAATTACTTCGTTTCAATAACTGCGCTAGGGAACAACTATCGGCTTGTGCAGCTTCTAATGGCTGCTCGCCAATGGCTCAATAGGATAATGGCGGTATGATACATCAAAGTGGCACATCACGTGAACTTGGCAAGACCCCTAGGCGGTGAGAAAACATATGGCCCACAGACGACACCTAAACGGCGCCACTTCCACTAAGCAGGACACTGTACCTAAGTACCGCTGAGCATTGTTTCAGTGTCGCCCTTGGCCTCAATTTGACCTACCACTCTAGGCCCTATGGATAGATAACTTGACCGCTTCCAGCTGAACGCACCTATCGACCAACTTGCTAAATGCGTTGCTTTCCTAGCCAATCACTATACTCTGTAGACTCTTCGTTTTGTCATTTATCTAGGATACCTGGCTGAGCGCTCAATTATTGAGGCAGCCAAATGACCCCCCTGCGTTTAAGCTACCAAACCATTGAGTTTGGAAAAACCGATATCCACTTGTGCACGCTCCGCAATAGACAAGAGTTTCACGACCCAGAAGGTGTTGCCGAAGACTTAGGGATTTCTTCTGCGGCTTGGCCGATCTTTGGAGTGGTGTGGCCGTCAAGCATGGTTCTAGCACACTTCCTTTGGAACTATGACATCGGCTCCAAGCGAGTTCTAGAGATTGGCTGTGGCACTGCGCTCAGCAGTCTACTGCTAAACAAACAGAACGTAGATATTACCGCGACAGATCATCACCCTGAGGTAGAGACCTTTCTAAATAGAAACTCTAAGCTCAACGGAGACTCGGACATTCCTTTTGAAAGAACCGGCTGGGCGGACAGCAATGACAGCCTCGGACGTTTTGATCTAATCATTGGCAGCGATCTTCTGTATGAAGACGAACATATAGAATTGCTATCAGACTTTATTCTCGAGCACTCCAACCCAGATAGTGAAGTGATCATCGTAGACCCCGGCCGAGGAAGAAAAACAAAACTGGCAAAAAAAATGATCAAATCCAATTTTGTTTCCTCGGTTTTCAAGCCTGAGAATACAGAATATCTAGACAGTGAATTTAAAGGTCACATTCTAAAATTTGTGCGTAAAAGTTAATTAAAGCAGTATGCATCAAAGGCGCAAGAACCCTTTATTGCCTCGGGGTTCACGCTTCACAGATCAAGTCAGAGAAAATCAAGGGCTAGACTTCCTGGCGAAAATCACGAAACGTGAGTGATAGGCTCGAATCAAAAAATCTCTGACTCATTTAACGCCAACGTTTTCACTATTTCTCTAGCCTACCGATTTCATCGGGTGGCGCAACCTCTGCCAATAATCTGATCTATCTACCATGTGTTATCTACCATGGACACCCAGATTGTTATCTACCATGGACACCCAGATTAGTACTTTTGCCCTATTGTTAGACCTCCTAATTAACGATACAACTCATATCTCATCTGACAATTAGCGGCTAAAACTCTCAGACAATAGCATCGAACGGATTCGATTATGCCAAAGCCTCGTAAGACACTGATATCTCTCGACACCACGCCCTACTATCACTGCGTATCGCGCTGTGTACGTCGGGCNTTTTTGTGTGGTANGGATGAATCCTCCGGCAACTGTTACGAACATCGNCGACAATGGGTTGAAGACAAACTCTGTGAGTTAGCGGGTATTTTTTCTTTNGATATTGCCGCCTACGCCATNATGTCAAACCACTACCACGTGGTGCTGTACATCGATCAGGAGCAGGCCGAAAGCTGGTCACAACATGAAGTAGTACATCGCTGGCATCTGCTTTACAGAGGCAACGCCCTCAGCCAGCGCTTTGTCCGTGGACAAACGCTCGATAGTGCTGAACGGAAAAAGCTGGACGACGTTATTGAAAGTTGGCGCGAACGGCTCATGAGCATCAGTCAGTTTATGCAAATTCTTAATGAATCCATTGCAAGAGACGCCAATTACGAAGACCAATGCACCGGCCGCTTTTGGGAGGGGCGTTTCAAATCTCAAGCCCTCTTGGATGAAGCCGCTTTGGTAGCCTGTATGGCCTATGTCGATTTGAATCCCATTCGCGCAAAAATGGCTAACACCCCTGAGGAATCCGATCACACCAGCGCGAAATTACGCATCGGGAAAGCCAAAACCGCCCACATAGCCATTCATCCTCGACAACAACCTAAAGCTCTAATGCCCTTTGCCGATAATCCTCGACAAGACATGCCCGATGGGCTCCCTTTTCAATTAACCGACTATCTAGAGCTTCTCGATTGGACTGGACGCATCATTTGTGAAGATAAGCGAGGCGCAATCCCCATGGATACGCCACCCATTGTTGACCGCTTAGGAATCGATCCAAAACAGTGGCTATATAGTGCCACTCAATTCGAAAGTCGATTTAAAGGATTGGTTGGCTCCGCCTACAACCTTAAGAAAGCCTATCAAAAACTAGGTTTTCAACGCACACCTGGATTGAGCAACTGTAAGATATTGCTCTCGTAACTTATCTCATTACATCCCATCGCGCCGCACTCTTGAAAAAGAGGAATCATTGCTGCGCAAAAATGGGTTTTTGGCGCTCTTCTCTTCTTCTACCTACTGATCACTAACGAGTAAAAACGAATTAAAAAGGAATCGAGGAAATTTAAGCGGAATATTTTTTGGGGTGGGTGTCCATGTTATTCGGATAATGGTGCAACGATTAGTGAAACAAAGATAATGAAACGAAGGATAACATTAAGCGTCTCTCTCAATATTTTCATGGCACTTGAATCTGATGTTACCCACGAAAAGTAGACACTGTTTTAAGCGCACCTTGCGTAATAGCTTTCTTCATAATTATTGGGGCTAAGATAGCTGTTTGTTGAGTGGGGCCTGATGGTGTTGTAAAACATTTCAATGTATTCAAACACACAAGAATACGCATCACTCTTTCCCTTTAAGTTTTCAGCGTAGATGGACTCAACCTTGAGCCTTGCGAAGAACGATTCCATCGCCGCATTATCCCAACAATTCCCTTTGCGACTCATACTAGGCTGAATGCCTTCGCTGAGCAACAAGTGTTGATACTCGCCAGAGCGATATTGAACACCTCGATCAGAGTGCAGAATCAATCCTGGCTCAGTGCTCCTAGACGCAACTGCCATTTCAAAAGCGTCGATAATCAACTGATTAGTCATCGTGGTATCCAGCGACCAGCCGATAATCTTTCGAGAGAACAAGTCCATGATCACTGCCAAATACACAAAGCCTCGCTCCACTTTAATGTAAGTGATGTCTGACACCCATTTTTCATTGGGTTTACTGGCCTTGAAGTTACGAGCCAACAGATTGTCACTGACATGGTTCCGCGTTTGAATCGAAGGGAAGTATTTGTAGCCCTTACCGTTCCTAGCCTGTAGGTCGTTGGCTGCCATTAGTTTAGCGACATGGTTAAGGCTACAAGGCACGCCAGCTTCCTTTAGCTCTACGGTAATACGCGGGGCACCATAGCGATGTTTAAACTGCTTAAACGTCGTTACGACGGAACTCTCGACCAAAAGGCGCTGCTGCTCTCGAGCACTAACTTTACGCGATCGCCATTTGTAGTAACCTGATCGACTGACCTTCAACCATCGACTCATCTTAGTGACAGCGTAGAATTCCCGATGAGCATGGATATAGGCGTACCTCACCACTTGTCTTTGGAGAAGTACGCCGTCGCTTTTTTTAGGAATTCATTCTCTTCTTTTAGGTCAGACACCTGACGCTTCAATTTGCGTATCTCTTCACTCTCTTCCATTGAGTAATCCACTCCATTTAGGCTATTGAACTGCTTATCGGATAAACGCTTATATTGTCGACGCCAATTGTATATCTGACCAGGATGGATGCCCAACTCCTTAGCAACCTCGGCAGCACTGACATCAGGATCTTCTGATCGACGTACCGCTTCTCGGCGAAAGTCTTCAGTGTAGTGATTGTATTTGTTACGTGTCTTTTTGGTCATAGTTAGACCCTCATTTTATAGTAGTGAGGTGTCTACTTTTTGTGGGTAACTTGGAATCCTAACGCCCGCAGCTGCGGACGACTTGTAGCGACGAAGGAGCGGAAAGGCGTTCCGACAGCCTGCGATTGCTAGAGATTTTTACCAATATTACGAAGTTCTTTCCTGTGAATGGTTGCATAATAAATCCATGATCTCCTTCCTCTGCGAAATAGAATCCTATATTCACGGTTTAACCTTACCGAAAGAACCTTAGTTTTCCTCGCTATTTTCAATAGCTTTGGCCTGAATTCATCTTTTACATAGCCAGTCTCAACGGAGGCGATTATTGCTTTTTCTTTTTCCTGAAGCTCTGTTCTTAGATTGAGCATCTATTTTGTAGAGGTACAAGATTCATAGTATTCATTGATTATTCGTCGAACGCGCTGATACTCACTTTCCGAATCTTTATTGAATGCAAATATGCTTGCCTGTAGTCCAGTGCAAAAAGCAATGTTCTTTGTGCAGTTTTCTGTAATGGATGAACCTATAGCAAAATGATTATCAAAATCATTGAATATTTTTATCTCATTGTAAGAGCTCAAGTTGATAAATAGCTCGTGATCTATCTTTATTTGGTCAGTACAAATTCCAGTAGTAGGTAACCCAGAAAATATTGCATTTATAGTATTGCTCGCACTAGGGTTTTCCGGAATAACACCTTCGACACTATCATCATATTGATATGTAATAATATTCTCGTTTTCATCTAGCTTAATTATCATATTTAATTCTCAGTTTTTCGGTGTTTGATGCTCTAACAGTTAATTATAACGCGTGGTCATATGTAGACACCGGTCTATACCTGGTCATTCAGTGCCTACATCTAGTCACATATCCATATATGACCCAATTCAAATTCAGTCGGTGCCATATCTGCACACCATTTCGATTCCTCTGAAACGATCTAAGACAATACAAAAATGAATAGCATTAGCTATGTAAATTTTACAAACCCAAGAACTGGAAGATACTACGAAACACTAACGAGCTCATCCAATTTGCTCAGGGCTAGATCCTTGGCACCCATAATAACGTTGATCCCCTAAAAATCAACGAACAGAGACAGTACCAATGACATTGACCATTAGCAAAATCGAACCAGAGAGAACGGAGAAGAGCAATAACGTAACGATCTTAACTTCTTTCATTATCAAGTCCCCAAAACCAAAAACGGCCGACAAGATCAAACCCCGCCAGCCGCTCAAAACCAAACTCAAGAAACAGAGAGTCTTAAACCGACAAATGCTGCCTAATCAGCTCATCACTCAAATTAACCATCTTATCCCCAGCCACCACACGCCCACGCTCCATCAACCGGAACTCCTGCCCAATACGCCGAGCAAATCCCAACTTCTGCTCAACCAGAATCACCGTCAGATTATCCTCTTCATTCAGCTGCAAAATCACATCACCAATTTGCTTAACAATGTTCGGCTGAATACCCTCGTTGGGCTCATCCAGTATCAATACCTTGGGGTCGGTCACCAATGCACGGCCAATCGCCAGCTGTTGCTGCTGACCGCCGGAGAGATCACCGCCGCGGCGTTGTTTCATGTCTTTTAACACGGGGAACAATTCATAGATTTTTTCGGGTATCTGTTTGGCGCCATCGCTGCGGCAGGGCAAGCCCACTTGCAGGTTTTCTTCGACGGTGAGCAGCGGGAAGATATCGCGCCCTTGGGGCACATAGCCGATGCCCATGTAGGGGCGCGCCTCGGGGCGTTGTTTGTGTATGGCTTCGCCTTCGAATTTGATGCTACCAGAATGCACCGGCAATAGGCCCATTAGGGTTTTTAACAGCGTGGTTTTGCCCACTCCGTTGCGGCCCATGATGCAAGTGCGCGAGCCCTCGGCGATGTCGAGATCGACATCCCACAGGATTTGGGTACCGCCGTACTTTTGATTAACTTTTTCGATCTGAATCATTCTTCACTCCCCAAATACACCTCGATCACATCGGGGTTGTTTTGCACTTCGTCCATGCTGCCCTCGGCCAAAACTGAGCCCTGATGCAATACGGTCACGGTGCGGGCGATGCTGCGCACAAACTCCATGTCGTGCTCGACGACGATAACGGTGTGTTCACCGGCCAGTTGTTGCAGTAGCTCGCCAGTGCGCTCCCCCTCTTCGGCGGTCATGCCGGCGACGGGTTCATCGATCAACAACAAACGCGGCTGCGACACCAACAACATACCGATTTCTAGCCACTGTTTTTGTCCGTGCGATAGCGCACCGGCGAGTAAATTGCGCTGGCCTTTTAAGCCGATGGTGTGCAGCACCGTGTCGATACGATCGCTCTCTTCGCTGCTCAAACGTGCGGTGAGTGACGACCAAACCCCTTGATTGGTTTTTAGCGAGAGCTCTAAGTTGGTGAACACCGATTGCTCGGCAAACACGGTGGGTTGTTGAAACTTGCGGCCGATACCCAGTTGGGCGATCTCGGGTTCGCTGCGCGACAGCAGATCGAGGGTTTGGCCAAAGTAAACACTGCCTTGATCGGGTTGGGTTTTACCGGTGATGACATCCATCATGGTGGTTTTTCCCGCGCCGTTGGCGCCGATCAAACAGCGCAGTTCGCCGTCGTTCACGTAGAGGTTGAGATCGTTCAATGCTTTAAAGCCGTCGAAGCTCACGCTCACGCCTTCAACGTAGAGAATCACATCTTTGTCGACGTTGACTTGCACATCGGGCATTAACATGGGCCAGACTTGATCGCGACGCATGGTTTCGCGTGTGGTCTCTAACGCATCGTTTAAAAAAGACATTAGCTTGCCCCCTTCGCGCTGTGGCTGATTGGTGTGTCCATGTCGCTACTCAGAGGCTCATCCTCTGACGGGTGTTCTTCGGTCTTGAAAAATTTATCTTGCGCCCAACCGGCCAAGCCTTTGGGTAAGAACAAAGTGACCCATACAAACAGCGCGCCGAGTGCGAAGATCCAACCCTCGGGCATGACCACTGAGAAACGCGACTTGGCGTAGTTGACCAAAAGCGCACCAATGACCGCACCGTAAAGTGTGCCACGACCACCGACGGCCACCCACACCACCACTTCGATTGAGTTGAGCGGCGAGAATTCGCCGGGATTAATAATGCCCACTTGCGGTACGTAGAGCGCGCCGGCCACGGCGGCTAACAAGGCCGAGTAAACAAACAACCACACCTTGTAGCGCTCGCTGCGATACCCCAAAAAACGGGTGCGCGGTTCGCCATCGCGAATCGCCAACACTACGCGGCCCATGCGCGAGTTCATGATGAACTGACTCACCACATAGCCCAGCGCCAACATCACCGCGGTAATAACGAATAAACTGACACGGGTGCTGTCGGCCTGTAAATCAAAGCCAAGGATTTCTTTAAAGTCGGTAAGACCGTTGTTGCCACCAAAACCCATCTCGTTGCGAAAAAAGGCCAACATCAGGGCGTAAGTGAGCGCCTGCGTCATGATCGATAGGTAAACGCCGGTTACCTTAGAGCGAAACGCCAACCAGCCAAACACAAAGGCCAACAGACCTGGCACCGCCAGTGCCATCAACAGGGCAAAACCAAAGTTATCCATGCCCAGCCAGTACCACGGCAACTCGGCCCAATCTAAGAACACCATAAAATCTGGCAGCTCTGGATTGCCGTAAACGCCGCGATCACCGATTTGACGCATCAAGTACATGCCCATGCCGTAACCGCCCAGCGCAAAAAAGGCACCGTGGCCAAGACTGAGAATGCCGCAATAGCCCCATACCACATCCACCGCCATGGCGAGCATGGCAAAACACAGATACTTGCCCAGTAACGTGATGGTGTAAGTGCTAACGTGAAATGCCGAATCGGCTGGCACCCACAGATTGGCCATCGAAGCCAAGAGCGTGGCGGTGAACAGCACCAACACAAACAGCGAGGTGGGTTTAATCGGTAAGCGGTACTTGCCGACGGTGTGACTCAGACGATTCATAGAATTACTCGATGGTGTACTCATTCTGCAGCCCTCCCCTTTTGCGGGAACAGCCCTTTGGGACGCTTCTGCATAAACAGAATGATGAAGATCAGCACAATGATGTTGGCCAGTACCGCGCCAGTGGCGGGCTCTAAAAACTTGTTGGCGATACCCAGTGAGAAACCAGCGAACAAGGTGCCCAACAAATTGCCCACGCCGCCAAACACCACCACCATGAACGAATCGATGATGTAGGCCTGGCCTAAGTTCGGGCCGACGTTGGTAATTTGGCTGAGCGCAACACCGGCGATACCCGCGATGCCCGAGCCGAGACCAAAGGTCAGCGCATCGACGCGATCGGTGTGGATACCCATGGATTTGGCCATGCTGCGATTCTGCGATACGGCGCGCACCTGCAAACCCAGTGAAGTCTTTTTCATCACCAATTGCAGTGCGGCAAATACGATAAGCGCAAAGATAAAAATGTAAATGCGGCTGTAAGTGATTGACAGCACGGCGTTGATTTCGAGCGAGCCGCTCATCCACTCCGGGGTGACCACGGTTTGGTTTAGCGGCGAGAAGATGGTGCGAACGGCCTGCTGCAAGATCAGACTGATACCGAAGGTGGCCAACAAGGTTTCTAGCGGGCGACCGTGTAGGTAGCGAATCACGCAGCGCTCGATCAACACACCGACCAAGCCGGCGGTTAAAAAGGCCGCGGGTATTGCCACCCAAATGGAATACTCCAAGAAGTTGGGCATCAGCTGTTGCACCACAAAGGTGGCGTAAGCGCCGATCATGATCATCTCGCCGTGGGCCATATTGATCACGCCCATCACGCCGAAAGTAATGGCCAAACCAATGGCGGCCAGTAACAGCACAGAGCCCAAACTCAAGCCGAAGAACAGCTGCTCAACATAGCCATAGGCGGTGACCTTGCCGTCGATGTTTTGCAGGGCTTTTTGTGCGGCGGCGATGACCTGGGTGTCTAGACTGCTATTTACTATCGAGCCGTCCACAACCGCGCTATCGACTAAAGCGCGCAACTGATTTTTGACCGGCGCTTCTAAGCGCCCATCCATCACCTCGATTGCGGCGAGACGTTGATCGCGATCGCTTGAGGTGGCGAGGGTGTTCATCGCTAAGGCCAAAGCAATAGAGACTTTTACCTCGTGGTTGGTTTCGCGCTCATCCAGCGCTTGCAGAGCGGCGACGTTGTCGGCGCTGAGTTTGTCGAGCATGCTCATCACGGCAATATTGCGATCATCGGCGCTGTCGGCGTTCAACGCCAGACGCGATAGGGCGCCGCGAAGATAAACTCGCAGGCGATTGTTGACACGGATTTTTTTCACACTCTTTTTGGCAACAACACCGAGCGATTCACCACTGAAGACATCACTGGCGTTGAGGGATTTGTCTTCACCTTTGCGCACCGCGAGCAGTTGTCGATTATCGCGCTGGTAGTAGAGCGCGCCGTCGAGCATGGTTTGGAATACCGCTCGCACGCGCACATCGCCAGATTGCTCTAACTGTTCGAGCAAAGCGGCGGCTTTACTGAGTTTGGTGTGTGTGAGTTGTTCGAGTAAGGCCTCGGCACTTGTCCGCTCAGTGACATCTACTGGAACACTGGAATTGATTTCTACGTCTTTTGAAAGCTCGGTGGAAACACTTGCCGAATTGGCCTTGGCGCCGCCACTGCCGAGCAGTAACAGAAACAGGCAGCCGACTGCCATCATTTGCTTCACTGTGAACCCCACATTTTTATTGATTACTCGATGCTCAAACGCACGTTGCGAACGCTTGTCTCTACACCTAAAAATCCGCGAGCCTCTGCCTTCGCTAAGAAGACAGAGTGCCGCGGTAAGTTACTTCAACGAGAGAAGTTGATTGAATGTTACTTGAAAGAACACCTAAAAAAGTTACTCAACCGGTGGCCTACTTGCTGCCGCAGCTCTTAGTTTTGGTGTTGTAGTTGCCACATTCCACCGGGCTGGTCCAATCGGCGATCATGTCCATAGAACCCGGCAAATAATCAGACCATGCATCGCCCGGTACCACGCCATCGGTCTCGAAAACCACTTCGAACTGACCATCTTCTTGAATCTCTCCGATCAAAACTGGCTTAGATAGGTGATGATTTTTGTTCATCACCGCGGTACCACCGGTGAGGTTTTTCACCTCTTGGCCAATCATAGCTTTTTCAACAGCGTCAACATCGGTAGTGCCGGCATCAACAACCGCTTGTGCCCACATTTGAAAACCAATGTAAGTGGCCTCCATCGGATCGTTGGTGACACGCTCGTCGCTCTTGATGAATGACTTCCAATTTTCGACGAAGGCTTCGTTCGCGTCGGTTTCAACACTTTGGAAGTAGTTCCAAGCGGCCATATGACCGACCAACGGGCCAGTATCGATACCGGACAACTCTTCTTCACCCACCGAGAAGGCAATTACGGGAATGGTCTCAGAGGTTACGCCCTGGTTAGACAACTCTTTGTAGAAAGGTACGTTGGCGTCCCCATTAATGGTGGAAACAACCGCGGTCTTCTTGCCCTCGCTACCGAACTTTTTCACATCGGAAACGATACTCTGCCAATCTGAGTGGCTAAACGGGGTGTAGTTCACCATGATGTCTTTGTCGGCGACGCCTTTGGACTTCAAGTAAGCTTTCAAGATTTTGTTGGTGGTACGCGGATAAACATAATCGGTACCGGCCAACACCCAGCGCTCAACTTCGAGCTCGTCCATTAGGTAATCTACCGCTGGGATGGCCTGCTGATTGGGCGCCGCGCCAGTGTAGAAAATATTCTTCGAAGACTCTTCACCCTCGTACTGGACTGGGTAGAACATCAAACCGTTCAGCTCTTCCAAGACCGGCAAGGCTGATTTACGTGAAACCGAAGTCCAAGAACCAAAGATGACATCGACTTCTTCGGTGGTCAGCAGCTCACGGGCCTTCTCAGCAAACATTGGCCAATTGGACGCCGGATCAACTACAACGGCTTCGAGCTCTTTACCCAACAAGCCGCCTTTTTTGTTTTGCTCTTCGACCATCATCAAAACGGTGTCTTTTAGGGTGGTTTCACTGATGGCCATGGAGCCAGACAGAGAATGCAGTACACCCACCTTGATGGTATCACCCGCTTGTGCCGCCATGGCAGTGGCAACAGAAAGGCTGAGGGCGCTGATTTTTAGGATTTTTTTCAAGTTCATGATTATTTCCCTTTAAAAAGTTTTTGCCCGACCGGCTTGGTTTTTAACACCGGGCGGATTGAATAAGTTCAGAAACAACGAAAAGGTTTGGAGGATTAATTTTTAGAAAATCACTCTTTAGAAAGTCACTAGGGCTTCAACCGAGAAGGTATCGGTGTCGGCGCCGGTGACTTCGTTTTCGTCCATACGGTATTCCACAACGACCAACAGGTTTTCACTCAAGGCAAAGCTTGGGGCGATGGTGATGCCGTTCATTTCCTCAACGGTTGCACCTGAGGCAGCGTCTTCAACTTCCCACTCGTGGTAGCGCAAAGTCAGACCAAAGCTTTCGAAAGCATAGTTAGCCATCAACAGGTAGCCGTCGGATTCAGTACCCAGAGCGTAGGAGTTCTCGGCATCGTTGTATTCCGCTGCCAGCGTCAAAGGACCTGAGGCGTAGCTGGCCCAAACATTGATTTTTTCTTTGTCTTCGTCGGTGCCATCAATCTTGTCATTGAGATAGAAACCCTTCACGGTGATTTCATCGGTGGGCATAATGGCAGCCATGAATTCTGTCGCCATATGTTCAGAGTCACGCTCTTCTGGATCGTCGAGATCGGTAATGGCTGAGGCCGCTAAAGCGTAACCATCGCCACTGTACATAACGGACACGCCCTGCTGGTAGTAGCCGTAGAAAATCGGCGCGTAACCCGTGCCCGAGAATTGAAACAATCCGGTAGGTTCTTCGGTCTCCCAACCGGAGTAGCTCAGAAAGCGACCGGCTTTAACGGTGACAGCATCATTGACGGCGTAAGTGATGAAGGCTTGCTCGAGATCGACTTCATCGGCAGCGCCGTCTTGGTATTCGATATCGACTTGAGCAGAAAGCTTGTCACTAAAGGTGTAGAGAAAATCCAGTTCGAACTGATCGAGACCCGAGCTAGACGTAGAGTCAGTGCCGTCGGTATCGACATTACTAAAAGACATGTCGATAAAACCGGTAACCGCCAGCTTCTCACTCAATTGAAAACCGTCATCGGCTTGAACGTTGTAACTGCCAACCAAAGCCGCAGCAGTGGCCAGAGCCAGTAGTGTTTTCTTACTGTTAATCATGATGTGCTTCCCCAATTGTTTAAGACCCAAGATTTGAAAATTTGTTTATCTGAATTCAGGATCATTATTCTTGTTTTGAGAAAACACACCATTCGGTAAATGGCCCCTCTTGCATGCGTCAAATGACGCATGCATACCTTCAAGGTCTCAAGCATAGAAATGGTGAGTGAAAGAATCATCGAAAAGAGGAATCAAACCAGAATAGAAATTGAACAGGGTGGTGGCATAAAACGGCCCTCTATCGACAGCTCAATACAGGGCCTTTTTTTGATTTCGATAGGTTTACTGATGCGCTTGTGAGGACTGACGCTTGAACAGAGGTACCGCCACAATCATCAAACTCATCACACCAAAAGACGCAGCCAAAAAACCAACTCCAAATCCACTGAGGGCAGAGCCTGCGGGAATCTCTAAACCGTGAGCCACGCCGTGGAAGGCGGCGAAAGCCGTCATACCCCAAGCGCTAACGCGACTTAACAGTGTGTTATTTTGCAAACTGCGCTTAGCCAACTGACCGACGAGCAATAACAGTGCCCCCACCACCAGAGAGGTGGTGATTAACGTCTCGACGGTACCGGAGCTGACGGCATGAATACCAGCGTGCGCACTGAAAAAACCCACCCCCATCAAACCCACAAAAGCCACTACTACCCCCCAACGCTGCTGGCCCTGCAGTTGCGAGGCGAGAGCGCCAACCAATAACAGCGCCAACAGGTGATCGAGACCGAGCAGCGGGTGCAACGCACCGGACACTAGGCCGCTGAGCATCGAGGTGGCTTCGTGGCCCGAATGGGCCAAGGCCATTACCGGAGTCAGTGACAGCGCGGCCGCGCCGAGTAATTTCTTTGTATCTATGGAGAACATAGCTTCATCCTAGTTATTCACAAAATTCTTTTACAGCGAACGTGATGATTGCAACACCTCGAGACCACCATCGGCGGCGGGGTTGTGAGCGGGTACCATCTTGTTCAGCTCCGGTTGCATGGCGGGGTTTTGCTTCAACATACCTTGATCAACGATAAAACGGATGATCTCTGCAATACCCTTGGTGCTTTCGACATTGGCCAACACAAATGGGCGACCATTGCGCATCTTGCGCGTATCGCGATCCATCACTTCGAGCGACGCGCCAACGTGTTCGGCGATGTCGACCTTGTTGATGATCAACAAGTCAGACTTGGTGATACCTGGCCCACCCTTGCGCGGAATCTTGTCACCGGCGCAGACATCGATCACGTAAAGGGTTAAGTCCGACAGCTCTGGGCTAAAGGTGGCCGATAGATTGTCTCCGCCGCTCTCGACCATCACTAGCTCTAAGTCGGGGTGACGGTCTTGCAACTCTTTCACCGCCGCGAGATTCATTGAGGCATCTTCGCGTATGGCGGTGTGTGGGCAGCCCCCGGTTTCGACCCCCATGATGCGATCGGCCTCGAGCGCTTGGTTGCGCTGCAAAAACTGCGCGTCTTCTTTGGTGTAGATGTCATTGGTGACCACGGCTAGATCGTAATGGCTGCGCATGGTCTGGCAGATTTTTTCCAGCAGTGCGGTTTTACCGGAACCGACTGGACCGCCGACACCGACGCGTAGTACTTGTTTTGTCATTTACTTTCTCCACCACCGTTCATGGGGTTGATTAGATTCATGGGGTTGACTGGGTTCACACGCTTAAGATCGAAACAAACGTGAGTATTGTTGTTCGTGCAGGCTAGAGGCTAAGGCGGTGCCGAATAGGCTGGTGCCGATTTGATCGTCTTTGATCTCTAAGGCCTGTTCGCAGACTTGAGCCAACTCTGGGATCAATGCCTGTAGAATTTTTTGCCCGTCAGTTTGACCCATAGGCATGGCCTTGCTGGCGCAGGCGATTTGGTTTTCGGCCCAACCCCAGGCGAAACCCAGCAACGCTTGAGGCAATGCAATGGCGCTTAGTACGGCGGCCAGCGCACTCATAGCAACAACCGTTGGCTGCGGACACAAATCCAATTGGGTTTGACGCTCGGCATCTTGGCCCAGATGCCACTGAGCGTAAGCGCTGCCCACTTGCACATCTTCTAGATAGAGTTCTTTAGTTTCGCGGTAGGCCAACAGAGATTCATTCCAAAAACTCAGCGCTTCGCTGTCCTGCTGTTGCCACGCCTGAAACAAACGCCAATAAATGGGTAGATCCAACTGCCCCAGCCCAAAGCGCAGGTTGTCGGCAATCCACGCTTGCACCTCAGCACGATTGCGACACCAACCGCTGTCGAGTGCGTACTCCAAACCTTGTGAATAAGCGAAGGCGCCTATGGGCAGTGCCGGGCTGGAAATATGCAACAACGCCAACAGACTATTGGCTTTTTCGAAGCCTTGCGTTTCGGCCAACATATCAGTGGTGGTGGGCATGATCGTGGGAATGACGGTGATTCTGATGAGTGTGATCATGACTATTTGCCGGCTCACGGCTGCTTACAGGCTCATGGCTGCTTGCTGGCTCATGGCTGTGTCCATGCCCCGTACCTGCAGCATAGGCTCCGTTTTCAGGTTCGAAGGGAGCGCTCTCGTGAATCACCGTAATCCCTAACCCACGCAACATATCGTCGAGTACGTAGTCGGTTTGAAAGCGCAAAAATCCATCGCCGATTTGCAAGGGGACGTGGCGATTGCCCAAGTGGTAGCAACCGCGAGCAAATTGAGTGGCGTCCTGTATGTAGGCAGTAGAAACGTTTTCTCCGCTGGCTTGAATTCGCAGATAGTCTCCCGCGTCGTTGCTCAACACTGCGCCGTCACGCAACACCTGACCGCGCTCTATTTGAATACCGACTTGCTCACCAGCGGTCGTACTGATTTTCAAACGGCCGCGTTTACGTTCGTCAAAACTCAACGAGATGCTATCGCAGTGAGTATTTTCAGACAAAGGCTCGGTTAACAGCTGGGTAAAGATTTTCATGGGCTGACTCTTAGTTATTCCTATAGTGATCGGCAGAGCATTTACACAACACGATCATGTATGAGCGACTTCATGCAGGAGACCTACAGCCGCTCTTAAAAGAGATAGTAGCGCTGCGCCAATGGTAATTCCGTTGCCGGCTCGCAGCTTAGCGTCTTGCCATCGGCGGTTACCACATAGGTCTGAGGATCTACCTCGAGCACCGGCTGGTAATCGTTGAGCTTCATATCTGCTTTACTGATGGTGCGAGTATCACGCACTGCGCTGAGTTGTTTCTGTAAACCCAAATGGTCGAGCGTTCCCTTTTCCAGAGCGCTCTTGGATACAAAACTGATACTGGTCTTGTGCACCGCTTTACCCATGGCGCCAAACATCGGACGGTAGTGCACTGGTTGCGGCGTGGGAATGGAAGCGTTGGGATCACCCATAGGGGCACCAGCAATCATGCCTCCTTTTACAATCAGTGAAGGTTTGGTGCCAAAAAACATCGGTTTCCACAACACAAGATCCGCCAACTTACCCACCTCGATGGAGCCCACCTCGTGGGCGACCCCCATGGTAATAGCGGGGTTGATGGCGTACTTGGCGATGTAGCGCTGACAGCGGAAATTGTCGAAGCCTGTACCGGCGTCTTCTGTCAGAGGGCCCCTTTGCACTTTCATCTTGTGCGCGGTTTGCCACGTGCGGGTTACTACTTCACCCACCCGCCCCATGGCTTGGGAATCGGAGGAGATCATGCTGAAAGCGCCAAGGTCGTGCAGTATGTCTTCGGCTGCGATGGTTTCGCGCCGAATACGGGAATCGGCGAAAGCCACATCTTCCGGAATGTTCGGATCCAGATGGTGACACACCATCAGCATATCCAAATGCTCATCCACGGTATTAACCGTGTAAGGCCGAGTTGGATTGGTCGAGGACGGTAAAACATTGGCCTCGCCAGCGGCCTTGATGATATCGGGTGCATGACCACCGCCAGCACCCTCTGTGTGATAGGTGTGAATGACTCGGCCCTTAAAGGCCGCTAAGGTATCTTCAACAAAACCCGATTCATTCAACGTATCCGTGTGAATAGCCACCTGCACATCCTGCTCTTCGGCGACGGTTAAACAGTTGTCGATACTGGCCGGAGTCGTGCCCCAATCTTCGTGTAGCTTTAACCCCATGGCGCCGGCTTCGATCTGCTCGATCAACGGGCCCGGCAAGCTGGCGTTGCCCTTGCCGAGAAAACCGATGTTCATCGGCACGTCTTCTACCGCCTGCAGCATCTTGCCAATGTGCCAAGGACCCGGCGTACAAGTTGTGGCGTTGGTGCCCGTTGCCGGTCCAGTACCGCCACCAAGCATGGTTGTCACGCCGCTCATCAACGCCTCTTCAATCTGCTGCGGACAAATGAAGTGAATGTGCGCGTCTATGCCGCCGGGAGTCACGATCTGACCTTCACCCGCAATCACTTCGGTGCCCGGCCCCACTTCAATGGAGACCCCCTCTTGAGTGTCTGGGTTGCCGGCTTTGCCAATTGCTTGAATGCGTCCGCCTTTGATGGCGATGTCAGCCTTGACCACGCCCCAGTAATCAAGAATCAACGCATTAGTGATCACCGTGTCGGCAATCTCTGCGCTCATCGCTTGGCTCTGTCCCATGCCATCGCGGATAACCTTACCGCCACCGAACTTCACTTCGTCGCCATACACGGTGTAGTCTTTTTCCGGCGAGATAAACAGCTCGGTGTCGCCCAAGCGAACCTTGTCACCGACCGTCGGACCGTACATATCGACGTAGGTGCGTCGTTCAATCTTTGCCATGGACTGTTCCCTCTATTTCTACTTACCCGAGCGTTGAATAATTTTTTTGAAAATCTTGTCGTATGACGATTCTAAAAACCCCTTTAGAGGCGGCGCGAAATACGCCGACTAGAGAGCCCCCATAACGTCGCCGCGAAATCCATAAACTTGGCGCTTACCAGCTAGCGCCACCAACTCTACCGTGCGCGTTTGCCCCGGTTCAAAACGCACCGCCGTGCCCGCCGCGATATTTAGGCGAAAGCCACGCGTGGCTTCACGCTCGAACTGCAATGACAGGTTGGTTTCAAAAAAATGGTAATGACTGCCAATTTGAATCGGACGATCACCAAGGTTGGCAACTTCCACTTCGATCGTTGCGCGCCCCTCATTGATCTCGATGTCGTCTTGAGCACAGATCACTTCACCTGGAATCATTTTGTTTTCCCTTTTTTCTTCCATGAACAACCGCGACACTGAGAATCACCGCGCTCTGCATACGCGTCGCGGGACAGGCAAGCGGTATCGATTCGAACAGTGTGGAACTTATCAGTCATAAATGAGCACTCTGTGGATAAGTACTAGCCGACTAGTATTAAGCGATGGGGTTATGGACGGTGACCAGTTTGGTACCATCGAGAAAGGTTGCTTCGACCTGCACTTCATGGAGCATTTCTGCAATACCATCCATCACTTGGTCGCGGTCGAGCACTTGGCGCCCGGCGTTCATCAATTCGGCCACGGTTCGACCATCACGGGCGCCCTCTACAATAAAGGAAGAAATGAGCGCGATGGACTCTGGGTAGTTGAGCTTTACCCCGCGATCGAGCCGCTTTTGCGCCAACTCGCCAGCCATATACAACATTAACTTATCTTTTTCTCGGGGCGAGAGTTCCACGCAAAGCTCCTAACATTTTTAAAAATTCATCAAGTTATTATCAGTAGATTTACTCTACCGACCTATACGTCGAATGACGTAGCCACTCGATTTTGGCGATACACTAAGTCCGCCAAATTCGCGGAGGACAGGCTTTTCGACCCACCACTTGCGCACGGGTCAAACGCCACACTTCTTCAAACGTTTGCCGCACGGTCTCGGCTTTGTTACCGAGAATACGAGCGATGAACACACCGGGTTTTTGTGTTAACGCCAATTGCGTCATGCCATCAGCGGTATTTTTGGGGCTGCGATTATTCACAGTCTCTTGCAGCGCAAGCAGTTGTTTGGTCAGGTTATCTTCCTGTGTATCACTCATCACATCGGCAGAAATGACAAAGGTGCCGAAGACAGAGAAGCCCTGAAAACCGGCGTGACTTTTTTGAAGATCTACTCTCGGCATCGTCTGTACACCTGCAGGTAAGGCCGATAAATCCTCGCCCTCATCGGCCGTGAGACAGAGCCGATCGCTGAACAGCGGTCGCCCCTCTCGACGAATGATTAGCGACTGCATCAGACGCCCCTGCCGAAACATCTCGCGACTTTCAAAGCGCCCAAGACAAGTGATCTCCCAACCGACAAACACACCATCGCCACTGATATCCACCTCAGTGGTCAACTCGGCATCGGCGCCATCAAAGATGATGTTCTCTTGGGGCAGGTATTCGAGATGAGCGCCGCTGGCCACTGTCAGCGTTACCTGTTGGCCTTGGCTTAAATCGCTGATATTGCGATACACCTTGCCAGCCGAGGGCGTGGTCATCAGCACATGGGATTGGGATTTGGCGACCAATTCGATCAATAGCCGATCACCACCGACTAAACCGCCCGGCGGGTGTAGCAAGTACAAATGCAGGCAACCAAGCCCTTCGGGATAGAAAGGTCTCTGCACACGCAACGGCCCAAAGTGTTCGGTGCGCCCCATCCGAGTGTGGCCGTCGACCGCAACAAATTCTCCGCCGAACTTAGCCAACCAGCGCTTGGCCGAAGTGTGCGCAGTGGAGGTGTGTGCAGTAACAGGGCTTTGATCGGGGGCAGAAACGTATTTGAAAAAGGGAGCAGCGAGGGTCACAAGCGGTCCGACAGTGAAGCGGGAAAGTGGAATCAAGCATGACAGCGCAGCCCCATTGGGTAAATACGTCATTCGACGCATCGCCGCCGCTCAGCCTCACGCGTTATGATCATGGACGCGGTTGAACGCCGTGGATATTGAGGCTCCTCTGAGCAATAGCGGCAGCGCTCGGGGTAAAGACGAATTGACAATACGGGCACTCCCTAGGTATTCACTAGCTACTGCCTAGGCACGGCGCTGAGAAATCCTGATTGCCTGCAAAAGCGAGGACGATAGAGGATTTACTGGGCGAACCGGACACTCATCATTCGGATACGCCTTAGCGGTAAGAGCCGATTGTGGCCTCAGCATATCTTCCGCATGCAATAGCACAGCAGCGCCTTATAATGAGCGCTGCCCCTTCGGATTTAGATGCACCATGCTACCAACCAACGAACAACACAAGACCACCAGTGACTACAGCGAATCACGCCCCGCTCAGCAGATTTTTCGCGTGCGTCGTCACTACAACAAGTGGGTTGGTGATCAAACGCTGGAAGACTACGCCCTGCGCTTTACCGCGACAGGCGCTCGCCGTTGGAGCATTGAAAAGGTCGCGCAAACCGCTCTAGGCGCGACCGCCTTTTTAGCCCTGGAGGCCATCGCCGCCTCAATCACGCTCAGCTACGGTTTTAACAACGCCCTCATTGCCATGCTGGTAGTGGCTGCGGTCATCTTTATCACCGGTTTGCCGATCAGCTACTACGCCGCCAAGCACGGCTTGGACATCGATCTGCTTACCCGCGGCGCCGGTTTTGGCTATCTAGGCTCAACCATCACTTCGCTCATATACGCCTCTTTCACGTTTATTTTCTTTGCCATCGAGGCGGCCATTCTTGCCTCTGCTCTGCATGTCCTGCTAGGAATCCCCCCGGCTGTCGGCTATGTACTCTGCGCACTCGCGGTCATCCCTATCGTCACCCACGGCATTACCGCCATCAGTAAGTTTCAAGTGGGCAGTCAACCGGTGTGGGTAGTATTGCAACTGTTAGCACTGGGGGCCGTGGCTTGGTTCGAAATCGATCGTGTCAGTGACTGGACTCAATACGCCCCGGCAGAAGTAGCGGGCAGCGCCGGCTTTGACTGGCTATTGTTTGGCGCCGCCGCGTCGGTGCTGTTTGCCATGGTTGCACAAATAGGCGAGCAGGTAGACTACCTGCGCTTTATGCCACCCAAAACCGACGCCAATAAAAAACGTTGGTGGTTCTGGCTCATACTGGCCGGCCCCGGCTGGGTACTAATTGGTTTGATTAAGATGCTACTGGGCTCCTTCTTGGCCTACTTGGCGATTACTTCAGGCAGCACCTTCGAGCAGGCCGCCGATCCGGTGTACATGTACCAGACGGCGTTCAGTTACTTCACCGGTTTTGTCACTCAGTCGCCCACTATGGCGTTGGTACTGGCGGGCGTGATGGTGGTGCTGTCACAGATGAAGATCAACGTCACCAACGCCTATGCCGGCTCCATTGCTTGGTCGAATTTTTTCTCACGCCTAACCCACAGCCACCCGGGCCGAGTGGTTTGGCTGGTATTCAATGTCACCATCGCGCTAATCCTGATGGAGCTCGGCATCTACCGGGCACTCGAGGGTGTACTGGGTGTGTTTGCGATTGTAGCGGTCAGCTGGCTGGCGAGTTTGGCCGCGGATCTGATGATCAACAAACCCTTAGGCCTGAGCCCCAGCTACGTCGAATTCAAACGCGCTCACCTATATGACATCAATCCCGTGGGCGTTGGCTCTATGCTGTTGGCCTCCATTACCGGCATTGTTTGCTATTTGGGTATCTTTGGTGAGCTGGCGAAAAACCTCGCCCACTTTATCAGCCTCGCTTGCTGCTTTGTGCTGGTTCCCTTAATCGCCTGGGCGACAAAGGGTCGCTACTATTTGGCTCGTCAATCTGAAGAATTGAAACCACAATTAGTTAAAGCGGCCCAGTTTCAAGATGAAGGCCAACCAAGGGCCCCGATTACCCTGTGCTGCTGTATTTGCGAAAATGAATTCGAACAACCGGATATGGCGCACTGCCCCGCTTATCAAGGCCCTATCTGTTCGCTCTGTTGCTCACTCGATTCACGCTGCCTCGACAGCTGTAAACCCAAACTGCAGTTACCCCAACGCCTGACCGAAACAATCAAACAACACCTACCCGCTACCCTTAGCCAATTGTTGGGTTCGCGCTCGATCAAATTCGCCTACCTCATGATGGGCATCAGTCTTCTCAACGCCGGCTTGCTGGCCTTAATCTACACCCAAATGGCGCCGAGCGTCGGCGAGTCAGAACTGTTGCAGCAAACCCTGTGGACCCTCTACTTTATGCTGTTGATTGTCTCCGGTGTGATCGCCTGGTTGTTTTTGCTCACCCACGAAAGTCGTGTGGTGGCGCAGCAGGAATCCAATCGCCAAACTCGATTACTACTCGAAGAAATTTCCGCCCACCGCGAGACAGACCAAGCCCTGCAAGCCGCTAAAGAGCAGGCCGAGAATGCTAACGACGCAAAAAGCCGCTACCTCTCAGGCATCAGTCACGAGCTGCGCACCCCACTGCAATCCATTCTTGGCTATGCCCAACTACTGAGCCAACGCAGTAACATTGCGCCCCAACATCACAAAGCCTTACAAATTATCGAACGCAGCGGCCACTACCTCACCGACTTAATCGAGGGCTTGCTAGACATCTCGAAGATCGAAGCCGGTCGCCTCAACATACAGCGCAACCAAGTAAAACTGCCCGAGCTGATCGGTCAATTGGTGGAGATGTTCAAACCCCAGGCGGCGGCCAAAGGCATAGAGTTTTACTGCCACCTGCACAATCAACTGCCCAAAGTGGTGATCGCCGACGAGAAACGTCTGCGACAAATTCTGATCAACCTGTTATCAAACGCCATCAAGTACACAGAGAAAGGGCGTGTCGACTTTCACATCTACTATCGCAACCAAGTGGCCAACTTTTCGGTAATGGATACCGGCATTGGCATTCACAGTAACGACCTTCAACGCATCCTAAAACCTTTCGAAAGAGTTGATAGCCGCGAGGTGGCTGCACAACCGGGCACCGGTTTGGGACTGACCATTGCCCGCCTACTGACCGAAATTATGGGGGGCGACCTGAGCGCCAAGAGCACGCTCGGCAACGGCAGCTGCTTCAGTGCGTCACTGATGTTGTCGTGGGTGGAAAACCCCTGTGACGAAGACTCCCTACCACGTCAAATCTGTGGCTATGAAGGCTCGGAACTTACCGTCATGGTGGTTGACGACCAACCCTTGCACCGCAGTTTGATCATCGATCTGCTGAAACCGCTGGGCTTTAATATGCTCGAAGCCGAAGACGCCTTCGCCTGTCTAGAGCAGCTCGATCAACAGCAAAACAAAACACCGCAATCCGCCAAAACACCGGACCTGTTTTTATTGGATGTGAGTATGCCCCGCATGAGCGGTCTAGAACTCGCCAAGGCTTTGCGCCAGCGCGGCCTCCAGCAACCGATCATTATGCTCTCCGCCGACGCACAAGAACGCCATCGAAAACCCATCGATCACGCTGCCCACGACGCCTATCTGGTGAAACCTGTGAAACACACAGATCTGCTGGAACAAATAGGCCAACAGCTACAACTGCAGTGGACCTATGCCAGTCAGCCATTAACGCGCGCCGAGGATATCATCGCTAGCGCTAGCGACACCCATCACGCACTACCCAACGCACCAGACTTCAGCGCGTTGCGCGACCAACCGCTAGCACGAGAGATGTTGGCCAGTGCTGAAATAGGTTTTAAGAAAGGCGTACAGAGCAGTCTAGATGCACTAGCCAACGAGTCACTGATCGATCCGGCGGCATTGAACCAATTACAACAATGGGTCGACGCCATGCGGTTCGATAAACTGGTCGAGTTGCTCAATACGCCTGCACCCGAGGCGAGTCAGGAATCTGCTCTAGAAACAGAAGATAAACACACCAGCCCAGCGGACCATCGTCAATGAACAACCCAGTTTTCCCCGAATCGAATACACCAGCGCAGGTTGTCAACGGACAGGATACGAATATGGAAAATGCCATCGTACTGGTGGTGGATGACAGCCCCGAGGCTCTTAGCTTGATCAATGACGCACTAGAGCCTTTTGGCATCAGCGTGTTAGTGGCGCTCGAGGGTAAACAGGCGCTGACCATCGCCAAGCGTTTGCGCCCCGACATGATTTTGATGGACGCCATCATGCCCACCATGGACGGTTTCGAAGCCTGCGCCCTGCTCAAGCAAGACCCTGAACTGGCCAATATTCCTGTTATCTTTATGACGGGTCTTACCGATACCGAGAACATCGTGCGCGGACTAGAAGCCGGTGGTGTCGACTATCTCACTAAACCCATCAGCCCCGCCGAGTTGCTAGCGCGGATGAAAGTGCACCTGAGCAACGCGCGCTTGACCAACAGCGCCCAACAAGCGCTGGATGCCACCGGCCAGAACTTATTAACGGTAAACCAGCTGGGACAATTGCAGTGGGCGACGCCACAAACCTACGCTCTATTGGCCAAGGCCGACGCCGACGAACGCTGGCAGACCCAACAATTACCCACTCAATTAATACCACTGCTACAGACTAGCGCAATGCCTCAGCCCGGCCACACGATAAACGCTAGTGGCGCAACAGCGCTAAAACACTTGGATTATCCGCTGGAGGTAAAACTAATTGAGGCGCGCTCGGATACAGAGTTTCTGTTAAAACTGATCGATGCCCGACGCGAACCGGAAGACCTACGACTGCAAAATGCGCTGCAGCTTACCGCCCGCGAAGCCGAAGTATTGCTGTGGATCGCCAATGGTAAAACCAATCGCGAAATCGCGGAAATACTCAGTATTAGTCCACGCACGATCAACAAACATTTGGAACAGCTATTCCCAAAACTAGGCGTTGAAAATCGCACGGCCGCAGCGGCCAAAGCACTGAGAATTTTGAATCAAGCTGAATAAAGAGCCCCTCAAACTGACAAGGGCACATCTTGGTAACAGCGATTAATGCCAGGCCGTCACGCAGTACAGACTGTCATCATAAGAAGCTTTCATTTCCGCTTTAGTATCAGAGCAATCGCTATAACTAGTGAACCCTTTTGCTACGACTTCCTTGCTTTTCGACAAGACCAGATTATAGGTGTGATGAGCACTGGTGTTCGCAGCAATCAGCGCGAATAGAATAATCGATAAATATTTCATTAAATCCCCCAAGATAATTACTTAGAAATAAAAAATTGAAGTATAAATGTAACGCAGACTTTCAGGGCATGTTAAATGATTACTGTAGCGCGTTAACGATAGCGAACAGTTGAGATTTACAAGTCCCAACAACCCAAATTAATTGGTTTCTAGAGACGACACCCAACGATGAGGCTTCAACATAGCAACTACGGCCGCTTGCTAAGCGATACAGACTCAAAGCTGTCCGCGCTCGACAGAGCCAACCGTGTAGATAGAAAATCTCCTTCCCTGGAAGCTCCATAGGTGGCGGAGCTATCTGCTCTCCCTCAGCCCCGAGCGTTGCCACGGTTTGATCGCTGTCATGGACTCACCGAGACGGACAAACGATGGGCTCTTCATTCTCGCACAGCGGGCCTCTTACCCCGACAATAGATCCATCGTGTATGGTGCATGTTTTCACCCCACCTAGAGAATCATTTGGTTCATTAAAGCTGACGAAACCTGATAACTCGTAGACCTTCTTGCAAACAGCATCCGCATCGTGAGAAACAACCTCCAAATAATCTAGCTTCATTTCTACTCTGTGATAATTCCCGTCTACCAACAACCAAATAGGCAAGCAAATCTTTTTGCATCCAGTTTTACTGGCGATCACTCATGTTCTTTTTATTGAACTAACTCGAATCACTAAATGGTAGTTATGTTAAGACTTTTGACAAAGATCAATTCGCAAGCCCCACTTCCTGTATCTTCACGAGTCTGTGAACTGTTCCAATACCAACCATCGGAGATGGATTTTACGTTTACCAAACTCCCTGATATTTCTACAATATCTCCTTCTCGAATTTTGGCCATGATGCGCTCAACAGAATCGTTGGCAGGAATGAGGTGCATATTGGCGCTCTGGGTTTCAATTTCTCTTCTAGGTATTGGAAAGTGTCTACCCGCCACCGATAGAACCGACCTGATTGTGATATCTTAATGTTCTCAAGAACACTCTCATCAGACATATTCCCCCAACCTAGCGCGAGATCAATAGGTGAAAGATCTGCTTCTCGACCGATACGATAGTTTTTCTTGGCGAGTACTTTTGCTCTAATGGTAAACTCTGCCACTTCCGTAATATTGTATTCTCTAAAACTAAAACTAACCGCTGAGCTTATGTTCGTCTGCCGCGGAAAATCAGGAGCCATTACACCGGGCCCAAGCGACACCTCACCTGAATAGTGGTATAGCTTCCAAACACTACCCACGACTATCAACAATAAAAGTGCTTTTTTCATATTTGTTTCCGGCTGACCATTTCTTAACACCGATGTCGCAAAACGGTATCAACTATAGACTGCAGAGGCTATTGCCATTGCAGACAGAGAGAAAACTACGACTCGCGTAGAATCAACCTACTCGGAATTTGAGAGGCGATCACTAGTAGCGACAAGCCTTATTGTGTACTTTGCTACCATAAGCTTGGATCACACAATGCCGCTACACAACGAGTCGAGCCAGTCATGGCTTGCATTTTATTACCATCAAGAGATTGTGCAAGCCACCCAATTGGCTGACTTAGAGGAAAAGGTGCCCTTACAGTGCTTTCATTGATTTGCTCAAACCCAACTTTGGAATAATAACTTGGATCGCCGTAGGTAAAGGCCAAATTCACGTGTAATGATTTAAGATGATCTAGGCCATATTGAATTAGCTTTTGACCAATACCAGCACCTTGAACATCTGTGGCAACGGCAACCGGCGACAAAATGAATGCAACTTGCCCACTAGGTACAGTAAAGCGACTAAAGAAGATGCAGCCAACAGTAATTTCGTTATCTTTGGCTAAACAACCCACTAAATCTTTTGCTTGGGTTGTAGCAATTAGGCTTGAGACAAATTCAGAAATTGCCTCGCCTTCAGCTTCTCCTTCTGATTCAGAGAATACGTTTTTGAAAAGATTGATGACATCTTTAGTCTCAGACTCACTGAATAACGAAAGCTTCATATTCTTTGTCCTTTGTCACCCTTTCTGGCACATCCATTGCGTCTTTTTTTGGACATCTGGATCGAGATGAAAGGCGCCCCAGCCACGCAGGGTGAGCACATACTTTCATGGTAAGTCATTCGCCTCATAGGTGCTTAATGCTAAGTTTTACGGGCTGGAGATGCACAGCGTTTACAGTTTATCGGAGGCGAAACCGGAGCCTGAAAAAACATCTTTCCATGGTTTTCATAGTTTGTGAAAGGATTTTAGAAAGTCATTTTTAGTTTGACCAAATTTATGGTGCTCGTGATGATTTAGCTTTCTTTTACTTTCTGAAAAAGCGGGCATGATGTAACCCCAGTTTCCATTCCTTGCAAACACTACAATTACGTCTACATTACTGTTGTTCCACTTATTTTCAAGCTCATGATCTTCCCCAGCAGCCTCGACCGTCTTCACTTGTATCCGATGATAATTGGGACCATCGGATATCAGGATGTCGGTTTGATGACCATTATCGAGGACCGGCGTAAAAACCTGCCATCCATCTTGCATCAGCCAACTTACAACCAAACTCTCAAACGATGAATTTTTGAGAACTTGATGGGTGCCTGATTTTGTAGAAGTCATTCTTCTAGGCAAGAACTACTCTCCTAATTAGGTTTAACGCTTTGCTCACCTGCACATACTGCGGAGAGCGTTTTTGTGTAAAATTGAAGCGCAGCGACAAACACAAAAACGAGCGTAGCAGTATGTGTCAGCGTGCAGCAACTTGATACTTATGATGACCTCCTCCCTAAGTATTCAGAGAATACCTTCTAAACTTAAATCGCCAAACAAAAGTTCACGAGAAGGAGACCATCACATGA
>PANW01000049.1 GCA_002707785.1 Cellvibrionaceae bacterium | reverse complement strand
CCCTGAAGGAGATCTTCAATCCGAAGCCGCCACCCAATCAAAAAGACCAACCTCAGATGAGGTTGGTCTTATGACTGTCAAACTGTGGGACAGCAGTGCCCATCGGGTGGCCTTTTTTGTTTGTCCGGAGGGCTCGTCTGGAAAGAGCCACCGTTCGATAAATTGCCCAGCAATTTAGACGCCGAAGGCGCCCGCAGGGTGAAAATAGCCCCAAGGCTATTTGAATCAATCCAGTACGATCCAGGCTCTCGCTCACTCCGCAGCAGATTCACCCATCGAGCGGCCTTTTTTGTTGCTCCCTTTGTTAATCGGGAGGGCTCGTCTGGAAAGAGCCACCGTTCGATAAATTGCGCAGCAATTTAGACGCCTGTTCATCGCAACAGGCGCCCGCAGGGTGAAAATAGTACCTAGTACCTAGTTTGTCCCGCATCCCCCCTGTACATTCTTTGAGCAAGATCAAAGTCAAAAACCCACCAACAGTGCCATAGTAGCCTCGAGAAGACGATTTCTTACGAATCTGTTAAACTCCTTCGTCCCAAAATACCGTCGGATTGATCTATGACTGTTATAGAACACGTTCCTGCTAAAGAGGATGCCCGCGAATTGGTTCGCGATCATCTGGCTAACGTGCCCTCATCGGTGATGAGTGAGGCTGAGCAGGAAGGCTACAAAGCTGATATTAAGCGCTTGCTAGAAGAGCAAAATGCCGTCTTGGTGGCGCATTATTATACCGATCCTGTAATTCAGGCCTTGGCAGAAGAAACCGGTGGCTGTGTCTCTGATTCTCTGGAAATGGCGCGCTTTGGCAAGGATCATAAAGCCGATACCCTGATCGTTGCTGGCGTGAAATTTATGGGGGAGACGGCCAAAATTCTCACTCCAGAAAAGCGCGTATTGATGCCGACCTTAGAGGCAACTTGTTCGCTCGACTTGGGCTGTCCTGCTGATGAATTTTCAGATTTCTGTGACCAGCACTCGGATCGAACGGTTGTGGTGTATGCCAATACCTCGGCGGCGGTAAAGGCGCGTGCCGATTGGGTGGTGACATCCAGTATCGCTCTTGAGGTTGTTGACTATCTGGATGCCAAGGGTGAGAAAATCCTTTGGGCCCCCGATAAGCACTTGGGCTCCTATGTGCAAAAGCAAACCGGTGCTGATGTTCTGCTGTGGGACAGTGCCTGTATTGTGCATGAAGAGTTTAAAGCGAAGGGAATCTTAGATATCAAAGCTCAGTATCCCGACGCTGCGATTTTGGTGCACCCCGAGTCACCGGAGAGCGTGGTGGATATTGCCGATGTGGCGGGTTCTACCTCTCAGCTCATTGCTGCCGCTCAAGAGTTACCCAATCAGCGCTTCATCGTCGCTACCGATCAGGGCATTTTTTATAAAATGCAGCAACTTTGTCCAGACAAAGAGTTCTTTATCGCTCCGACGGCCGGAACGGGGGCCACCTGCCGTAGCTGTGCCAATTGTCCTTGGATGGCCATGAATGCGCTGGATAATCTAAAAAGTGTGTTGGAAAGTGGCGAAGGCCGAGAGATCTTTGTAGATGCACAGTTGAGAGAAAAAGCCATGAAACCATTGCAGCGTATGTTGGACTTTAAAATGAAGTAATCCATGCTGGATTAACTTTGCGCGATTTGATCAAGCTTTGATGGCTTTAGGCGCAGGTTTTGGTTTTTCTGTAAAAAGAGGGTCGGTCTAACAACCGACCCTCTTTTTTTCTTCTATCCTTTTATAAACCCAGTGATTATTAAGGATAGATGTTGTGGATTTGGACCAGCTGTTTTCGAAAACTCAAGAACTGCCCACCATTCCTGAAGTGGTTCAGGAGCTCATTCAAAGTTTTGATAATGACGATTTTGACGTCGATGAAATCGCCAAAAAAGTCGGTATGGATCAGGTATTGACGGCAAAAGTCATGCGTCTTGCTAATTCGGCCAAATTTGGCGGTAACCGAAGCATTGCCTCGGTCAATGAGGCTGTCGTGCGAATGGGCTTTAATGCCTTGCGCACCTTGGTCTTAGCCAGTGGCTTCACTTCGGCTTTTAAGGCCCCTGAGGGTTTCGACCTCAACCAATTTTGGCGCGATAGCTTTGGTGTCGCAGAGCTCAGTCGCTGGTTGGCGGGGCACAGCGCCGCGGAGGCTGAAACCGCATTTACCTGTGGCATGTTGTCCAATATCGGGCGTTTGATGGTACATCTAATGTTGCCTGAGAAAGCTCAAGAAATCGAAAGGGTGGTTGAAAAGGGCGGCAACCGAGCCGAGCTAGAGCAAGATGCTTGGGGTTTTACGTCCGATGAGGCCGGTGCCCAAGTGGCGAAAATGTGGAAGTTCCCCGACGCTATTGTGGAGGGTATTGCCAATAAATCAGATCCATTGTCCGGTAATGATGATCAACCGCTGGCGTGTTTGATGAATTTGGCGAGCTATTTGTATCGACAACAGCAGGGCGACGTTTCCGACGAGGAGATTATCGCCAGCTTCCCTAATGACATCGCTAAGGCTGCCGGTTTGGATTTGTCGGCGGTCATGGACGGTTTGCCTGAGTCGCGCGAGCTGGATTCCGGCATTGATGCCTTGCTTGAGTGAAGCCTTTCGGGCTGATTAATAACTGATCATTCTGGTGTTTGGCTGCCTATTGAATTGGTGGCCGAATTTCCTGTTTTTAGCGGCTGATTTCGCTAGAATGTTGCCTTCATTATTCTTATAAAATTAATGTTGGCAAATCCTCTATGACCCCTGACTTTATCCACCTTCGTCTACGCACTGAGTTTTCTCTGGTGGATAGTCTCGTTCGTGTTAAACCTTTGATTGCCGCCCTCGAAGAAATGGGGATGCCTGCCTGTGGGGTAACCGATCACTGTAATTTCTTTGGCCTAGTTAAATTCTATAAAGCCGCCCAGGGTTCAGGTATCAAGCCTATCGGCGGCGCCGATTTTTGGGTGCGAGCAGAAGAAGATGCCGATCCCTACATGGTCACCCTATTGGCTATGAATCCTGAAGGCTATAGAAACATTACCGAGTTGATTTCTCTGGGCTATCAGCAGGGGCAACATCAGGGCGAGCCCTTTCTCGAGCGCCAGTGGATTAGCCAATATTCTGCCGGCGTGATTGTGCTCTCGGGCGGCAAGTTTGGTGATGTAGGGCGGGCGCTACTCGCTGGTAAGCAAGATGTTGCCACTGATTTACTAAAGGGCTGGATGCAGGATTTCCCCGATCGCTATTACCTAGAATTGCAGCGCACCGGGCGTGCGAAAGATGAGGAGTATCTCCATGCGGCAGTGAATTTGGCGGGGCTGCAGCAGTGCCCCGTGGTTGCTACCAATGATGTGCGCTTTTTGAAAGCCGAAGAGTTTGATGTGCACGAAGCCCGTGTTTGTATTGGTGAAGGGCGAGCTTTAGATGATCCCCGTCGTGAGCGCCGTTACAGCGAGGAGCAGTACCTACGAACTCCCGCAGAAATGCAGGAGTTGTTTTCGGACATCCCAGAGGCGCTGCAGAACTCGGTTGAAATTGCCAAGCGCTGTAACCTAGATATTGAACTCGGCACTTACTATCTGCCGGACTTCCCGATTCCCGACGACTTTGAGGAAGACCCCTACTTCAAGGCGCGCGTCCCTTACGAAACCTTTGTGGGTTATGCCCGTGAGGCCATGGCGGAGAAGTGGCAGGGCCGCGAGCAAGAGGATGAGTACGCAGCCATGCTGCGCACCAATGTCTTCTTCCAGAAGATCTCTTACGAGGGTTTGGATGAACGCTTGGATTTCCTTTTCGATACCTCCGCCGCTGATTTCCCCGAGACTTACAAGGTCTATCTTGAGCGACTGCAGTTTGAGCTCAACATTATTATGCAGATGGGATTTCCCGGCTACTTTCTGATCGTGATGGACTTTATTCAGTGGGCTAAAGATCACGAAATCCCAGTGGGGCCGGGTCGGGGTTCCGGTGCTGGCTCGCTGGTGGCCTATGTACAGAAAATTACCGATTTGGATCCGCTGGAATACGATCTGCTGTTCGAGCGGTTTTTGAATCCAGAGCGGGTTTCTATGCCCGATTTCGACGTTGATTTTTGTATGGAAAATCGCGACCAGGTGATCAGTTATGTGGCCGATAACTACGGTCGTGATGCGGTATCACAGATTATTACTTTCGGTACCATGGCGGCCAAGGCGGTGGTGCGAGATGTCGCTCGCGTACAGGGTAAGTCCTATGGCCTGGCGGACAAACTGTCGAAAATGATTCCGCCCGATCCCGGGATGAAGTTGCGTGTGGCGTTTGAGCAAGAAGAAATTCTTCGAGAGTTTCTTGGGGCTGATGAGGAGGCACAAGAAATTTGGGATATGGCACTGCAGCTCGAAGGCCTGACCCGAAACGTGGGTAAGCACGCTGGTGGTGTTGTGATCGCGCCGACAAAACTCACGGATTTCTCGCCGCTCTATTGTGATGAAACTGGCAGTGGTTTGGTGACCCAATACGATAAAGGTGATGTAGAAGATGCAGGGCTGGTGAAGTTTGACTTCCTCGGTCTGCGTACCCTGACCATCATCGATTGGGCGCGCAAGATGATTGACCTTAAACGCACCAAGCTCAACGAAGAGCCTCTGGTGATTGAGGCAATCCCGCTCGATGATCCCAAGACATTTAAGCTGCTCAAAGCGGCGGAAACCACCGCGGTATTCCAGTTGGAATCGCGGGGCATGAAAGACCTGATCAAGCGACTTCAGCCGGACAATATTGAAGACATGATTGCTCTGGTGGCCCTGTTTCGACCGGGACCGTTGGATTCGGGCATGGTCGATGACTTTGTAAACCGTAAGCACGGCCGGGCCAAGGTCGCCTATCCCGATGCGAAGTATCAGCACGAAAAACTAGAGCCAATTCTCAAGCCCACTTATGGGGTTATTGTTTATCAAGAGCAGGTTATGCAGATTGCTCAGGAATTGGCGGGTTACTCTCTAGGCGGCGCGGATATGTTGCGTCGAGCGATGGGTAAGAAAAAACCGGAAGAAATGGCTAAGCAGCGCTCAACCTTCGAGGAGGGGGCAAAGGGTGAGGGAGTCGATCCTGATTTGGCCATGAAAATTTTCGATCTGGTGGAGAAATTTGCGGGTTACGGATTTAACAAATCTCACTCGGCGGCCTACGCTATTGTTTCCTACCAAACGGCCTGGCTGAAAGCTCACTATCCGTCTCAGTTCATGGCGGCCACCATGTCTTCGGATATGGATAAGACCGACAAGGTGGTGACTTTTATTGAAGAGTGCCGGGAAATGGGGCTGACCCTGTTGCCGCCGGACGTCAATCAGGGTGAGTTCCATTTTAACGTCGATGATGATGACAATATCATCTACGGCTTGGGCGCTATTAAGGGGCTGGGCGAAGGCCCTATCGAGAACATTATTGAGGCTCGTAAAGATGGGCCTTTCAGTGATCTATTTGATTTTTGTGCCCGCATAGATCCGCGTCGGGTTAACAAGCGTGCCTTGGAGGCGATGATTCGCTCGGGCGCCTTCGATGGTATTAGCCCGAAAATTGACCGTGACTACGACCGCGCAGTAATGCTTGCGGCCATGCCTGAAGCGGTTAAAGCGGCTGAGCAAAGTGCTGCCAATGCCAATGCGGGTATGACCGATCTATTTGGTGATGTCGTGCCCACCGGCGATAGCGATACTGATGTCTATGCAGAGTTTCGCAATGTGCGCAGCTGGAGCATCAAAGAGCGTCTCAATGGTGAAAAAGATACCCTTGGTCTCTATCTTACGGGGCACCCGATTGAGGAGTATCGCCACGAGCTCAAGCATTTGATTTCCTCGCGGATCTCAGATCTCAAGCCTGACAAGAGCAATCAGAATGTCGCCGGTTTGGTCGTCGGCCTTCGGGTCATGAAAACCAAGCGTGGAGATACCATGGCGTTTGTGACCTTGGATGATCGCTCTGGTCGGATCGAGTGTGCAGTGTTTGCGGACACCTATAACGAGTATCGCGATAAGCTGGTCAAAGATGGCATGCTGGTGATCGAAGGTCAGGTGAATTACGACGACTACAGTGGTGGCTTGAAAATGCGCGCCGATAAAGTGCGCAGTCTCGCCGATGCCCGAGTGGATCTTGCCCGAGGTCTGATTATCAGCGTTCAAGCTGAGCAGTTGGCTGAAAGTTTCCCGAAACAATTGGCCGATATGCTTGGGCCTTATCGCGAAGGGCGTTGTGCCGTTAAAGTGAATTATCAGCGCCGAGATGCGCGAGGGCGTCTGTTGTTAGGGCAGAGCTGGCGTGTGCGACCGCAGGATGAATTGCTAGAAGATCTCAGAGAAATCTGTGGTCGTGATAATGTGTCATTAGAATATTGAGCATGTAAGAGGGTGATTTTTTACAGCCTAAATCAGTCACAGCCAAACTGTGAAGCTATCGAGAGTTTGTTTTGGAAGTGGGGGAATCAGCCACAAATCGAGGCAATTGTGCCAAAAGAGGTCGACTCGCTATGAGCTTTCGCGTATGGTAACTTTTTTTAAAATAGGGACTTAGAGTGCACGACCGCCTCGGTTAAAGCCACAATTCACGAGCCCCTCAACCCTTATTGATGTCTGGACTTACTGGTAGTTATGAATCCCAATTACCTCGATTTTGAACAACCCATCGCCGATCTTGAAGCCAAGATTGAAGAGCTACAATTAGTCGGTAGCGACAACGATCTCAACATTGCCGATGAGATTGCCAAGCTGCGTGACAAGAGTATTAAACTCACTGAGAGCATCTACACCGACTTGAGCCCATGGCAGGTCGTGAAGGTGGCTCGTCACCCTCAGCGTCCTTACTCGATGGATTACATCAAGCGGATGTTTACCGATTGGGACGAGTTGCACGGCGATCGTCACTTCGGCGACGACAAAGCCATTATTGGTGGCGTCGGTCGATTGGACGGCAAACCCGTTATGGTAATCGGTGAAGAGAAAGGTCGCAGCGTACCTGAGAAGGTCGAGCGCAATTTTGGTATGCCTAAGCCCGAGGGTTATCGCAAAGCTCTGCGTCTCATGGAGATGGCCGAGCGTTTCAAAATGCCAGTACTGACTCTTATCGACACCCCGGGGGCCTATCCTGGGATCGACTCTGAAGAGCGCGGTATTTCTGAAGCTATCGCTCAAAACCTAGCGGTTATGTCGCGTTTGCGTACGCCTATTATTTGTACTGTGATTGGTGAGGGATCATCGGGTGGTGCATTAGCCATTGGTGTGGGCGATCACTTGAACATGCTGCAGTATTCAACCTATTTTGTTATTTCACCGGAAGGTTGCGCCAATATTATTTGGAAGACTGTGGACAAGGCGCCATTGGCGGCTGAAGCCATGGGCGTGACGTCGGATAACTTGGAGCGCTTAGGCATTGTTGATGAAACCATTGCTGAGCCATTGGGTGGTGCTCACCGCGATATGGACGCTATGGCAGACAAGCTGCAGTCGCGTTTGATTGAGCAGGTGGATCGTCTATCGGCAGAGCCTATCGAGCAGCTGCTAGAAACACGCTATCAGCGCTTGATGAGCTACGGCAACGTTTAAATCGGTTTTCTGTTTTAGGCGATTGCGCTAGAGAGACAATCAAACGATAAAAGGCGAGATCTTCAGGGTTTACTCTGGGGGCTCGCCTTTTTTGTGTCTCAATGTTGCTGATTCAGTGCTGCCTTTTTAAGCTGTCGGGAGGCAGTGATCGTATCGCATCAGGTGGAGGGGGCTTGGCGTGCTGTCTCGATCTACCTGGGAGTTGAGCCTAATAATTACGCAGAAAGTCTACGGGCTATTTTTTCTTGGCGGCGTAGCTACTGATGCTCATATCGACGGTGGATACTTCACAGGTGACTTCGCTGGTTTCCATCGGCGCTTCGGCACGACTGGCGGTTTGGGTTTCAATAAAGATCTGGTAGGTCTGGCTGTCTTCGTTGTAGCGGCTGGCGACTGAATCAAACGAATAGCTGAATCGCTTGGCGCTGTTGGAGGCGTTGACTCGATCTTCGCACAGATACCAGGCCTGCGACATGGAATGAAGTTGGGGTTTAGGCGGCTCGGCTGGAGGGAGTGGTGCTTCCACAATTTCCTCTTCAACCACTTCTTCTGCTTGGGTCTCATCGCTGAAGTAACCGGTGGCAAATAGGGTACCGATAATGGATACGTTGGTGAGCAGCAGGGCGCCAACGGCCACGAGTACAATTTCTTTGGGTTGCATTAATACCTAGCTCGATGAAAATACAGCGTTATAAGTTTAGCCGTATCGGGCAGGATTGTTCAGTAAAATTTCATCTATTTATAAGCGGAAGGGGTCTCTTATAACACATGCGTCAGGCAGATAGCAGGCGATCGTATTTATGGCTCAGAATATCGTAGAACTGTTCTCTGAGTTGTAGGATTTCCTTTTTGATTTGAACAATGTCTTGCTCGCTGATGTCCTGTCGGCCAACGTACACTTGCTTGCGGAACTGAGCAATTTTGGCGCCGTAGAGGCGCAGGGTTTTTTCTAAGGCTTTTTCTCCCAGCATCAATAGCTTGGATTCGGCGTCTGCCATTTTACGAAACTCTTCCACCAGCTCACTGTTCACTCGAGTGAGCTCGTCTTTTCTGGCTTGAGGCCAGCGATTGCCAAAACGAGTCGATTCGATAGCCAGTGACGAGTATTTGGCGAATATATGATTGACGTTGCCCACATCTCGAGACACCGCTTCAAGCATGTCGATACGACGTTCTGAGCGCTCTTGAGTGACAGGCAGGCGGCGCTGATTGATCCACAGGCAGAAGCCGGCAATCAAAGCACCAAGACCAACTTTGATGGAGGTGTCGATAATCGACCAAAGATCTGGGTTTTCCATAGTCCTATCTCATTCGAAGGCGAGGTTGTGAGATGCCTGCCCGAACGCTAAAACCGAGTATTAGCGAGAGCGAGCATCTGCCAAATTAGTGACGTTTTCAGTCTTTCAGTATGCTTGTGCAAAGAATGAGCCAAAAAGTGCACTCCAGCGCTGTTTTTGAGGCTGGTGCCGACAAGAGTTGTTGGGGTTTTGGGGGCGGAGTGATTGAGTCGTTGCTGGGTCTAGGAGCGGCGCATGGGGTCGAGTAATTTCTCTAGCCCGTTGACCTTGATGGTGTGCAGCAGTGCCAGTTGTTGTCCGAGTTTACCGCTAGGTAGCCCTTGATCTACAAACCACAAGACATAGGGTTCAGGCAGATCGACCAGTAGGCGTCCTTGGTACTTACCAAAGGGCATTGAGGTTCTAGCGAGACTGATTAACAACTCCGCATCAAAAGGCAAAATAGGATCGTCTGTAGACGGTGCGCTCACTGGGTTAGCCTCCGGCCAGCTTGACCTTATGCCCCTGTTTTTCCAGCAGCGCTTTGAGCTTGTCGCGATCGTCGGTCTGGATTTCGATAACGCCATCTTTGACAGCACCGCCGACACCGCATTGCTGTTTCAGCTGTTTGGCGGTTTTCTTTAATTGATCGGCGGGCAGGGCCAGTCCAGTGATAAGAGTGACGCCTTTGCCTTTGCGGCCTTTGGTTTCTCGCTGTAAACGTACCACCCCATCACCGGTATCGATAGCCGCTTCGGGGGCCTGTTCTTTGATGCGACCTTGGTCGGTGGAGTAGACCAGTTTGGAGTTCTTGCTCATAAGTAGGCCTTAAGCTTTGTCGAGTTTCTGGGTCATAACACCCACGACGATAACGGCGACACCCAAGGCGAATAAATGCTTGGTGTCGATAAAGTTGAAGTCCCATAGGTGAAACAAGGGCGCCAGAATCACTGCCAGAAATATCCCCATGGAAACCGTTGTGTCGGCTTTTTCGGCAAAGACCGTGTTCTTTTCGCAGTGTGGGCAGGGGAAGGGTTTTCTGCGTAAAAACGACTGCAATTGGCCGTGACGACGCAGCAGTGCTTTATCGATGGGTTGTTGGCAGTGAGGGCAGCGTAAAGGTTTGAGCAGTAAGGCCACATTGGCTCCCATAAAATGATGGATATGACCGTCGATGGCTTGTTTGTAGCCATCGACGGTTGATCGTTTGGGCGCTAGTTTATCTCAGCCTTAGGATGGCTACCAAGTAGTAAATTATTGAAAATTCTTGTTGCTCGTTAAGGGAGGCGCTCGATAACAGGCAGTTGCCATTGCCCCTGCAGGAATGACTGGTCTGGCCAGTACAGGCGCAGCACCATGTTGAACCGGCCTTCAGGGATCGGTAGCCAGTTGCTATTTTGGCTGTCGGGGGTCTTATTCTGAAGCTGTAACTCCAGAGAACCATCCGTGTTCCACTGCAACTGATTGTTGCTGCCGATACGATAGCGGCCAATGCTGTTGTCGATCATGTAGCCGCTATCGTCATAAATCGTCAGCGACCAGAAAGCGTTCACCGGTGGTAGCTGCTCTCTATCCCAGTGAATACGGTAGCGGTATCGGCCATCGAGCGGTTGAAGGCTGCTGTCGTGCGCGGTATTGGGATAGCTCGCCTCCTCGGGTGGCAACGCTCCTAAGCCAAACTGAGCAATAAAAGCACGCGCTTTGTAATTCTGTCCGTAGCGGCCAATACCGTCGCGAATGACGAACCAGTTGTTTTCATTGGGTTGTCGATTGTTGGCTCGATCGAGCAGCGTCGCGCGTGTTTTTTCAAGAGCAAAATCCATCAAATAGCGCTGTAAAAAATTGGGTTCAAACGCTTGCTCTGGATTGATGCCAATATCGCGTAAGTTATGGATTGCCGCTTGATCTTGGTCGCTGGGGTATTGAGTGGCCATCAATTGACGAGTGAGTTCAAAAAACTCTTGTGCATCGAGGGAGGCGACCCAATCAGGTGGGGCAAGGGCTGTTGTGGGGCTTGAGGAGTCTCGACGCCCTATACGGTTGTCTCGCCATTTATCTTGGTGCCAGTCTGCAAGGCCGGTCAATCGAAATTGATCTTGCTGAGCAAAAGCTTCATCGAGGTTATCGAGATTTTTTATTTCGATTCGAGCAATCATCCACACCATATTGGTGGGTGAATCTATGCGTTGTAGCGGTGACGGTAAGTCTCCTTTCCAGTCGGGGCCGACGAGCGCAAAGGTTTGTGATTGGTTGCCGCTGGTGCGAGTTCCTACGGTCGAAAATACGTTAGTCCACGCATCCATGAAGGGTAGAACGTAGTAGTTGTTCCCCATCTCGGGAGCAGAAATAATCTGCGGCTCTTGGCTCAAATCAAACCAAGTGATGGAGTAGAGGGTGTCGTTATTGGGGCGAACGACTGCGCGAAAATTGTGATCGGGGAGTTCACGCAGTTGAACCAAGTGATTTTCGTCACTGGTGTGAGCTTCCGTTGCCACCATGTTGTTGCGGGTGGCTTCCATAAGCGCCAATGGATAAGCGAATAAGTAGGCGTCGGCGGTTTTTTTGAGGTAAGTGACACTATAAAAGGCAATGGCGGCTAGGCCACAGAGGGTGGCAACGAAAACTATTTTCTTCATAAATACGCGGGTGTTATTGCATGTGAGTGAGACAGCATAGTGCGAGTATGATTTTTTGCCCGTCAGAAAGCGACAATCTTCCTCCGGCTTGCGGGTTGTCAATGAACGGGTATCGATAGTCGTTATCTTGACTTCATCGAGCCTCAATGACTGTTTGTCAAAGGAGATTTTGACCTTGTGTCGTTGCTGGCCAAAAGCAGTAATTGCCGGCCATTTTTCGTTTTTTTGACTAATTGCAGTTCGATTTGTGGCAAGGTTACTACTAAGTACATGGTGGATTTACGCTCATTAGTTAGTGGCGAGAGTTGTTTTTGAGTTGCGTGAGCGCAGATAATCTTAAGATCTGTATTAGGTAAAAGGGGGATAGAAGTTGAATGAAACAGTGGTGATTACCGGAGCGGCGTCGGGAATGGGGCGAGAACTCGCGCTTCAATATGCAGAGTTGGGCTATAACTTGGCGTTGGCGGATGTGGATGAGTCGGGCTTGCAAGATCTTAAGAAAAGCCTGGAAGAAAGTGGTGCGAATAGAGTGTTCGTTTCGGCATTAGATGTATCAAACGAATCCGAAATGAAAGAGTTTTCCGAACAGGTTAGCGAGCAGTTTTCAAACATCCAGGTGGTAATCAATAACGCGGGTATTACTCGCATGGGGACCTTTGAAGGGGCATCGTTGGATGCATTCCGCTCCATCATGGATATCAATTTTTGGGGCGTAGTTTACGGCTCGCGGTTTTTTCTGCCAGCTTTAAAACGCACGTCGGGTTCTCTGGTAAATATCTCTAGTCTGTTTGGTTTGATCGGTGTGCCGGGACAGGCTGCCTACTGCGCGAGCAAGTTTGCGGTGCGTGGTTTTACCGAGTCGCTGCGTCAAGAAGTTAAGGATAGTGATGTCCATGTGGCTTGCGTGCACCCCGGTGGAATTCGTACTAACATTGCCCGCAGTGCGGTATTTGACGAAGAAGCGGGAACGCGGGAAGAAGCGATTGAACGAATAGAATCACAAGCGTTAGTGATGCCTGCGTCGAAAGCTGCTGAGATTATTCGACGCGGCATAGCGGCAAGAAAGAAACGAATTCTCATCGGTAAAGACGCGAAATTTTTGGATCTGATCGCTCGGCTACTACCTGTGCGCTATCAGCGAGTTTTTGAGCGTATGGTTCCTGCAGAGTAATTGCGGCGCTCGATTTCCCTAGCCTATTTCACTGGAGAGTTTGTATGTCACACCGACTGATGGGGGCACCCAGTTGGCGCTCACGCTTGTTTAGTTTTGTCCTAAAGAGAAAGTTCAAGCCGATGATGTCAGCGGACAAGTTGGATCTACCTCGATTGCGTCAGCAACTGGAACAGCAAGCCAAAAATCAAAAAATTGATCCAGAGGTTTTGATTGAAGCCGTTGCTGAAGAAAAGGTCAAGGGTGAGTGGCAAATACCTGAAGCTGCTGATGAACAGAGCTGCATTTTGTACTGTCACGGCGGAGGCTATTCTTTTTGCTCACCGACAACTCATCGTCCGATGACAGCGGCATTGGCAAAACAAAGTGGTATCAGAGTGTTTTCTTTGGACTATCGTCTCAGCCCTGAGCATCCTTTTCCGGCGCCTATTGAAGACGCCGTCAATTGCTACCAATGGCTAAGAGATCAAGGTATTCAACCGGCCAATATCGTCTTGGCAGGAGATTCCGCTGGCGGTGGTTTGTGCATGGCGCTGCTTCTGAAATTGAAACGAATGGGTGAGGCTTTGCCCAGCGGCGCTTTGTTGCTGTCGCCTTGGACGGATTTGGCGGCGACCGGTGCATCGGTCATGCAAAACGAGTCGTCTTGTGCCATGTTCTATGCGGAATCTATTGCGGCTGGTGGCGCGATCTATCTGGCGGGTGAAAGTACTACGCATCCTCTGGCCTCGCCACTTTACGGTGATTTGTCGGATCTACCACCGCTTTGGATTACCGTCAGTGATAACGAGGTGTTGCGCGACGACTCCATTAGGCTTGCCGAGCGTGTTGAGCAGCAAGGAGGTGAGGTGGAGTTATCAGTCTGGAAAAAACAACCTCACGTATGGCCAACGTTCTATCCTTTCTTGCCAGAAGCAAAAGTCTGTGTGCGACAGATGGCCGACTTCGTGACTCGGCGTCTAGCTTAGTATCGTGATCGTGATCGTGATCGTGATTGGGGCGGCCGACCTTTGTGCCGCTGCCTGTTCGCCGCAGGGTTGAAGAGTCGGTTTCTTCGCCGCAAAAGTTCGAATAGCACCTCTGTGGATTAAGTTCTAACTCAAACACAGTTCCATCCCTACTTTCCCTAGCGCTTAGCCTCTGGTTAAATAGTGCTGTTCACGTCTGACAGGGAATCTCATGGGGCAGTCTCCACTACAGCAAAAAATACACACCATTATTTTTGGCACCGATACGCCGGCGGGAAAGCTGTTCGACATGGTCTTGATCTATATGATCTTTTTCAGTGTCGCCGCTATGATTCTGGAATCGGTCGAGTCCATCTATAACAGCTTTGGTATTTGGCTGGTGGGGGCCGAGTGGTTTTTTACGGGTATTTTCACCATTGAGTATCTGGTGAGAATCTATTGTTCGCCAAAACCCCTGCGTTATATGCGCAGTTTTTATGGGTTGGTGGATTTACTGGCGATCTTGCCTTCCTATATGGGATTGTTTGTTGCCGATGTGAATTATCTGTTGATGGTGCGCCTGCTGAGGGTGCTGCGTGTGTTTCGGATACTCAAGCTAGTGCGCTATTTGTCCGAGGCTAACATTCTGGTCCGCGCCATGTTGATGTCTCGGCGTAAGATTCTTGTGTTCTTTTCCTCGGTCTTGGTCTTGTCGACGGTTTTCGGCTCGTTGATGTTTGTGGTTGAAGGGCCGGAGCATGGTTTTACCAGTATTCCCAAGAGTATCTATTGGACCATCGTCACCATCACCACGGTAGGTTATGGAGATATTACTCCTCAGACGAGTTTGGGCCAGTTGATTGCCGCTGGAGCTATGCTGACGGGTTATTCTATTATCGCGGTTCCGACCGGTATTCTGACCGCTGAATTGGCCACTGAAATGCAGCGCGACCGCAGTCAGCGTCGTTGCGATGAGTGTCGTACTGCTGGGCACGAGAATGATGCGCTCTACTGTAAGTTCTGTGGTCATTCCTTGACCGATTAGAAAGCTCTCAACAGTGCATAACTTGTTAGACGTTGATGGGGATAATCAGTGCAGGAACTTGATCGAGATCCAGTAGTTCTTCGTTGGTGTCTGCGTATTCTGAGTTTTCTGTCACGTCGGACTCGAGCCAGTCAGTATTGGACAAATGCTGATGGGAATAGTCTCTGTCCTGCAGTTGCTTTTCACTCACCCAGTCTTCGCTCAACAAGTCGTCCAAGTCCATTTCTTTATGCTCCCACTGAGTATGCCCCAGAGAGGCGCCGGCAAATATGGCTGACGCAATAACGCTGGTAGTCAGTGAAGCGGCTTCTGTCTCTGGTAGCGAGTCGGCAGTGGTAATCACAGTTTCCGCCGGTGTCGGTGCAACTGAGTTGGATAGTTGGTCACGCCATTGGATTAAATGGATTTTACCGTCGAAATCTTCAACGAGAGCGGTGCAGGATTCCACCCAGTCGCCGGTGTTGTAGTACTCAATATTGCCAATTTTCTTGTTGGCGGCCTGGTGAATGTGGCCGCAAACCACACCATCGAAACCCTGTTTTTCCGCCGCGTAGGCAACTCCTTGTTCATAGTCCTGTATGTAGCGCTGGGCCTGAGGGATATGGTTTTTCAAGTAGCCAGCCAGAGACCAATATCCGTGACCGTACTTCTCTCGCAAGAGGTTGTAACCGCGATTGAGGAACATCAATAGATCGTTGCCTTTGTCGCCTAAGAATTTTAGCCAGTGGTGGCAGCGGGCAACACTGTCGAATTGATCGCCATGAATCACCAATAGCTTGCGGCCATCCACAGTGGTATGGATGACGCGGTTATAGAGGTGAATATTGTCAAAGCGATTGTTGGCAAAACGACGTAAAAATTCGTCGTGATTACCGGTGATGTAATCAATCTGTACACCTTTCTTCGACAGCGTGAGCAATCTGCGCAGTACTCGAGTGAACTCTTGTTTCCAATAGATGCCAGATTTCATTTTCCAGCCATCGATAATGTCGCCGACTAAGTAGATTTTTTCGGCACGGTGGTGCTTTAGAAAATCATTCAGCTGTTCAGCTTTACAGTCCTTCGTGCCTAAGTGCACGTCGGAGATCCACAGGGTTTTATAGTGTTTTGTAGTCAAATCGAACACCTGACTTAATCGATGTGTGTGCAAAGAAGTTTGCTAAAGAGGTATGACGATTCGATGAAGCGTTAATGATCGCCAGATGACGGATTTGTGGCAATTGGATGACAGCGCGCTGGATTTATTGCTCCAGAAAAGACCGATGTGTGCTTAGCAAGGTGTGCGGTTAAGGCGCGGTAGACTACTAGTGAAGTAGGGATCTTCTGACATCAATGGCTCAGTTCAGGTATGATAGCGGCCATTAATTAGGCTGTTTGACGACAGTCAGTTTTATTGCTCGGGCATGATTTGCCCAGTCATGCCAGATATAAACGGAGACAACCCCAATGGTCGCGATTCATGGTGATGTGAGCCCCGGATTTGAGCCCGTCGCTCAAGCCTTTCAGCAGTTATTTGCCGAAATGGGAGAGCTGGGTGCGGGCGTGAGTGTTAGGCACCAAGGCGAAGAGGTGCTCAATTTATGGGCGGGTACACGGGATAAAGATGAAACTCTCGAGTGGCAGAGTGATACGCGCTCGAATATCTTTTCTGCCAGTAAGGCATTAGTCGCCGTAGCCATACTGCAGCTGGTAGATCGAGGCGCCTTGAGGTTGGATCAACCCATCGCAGATATTTGGCCAGAATTTGCAGCGAATGGTAAAGAGCGTATTCGCGTGCAAGATGTATTGTGTCATCGTTCGGGGATCAATGCCTTTCACAATAAAATTGACGACGATGCCATCTATGACTGGAATCGTATTACCGAACTTGTAGCCGCTGAGAAGCCTTGGTGGACACCTGGTGAGATACAGGGCTACTCACCGATGTTGTACGGCTGGGTGCTGGGTGAAGTCGTTCGACGGGCCAGTGGCTGTCAGAGCTTTAATGACTATGTCCAGCAACATATCGCACAACCCTTAGGATTAAGCTGCGCTTTTGGATTGTCGAGTAAAGAGCTTACGCAAGTTGCCGATGTTGTGGCTATGAAGCGAATGCAGGCAAATACGGGTGGCAGTTTGGTTGAGGTGATTCGTGAGAATCCTCGCGGAGTTACCAATCGTGCGTTTACCAATCCCATGTCTTTGATGATTGGCACTAATAAACCTCAATGGCGTCAGGCACAAATCCCTGCAGCCAACGGGCAGGCCACCGCACGCGATCTTGCCACCTTTTATGCTTGCCTGAGTGATCGCTCTGATGAGCGCTTATTGTCGTCGGATCAGCGTCATTGGTTGTGGCGAGAACAAACCTCAGGCGTGGATCAGCTTCTGCACCAATCACTGAGTTTTAGTTTGGGATTCATGCGCCTATTGCCAGGCGGAGTTCAATCCAATGAGTATTTTTGTCACCCAGGTGCAGGCGGCAGTTTAGGTTATGGTGATGCTCAGGAAGGCATCGGATTTGGATTTGTCAGTCGTGTTATGGGGCAGGCCATTTTGATGGATGAAAGGGCCGAGTTGCTATTGCAATCGGTCTATCAATGCGTGCGAGGAGAAGTCTAGTGTCAATGTCAGACAATGAGAAATTACAACAACGTATTGACGAGTTAGAAACTCGGGTGGCTTTTCAGGAGGACAATCTCAGCGAGCTGGATAAAGTGATTGCTGCGCAAGACGCGCTCTTGGCCAAGCAGCAGTTACAACTTCAGTTATTGGCGGAGAAATTCAAGGGGATGGAGAGCAAATTGGATCAGCCAATCGCAATGGGTGGTGACGAACGTCCGCCACATTACTAGTTTTAGCCTTTCTTTGAGGGAAGGCTGACGGCTTTTTTACTCGCTCTCCAAATCAAAACGTATATAAATGGGATACTTATTCCCCGATAGTCTGAGCTGCACAAATAACCTTTTCTCTTTCTTGTAAAATTGAGAATTTCCCGCCACTTCGTGTGTTCTTGACTATACTGACTAGAACGCACACAGAGTCGTCAAACTCATTGTGCACTAGGGATAGTAACCGTTTGTGTCATGGAGTTTTCCTCTCATTATGTCTGAATCAAACCAAACTTCCGCTTGGGACACGACAACACCTGACGAATTGGCGACAGCCTCAGGTGCCGGCGGGATTTCGGATATTCAGCGCAGTCTTTTAAGTCTCAAAGCCCCGGCCTGGTGCTGGCATGTGTATGACAGTCATCTAGAGGTCAATGAGAGCTTTCGCGAAGAGTTCCAGTGCGCGGCCAATACCCTGTCAGATCTTCTGGATTTACTCACTCAAGATTGCCGAGAGCAATTGTTGATGTCGGTCGGTCGCTCGTTGCGACGGCAAAAGCCTTTCAGTCTTCCTCTTACTCTGAAACGTAGCGGAGAGATAGTTAGTCTTTGGTGTTCTCCGGCAGAAGGTGACGATGGTCGCTCCTTAGTGATGGGTTCTATGCTGATGTCCGACAGCGGTGTTGATAAGCAGCACGGCAAAACCGAGCTTCAACAGCTTTTGGATTCTATGCGCTCGGTGATTTGGTATATGGATCGCTGGGGGTTGGTGCAGCACGGCAATCAACTGGCGAGTGAATGGCTGCCGCTGGATCAGGCGCTCGGGAAAACGTTTATGGAGGTGGCGCCCGGTTGGGATGATGTTGCTGAGCGTCACCGAGAGGTTATGCAAGTTATTCGCAGCGGTCAGGAAACACTCAATAGTTTGGAGTCGCGTGTTGAAGCTGATCGTCGCTATTGGTATCGAGTGGATAAGATTCCCACCAAAAATGCTCAGGGTGTGGTAACTGGTGTCTTATTGGTGATCAATGATGTCACCGAGAGTGTTGCCAAGGAGCTGGCGCTAGAAGAAAGTGAAGCCCGTTATCGGGCTTTCATTGTCAATAGCTCTGAGGCAATGTATCGATTCGATGTGATTCCGCCCATTGATGTCCATAGCAGTGCTGAGCAACAGCTTCTTCAATTACTCGAACGAGCAACATTGGCTGAGTGCAATCACGCCGCGGCTAGATTATTGGGGAGCTCGTCACCGGATCAAATACTGGGTTACCCGTTAAAGGCGTGTATGCCGCCGACGGCGGCTGAGGGGATTAAACAATTTGCCATCAGTGGCTATCGCCTACAAGACTTCGAGATTGATCACATTGCTGAGCACGGCGACAAAGTGTTCTTTCAGTTTTCTTTGATGGGAATTGTTGACGCCGGCAAGCTCCAGCGTTTTTGGGGCACTACTCGAGATGTCACCGAAAAGAAACGTTACATGGAGCGGCTGGAGTATCAGGCCACCCACGATTCACTGACGCTACTGCCCAACCGGAACAAGCTCTATCAAGAATTGGAAACTGCGTTATTGAATCGCAAGCCCGATCAAAAAATGGCATTGATGCTATTAGATCTCGATCGCTTTAAGGAGATTAACGATACCTTAGGGCATCAAGCGGGCGATAAACTGCTCAAACAAATTGGTCCTCGATTGGAAATGGAGTTGTCGGAGTTTCCCTCTACGGTAGCTCGATTAGGCGGCGATGAGTTTGCCATTCTGTTGACTCGAATTCGAAATAATCAACAGGCTGTGGTGATTGGACACCGAGTATTGGATGCGATTCGAAACCCTTTTGAGGTTGAGGGGTTGCACACAGAGATCAGTGTCAGTGTCGGTGTGGCTATGTGTCCCGACCAGGCGGACGATGTTAGTACGTTAATGCGCTATGCCGATATTGCAATGTATCACGCTAAGTCTGAGCGCAAAGGAGTGTCGGTTTATCGACCTGATTTCGACCCACATACGCCTAAGCGGTTGGCGTTAATGAGCGATTTGGGGCGAGCTATTCGAGAAGATCAATTGCAATTGTATTTTCAGCCAAAGGTGGATATTACTGATCGCAAGGTCTACGGCTTTGAGGCTTTACTGCGTTGGAATCACCCGGAGATGGGCTTTATTCCTCCCAATGAATTTATTCCTTTGGTTGAGATGACGGAATTAATACACCCTATGACATTGTGGGTGTTAGAGAATGCAATACAGCAGGCCAAGCGCTGGCAGTTACAAGGCCACGAATTCTCGGTGGCTGCCAATCTTTCCGCACAGAACCTTCTCGGTGATTTTTTGGTTGAACGTTTAGAGGGACTGCTGAGAAAGTACGAGCTGCCGGCCGAGTTGTTGGAATTAGAAATTACTGAAAGCACGATTATGATTGATCCCGAGCGAGCGCTGCGCACTCTCAAAGCAATAGATGAGTTAGGGGTTACTCTGGCCATTGATGATTTTGGCACCGGCTATTCATCGTTGGCTTATTTAAAACGACTGCCGGTACGGACCTTAAAGATAGATGGTTCTTTTGTGACCAAGATGCTCGCCGATGAACAGGATGAGATTATTGTCCACTCGACCATTAACTTGGCGCATAACTTGGGCTTAAAAGTGGTGGCAGAAGGTGTTGAAGATGAGCTGGTCATTGCGCGACTGCTGTCCCATGAATGTGATCAGGCGCAGGGATATTTTATTGCGCGTCCCCAGCCTGCGGCCGAAGTCGATGCTTGGCTGGAAGATACGGAGTGGATATAACTCTTTCTCGATACTCCTAACAAATGCTTCTAGGAGTTTTTGATAAAGGGCGTAAATAATCGCTAAGGCATGTCCTCAATGGGGCGGCTACCAACTTACAGTTTATTGTTCTGCATCGCGGCGACCCGCTTCAGTTTTTCTTCTAGCAAGGCAGTTTTGTGGTAGCTGCCACGAGAGAGCTTTAGCGCATTTCTCAGTTGAATTTGTGCTTTGTCATAAATCCCGTTGAGGATGAAGTATTCTGCTCGGGCTTCATGTACGCCGAGGATGTTTCCTGCAAGGCCGTGCACCTCTGCCAAAATGTACCAAACATAATCATCTTTGGGCTTACGTCTAACGTGCCTAACTAATACCTCTTCGCTGCGAGCATAGTCGCCCGCTTTCATGAGTAATTCTGCGTAACGCACGTTGTAGGCATGGTGGCTAGGGTTGTCCTGCAGCTCTTCTTCTAGTGATCTCAGTGCTTTTTGTATATTGCCATCATTGGCCTCGATATCTGCAGCAGCGATCACATAGGCGGGTTTATTGGGGGCGCTCGCCAGCAGAGGTTGTAGGTTTTCGCGTGCGCGTTTTAACTGTCCGGTTTCTGTCAGTGCAAGTACTAAGCCGTAGCGGCTCGCTTCAGGAGAGGTGCTTTCGCGTTGCAATTCACTGGTGAAGCGTTTGACGCCGTCTTGCGGAGTATGTTCATGTTTGAGCAGAATTCGAGCTCGCATTAAGTGATAGTCTAGGCTTTCGGCGTGTTGTCGACGGGGATACTTTGACGCCCGATTAAGCGAGTCGGCGATTCGACTCTCGGTCACAGGGTGAGTCAGCAGGAATTCAGGGGGGCGGCGACTATAGCGTGTCGCTTTGAGCATACGTTCAAACATGGCGGGAACGGCGTAAGGGTCTTCACCGGCGATTACCATGGTTTGCATGCCGATGCGGTCGGCTTCTTGTTCGTTCTGGCGACTGAAACGCAGCTTTGAATCCAGCGCTGCAGCCTGGGTAGCGGTCAGTGCCGCGAGACCGGCATCGCCACCAGCCGTCGCTGCTAGCACTAAACTCGCGAGCATAGCGGCCATAGTGGGTAGACTGGCCTTCTGTGCTTGTTCAACACCGCGAGCGAAATGGCGTTGACTCAAGTGAGCCAATTCATGGCTGAGTACAGAGGAGAATTGTGCTTCGGATTCGGCGTAAAGGAAGAGGCCCGTATGCACACCCACAACACCTCCAGGTACGGCAAAGGCATTCATGGTTGGGTTTTTCACCACGATCAATTCCAGCCGCCGATCCTTAAGTTGGCTACTTTTTGCCAGTCTGTTTAAAAGTTGTTCAGTATAGGTGTGGATTAATGGATCGGAGGACGTGGGTACTCGACTGCGGTACAATCGCAGCCATGTTTGCCCCAGCTGGTATTCCTGTTGCGGAGACACGACGGCTGAACTGGCATCTCCTAATTCGGGCAGATTAAAGTCGGCGATAGCAGATATTGATAGTAAGCTCGCAGTGCAAACAACCATTGAGACTATGAGTGGGCGCAAGGACGACAAAAGGCCGGAGCGGTTGGCATTGCCGGTTAGGGGGCGAGAAAATATGTGCACTGTCATCCTACCTTAGAAGCTAGAGCTCACTTTAGCGCAGATGGCCGCGCCTCACCAGAGTTGCGCGAGCCGTGGGAGCGGATAAACGTAAAGAGTCGTTAACTAGGGCTTTGACCGATAATCCGTATAATAATTCGTCTGTATATTGATCTCGGTCGCAGGGGGCTTAATTCCCCTGCGTACTACAAGTGAATCACAGAGAATGAGTCGTAGAGAAAACCAGAATGAAAGAAGTAGATGCGAGAGGCTTGTCCTGCCCGCTGCCATTGTTAAAGGCAAAGCAGGCGCTTAACCAATTGAACGTGGGGGAGCAACTTAGGGTGCTGGCTACCGATGAGGGCTCTGTGCGAGATTTTAAAACGTTTGCACAGCTGAGTGGTCATCTACTGCTCTCATCGGATGAACAGGATGGTTGTTACATCTATATATTGCAGAAGGCGTCGTAGTATTGCAGAAGGGTTCGTAGCTCTCTGTAATAAACAGCTCTGTCGTTTATCTAGTGTTGTGAAAGTGAGAATTGTAGTGAAGTTATCAGTCGTTGAAGTTGCTGACTTAAGCGCTGAACAGTCCACAGGAGAAGGTCTGTGTTAAATATTTTACGGGGATGGATTGACCGCTATTTCGGCGAAGAAGAGGCCGTGCTGCTGGCGTTGATTCTAGTGGCAAGTTTACTGATTATCTTGACCATGGGTTCGGTGTTGGCGCCGGCTATTGCGGGGCTCATTATTGCCTTTCTATTGCAGGGATTGGTTAACAGGTTAACAAGCTGGAAACTTCCTCACTGGGGGGCGGTCAGTATTGCGACATTTGTTTTGATTGCCCTAGTGGCCCTTTTCTTCCTCTATCTAATGCCCGTGTTATGGCAGCAGGCAATTCGCTTGGTGGGAGAGGTGCCGGGAATGCTGACCGAGTGGCAGCGTATCTTGTTGCTTTTACCGGAGCAGTATCCACAACTGATTACCGAGCATCAGATACAGGAGGTGATGGATTCAGTAGGGCGTGAAATTGGGGCGTTGGGGCAGGATGTACTGAGCTTTTCCGTGTCGAGTCTTCCTCTTGTGGCGGGTGTTTTACTGTATGTAATTTTGGTGCCGATTCTGGTGTTTTTCTTTTTGAAAGACAGCGATAACATTCTCACTTGGATGGCGAGCTTCTTGCCGAAGCAACGTCCTATGATGAGCCAAATTTGGCATGAGATGAATGATCAGGTGGCCAATTACGTGCGCGGAAAGGTTATCGAGATTATTGTTGTTGGTGTGGTCTCTTACATCTCGTTCGCGGTGCTGGGCTTGAATTATGCGCTCTTACTGGGACTCGCGGTGGGGTTGTCTGTGGTGATTCCCTATATCGGCGCTGCGGTAGTGACTTTGCCAGTAATGATGATTGGTTTCTTTCAGTGGGGGTTGGGGAATGAATTCTATTGGCTGTTTGCGGTCTACTGTGTCATACAAGCCCTAGATGGCAATGTACTGGTGCCGCTGTTATTCTCTGAGGCGGTCAATTTGCACCCGGTTGCCATCATTTTGGCGGTGCTGATTTTTGGCGGTCTGTGGGGGTTTTGGGGAGTCTTTTTTGCGATTCCTCTGGCAACCTTAGTGAAGGCGGTGTTCAGCGCTTGGCCGTTGGCGCGCTCAGCGGCTGAAGCTGAATTGAATTAAAGTGATAGCGGTACCTTGAATTGAGGTGGCGCCGGGTTATCTGGAGAAGTTTTTGAATCCAACGAAAAATTGCGGCAAGAGGCCACTATCACACTTTCAGCGTTCAGCGGCCTGGCGCGCAGCATTCATTGCGCTGTTAATGGTATCGTCTGCGTTTGCTCAGCCCGTTGACAGCTTGGCCCCTATTATTAGCCCCAATGATGAACGTGACTATCGTTACTTAGAGTTAAGCAATGAGTTGCGGGTATTGTTGGTGTCGGATGAAGCGGCTGATAAAGCGGCTGCGTCTCTTGATGTCAATGTAGGTAGTGCGGATGATCCGACTGATCGAGCGGGGTTGGCACACTTTCTCGAGCACATGCTATTTCTGGGTACTGAGAAGTACCCTGACCCGGCCGAATATCAAGCGTTTATTAGTCAGCATGGTGGTGGTCACAACGCTTATACCAGTGCTGAGCACACCAACTACTTTTTTAATGTGGATGCGTCCCACCTCGAGCCAGCATTGGATCGCTTTGCTCAATTCTTTGTCGCACCTTTGTTTACCGAGCAATATGTGGATAGAGAGCGCAATGCCGTGCACTCTGAGTACAAGGCAAAAATCAAACACCCCTATCGGCGAGAAATGGATGTCTATCGCGAGATCGTTAGTTCTCGTCATCCCATGTCGAAGTTCAGTGTCGGGAATTTGGATACTCTAGCGGATCGTGATGGCGATAAGGTTCGCGACGCTCTGCTGGCTTTCTATGACGACTATTATTCTGCCAGCAATATGACTTTAGTCGTACTCGGGCGGGAGTCTCTAGATGAGTTGCAGCAAATGGTGGAGGGGCGATTTGAGCAGGTGGTTAATCGTCAAACCAAAGCGCATATCAGCGGCAGTAATTTGTTCCACAGTAACTTTCTGCCTGCTCGGGTACTTATAAAGCCCGAAAAAGATGTGCGTCGTTTGTCGTTGGTGTTTCCGATTCCTTCCGCGGATCAATACTATCGTGAAAAACCGTTGTCGTATCTCGGCAGTATCTTGGGACATGAGGGCAAAGGCAGTTTATTTTCATTATTGAAAGAGTTGGGCTGGGCTGAGGGCCTGAGTGCTGGTGGCGGTCTCGGGGGGCGCAATCAAGGTACTTTTAATATATCCATTCAGCTAACTCAAGCGGGCTACGATAACCAGACTAAAGTGGCGGCAACGGTTTTTCGAATGATTAAAAACTTGCGTCAAGCTGGGGTTGAGTCTTGGCGGTTTGAAGAGCAGAAAAACCTGTCTGAAGTCGCTTTTCGGTTTGCCGAAAAAGGTGAGGCGATGCAGGTAGTGAGCCGTTTATCCAATCAAATGCACCGCTATCCGGTCGAGGATATTATTCGCGGTGCATACGCCTATGATGAGTTTAGTCCTCGCTTAATTAAGCGCTATCTGAAGTACTTAAAACCAGACAATGTGCTGTGGGTCGTCACAGCGCCGGACGTGGAAACCGATACCCTGTCGAAGCTCTATAGCACGCCCTATGCAATAGATCGTTTGCGCTACGAGGTGGCTGCCGTTCCTAAGGCCGATCTAGATAAGCTGCAGCTGCCGTCACGCAATAACTTCATACCCAATCGTTTGCAGGTGAAATCGCCTCCATCGATGGAGCAGTTGGCGGAATTGCCGCAGTTGATCCGCAAGGAGAATGGGGTGGAGGTCTGGTTCAAGCAAGACACGCAGTTCAATGTGCCGCGGGCCACAATCAATATTAGAGCCTATTCGCCGGTGGTCGGGCAGTCGGTGAAATCTGCCGCCATGACACATCTTTATGCCGCTCTTGTGAACGACTCATTGAATGAGTTCGCCTATCCGGCGGCGTTGGCGGGGTTGAGCTTTGGGGTTTCTGCCAATAGTCGAGGCATGGATCTGGATATATCTGGCTACAACGATCGCCAGGGGTTGCTGTTGAATCGCATGTTGTCGACGCTGGATCGTGGGCGCTTTCAGCAGGAGNGTTTTGAGGCTGTACGGGAAGAGTTGGTTCGAAGCTGGCGCAATCAGGTGACCTTAACTCCTTACGAGCAGCTGTTTAAAAAATTGCCGCAGGTTCTCTATGCCCCACTCTGGGGAGAGCAGCAGATGGCTGGCGCGCTGGAGCAAGTCAGCTTGATTGATTTAAGGCGATTCGGTGAGCAGTTGTGGAAGGGGAGCCGAGTTCAAGCGCTGTTACATGGCAACCTCTATCGACAAGAGGCCCTCAAGCTAGCAACGTTGATCGGTCATAAATTGCATGCCGCCGAGGATGACGACTCTGAGCTGGTGTTGCCTCCTGCGAGAATTATGAAGATAGGCGAGCAGCAGATGCACTATCATCTGCCGGTGGCTCATCGCGATGTGGCAGCGATGTTTTATCAGCAGGCAGTGGGGGTGGCGAACGAGGATCGCGCCCATATGTTGATGATTCGACAGTTGGCAAAGTCTCCATTTTTCCATGAGTTGAGAACCGAAAAGCAGCTGGGTTATATTGTATTTGTGTCGGGTATGGGCTTGAAGGATGTGTCGGGCAATTTGTTTGTGGTGCAATCCCCGTCTGCCTCACTACCGAGAGTGATGGGTGAGATACGTGATTTTATGTTGCGCTCGGCAGGTAATGTCGACAATTTTGAGCAGCAGCGTCAGGCGTTGTTATCGAGTCTGTTGGAATCTCCCAAAAACCTTCGTGGACAATCGGCTCGTTATTGGTCTGAGATTGTGGCCGACAACACCGAGTTTCGTCGTCGCAGTGATTTGATTGATGCAGTTAAGTCGGTAACGCCTGAATCTCTAGGGCAGTACAGTAACCGTTTGTTTTCCTCTGCAGCAGGGCTGTGGTTGAGCGCTGGTGATGAGGGTGCGTTACTTGAGTTGAAGGGGTTTCCTGCTGAAGTTAAGGTCGTAGATCAGCTCAAAGCGTCACATCCGTTCTATGAGTTCCCCTAAGGCGCGCTAAAGTCCTTGGGGTATAGGTTAATAACAGTCTTTTCCTCAGTAACTTCTCCAACAGGGCAAAGAGGAATGCCTCCGCTCTGGCCGTTTACGTTTGAGCGGGAGCCTAATTTCCTGTGCTTTTCTCGTTTTGATTTTCTTTCATGTGTCGCTTTTTCTTTCTGTTATCCGCTCTCGGGAGTTTCGTTGGTTCTTAGCTCTGCTAAGTAGCGTTGTCTTCATATTGTCTCAGTCGATTGGCAATAATGTGCATAAGGCTTGTCATATTCTGTAGTTATTCTACATTCTGTGTGTGGCTATCCATCTGATATATAAAGTTTATCCTTTTTTCAGGTGTCTGCCGGACAGTCTTGGTTGTTTTTGAAATCCATTTGTGTAAAATTACTACAAAATGATGTTAACCCAAATTTCAGGCCAATGGCTTAAATGCGTCCTATACTCTATGGATTCATTTTGGCGGTTGGTTTTGGTCGTTTTTATAGGATTGAGAATATGAGCACTGAGGAAAATCGAGTTCAGGAGGATGTGGATTCTCTGGAAACTCGCGAATGGCTAGATGCGATGCATTCCGTAATTCGTTATGGCGGCAAGGATAGGGCGGCTTTTCTTCTCAAGCAATTGTCTGATCGAGCAACCGACGCGGGCGTTCAGTTGCCTGCTGCTATTACAACGCCATACCGCAATACCATTCCCGTCATTGCGGAAAAGCGTATGCCCGGCGATCTGTTCATGGAGCGTCGTATTCGTTCTCTTATTCGTTGGAATGCGCTGGCGATGGTCATGAGAGCCAACGATAACGATGAGGGGTTGGGCGGTCATATCTCTTCCTTTGCCTCTTCGGCAACTCTTTATGACGTGGGGTTCAATTACTTTTTCCGTGGTAATGATGGCGAGAAGGCCGGTGACTTGGTTTATTTTCAAGGGCATACCTCACCCGGTATGTACGCTCGCTCTTATCTAGAGGGGCGTTTCAACGAAGATCAGTTGGATAACTTTCGCCGTGAAGTTGATGGCGACGGCCTATCTTCTTATCCCCACCCGTGGTTAATGCCGGATTACTGGCAATTTCCGACTGTGTCCATGGGGCTTGGACCTATTCAGGCCATTTATCAAGCCCACTTCATGCGCTATATGTCCGCCAGAAGTCTATCGCCTCGTGGCGATCGAAAGGTTTGGGCGTTTCTTGGTGATGGCGAGTGTGATGAGCCAGAAAGCTTGGGCGCTATTTCACTGGCCGGGCGTGAGCAGCTTGAGAACTTGATCTTTGTTGTTAACTGTAACTTGCAGCGTCTCGATGGGCCTGTGCGCGGTAATGGCAAGATTATGCAGGAACTCGAAGGTGTCTTTCGCGGAGCCGGTTGGAATGTGATTAAGGTGGTGTGGGGGCGTCATTGGGATGCGCTGCTGGAAAAAGACACCACTGGATTGTTGCAAAAACGCATGGATGAAGTTTGCGATGGGGAGCTTCAGAATTATAAGGCCAATGGTGGCGCCTATACCCGTGAGCATTTCTTTGGTAAGTATCCAGAGCTCCTAGAATTGGTCAAAGATCTTAGCGACGAAGACATTATGTATTTGAATCGCGGCGGACACGATCCCTTTAAAGTCTATGCCGCCTATGCGGAAGCGGTGGAACATAAAGGTCAGCCAACCGTTATTCTCGCGCAGACCGTAAAAGGTTACGGGATGGGCGAAACCGCTGAAGCCCAAAATGAAACTCACTCGGTGAAAAAGCTGGACCTCGCCAGCTTGAAGCGCTTCCGTGATCGATTTGGTATTGCGATATCTGACGATGAACTCAAAAATGTTCCTTACTATCGCCCTGCACCAGACAGTCCTGAAATGGTGTATATGCGCAAGCGCCGCGAAGCGTTGAACGGTTATCTACCTTCTCGCAAAGCGCAATTCCCTGCTTTGCAAGCGCCGGCACTGGATGCCTTCAAGGCACACCTGAAAGGCAGTGGTGAGCGAGAAATCTCTACCACTATGGCGTTTGTACGACAGTTATCGACGTTGGTGAAAGATAAGAATATTGGCGAGCGAGTGGTACCGATTGTGCCCGACGAAGCGCGTACGTTTGGTATGGAAGGTATGTTCCGCCAGTTGGGTATTTATTCTTCTGAGGGACAGAAGTACACACCTCACGATCACGATCAAATCATGTTCTACAAAGAGAGCAAGACCGGTCAGATTATGGAGGAAGGCATCAACGAAGCTGGCGCCATGTCTGCTTGGATTGCTGCGGCGACTGCCTACAGCAACAGCGGCGTGCCGATGATTCCTTTTTACATCTATTACTCGATGTTTGGCTTTCAGCGCATCGGCGATCTTGCTTGGGCAGCAGGTGATAGTCAGGCGCGTGGGTTCTTGATTGGCGCAACTGCAGGTCGAACCACACTTAACGGTGAAGGTCTTCAGCATCAGGATGGGCACAGCCATATCTTGGCCAATACCATTCCCAATTGCCGGACCTACGATCCTACCTACGGTTTTGAGTTGGCGGTGATCGTTCAGGATGGTTTGCGACGGATGTTTGAAGAGCAGGAAAATTGCTTCTACTACATCACCACCATGAATGAGAATTACAAACACCCTGAAATGCCGGTGGGTGTAGAGCAAGACATTATCAAGGGAATGTACTTGTTGAAAGAAGGCAAGAAAAGTAAGAAAAATCCTCGCGTTCAATTGATGGGGGCAGGCTCAATTCTTCGTGAAGTCGAGGCCGCTGCGAAAATGCTGAAAAAAGACTTCAGTGTCGACTCCGATATCTGGAGTTTAACCAGTGTCAACGAACTAGCGCGTGATGGTCAGCGCGTTGAGCGCCATAACCTTCTCAATCCTGAGGCGGATCCGCAGCAGGCGTTTGTGACGCAACAGTTGTCTGGCCAACAGGGCCCAGTCATTGCGGCAACGGATTATATGAAAAGCTATCTAGAGCAGTTGCGCGCTTATATTCCGGGGACTTATGCGGTGCTGGGAACCGATGGTTTTGGTCGCAGTGATACGCGTACTAAATTGCGTCGCTTCTTCGAGGTAGATCGTCATTTTGTCGTATTGGCGACTTTAAAAGCCTTGGCCGATGATGGCGTGCTCGAGCGTAGTGTGGTCGCAGATGCGATGAAGAAGTACGGCATTTCTGCCGACAAAATTGATCCTCTGACGTGCTAATCCGAGCTGACAGAATAAGGAGTGACAGTGGCTATTGAAATTATTCCTGTTCCGGATCTCGGTGGTGCGGACAAGGTAGAAGTTATTGAGATTTGTGTGCAGCCCGGTGATGTGATTGAGGTTGAGCAGTCTCTTGTGGTGTTGGAGTCGGACAAGGCGTCGATGGAAATCCCCTCTCCGATAGCGGGTACCGTTGTTGGCTTGAAGGTTAATGAAGGCGATGCGTTGTCGGAAGGCGATGCCATTTTGGAATTGGAGTTAGCGGGTGAGGCTGCGTCGGCATCCGGCGATGATTCTACCCCATCAGCTGTCGATAGCGGTGTGGTGGAAGCGGCCGTCGCTGAAGTGGAGGTTGCGCAACCTGCTGCGGTTGACAGCGAGGCCGAAGCGCCAGCTGCTGTCGAAGCACAGTTGGTTCCAGTTCCTGATTTGGGTGGCAGCGATGCTGTCGAAGTCATCGAATTGTGTGTGTCGGTGGGTGATGATGTCAGTGAAGGTGATTCGCTGGTGGTGCTGGAAAGCGACAAAGCATCCATGGAGATTCCTTCGCCGCTATCAGGCAAGGTGATTGAACTCAAGTTAAGCGTCGGTGACAAAGTATCCGATGGTGATGATCTAGCGGTTATTGAAGGTGTGGTTGCTGCGGCGCCTGCTGCGGAAAACCCCTCAGCGAGCTCTTCGCCAGAAGCGCCTTCATCGGCGGTATCTTCGGGCTCCGCCGCCACCGCACCGGCAGCGGCTCCATCACCGTCAGCTTCTCCACAAGTTGATGCAGCAGCGAGTGCTGGTGATTCGTCGGCGAGTGTTTACGCCGGTCCCTCGGTGCGAAAGTTGGCTCGTCAGTTAGGTGTCGACCTGTCTAAGTTGAAACCATCGGGGCCTCGCAGCCGATATACGAAAGATGACGTTCGTTCCTATGTGAAGCAGTTGGTCGCAGATGTGAACAGCGGCAAGGTGTCAGGCGGCACAGGTATTCCACCTGTTCCAGAGATTGATTTCTCCAAGTTTGGTGAAATCGAAATGGTGAAATTGAGCAAAATTGCCAAGTTGACCTCTGCCAACATGTCGCGCAATTGGCTCAATGTTCCTCATGTGACCCAGTTTGATGATGCCGATATTACTGAGCTAGAAAGCTTCCGTAAGTCGATGAAAGCTGAAGCAGAAAAGCGCGGCGTTAAGCTGACCCCATTACCGTTCCTGCTGAAAGCGGCAGCTGCGGCTTTAGAAGCGGAACCCAGTTTTAATGTTTCACTGCATGCTGATGGCGAGCACTTGGTGCAGAAAAACTACATCCACATAGGTGTTGCGGTGGATACGCCCAATGGCTTAATGGTGCCAGTGATACGTGATGTCGACAAAAAGGGGCTGTGGGAGTTGGCGGCTGAGTCGGCTGAGCTGGCGGCTAAGGCTCGCGATGGGAAACTCATGCCGCGTGATATGCAGGGGGCGTGTTTTACGATCTCTAGTTTGGGCGCGATTGGTGGCAATGGTTTTACTCCCATCGTTAATGCACCCGAGGTCGCTATTATGGGAGTTTCTAAGGCTCAAATTAAACCGGTGTGGAATGGTGCTGAGTTTGAACCGAGACAGATGTTGCCGCTCAGTGTGTCCTACGATCATCGGGCCATTAATGGCGCCAACTGTGGCCGCTTCTTTACGCACATGGTGTCGGTGTTGGCTGATATTCGTCGCTTGCTATTGTAGTTTTTTGATCGCTTTTAACGGCGGTTAGCAATAACCGAACGCAATGCCCGACATCAATGGAAATTGGTGTCGGGTTTTTTTATGGAAGCGAAAAGGGCGCGAGTTCGAGGGGCTGTAGGTTAGTGAGGCTGCGATTCAGTGGGCAGAGGAATGTTGGGATAATGGTTTGCTTGCAGCAAGCGCACAAACTTGAGGGTTCGAAAGGCGTCCATCCAGTCGTGAAAATGTTGCAGCTTCATTTTGGCATCGCGGCTCTGCTCTAGATGAGAAAAGCATTTGTTCACGCCCAGTTGTTCAAGCGCGGCGCGGGTCTCACTGGGCAGCTGCAAACAGGCATCAGCGGGAGGCTGCTGCTGTCTAATGGCGAGCTCTATGATGTTAAGACATTGCCCCAAGCGTTCGAAGAGTATTGGGTCATAGGTGGTGATCGGTTGGTTGTTTTCCAGTGATTCCAAAATTTTGGCAGTGGCTGGGCCGGTTCCAAAGGGCACTCGATGGGAGAGTCGAGGGGTGAGTGTAATGAGCGCCGGTAGCTGTGCGACTCGGCCGAGTTTTCGGAGTTTGTTCAGTAGGTAAAAATCCTCTCCGCCGGCCCGTTTTGGAAAACCCCTCGCTTGACAGTAGTGGGCGTAGTTAACGGCGATGATACTGCCGATGGTGTGAAAGGCATAAGGAGAGCCGGCACTCTCGAGTCCGTTAACGTAATCCCACAGCGTTTGCTGGTAGAGTTGAGTGGCGATGGCTACAGGGTCTCCACCGCGTTTGTGGTCAAAGCTGTAGGTAGCCGCCGCGTAGTTGTGATCGAGAGCGTCGGTTTGGAAGTAATCTTCTGGCAGTTCGGCATCGGCGTCACTGCTGTGAATCCAAGACGATTCAATGATGCCTTGATGGATAAGGCTCGCGGCGAGATCGCACCCCAGTTTACGCGCTAATCCAACGCCCTGCTTGTGGGGGATTGGGTGCTGATGGCGATCGACGAGCAGGATATCGAGAGATGGGTGCGACAGTAGTTGCAGCTGATGATGTTGCCATCTTTGTTCGAAGGTTGATGACAGTTTGAGCAAAAATACATCGTTAGCTGGGCAATCAGAAATATTGTCTGGGCGATTAACCACGGCAATCAGTAGAGTCTGTTGGCCTAGCTTAGAGTGTCGAAGCCGCTGGATAAATTCGTCGCTTTCGTCGTAGACGGGGATCACCAGTACTTGCTTATAGCGGGCGCTTTCAGGCCAGAGCTTTAGTTGCTGACTGAGTTCTTGTGCTTCAGCTTCTGCGTAGCGCTCCAAGTACTGGTGAATAGCTTTCATGGATCAGTGTAGGGCCGCACGAATAGGCAGTCCGCGGACGATCTCCGCTTCGATGTTGAGCAGTTCATCCATGCGTTGGTGGATTTCGTTTTGAGAGAAATACTCGCCAGCCAGATCGATAAACAGAGTGTTGTGTTTGGCTTCAGATTTGGCAATGGCGCGATAAAAGTCCTGCAGCTTTCCTGCGGGAAGCGCTTCGCCGACTAAGCCAAAACGCTCACAACCCCGGGCTTCGATGATGCCGGCAGTGAGCAGGCGATCCAAGAAATACACATCACTGCCTTTGCGCATCACTTTACGAAACTGATTGATGTAGGGATCTTTCTCATCGGAGCCTAGCTGCAGGCCACGCTCAGTCATGATTTTAACCACTTCACGAAAATGGGTCATTTCCTCAATGGATAGATCAATCATGGCTTTCACCAGCTTTGTGCGATCGGGGTAGTGTGACAGCATGGAGATGGCCATGCCCGAGGCTTTTTTCTCGGCCGCTGCATGATCGATCAAAAAATCGTTCATATTTTCAACAACGGTTTGGGTCCATTCTTCAGTGGTATTGAATCGCAGCTTAAACATCCAGAGGCCTGTGTAGTGGGTCGATAGCCGATTAGGCGGGGTTGGTGGCGGGGCATTATAGCCAGCTCCGCAGGAAAATCAGACAGTTTCCTCACTTCAACGGGCTGAAATCACTGTTTTATCCTTGCCGGCAGACTATAATAGCCTGCCATTGACGGTCATCATTCAGAGGTACTCTGGGCCGATCATAAGAATAATAGGGCGGTGGGCAAGCGCCGACCGTTTCACAAGAACGCATCGCATACGGGACTGTTACATGATCATCAAACCTAAAGTTCGTGGTTTTATCTGCACAACCGCTCATCCACAAGGCTGCGCAGCACACGTTCAAGAACAAATCGATTACATCAAAGGCCAAGGCACTATCGCTGAAGCGCCAAAGAATGTCTTGGTCATCGGTTGTTCCAATGGTTATGGATTGGCATCGCGTATTACCGCGGCCTTTGGTGGTGGTGCCAATACGTTGGGGGTTTGTTTCGAAAAGCCACCGACGGAGAAACGCACAGCTTCTGCGGGTTACTACAACACCGCTGCTTTTCATCACGCCGCTAAGTCAGAAGGCCTCTATGCCGAGAGCATTAATGGCGATGCATTTTCTGACGAGTGTAAAGATAAAGCTATTGCTCTGTTGAAGGAAAACATGGGCAAGGTTGATCTCGTCGTTTACAGCTTGGGCGCGCCACGTCGTCAAGATCCAAAAACGGGTGAAGTCTACAGCAGCGTATTGAAGCCGATTAATGAGGGTTACACGGCTAAAAACCTCAATACGGACACTCGCAAAATTACCGATATCACGGTTGAGCCTGCCTCAGATGACGAGATTGCGCAAACCGTTAAAGTGATGGGTGGCGAAGATTGGGAGCTTTGGATTGATGCGCTCAAGCAGGCCGATTTGTTGGCCGATGGCTGTAATACGGTTGCTTACACTTACCTAGGTGAAAAACTCACCTGGCCAATCTATGGCCACGCAACGATTGGCAAAGCAAAAGAAGATTTGGATCGCGCGGCTACGGCGATTAATCAGCAGCTTTCTGGCGTCAAAGGTCAGGCCAATGTTGCGGTACTGAAAGCGTTGGTCACTCAATCTAGCTCGGCGATTCCCATCATGCCTTTGTACATTTCTTTGGTGTACAAGGTCATGAAAGAAGAGGGCACTCATGAAGGCTGTATCCAGCAGCTGCACCGTTTGTTTACCGAAGGTCTGTACACCGATTCTCCGCGCCTAGACGACACCAATCGATTCCGTATGGACAATCTTGAGTTGCGCCCAGAAACTCAAGCCAAAATCGAAGCGCTGTGGCCACAAGTTACCGAAGAAAACTTGTTTGAACTCACCGACTTTAAGGGCTACAACGAAGAGTTTCTGAAGTTGTTTGGATTTGGTTGGGAGGGTGTTGACTACGACGCTGATACTAGCCCCATGCTGGAAGCTGACTTCAACTGAGTCTCAATTTGACGTTTGATGGACTTGTGGCTGGTGTCTAATTGATGTTCGCTGCAAGAGCAAAAAACGGGGTTGCGCTGAGCGTGGCTCCGTTTTTTTGTGCTCAATCAAATTGAAATGGGGGCAGCGGCTCAAGCCAATAGCGATGGGATAGCGGTTAATAGTGACATTTCATAGAAGCTTGGGTGAAGGTGCTTTTCAATCTCAGGCGTAACTTGTTAGCCTAGCAGTTCACATTAGGAGTACTTATGGCCGATATCCATACAACCCTCGTTCACTTTGATCTTGTTTACGATGAGCCGGTTGTGCTCAGTGAATGGGTGCAGCGCATCACGGCCAACAACCCCAGTGCCTTTACCGGACCTGGGACCAACACTTACATTATCGGCAAAGAGCGTTTTGCGGTGGTGGATCCTGGGCCCAATGATGCCGATCACGTGGCGGCTATTATGAAGGCGACGGGAGGCAAGATTGATTATGTTTTGGCCACTCATGCTCACGAAGATCATTCGCCGGCCGCGCTACCTCTGGTGGAGGCAACCGGCGCCAAAATGATTGGTTTCCGTTGTGACGCTGAAAGCGAACATCTGGATAAAACCTTTGCGCCTGAGCAAGACATCCAAGATGGAGACGTTATTGATGCTGGTGATTTTCAATTGCGAGCGATCTATACGCCAGGTCATCTAAAGCAGCATGTCTGCTATCTGTTAGAGCAAGAGAAAACACTGTTCGCCGGAGATCACATTATGCAGGGGGCAACCGTGGTGATCATTCCGCCGCACGGTGGCACCATGTGGGACTACTTAGATTCCCTGATGAAGCTCAAAGGGCAGGGTATAAATTGGTTGGCGCCGGCCCATGGGCATATCTTGTCCCATGCCGATCAGGTGGTTCAGGAACTCTATGATCATCGCATGTCTCGCGAGCGACGCGCTCTAGAGGTGCTGACGGCGCAGAAAAAAGGCACCATTGAGGAGCTGGCTCCGATGGTGTATCCCGAGGTGGAAGGGGATCTGATCAAGGGAACTCACTTCGCACTCTGGTCGCATTTGCAGAAGCTAGTGCACGACGGTCGCGCTACTAAACATCACGAAAAGCACTGGATTATGGGCGAAGAGATTTGGGAGATTGTAGAGACGTAATACTCGTCTCTCATACTCGCTGGTATCGCTCGCGCAGTCTTGACCTTGAAAGGGAAAACAAACCATGGAATATCGTCAACTCGGTAAAACCGATTTAAATGTCAGTGCCATTGCATTGGGGACCATGACTTGGGGGGAACAAAACACAGAAGCCCAAGCCTTTGAACAGATGGATTATGCACAAGAGCGAGGCATTAATTTCTTTGATGCTGCTGAGATGTACCCAGTGCCTCCGCGACCAGAAACTCAAGGTCTTACGGAAACCTATATTGGCAACTGGCTGGCGGCCCGTGGCGGCCGAGACAAATTGGTGTTGGCCACGAAAGTGACTGGTCGTGGTGATCTTAATCCGGGCATGGGTCATGTACGCAATGGGCCGCGTTTGAGTCGAGATCACATTCATCAAGCCATTGATGGCTCGCTCGAGCGCTTACAGACTGATTATGTGGATCTCTATCAGGTCCACTGGCCAGAGCGAGTTACCAATTTTTTCGGACAGCTCGGTTATCGTCATAATGACAATGACGGTGTGGATATCCGGGAAACGCTAGAGGCCTTGGCTGAGTTGGTTGAGCAGGGCAAGGTGCGCCATATTGGTCTGTCGAACGAAACGCCATGGGGCGTGATGCATTATCTGTCGCTGGCTAAAGAGTTTGATTTACCGGTGGTGGCCTCAGTCCAAAACCCCTATAACNTATTAAATCGAATCTTCGAAGTGGGCTTAGCCGAAATTGCTATGCGTGAAAAGGTCGATCTGTTGGCCTACTCGCCATTGGCCTTCGGGGTATTAAGCGGCAAATATTTGAACAATCAACGCCCTGAAAAAGCTCGACTTACGCTATTTGAGCGATTCACTCGCTATACCAATGAGCGCACTGTTGCCGCCACTCAAGCCTATGTTGAACTGGCGCAGCAGCACGGCTTGGACCCGGCTCAAATGGCATTGGCCTTCGTCACCAGTCGTGAATTTGTGACCAGTAACATTATTGGCGCCACGACCATGGAGCAGCTGAAAACCAATATCGATAGTATCGATTTGGTGCTCGACAAAGAGGTAGAAAAAGCCATTCACAAGATTCACAACAACAACCCCAATCCTGCACCGTAAAAAAGCGAGATAATCTCCGCTACTCGGGCGCTTGAATTCCCAGCTACCGGGGGCCGCTGGAGTAGGGAGGTGTTTGTCATGCCAGTCTGTTTGGTGTGCTACTCCATTCTTGGCGTCGGGCGGCCGCACTGAGGTAAATTGAGCCAAACGGATGGGCCATTGAGGCGTCTAACTGGCGACATAGAGGGGAATCGAGTGATTTCCCTGTTTTAGACCAAGAAAAGCTCGAATATCGAAAAGAAAATGGCACGGGAACTTGTGTCGGGGGTAGGGCGTCAGTAACATTACGCTTTTTGCTTTACCTCGACGGAGACAGTGCATGATTCAAGGTAGTATGGTTGCCCTGGTGACCCCAATGACAGCCGATGGGCAGCTGGATTGGGACGGCCTCCACAAGTTGGTGGACTGGCACGTCGAAAAGGGCACTGATGCCATTGTTGCCGTCGGTACAACCGGTGAGTCCGCGACCCTCAATGTAGGTGAGCACTTNCAGGTCATTAAGAAAGTCGTTAGCCAAATCAGCGGTAAAATCCCTGTCATTGCGGGAACTGGCGCCAATTCTACNTCTGAAGCCATTGAGCTGACTCAATCGGCCAAAGATGCTGGTGCCGATGCCTGTTTGTCGGTTACTCCTTACTACAACAAACCCACTCAGGAAGGTCTGTTTCTGCATCATCAGGCGATTGCCAAGGCTGTAGCCCTGCCACAGTTGTTGTATAACGTTCCGGGGCGCACAGGTGTCGATATGCTGCCTGAAACGGCTGCGCGCTTGTCTAAAGTCGATAACATTATCGGTATCAAAGAAGCTACTGGTGATATTGATCGCGCCAAGTGGTTAATTGCCAATACCGACGACGATTTCGTGATTCTATCCGGAGATGATGTAACGGCGGTTGAGCTCATGTTGGCCGGTGGTAAAGGTGACATCAGCGTAACGGCCAATGTCGCCCCCGCTGAGGTGGCGAAAATGTGTGAGCTCGCTATTGCCGGTAAGGCCGATGAGGCTCGCGCTTTGAATCAACAATTGATGGCTGTGCACGACGCCATGTTTGTCGAAGCTAACCCCATTCCAGTGAAATGGGCAGTGGCTGAAATGGGGCTGATGCAAGCGGGTCTTCGTTTACCCTTAACGCCGCTGGCCGAAGAATATCATCAGCAAGTTCGCACTGCGTTGAAAGACGCCGGTCTACTATAAAAAATACTTAGATAAAGATGAAAAAATAATGATGAATCGTTTTGTTTTGCGTGCAGCAGTTGTTGCCGCCATTGGGGGTGTTGCCGGTTGTTCTAGTCTGACTGGGCCGGAAGGGTATTTTCGTGATCGCGGTGATGATTATTTGAAAGCCGATGTTATCGAGCCTATGAAATTACCTGAAGGCGTTGAGCAGCAACATATCGAACAGCTTTATCGAGTGCCCCCGATCAGTCGTACCGAAGACGAGGTTGCCACCGCTTTCGAAATTCCTCGTCCTCAGGCACTGTCGGACAATGCCTTTACAGACAAGGTGAAGATTCAAAAACTTGGGGCGAAGCGCTGGATTCTCGTCAGTGCCACTCCCGCTGAAGTATGGCCTCAGGTGCGCGGCTTTCTGTCCCGTAACAACCTAGAAGTGGTCTACACCGATGCCACCACCGGTACTATCGAAACTGGTTGGTTGAAATTTAAAGGCGATGACGAACGCAAAGATAAGTATCGCTTGCAGATTGAGCAGGGCGTACAACCAGAAAGCACAGAAATTCATGTGTTACACATGAATGTTCCCAATGATGTGCCAGGACGTGGACAAATCAATTGGCCTACTTCATCAATTGATCAGGAACGCGAAGCTTGGATGCGTGATGAGCTGGCTGCCACTATTGCCAGCGACAACAGCGGCGCTCAAGCAGCCTCATTGTTGGCGCAAACTATTGGTTTGAGTGACAAGGTTACCGTTGATAGCACGGGTACCGAACCCGTATTGAAGTTGTCGTTGGCCCATAGCCGTGCATGGGCAACCGTCGGGCATGCGGTCAAGCAAGGTGGTTTCACTTTGTGGGAGCAGGACGATGCCGTAGGTGTGTTCTACGTGGATTACGAGAAACTGGAAGAAGAGGCTGAGCCAGGTTTCTTTTCTGGCTGGTTGGGTGGTGACGATGAAGAAGACGTTTCCAGCAGCCCTTATTCTCTTAACCAAGTGTTGACACATTTACAGCTCGATGAAACCGATGGCAGTAGCGATATTTTTTCCAGTGTTTCCAGTTCAGAATCTGAACCACTAGAATCAGTCCCCGGTTTCTTAGTGGTGGTTCGCGGTGAAAATCATCAGATTGAGGTGCGTATCCGCGACGGTTATGCCCGCAATTTAGAGGCGCGCGAAGCGAAAAAACTACTGAATGTCATTCGTAATAATCTGATCTAAAGGCGGTTTGTCGAGCGATGAAGTTTGCTTCGCTGGGCAGTGGAAGCCGAGGTAACGCGACATTGGTGGAATGGCAGGACCAGCTATTGCTGGTCGATTGCGGTTTTACCATTAAAGAGGTAGAGCGGCGCATGGAGCGCCTCGACCGCCGTGTGCAAGATATTACGGCAGTCTTGGTGACTCATGAGCACGGCGATCACATCAAGGGCGTTCCGCCTCTTTCCCGCAAATACAAATTACCGGTCTATATGACACCGGGCACTTACCATGCCCGAGATCTAGGTAAGCTCCCTGCACTGACTCTCATAGAAGGCTACCAGCCCTTCGCCTTTGGCGATTTACAGGTAGTGCCCGTTGCTGTGCCTCACGATGCCAGAGAACCCGCTCAATTTGTGTTTGTGGCCGCTGGTAAGCGGTTGGGCATACTGACGGATCTGGGAAACATCAGTGCTCATGTAGAGGCTCACTACTGTGATTGCGATGCGCTCTTGTTAGAAGCCAATCACGACCCGAAAATGCTGGCGTTTGGCCCTTATCCCCCGTCGCTCAAACAGCGCGTAGGTGGCGCTTGGGGGCATCTCAGCAATGAGCAAGCAGCCGGCTTTTTAGCGCGTGTGGATAGCGAACGCTTAAAGCGCTTAGTGGTTGGCCACATCAGTCAGAAAAATAACAGTCTTGAGCGGGCACAAAGCCTCTTGCAAGAGGTAACTGCCGATATTCCTGAGGTTTTGTACGCTTGCCAAGACGAAGGTTTTGGCTGGATAGACGTTTAGTGGGTAATCACTAGCAATTAATTGGGATCTCAACCTGTCAAACCTGACAGCCTTTTCCACAGCTCGAAAAAAAACCGTCAAATAGGCATATCATTCTCTTGTTTTTTCATCAAAGACTTTNAAAAATCAGTTAAGTTATTGATATTTAAAGAGAAAGATAATTTGGTTATAAAGTGTTCAAGTTGTGGCGCTTCCCGTAAATTCGGGTGATTACAGCGAGTCTTCAAGGTTCATGCACAGACTTATCCACATATTCTGTGGATTACTTGTCAGATTTATGACGATATCCCATGGCGGAGTTGTGAATTTGGTGCCATATTTAACGGATTGCATGGAACAATTTCTTCAATCGCTTTTCTCTTGAGTTATTCCTCTTTATCGATTCCAGCAATTGTGGTTTTATAAAGATCTTTAAAACGCATGGGCATAAGGAGTCATGGCCGTGGATGAGCGTCGAAGGTTTGCGCGCAAAGCTACTTCAATTCGAGTTGAGATTACCCATTCTGCCTTTGGCACGATCGTGGGGTTTGCAAGAGATGTCTCGGATGGTGGGGCCTCAGTACTGATCGAAAACTATCAAATCCCGCCCGCAGGTACTGTCGTTGATGTGCGCTTTAAGAAAGTGGTCGGCGCTATCAATGAAGATCCCGTCAAAATGCAAGTCATGCATGTTAATCGCAATGTAGCCGGCCTTATGTTTTTCAGAAAGGCCGACTCGCTAGATTAGATCAAAAAGCTCAGCGACATTGGTTTGGCAAAGTCACCTCGGCGCTGGATATGCGCTGCAGTTGATGGGCATCCCCACACTCCATGGCTGGGTTATTATCCAAAGAGACTCTGGTCAGCTTTGGTAAGTTCAGCAGCTCTGGAGTTTTTACTAGCTGGTTGTCGTTGAGCAGTAGGACTTCCAGCTTGGACAGATACTTGATGGGCTCCAATTCGGTGAGCTGATTATTCCCTAGATTGAGTCGTTGAATATTGTAGAAGGCTTCTAGACCCTTCAGACTACTTAAGCCTGCGTGGCTGCATATCAACTGAGTAACCTGCGCCAAATCGGTAGCCTGTAGATCTTTGATGGTTTGGTCCAGGCAGTCCTTCAGGCGAGGGTCTTCGGTATCGAAATCGGTTAATACTGTGGGCGGCGTATAGACGACAGTCTCATTCACCGTCATTTGGTATTTACTGCAGCCAGTCAGTGCAANGGCTGCAGTCAAGGTCACTGCNAGCGTTTTGATTACTGCCGCCGATTTTTTGAAATTGAGAGGGGTAGTGATTGCTCTGGCACGGGGCATAGTGTATTCCTAGATTTTGAAAGCAGTATTGTTTAATTAGAGTTGTTATCGAGCATAGAGATCAGTCGAGTTGTGGATTGTAACAACATCGTATAAAAAAGTGTTTCAACACTCGCTGAATAGGAAACTAATTGTGTGTGTGATGATCTGAGTAAGTTAAGACGAGATTCAGCTTCTGCTGAGTTTAATAGGTTTATAGGTCGCACGCTGAGTTGTGATCGGGTACTGGATGTTCCAGTGAGTCAATAAGTAATAGGAGTAACGTTATGGTTCGTTTGATGCTGGTAGTTGTGGCGATGATCAGTGTGGGTTGTGCCTCAGTGGATCCGTATACCGGAGAGCAGAAAACCAGTAATACGGCCAAAGGTGCAGGTGTTGGTGCCGTGGTTGGCGCTATTATCGGTGCTTCCACCGCCAGCAGTAAGGATCGTAAGAAAGGTGCGTTAACCGGTGCCGTTGCCGGAGGAGCGATTGGTGGTGGTGTCGGTTACTACATGGATCGCCAGGAAGCAGCGTTGAGACAAAAGCTACAGACCTCTGGTGTACAGGTTCGAAGAGAGGGCGATACCATTCGTTTGGTTATGCCGGGCAACATCACTTTTGCAACTGGACAGAGCGCTATTCGAGGCGATTTTTATAACACTCTGGGCTCAGTGGCTGTGGTGTTGGCTGAATTTGATCGCACCGCTATCAAGGTTGCTGGCCATACCGATTCAACCGGTGGAGCAGACTTGAATCAGCGTTTGAGCGAAGACCGCGCTTACAGTGTGAAGCAGTATCTTGTGACGCAAAATGTGGCTTCAGGACGTATTCACACAAACGGCTATGGTCCTCGTTATCCAGTGGCGACAAATTCTACCGCGGAAGGTCGTCAATCCAATCGCCGAGTGGAGTTGGAGTTGGTCCCGCTAGATAGTTGATCTAAGCCCTTCGCGAGCCCGTTGAAATGGCTAGGCTTGTGTGTCATTGCTATTATCTGGAGGTGCCCTAGAATAAAGCCCCCATCAGGGTGCGCTAGGGTGCGTCCTTCAATATTGATTGGCACTATTGGTATTTATGAATCAGGAAGATTTGAGTCCAGAGCGGCTCGCGAAGTTTGAACCCTTTGAAAGCTTGGATGAACATCAGCTGCTTTTGTTATGTAGTCATATTCAGTGGCAGCGTTTTGCCAAGGGATCCGAACTCTTTGCCAGTGGTGATATCGATAGTAATGAGTTCTTCTTGCTCAGCGGTGAAGTGGAATTGTTGTCGCCGGATGGCGTCCGTTACAAAATCGACGATCAACATGGCAGTGCCAAACGGCCATTGGCCCGGTTAAGGCCTCGACAATATACTGCAACAACCCTCACTCCCTGTGAAATCATTGTTATTGACGCCGATATTATCGAAAACCTGCAAGATGAACATCAACACCCGCAGTTGGCGCTCGACAGCTATGGGGTGAGTGAGATCAGCAGTCTTGATGAGCTGGAATCTCAAGAGTTGATGACGGGTTTTCGTGAAGCCTTGCACGACCGGCGTTTTGTCTTGCCGAGCCTGCCAGAAGTCGCCTTGAAAGTTCGGCAATTGCTCGAGCGAGATGACAGTGACGCAACGGTCATCTCCAATGCCGTTAATGCCGATCCATCGATTGCTGCAAAACTGATTCGCGCCGCAAACAGCCCGCTTTATCTGGGCGTTAATAGCTGTGAGACAACGCGAGATGCAGTGGTTCGCTTAGGCTTGGCCACGACCCGACAGTTGGTCGTCAGTTTTGCCCTGCGGGATGTGTTCGAGACGCCATCAAAAACGTTAAAAGATCTAATGCTGAAAACCTGGTCGCAGAGTGTCGAAGTCGCGGCGATCAGTTTTGTTGTGGCTCGCATGAGCAAAGGCAGTGGATTGTCACGAGAGGAGGCGATGCTGGCCGGTCTCGTACACGATGTCGGTGTGATCGCCATCTTGGCCTATGTCCAGACTCGTCCAGACTTAATTGAAAGCCCCGAGCATCTAGCCGTGTTATTGACTAACCTACGGGGTGAAGCTGGTGAGGCGATTTTGCGCTACTGGAAGTTTTCAGATGATCTGATCGAGGCTGCCAGAGGGGCAACTCAGTGGGATAGACGCCATAACCACGATGCTGATTATTGTGACATTGTACAAATTGCCAAGCTACACAGTTATATCTGGAACAAGCAAACCATTCCTCTCCCAAGAATCGATCAACTTCCGGCATTCGTAAAGTTGCCGTTGGGAGAAGTTACGCCTCAATTAACGATTAAAATCCTTGAAGAAGCCAGAGAGCAAATCTCTGCGGTTAAATCAGTGCTGAGTGTTTAACTCAGCGCTTGAATTTCTTTAGTTGTCTCATTATATTTTTCCGCTCCTACTAATAATTACACTCCAATCGTCAGTGAACCTTTCATGATAACGATTCATCAATTGAGTAAAAAATTTGGTCGCTTTACCGCGGTGGATAATTTGTCATTCTCCATAAACGCTGGGGAAGTGTTAGGTTTTCTCGGCCCCAACGGTGCGGGAAAGTCCACTACCATGCGAATGATTGCCGGCTTTTTAAGGCCCGATGCCGGTCATGTGGAGATCTTTGGCAAGGATGTGCAGCGTGAGCCTCTCGCCGCCAAACGACTGCTGGGGTATTTACCCGAAGGTGCACCCAGTTATGGGGATATGCGGGTGCAGTCATTCCTAACGTTTGTTGCTCAAGCGCGTGGAGTGAAAGCCGCTCAGTGTGTATCGGCTGTGGCGAACGTGATGGAGCGACTGCAACTAGGTGATGTATCACAGCGCCCCGTTGCCACCCTTTCCAAAGGCTTTCAGCGACGCGTTGGGATTGCTCAAGCGCTCTTGCACGATCCCAAGGTATTGATTCTTGATGAGCCCACAGATGGCCTTGATCCCAATCAGAAATTTGAGGTCAGACAGCTGATCCGTGAACTCTCCAGTGACAAGATTGTAGTGATCTCCACCCATATTCTCGAAGAGGTGGATGCAGTCTGCCAGCGAGCGGTGGTGATCAATCAAGGTAAGTTAGTCGCTGATGCAACACCGGCTCAACTTAAAGCAACGTCAATGTACTACCAAGCGGTGGAATTGAGTGTTGATGCTGATGATTCACTCAGAGATGCGTTACTAACGTTACCAGGTGTTGCCCAGGTCAAGCGCGCGCCGGAACAGCGTGATTCATGGGTCGTAATGCCGGAGTCTGGGGCAATTATATTGCCGCAGGTGCAGTCGCTACTCGCAGAGCTGAATTTGAACCCGAGATCCATTGCCGTCTCTGCCGGGCGTCTCGATGATGTGTTTCGTCGTGTCACCGAGAGCGCAATTGAGGAGGGTGCGAGATGAGTGCTATAAATCGTGTCTGCATCATTACCAAGCGTGAGCTTCGCAGTTATTTTGCGACACCGCTCGCCTATATTTTCTTGTCCGTGTTTGCCTTGCTGAGTGGCTTTCTCACTTTTGAGTTGGGGAGTTTTTTCCGTCGTGAACAAGCCGACTTGATGTCATTTTTTACCTTCCACCCTTGGTTGTATCTGGTGTTGATGCCGCCGCTGGCTATGCGCCTGTGGGCAGAAGAGAGGCAAACTGGAACCATCGAGTTGTTAATGACCTTGCCGATTACGACTCTCGATGCAGTGTTGGGGAAATTTCTAGCGGCTTGGTTGTTTAGTGGTTTGGCTCTGTTAGCGACGATTCCAATTTGGTGGACAGTTAATTATTTGGGCCAACCAGATAACGGTGTCATCGTTGCTGCCTACGTTGGTAGCTGGTTAATGGGCGGGAGTTTTTTGGCGTTGGGTGGCTTTCTGTCTGCTTTGACCAAGAATCAAATCATCGCCTTTGTACTCTCTTTGATGGTTAGCTTGGGCTTTTTGCTGTTGGGTTTTGCGCCGGTGGCCTCTAGTTTGCAATCTTTGCTACCGCAGGCGTTGGCAGAATTGCTCATCTCCATGAGTTTCTTGACGCACTTTCAGGCCATTGCACGCGGTGTGTTGGATTTACGAGACGTCGGTTTCTTTGTGATCTTTATCGCAAGTTGGTTGCTTGCGACTGTGGCGGTTGTCGATTGGAAACGGGCGGAATAATCGAATGAATTACTTAACTGCATATCGAGGTTACAGCGTTGCTGTTTGTCTGCTGCTATTGGTGCTAGGTGTCGGCTTGTTCAATGCGCTACCGGCTATGCGCGTTGATCTCACACAAGACAGTCTCTATACCTTAGGGGATGGCAGCCGCGAATTGGTGACTGAGCTGTCAGAGCCGATTACCTTAGATTTTTATTTCTCCTCATCCATTGCCGGTGAGCTGCCGCAGCTGAAAGACTATGCGCAGCGCATTGTTGATCTGTTGCACGAATACGCGGCACTCAGTCCGGACAAGGTGATCGTCAATGTGATAGATCCAGAGCCCTTTAGCGAGGCGGAGGATCTAGTCACCATCGCCGGATTACAGGGGGCGCCTGTGACCTTGGGGGGCGATAGTCTGTACATGGGGTTAATTGCTTCGCGAGAGGGGGGAGAGCAGGAAGTCATCAGTTTCTTCAATCCCGAGCGTGAGCGCTTCTTGGAATACGACATCAGTCAGATTATCTATCGCATTGGTCAAACTTCAACGCTTAACGTGAAAGTGCTCTCTGGTGTGCAAATGTTTGGCGGTTATGATTTTGCAACGCAGCGCTCTAGTGGGCCTTGGGCGGTGATTGAGCAGCTAAAAGGCGTGGCTGAAGTGGAAGAAATACATCCGCCGCAGCAGGTTATTGACGCCGAGACGGACGTCTTGCTGATCATACACCCGCAAGACATGGATGAGCCTACCCTCTATGCCATTGATCAATTTGTGTTGTCGGGGGGAAAGGCTATGTTTTTTGTCGACCCTCATGCAGAGATTAACAGTCGTATGCCGGGGCAAGCCGATGGCTCGGAATTGGCGCGTCTGTTTAAAGCTTGGGGAATCGAGTTTGATGCTGGAAAAATTGTCGGTGACAGTCGCTGGGGGATGCGTATTTCATCGGCGCAGGGGCCTGCTCTACCGCACGTGGGAATTATTGGCTTAGCCCGTGAGGCGATGAGTGTTGACTCTGTCATCACGGCTGAATTGGATAGCATTAATCTCGCGAGCAGTGGCTATCTGTCATTGTCAGATACCAGTTCCCTACGATTTGAACCGCTGTTGAGGTCGTCTGCGGATGCCATGCTAATTGATGCCGAGCGCTACGTGGCAATTAAGGATCACGGTGAGTTATTGGCAGACTTTGTGGCAACGAATGAGTCTTACGTGTTGGCGGCGGAAATCAGCGGAGAGGTTCAATCAGCGTTTTCTGAAGCTCCTAAGACCCTAGTCAGTGACACTGAAGCTTCTGAAACAGAAGCATCAGACGCAGACTTGATTGACCCAGCAGAAGAGCCGGATTCTCTTGAGTCAGCCGCGCAGGTTGAACGGCCAGAGCATCTCCAACAAGGCCAATTACAAGTGATTGTGGTGGCGGATGTGGATCTGTTGAGTGATCGTCTCTGGGTACAAGTCTCCAACTTCTTCGGGCAGCAAGTCGTCTCACCCTGGGCCAGCAACGGCGACCTATTGATGAATGCGGTGGAGAACTTGGGCGGCAGTCAGGCATTGATCAGTCTGCGCTCGCGAGGTCAGTACGCTCGCCCCTTCGAGGTCGTCAATGAGCTGCGTAACACTGCAGCCGAGGAGTTCAAGCAGCAAGAGCAGGTGCTGTTGCAGCGGTTGGAAGAATTGGAGCAGCGTATCTCTGGCTTAACCCCGGCACTCGATGGACAGGGGGAGCCCATGTTGAGCGACGAGCAAACCTCAGAAGTTGAGGCCTTTGAGCAGCAGCGTTTGGATACTCGCAAACAACTGCGTCAGGTGCAGCACCAACTCAATCAATCCATCGATGCCTTGGAGCTAAAATTGAGATGGTTGAATATAGGGTTAATACCGGTTTTGTTATTGCTCACCATGGCGGGGGNGTTGTATTACCGTCGCCGCGCCAGTGGCCTTTAGTGCCAAGTAAATTCTAGCGTGAAAAAAGCGGCCTTAGAGGCCGTTTTTTCGTTGCCCTTCACGCAAACCAAGGATAAGCTTGCTGACCAATTAATAGCCAGATTTTGGCTGGTCATGGCCGCTTTCTTTTGGGGAAGATTATGCGACAGTTACTCTTTGGAATGATGCTTGTGGGTGTGAGTGCCTTATCTCAGGGAGAGGCTGTTTTGCCCGCTGAGGCTCCTCAACAGGATGATGCTGCTCGCGTGTCAGAACTCAGTGATCGTCAGGTAGCGCAAATTGAACAAGCGGAGACGGTTGCGGTGGTCTCCGTAACGAATGTCTCCAGTTTAATCAACCGCGCCTTGAGCCTTCCCGGCATGTTGTCGGTTGAGGCCTATACTTATCAGTTGGCGGTAGGGCATCAGTGGAAGGGTCAAATCAGCACAGGCGCTGAATTGCGCATAGAACTCAAGCACTGTAGCCAACCACTCAAGAAAGGTGAGCGCTATCTAGTGATGATGGAGAAGGCGAAGCAGCAGTGGATTGCCCGCGATTGTGATCAAGTTATTGCGATTGCTGATGCCGAAGCGGTACTGGCCTATCTCAACGATCACTACCTTGATCGAGTGGCGCAAAAGTAAATCGGTCTAGAGTTTTATATCGAACGCTCGCTAATCGCTAATCGCTAATCGCTAATCGCTAATCGCTAATCGCTAATCGCTAATCGCTCAGAGTTTGACGTGGCGGGATATCTCCGCCGTTGCTCTCGGTAAGAGGTGGTTTGCGAGTGAGAGGCACCTGTCATCGAGCCTCCTTTCATATCTTTATATGCCTTCAATCGCAGAGTGATTTTAAGAAGATTTATGTCAACAGAAGTATTTCCTCATTGTATTGTCACCCAGTCTCTCGATACAGAGATCAGTAGCTTAGCCGAGTCTTTAGGGTTGGAATGTGTTGATGAGCAAGTTCCATTACCCGACTGCGGTTTTGTTTTGCGTTGGGGAGAAGATGGCCTTGCACTGCAGCAGCTAGGTAAAAAGGCCCCTAATCCTGTCAAGGTCGACTTCGCCAGAGGCGCGGTTGATCATCGCAGAAAATTCGGTGGTGGTTCTGGGCAGATGATTGCCAAAGCTGTTGGCGTCAAAATGTCTCGTCCACTAAAAGTGTTAGATGCCACCGCAGGGTTGGGCAAAGACGCCTTCGTTTTGGCCTCTTTAGGTTGCCAGTTGCAATTGCACGAGCGAAACCCAGTGGTTTATGCCTTGTTGGCCGATGGTCTTCAGCGCGCGCTCAGATGCCAAGATGTCGGGTTGGTGGACGTTGTCGGGCGCATGCAATTGTTAGCGTGTGATAGTTTGTCAGTGCAAGTGCCTGAGGCAGATGTGGTCTATCTGGACCCTATGTTTCCCGAGCGCAGTAAATCGGCAAGCGTGAAGAAAGATATGGCCATTTTTCACTCGATTGTAGGAGGGGATGAAGACGCCGATGGTTTGTTGCAACAGGCCTTAGGGGCGGCCAAATATCGAGTCGTGGTGAAACGACCGAAAAAAGCGCCGTTTCTCAACCAGCAAGCCCCCAGCTATCAGCTCACTGGAAAAACCAGCCGCTACGATATCTACGTCAACGCCAAATTGCCGGGATAGCTGACGCTCAACGTGAGTCTCTGGTGTCCTCTTAGAAGTTTCACTCCTGAAAGAATTGCACAATTCTGCTGATCAGCATGCGCATCTGTGCCAGCATCGCCCAGAGGAAACCGATGCCACCAATGATCATACCGGCCAGCACCATGGCTTCTTGCTTAGCCGACGGGGCTATTTGGCTATTAGCGATATAGATTAATACTCCCCCCAGGAAAAATAGCATAGCGCCCAGGCGGAATTGCTTGAAGCTTAGGCTCAGAGGGGCTGTGTAGTGATTTTTGAGGAGCACCACCCAGCGATTGTTATACCAGCGATTGTCATTCATGAAAAAGCGTCATAGAGAGCACCCAACCAGTGTACCGATTGTTTGACTTGCATCAAGTTGCTTTGTCTTTGGAGGGCTAGACTCGATCATGTGCCATTGATGGAAACTAGTGAGGTAAAGCAAGATGCATCCCATTGAAAAGCAGCTGCACTTAGATCACTACCACATAAGCCGCCTTCTACATTGTCTGCAGCGCAATATCAGTACCTATCAAACGGAAGGCGCATGGTCCGAACATTTGGCTTTAATACTTGAGGCGCTGGATTACATAAAAGTCTATCCCGAGCACTGGCATCATCCAGTGGAGGACAAGATATTTGCCCATATCGTCAAGAGCTACCCGAAGTATGCCGAAATCGTTAAGGCGTTACATGCCGAGCACAAGGAGCTGGAGCGGTTGACCAAACAGTTGAATCAACTGTTTGAAGCCATCGCCAATGACAGCGTTGTGCCAATGGATCAGTTGTCGCAACTAACTCGCGAATTTTTAACTCGGCAATTGGTGCACATTGAACAAGAAAACGAATTGGTATACCCGCTAATGTCCCAGTGCCTGAGTGATGCTGATTGGTCGGCATTGGAGCAGCAGGTGGACGATATCCAAGACCCTCTATTCGGCGAGCAATTGCGTGAGGAATATCAGCTCTTGCATCGTTATGTGATGGATACCGACATCGAGCTTCAGAGGGCGGCATCCTTGTAGCGAACACTATTCGGCTTTAGCTTGGCGGTGTTGTTGCCACGCAAACTAGCGTGGGTAGAGTTTTTTGATCACACCACTGGCGGTGAGGATAGGCTGATCGTTGACCAGCAAACGACAGCGGGTGAACGCCAAAGACTTTCCGTTGCGAGTCACTTCTGCTTCGCCCAGAATCAAATCCCCGGCGCGGCTGGAACCGACGAAATCGTTGTTGCAGTTAACCGTTAACACGCCCGCTAGGTCAGGACTAAACGCCGCCATACACAGGCAGTAATCGGCAAAGCTCATCAGTATACCGCCGTGGGTACTTTGCCCCATATTGCAATGATGAGGCTGCACGCGAAACGCGGCGCGACAGATATCACCCTCGGCAAATTGGTCGCTGTCACGGTGGAAGAAAAACGGCCCGATAAAATCTTCAGCAGTGTCCCCGGGATAGTGCTGGAAGTGGGCGGGAATATCGTAATCTTGTGGGTTAAAACGGTTGTTATTATTGTCGTTCATAAACAGATAGTTCTCTGATCGCTTGGGTTCAATATTGCTACCACCATAGCATAAGGTAGATCTCGTCGAAAAACTTCTAGCGACAATTACAGTTTCAACCGCAGCACTAACGATTGCTCGGGGACTGTGTTTTCACCCTATTGTCAGGTCGATTGTTGTGAGGTCGCGCGCTGTGAGTCTGACCTGGTTTGCCGGCTTTGACGTCGTTGTTTTGATTGTCGGCGTTTACTCTTGCGTCGCCACCAAACACTCAATCCTGTGATTGCCAGCAGTAAGGGAGCGATTCCACCCAGAAGGGCCCATAGAATCTGCACCAAGAGTCCGCCGAAGTTGCCGAAGTGTAAGCGCCGAAAGCTATCGAGAATTGCCGCCCCAATGTTTTGTTGGCGAATGTCGTAGTTGCTTTGAAATTCACCGCTGGCGTGATCATAATCCACGCTGCTGGCGTAGTTACTGATGAGTGGATTACCGGTGGGTACCCAGCCGAACAAACGCAGCGGTTCGTGATCGTAATCAGGCAGTCGTATGTAGGTCGGAACAAAACCGTTGATACGCTGCCGGCTATCTATAAGGCTTTGCTGCAGTGGAATGGCGTTTTGATAGGGGATCTGTGTCACTAACGGTTCGTTGATGTGTTCTTCATCGAACTCGTGCAGCAGCACGACAATATTAAAGTAGCCACCGGTAAAGCCTACGATTAGAAGTACGGGAGAGGCGAGAGTTCCGACCAATCGATGCAGGTCGGTATAGAGCGTTACCCAAGCGGCGTGCCAGCGCAGCTGAAACAGTTTTTGCCAAAACTTGCGGTACATCATTAAACCGCTAATTCCGAGAAGCAGTAATAACACCGCAACGATCAAACTGATGATAACGCCTTGCAGTTCGGTGAGGCCCGATATGTCTTCAAACAAAAACGTGTAGTGCAGTTCGATTAACCACTCGGTGAATTCGCTGTGCAGTAAAACTGGCTCTGCGAGTAGCTTTCCTCGATAGGGATCCAAGTAAGTTTTGTACCAATGATCGGTGCCAAGTTTGACCAGATAGAGCCTGTCGGCTTCGACGTGATCGTCAAAGACTTCCCAGCTGGCCAGTCGAAACTCTGGATAGGCTTGTTGTATTTGGGCAAAGAGTTCATCGGCGTTGAGTCGGCTGGGCAAGCTGCTTGAGGGTTCAATCTCAGGGGAGGCCAAGGTCACTCGATCAGGCATAAGCCAGTTGTCGAGCTCAAACTTGAAAACTAGCAGCGCGCCCGTCAGCGAGATAATCAAAAGGGGCACGACGGCTGTAAGAGCCAGCCAGCTGTGAAGTTTGTATAAAGTCTTATTCATAGAGGGGTCGCTGTCTGAACGCTAGAGGTGCCTGTTCACTGGGTGTTTGAACGTTGCTGAACGTTGGAATGTGGGGCGGTGAGCCTAAACGTAAGCCGCAAAAGATAATCTAAGTGCTAATGATTATCAAGTTTGTATTGTGGCGGAATGGCCGTGAGAGCAATAGTGAATTCGGGTTAACCAGAGTGGTTGCCGGAAAGAGACTTCACAGCTTGAGGGGTTGGCTCGTCGGTTACTTAGGTTGTTGGTGAGCTCTAAGAGCGTAGTCTCGCCTAGGCTCAGGGTGAGTGTCAGCGGAGCTGCTAAATCGGGCAGTGGGCACTCTATCTAAGTATCGCTATAGGGCTGGTAATCAATGGCACTGATTTCGTAGTGGGTTTCCCCCTCAGGGGTGGTGATCACGACTTCGTCATCCAGATGTTTGCCCAATAACTGGCGAGCCAAAGGGGAATCCATGCTCAGCTTGCCTTGGCTCACATTGAACTCATCGGGCCCCACAATTTGATAGGTGATCTCACTGTCGTCCTCATCAATGAGTGTGACAAAAGCCCCAAAAAACACCTTGTCGCGATCACTGGGTATGCGGTCGACCACGGTCAGCTCATCCAAGCGTTTGGTCAAAAAACGCACCCGTGAATCAATTTCACGCAGGCGGCGTTTGCCATAGATATAATCGCCGTTTTCGGAGCGGTCTCCGTTCTTGGCGGCCTCATGCACGACATCGGTGACCTGTGGACGCTCAACTTTCCACAATTGTGTGAGTTCTTCCTGCAGCGTTTTGGCGCCTGCAGGAGTGATGTAAGTTGAGCCGCGTTGTCTGGGGGGGCGCCAACGTCCCATAGCTTTGCTCTTATCTTGTTATTTAATAGTTCGTTAATGCATTATTCATTGTGACAGATTCTATCCTGATGCAGAAATAAACGCCAAACAACATGAAGGGTTTGCGGAGATTGATCCTCAATAGTTGATGGGTACTAGGTTTATCAGAGTGACTGAAGTTAACTATGAAATATAGATCTTTCCATGATATGAATTGGTCGATTTCAGAATCAATGCAATTATCGGTGTGCACTGGAATTTGTTGATCGCTCGTGATTGTTTTGAGGAGGCGTGTCGATTTAATCAAGTTTATCGAAAGCTGGGGATATCAAAAAATATTCTTATGAATTGCCCGATTTACCAGTTTAGGAAGAATGCTGTTCTCAGACAGTCAGTAGATGGGGGCGACGGGTATGAGTATGTTGTTTCTCAAAAGGGGGGGATCTTTACCCGATACTTATACTAATAATCCAGCTGGGGAGATAAGTATAATCCTAGCTCTTCGGGAGGAAAGGGTTATATCGTAGAGTCTGGGGCGCAGATCGAAGGATTAAAAATAGCTAGTGCAACAGCAGAATTACTAAGTGCAAATAATGTGAAGATAGTTAGGAGGTTCTGGGGCTTTGTTAAATGAGTCTGTGGATAAACCGTGTCACTGCTTATCATCGTGCCAGTAGTGGTTAAAGGTGGGCAGCATGAACAACGAACAGCTCGAAGCCCTCGCTCGCGAGGACGCTAAGATCATCAGTACCCGAGACTTTCGGAAAATGCTCACCAAAGTCGCCGTGGAAACGGCACTTAGTGCCGAGTTGGGCGACTCCTTGGAAATGACAAGCGTCACTAATAGCTACACAATCCAGCTCAATTTTTAGCATCGTTGAAGTAAATGCTTTGCCTCCGAAAGCGTGGGGCTGATGTGTTGTTTTATTGACGTAGGAAGTAAGCGTTCAGGGCCGAAGCTTGAACCCTCGTTCCGCCCGAGATCAGTCCTTTGAGGTCACTCTGCGATGCACAGCAGAGCGTGGCGTCACACCTTCTTTTAACCGAAAGTCTTTGCCGAAGTCCGTTAGGGGATGAAACGCCATAGGTTCGGTACTTTCAATCTGCTCCAGCCGCTTAGCGTATTCATTCAGGTAGTTGTCGCAGGCCTCTTGGCCGTTGTGAACGGGGCTGCAGGCTAGAAATGGCGGTAATACTTCAAAGCCGGTATAGAAAAGTGTGCCGTTGTGGATAGGCCACAGGATCGACTCAATCCCCCCCATCATGCCGTCTGGCTGTAGCATAGCTTCATAGGCGCCAGTGGTAAGGCACACCATAGCCTTGCGTCCCTTCAAGCCACCCGTTTCGTAGCGCTTACCGACCCCATAGTGTAAAGAGTTGACAAATACGCGGTCGAACCAGCCTTTCATAATGGCGGGCATGGAGAACCAATACAGTGGAAATTGTAAGATAAACAGATCACACCACTCGACCTTTTCAATCTCTATCGCAATATCGCTGCTCAAGGCTTGGTGTGCGACGGCATGTTTCTGCTCGCGGTCATACTGCAAGCGTTCAGGAAAGCGTCTCTCGGAGAAGTCATCGGCGGAGGCCACCGGGTTAAACTTCATTTGGTAGAGATCTGACACCTTGACTTCGTGTCCCTGAGCTTCAAGGGTCGCCACCGACCGCTCTAGCAGGGCGGCATTGAATGAAAACTTGGGTTCGGGGTGAGCGTAAAGAATAAATACTTTCATAAAAAAGACTCTTCTAAATGTACAAAATCGAGGCACCGATTACGCTGCCTCGCAGGCGGGCGGATACCATCAATCGGTATAGATCGTGATTGAGAAATACTGTCAACAGGGATTCTAAGTTCTATTATTTGGAGTCAAGCGGCTTGCCGCCCGATAGTGTCATTTGGCTTGGTCTCATGGTTTTTCTTGGCACCCATAAATTTGCGCCAGCTCTCGATGACAGGGTTGCCTCGAGGATTAGGAATGTTATAGCCAGCGTTCGCTAAGACTTCGCCAAAAGGGACAATTTTACGATTTTTGACAATGGCCTGACGGCTATTAGCATAAGCGCAGAGCTTGCCATCGTAGAAGAAGCGGCTTTCGAAGTAGTAATACTTCTCATCCCATCCCATAAATTTCGTTTGTACAGAGAATTTTCTGAAGGGTGGAATTTCTCTGATAAAAGTTATTTCCAGAGAGTTAACGATTATGCTGTAGCGATTTTTGATTATTCCTAGTTTTAAGCCTGTGCCTAATAGGAAGTCGAAACGGCACACATCGATGAGGGCGATAAAGCGTGAATTGGTTAGGTGTAGATTGGGGTCGCAGTCAAAGGGCCAAACCCTAAACTGTATTTTTCGAGTATCAGTAATTGAAGGCATTTTGGCCTGCCAGAGTTGGCGGAGAAGAATGCGTATCATGCGGAAATATAAGTTCATCGAATTGCCTGTCTATAATTTACATCTACAACGGTCACTATCCATTTGAGTTTATGCTGTGCGACGTATCGCGTATCGTGACGAGTCAATTCGTGAATCGCATTTAATTGGTTTTATTATGAAACCATGCGCGAATGAAAAAATCAAGCTCACCATATCCCTCTGTACTATTTTGACATCTACTTTTGGTTGCAATATGAAACCTTGGTGAATATGATGTCTGTTTCGTTTGTTCAATAGCAGCTATAGATATTTCTGGGGCAGCGGTAGCACTTGCTTCTGGAGCTTTACAGCCTGCGCTAAGAATAATAGGGAAGGCAATGATACAAACCACGGCTCAATTCTTTACCAGGGTCATGCATCGCTGGCTACCTGATGCCTTTCTTTTTGCGTTAATTCTCACATTTGTTGTACTTATCGCTGGGGTGTTGGCTGAGCAAAGAACACCTCATCAGATGGCTGTCTACTGGGGAGGGGGAGTATGGGATTTGCTCACCTTCTCTATGCAAGTGTTATTAACTTTGGTAACAGGTCATGTGGTGGCTCAGGCGCCTTTGATTAAGCGAACGCTAAGAGCTATTGCGCAACTGGCAAGCACACCCGCCCAGGCCATTATGCTGATGACATTTGTAGCGATGCTATGTTGTTGGTTGAATTGGGGTTTTGGACTTATTGCCAGTGCTTTATTTGCTAGGGAAATTGCTCGTACTGTCGCAGGGGTTCATTATCCGTTGCTGGTGGCTTCTGCTTATAGCGGGATGCTGATTTGGCATGCCGGATTGTCGGGATCTATTCCTCTAAAAATTGCTGAAGAGGGAAATGATTCTGTTGCTGCTGTGATGGCGGGCAATATTATTCCAGTGTCGGAAACCATATTTAGTTGGCCGGTATTGGTGATTGTGAGTTTTTTACTATTGACGCTGCCTTTACTGAACCGATTTATGCTTCCAGCACCCGAGGCTTCATCTGAGATTGACCCAAAACAGCTACTCGAGCCAGAAAAAAATGTACCAACAGTTGGGAGTATGTCTCCAGCCGAGAAGATGGAGCATCATGCTCTGATTCCCTTATTGTTGGTTCTACTTGGCGGCTACTATTTAGTAACTGAGTTTTCGAATGGTGGCTCTATAGGGCTCAATACCATTAACCTGATGTTGTTATTGTTGGGATTGATTTTACATAAGACACCCTTTAACTACCTGAGAGCAATGGACGAAGCGATTCGTGGTACTTCTGGTATCGTGCTGCAGTTTCCTTTGTATGCGGGCATTATGGGGATGATGGTGCAGTCAGGCTTGGCGGCTTCAATCTCCGAGTGGTTTGTCAGTGTTTCAACTGTAGAGACCTTTCCCCTGCTTACGTTTCTTAGTGCGGGTATTGTTAATTTCTTTGTGCCTTCAGGCGGGGGGCAGTGGGCTGTTCAAGGGCCTATTGTAATGCCAGCCGCTGAGGCATTAGGTGTGCCGCTAAACAAGGCTGCCATGGCCGTGGCGTTTGGGGATGCTTGGACCAATATGGTTCAACCCTTTTGGGCTCTGCCTTTGTTGGGGATAGCAGGGCTTGGAATTAAGGATATTATGGGGTATTGCACGGTCGCGTTGGTGTGGTCGGGAATCGTAATTTGTCTGGGGATGCTGATACTGTTTTAAGTGGTTTGGACACTAAATGATAGTTCTATCGATTGACGGATCGAGCTTTCATCTTTAGTGGCCTGTTGGGATGGCGTCGGTGTTCGATGCGAGATTGCAAGTCCCTAGTCTTCTGGATTTTTACCATTTTTGGGATGCTTTGAGGCTCCCAGAGTTGATATGGTAATGACGGAATTCAGCTCTAGGTGGTTGCGCTACGTTGGTCGATAAATCTAGCTCGCATTGCGTCGACGAGAGAAGGAAAACAATTTGGTCGATCCGATGACTTCATCGGGCAAAAAGATATTATCGCTCGCGGGTGGTGAACTTAGTTAGCCATCTATTGCATCTCTTTCCCCGAAAAACCTTTGGTGTATTACTTCTGCCGCCCCAATCGTGGTGAAACTCTCAAGTAAAAGCGTTCAAGCTATGCTCTGAATATTCAAGCAAACTCTCTGTTTCTCAATGTAAATCGGCAGGAGGCTATCAGTCGTAAATTATAGATGACATATCTTTTAATAGCGCTTAATATGGTTTTTTGATGAAACCTTAAGGGTTGGTGTTCTCTTGCAGAGGGCCGTGAGCAGGTTCCAAGTTGTCGCTGTAAAAAAGTCAGCCAGTAACCTGCGTAGTGTCAATTGTGATCTAGAGATAACGACCGGCAATAGAAGTCCCCGAAAACCTAACGCGTTTTTTGCGGCGCCGCCGTGGCACTAGCGTGTGCCTGCGACAATAGAAAAGTTAGTTTAGGAATGCTGGAGTTTCTCCTGCTTGTAGACGTTAATTCAAGTTGAAATGTAAAGGGTAAATTATGTTCATACGTGCTATTCGTTATCTCTATGCGGTAATTTTATGCGTCCCTGTTTTGGGCTATGCGGAAGTAAAATATCCAGAGGCTGTAATACCAGAATCTGTGGTGAGAACCAATGTCACCATTTGGAGTGATGGGCGAGCCCTTGATGCTGATCTATATCGACCTGTAGATTTAGCTGTTGAGGCTAAGGTGCCAGCAATTGTCACAAGCCATGGGTGGGGTGGCAATAAAAAAACGGCATCCAGATACGCGGTGAAATTTGCTGAGCAGGGTTTTATAGTTATTACGTTTACCCATAGCACTTGGGGAGATTCCGGCGGAAATTTGTTCTTAAGTGGTGACAGCTTAAAGCTCGATACAAGTGATAAGGCTGAAGTAAACGTCCACGAGGTTAGAAACCTGGTAGATCCTATCGATTGGATTCAAAATGTGCGTTCTGCAGTAGATTATCTGGAAGGTGAGGCGAATGTTGACGCCGATCGAATAGGTGTTTGGGGGACTAGTTTTGGTGGTGGTGTTGTATTAACCGCTGCGTCTACCGATGAACGAGTTATCGCAATGGTGAGTCAAGTCGGGGCGTTTCCAGTTGCTAGTGGACCAACAAAGGTGCATGCCAAACAACGTGCTGTTGATATCGCTCGCGGTGCGTTGCCTCCAGTACCTGAGGATTTGGATGCTTTTCCCGGTTTGGATGGCACGCCAAATTTAGCTCGCTTTCTACAGTACGATCCTGTTAAAGCGGTGGAGAATATTCGTATACCCACGTTGATTATTAGTGCTGAAAATGAACAATTTTTTAAGAACGAAGATCATAGCAATAAGGTATATAAACTGCTTAAGCAGCAGGGCGTAGAATCAATTCGCTACCAGATGATTAAAGGTATAGATCATTACGGCATTTACTTTGATGGTTATAACGAAGGGAGTAATTTGGCTCTTGAGTGGTTTAGTAAGTATCTAAAGTAGGTGTTTTAGTAGAAAACTTGTGCGATATCATCTCAACGTTCTTAGCTCGAGATCTATAGATGCTTTTGCCTTGACTGATCTATGTGCTCTGCGTCAATTGTAGTTATGCAGCTATTTCAGGAGTGCGTGATTTTAAAGTTCTTTTAAGTCCCAGCTGGTAGCGAAACAGAACGCTTCTTTATTGGGGCTTGAGAGCGTTCAATTTTGCCATTCTGGGGTGGTGAAACAGATTTTCGGATCGAAGTTTAATACTCTATTGCATCCTTCTTATGGAAATTTCTCAGCGACTGCAATGATTCCCCTATTGGAACTGCGGGAGCAAGTGTTTTACGTTGACTGGTTCAACGTTGGCATCGATGTCGAAACCGAATACTTGCCCATAAAAACTCCATTCAGCTTCGAGGCAGCGCTGAATGCTGGAGGCCTGTCTGAATCCGTGGCCCTCGCCCTCAAACGGTACGTAAGCGACGGGGACTTGTTTTTGGTCCAAGGCGTTCACCATTTCTTGTGCTTGGTTAGGGGGCACCACTTTGTCGTTGAGACCCTGAAAGAAAATTACTGGGCAACTTAATTGCTCGCAGTGATGAATAGGGGAGCGCTGCAGATACAGATCTTTTTCTTGTGGATAGGGACCAACCAAACTGTCTAGGTAACGGGATTCAAATTTGTGGGTGTCGGTGGCTAGAGTTTCTAAGTCACCAATGCCGTAGAGGCTGGCACCGGCTTTAAAGGTATCGCTGAACGTCAGTGCAGCGAGTACGGTATAACCACCGGCGCTGGAGCCCTTAATGGCGACTTTATCGGGATCGATTTTTCCTTGCTTGGCGAGATGTTCCACAGCGGCGCAGACATCTTCAACGTCGTGAATGCCCCAAGCTCCATTGAGCTGCTCGCGGTAGTGGCGACCATAGCCGGTACTGCCACGATAGTTCACGTCCATCACTGCAAAACCGCGGCTGGTCCAGTACTGAATTTTCAAATTCAAGCCGGTTTCGGTGGCGCCCGTGGGGCCGCCGTGGCAGAGCACGATCAATGGGGGCTGTTGATCGGCAGGAACGTCCACATCGCCATTGTTAGGCGGATAGAAAAAACCATGGGCCTTGGCGCCTGATCCAGTATCGAACGTTTCAGCTTCGGGAGTGCTAAGGTAGCGAGATTCAATCACCTGTTGGCTCGATTGGGCAAGCTTGCCAAAAGTCTTGCCGTCAAAGCTCAATAGCTGGCTGGCACTGGTAGTCGATGACGCCATGAAAATGGCTCTACCGTTGTGGCAGTGAATGTCGCTAATGACACAATAGGGGCTTTCCAGTGGTGTTAGTTGTGCACTGTCGATATCGATCAGCCCCAGTTGCCACTGCCCCTGCTGAGTGAAGCAGCAAAGAATTTCATGGGCGTTGAGAAAACTGTAGGTCGACATGCCGAATACCCATTGGGGTGTGGCAAATTCGGCTTCTTTGGTGACAACGGCCGTTAAGTTGGGAGAACCGTCAGCGATTGAGGTAGAAGAGCCTTCAGCGGTTGAGGTAGAAAAGCCTTCAGCGGTTGAGGTAGAAAAGCCGTCAGCGTCAAGATTGTCAACTCGATACAGATTCCACCAATCATTGCGATCCGACACTAAATACAGCTGCCCGTCCGGGCTCCATTGAGGTTGAAAAATAGACTCACCCGGACCACCGGCGACGGTGCGGATATGCGTGAGCGCTCCCTGCTCATCGAATTGCCCCAGTTGGCATTGGCTGCTGTCCCAAGGCATGAACGGATGATCCCAGCACAGCCAGCTCAGTCGTTGGCCATCCGGTGAAACTCGAGGGTTGGCGTAAAAGTCGTGCCCTTCAGCCAGAGTTTCTACGGACGTTTGAGCGGCGAGGTCGATGGCCACAAGACAGTTGGTCTCTTCCGGGCTCTGTCCTGCATTCTTGGCGCGATGATCTTCACGCACGGCGATTAAACGTTGGCGCGACTCATCAAAACAAAAGTCGGCGTAGCGAAAGTCGCCTGCCGGTGTAATAGGGCGGGCACTGTTTTTTTCTGTGTTTGTGTTTTCCAGAAAATATATCCGTTGATCACTGGCATCCACATAAAAAATCCCTGCAGCGCTGACCAAATAACTGGCCCCACCGTATTCGTGAGCTCGGCTGTGCACACTGATGCTCGTCGATAACACTTCTCTGGCAGGCATTGCCTTGTCCAGCGGCTGATGCATCAGCACGCTGCGGCCCTTTTCTTGGGGGCGTGATTCGATCCAATAGTTGCCATCGGCCCCTAGCTGGGGTTCACCGAGTCGCACACTTTGTTGTGTTAACCAAGTGCTGTGAATGGGAGAGGGCCAGCTGCCGTAGGGGAGAGCATTTGTCATCACGAAAGGGTGTCCGAGTGTTGGGTGGTAGGCGGTAATTGGTATTGTGCCGCGTCGATTAGCCGCTATTGTATTTCAGCTGATAGAATTGGTGAATCTTCCAGTGCGAATAATGCTGTTAAAGCCCTTCTCGTGTTACAGGTAATTGGCCAACTATGCCTCAGCTTTCAGAAACATCTTTGGTGCTCGACACTCTTCGCCGTTTCGTGGTCGAGCATCCACAGGTCAAGCGTTGGCTGGTGGCCTACAGTGGCGGCTTGGATTCCAGCGTACTGCTCAAGGCATTGAGGGAGTTACAGCTTGATGTGGAGGTCGAGGCCGTGCATGTCAATCATGGTCTCTCTGATCACGCCAATGCATGGCAGGATCACTGCCAGCGTTGTTGCCAAGAGCTTGGCGTTAAGCTTCACACTCAATCGGTTGAGGTGCAGCGCCAGGGCCGCGGTCTTGAAGATGCAGCGCGAGAGGCCCGCTACAGCGTATTTGAATCTTTGATGGATGCCGATACCGCCTTGTTATTAGGTCATCACGCAGACGATCAAGCTGAGACCTTAATGATGAGACTCATGCGCGGCAGTGGTACGCGAGGTATGGCTGGCATACAAGCGAGTCGGCCTCTGGCTCAAGGCATCCTGTGTCGCCCACTATTGTCGCTCGAGCAAGAGCAGTTGCGACAACAGGCGCAGGCCTGGCAGTTACGTTGGATCGATGACGAAAGCAATGACAGCGATGCCTTTGATCGCAATTTCTTGCGCTTGGCGGTCATTCCAGCGCTCAAGCAACGGTGGCCCCACTTAGCACAGCGCGCGGCACAAACCGCCCACTGGTGTCGAGAAGCGGATCAGTTGGTGTTGGAGGTTGCCGCAGAAGATTTAGCTCGTGTCCAGCCTCGCTCGGAGCGACTGGGGGCCAGTTTGGATTGGACCGTTTGGCGTGACCTGTCGGACTATCGGCGCGGCAATCTATTGCGCCTGTGGTGTGAATCCCAGCGACTAGATCTGCCGGAACGTGTGCATTTGGATGAGCTGTCCACGCAATTTCTGCGACAATCTCCCGATTCCAGCGGTGAAGTTTGTTGGGGAAATGTGTGCATCCGCTATTTTCGCCAACGTCTATATTGTCTCGCTGCTGATGCCTCGGTGTCATTGGCGGAGCTTCCCAAGCCAATAGAGGGTTGGCTCGGTGAGCCGATGGCTTGGGGTGGGGGTGAAATCAGTTTGCAACCGGTTGCCGAAGGCGGCTTTCGTCTGCCACGAGAGGGCTTTGATGTCAGCTTGCGGGAGGCGGGAGAGCGCTGTCATCCAAGCTGGCGGGATCGCTCACAGACCCTAAAGAAATTGCTGCAAGAGAGTCAGCTTGAACCTTGGTTGCGCGGGATCGTGCCTTGTTTAAGAGAGAGGCACCAGTTGGCGGTGGTGGGTGATCTTTGGCATTGTCAGGGTTGGCAGGCTGAGGGTGAGCGGGGCTATCGTTTGCATTGGCAGTTGAGGCGATCGCTCTCATAGTTGCATCAGTTGTTGCTGATTCTGTGTCGGATTTGGCGGCACGTGGCATAGTATCTGAGAAGCTTCGCGGCGGAGTGCCTCGCCATCAAATCGGGTAGGCTGAAGCCGCCACTCTTACGGGTCAGAGACGGTTCGTTTTACCTGCGTTCAATATTCCCTTTCAGACCCGATTTTCGATTGAGGCAGTCACCCATTTCCGGTAGACTGGCGTCCCATCTTAAAGGGCACATCGTGACCGAGATTTTGAAGCAGTTTCACGGTGCGATCGGCGATGGCAAATTTGGCGTTAAACCCCCACCAACAGCGGGATTGCGACAGTTTCCAGCGCGACTAGCCCACCCCTATATTTGATCGTTAATTCAGCAAGGTTCTTCATGACGCGATATATCTTCGTTACTGGTGGTGTTGTTTCTTCTTTGGGTAAGGGCATCGCCTCGGCTTCTCTGGGCGCCATTTTGGAGGCCCGTGGCCTTAAAGTAACGGTGCTTAAGCTTGATCCCTACATCAATGTGGATCCTGGCACCATGAGTCCTTTCCAGCACGGCGAGGTGTACGTCACCGAAGATGGCGCCGAGACGGATCTTGATTTGGGCCACTATGAGCGTTTCATTCGCACCAAAATGAGCCGTCGCAACAACTTCACCACCGGCCGTGTCTACGAGACCGTTCTGCGCAAAGAGCGCCGCGGTGATTATCTGGGCGGTACCGTGCAGGTAATTCCGCACATTACCGACGAAATTAAACGTCGTGTATTGGAAGGTGGTCGCGATGCTGATATCGCATTGGTTGAGATTGGTGGCACCGTGGGTGATATCGAATCCCAGCCATTCCTAGAAGCGGCGCGTCAGTTGAAGGTTGAACTGGGCCGTGAACGCGCTCAGTGGATTCACCTCACTTTGGTCCCTTATATCGCTACTGCGGGTGAAACCAAAACCAAGCCCACTCAACACTCGGTAAAAGAGCTTCGCTCCATCGGTGTGCAGCCAGAGATTTTGCTGTGCCGTTCAGAGAAAGAAGTGGATGTAGATTCTCGTCGCAAGATTGCCCTGTTTACTAACGTCGATGAGCGTGCGGTTGTACCGCTGCCCGACGCCAAAACCATCTATTCCATTCCGCAGTTGTTGCAGGATTATCAGCTCGATCAAATCGTTTTGGATAACTTTGGTTTAGACGCCCCACAGGCAGACTTGTCTGAGTGGGCCACCGTGGTTGATGGAAAAATCAATCCTGATCACGAAGTCACCATTGCCATGGTCGGCAAATACATGGAATTGCTCGATGCCTACAAGTCTCTGAACGAGTCTCTGGTGCACGCCGGTATCCACACCAAAACCAAAGTTAATGTGAAGTACATCAACGCGGAAGATGTTGAAGAGCAAGGCATTGACCTGATTAAAGACGCCGATGCGATTTTGGTACCGGGTGGATTTGGTGAGCGTGGCTTGGAAGGTAAGCTGATGGCGGTCAAATACGCCCGCGAAAACAAAGTGCCTTACTTAGGGATTTGCCTAGGTATGCAGTCGGTTGTCATTGAGTTCGCTCGCAACGTGTTGGGATTGAAAGACGCCAACAGTACCGAATTTGATAAAGAGACCAAAAACCCTGTGATTGGTTTGATCACAGAGTGGGTCACCAATGAAGGTGATGTCCAGCAGCGAGATGAGGCCTCCGATCTGGGTGGCACCATGCGTTTAGGGGGACAAGAGTGTCGCTTGGTCGCAGACAGTAAAGCCCGTGATATTTACGGTGACGACGTCATTGTCGAGCGCCATCGCCATCGCTTTGAGGTCAACAACAACTACGTTGATCGGCTGCAACAAGCGGGTCTAAAAATTGGCGGTTGGTCAGCCGATGACAGCTTAGTGGAAATGGTCGAGTTGGAAGATCACCCCTGGTTTGTCGCCTGTCAGTTCCACCCTGAGTTCACCTCGACACCGCGTGATGGTCACAAGTTGTTTATCCGCTACATTGAAGCGGCTTTGAAAAACAGCAAGGCGTAATTGATGAATCACAAAACTATTCAGATTCAGTCAATCGACGTCGCCAATGACAAGCCGTTTACCTTGTTTGGTGGGATGAATGTTTTGGAGTCTCGCGATCTCGCTATGCAGATCGCTGAGCACTATGTCACGGTGACGGAAAAGCTCGGTATACCTTACGTGTTTAAGGCCTCTTTTGATAAGGCCAATCGCTCCTCGGTGCACTCATACCGCGGTCCAGGCATGGAAGAAGGGCTGAAGATCTTTGAAGAAATCAAGACGACCTTCAAGGTGCCCGTGATTACCGATGTCCACGAAATCGTTCAATGTCAGCCTGTGGCTGAGGTGTGCGACGTCATCCAGTTGCCAGCCTTCCTCGCTCGCCAAACTGATTTGGTCGAGGCGATGGCCAAAACCGGTGCCATTATTAATATCAAGAAGCCGCAGTTTCTCAGTGCCGGACAAATGAAGAACATTGTCGACAAGTTTGCTGAGTGCGGTAACGAACAAGTTATGTTGTGCGAGCGCGGTAGCTGTTTTGGCTACGACAACCTTGTGGTCGATATGCTCGGTTTTCGCACCATGAAAGACGTCAGCGGCGGCGCGCCACTGATTTTTGATGTAACCCATGCATTGCAGTGTCGCGATCCACTCGGAGCCGCTTCAGGCGGTCGTCGCCATCAGGTGGCAGAGTTGGGGCGCGCAGGTATAGCAACCGGATTGGCCGGTCTGTTTTTGGAGGCGCACCCAAACCCAGATCAAGCCAAGTGCGACGGACCCAGTGCTTTGCCACTGGATAAGTTAGAACCTTTCCTAGCAGAGATGAAAACCGTTGATGACGTCATCAAAGGTTTGCCTGCTTTGGATATCAGTTAAGCGAGTGATTGCTTGCAATCATTCACCATTTTACAAACGGAGATTTTCCCGCAATGAGTAAGATTGTTGATGTAAAAGCCTACGAGGTCTTAGATTCTCGTGGTAACCCAACCATTAATGCCGATGTGATCTTGGAGTCTGGTGTGGTGGGTTCCGCCTGTGCGCCTTCTGGGGCATCAACCGGCTCGCGTGAAGCATTGGAACTGCGCGATGATGATAAAAGCCGTTACTTAGGCAAGGGCGTCTTGAAGGCCGTTGCTAATGTGAATACCTCGATCAAAGAGTTGTTGGTCGGTATGGATGCGGCAGATCAGCGCGCGTTGGATAACGCCATGATCGAAGCCGACGGTACCGAAAACAAAGCTAACTTTGGCGCAAACGCTATCTTGGCCGTTTCTCTAGCCGCTGCTAAAGCCGCCGCTGCTGATAAGAATATCCCACTGTACCAACACATCGCTGATGTAAACGGTACTCCGGGTCAGTACTCTATGCCTGTGCCGATGATGAACATCATTAACGGTGGTGAGCACGCTGACAACAACGTCGATATTCAAGAGTTCATGGTTCAGCCTGTTGGCGCCAAGACCTTCACCGAAGCCTTGCAGGTCGGTGCTGAAATCTTCCACGCGTTGAAGAAAGTTCTGAGCTCAAAAGGTTTGAACACTGCGGTTGGTGATGAGGGTGGTTTCGCCCCGGATCTGTCTTCCAACGCCGATGCTCTGGCAGTGATCAAAATTGCCGTTGAACAAGCTGGCTATCAGTTGGGTGAAAACGTGACCTTGGCATTGGATTGTGCCGCGTCTGAGTTTTACAAAGACGGTCAATATGATTTGTCGGGTGAGGGTAAAGTTTACTCTTCCGAAGGTTTCTCCGACTTCTTGGCTGAGCTGTGCAAAGAATACCCGATCATCTCCATTGAAGATGGTTTGGATGAGTCCGATTGGGACGGTTGGAAATACCAAACCGACATCCTCGGCGACAAGATTCAATTGGTTGGCGATGATTTGTTCGTGACCAATACCAAAATCTTGAAAGAGGGCATTGAGAAGGGCGTCGGTAACTCCATCCTAATCAAGTTCAATCAGATCGGTTCTCTGTCTGAAACTTTGGATGCCATCAAAATGGCGAAAGATGCTGGCTACACCGCCGTTATCTCTCACCGCTCTGGCGAAACCGAAGACACCACCATTGCTGATTTGGCCGTTGCTACTGCGGCTGGACAAATCAAAACCGGTTCTCTGTGTCGTTCAGACCGCGTTTCTAAGTACAACCGCTTGTTGCGCATCGAAGCCGAACTGGGCACTGATGCGGCGCCATATCGCGGCATGGCCGAGTTTGCCAAGTAAACTCTGGCAAATTATTGAAGGGGGCTCAGCCATAAAAGGCCGCGAGCTCACTTCAAGCGCCAAACAGGTCAGCTATGCTGGCCTGTTTGGGTTTTGTGAGCTGGTAGTATTCTGAGGTACCCTAGCCGCTGGTCTGTGTTACCTTAAACATCCGTTTTCACTCAGAGTCGCTGTTGTCCGCTATGAAATGGTTAATCGCTTGTTTGCTGATCTTGCTGTCTGGCCTGCAATACCGTTTGTGGGTGGGCGAGGGCAGTCTTGCGGACGTGGTCAGGCTCGGCAACGAAATCGATGCTCAAGTTCAAGAAAACGATCGTTTGCGTCAACGCAACGCGATCCTAGCGGCAGAAGTTGATGGCCTTAAGTCCGGGCTCGATGCCGTTGAAGAGCGTGCGCGAGAGGATCTGGGCATGATCAAACCCGGCGAGACATTCTTTATGGTGGTTGAACCATCAGAGCCTTAGTGGCTATTGAATACACTGAGATGGAGTCTAGGCTTGTCCGATCTTAATCCCCAAAATTCTTCCATCACCGCCGCAATACCAGCGGATGATCGTCCCCCTTGTTGGGCGATAGTGCCCGCTGCCGGCGTCGGCGCACGTATGGGGGCAAACCTTCCCAAGCAATACCTAAAACTGGAAGGCAAAACCATTCTCGAACACACGGTCGAGCGATTGTTGCAAATACCTTACCTCAAAGGGGTGGTCTTGGTGATCAACCCCTTTGATGAAATACTACCGACCCTTGAATTGATTCATCATCCGAAAATTCAGATTGTCGAAGGCGGGCAAGAGCGCTGTGATTCCGTGCTTAATGGCTTGTATGCGCTCGAAAATCGATTAAAACCACTGGACTGGGGTTTGGTACATGATGCCGCACGTCCCTGTGTTCAGTTACAAGATATTGATCAGATGGTGGCGGAGCTAGAGGAGCATCTGGTGGGGGGCATTTTGGGTGTGCCGGTCAGTGATACGGTGAAACGCCTCAACGAGAACTACGGCATTGAAGAAACTGTCGATCGTCGCGTCCTGTGGCAGGCACAAACCCCGCAGATGTTTCGCTATGGAGTTCTGTTGCAATCGCTCCGGCAAGCGCTGCAAGCGGGCGAGACGATTACCGATGAAGCGTCGGCGGTGGAACTCGCGAACTATGTGCCCTTGATGATTGAAGGGCGCCGCGACAATATCAAAATTACTCGGCCGGAAGATTTACCCATGGCCGAGTTGATTCTCAAATTACAGCAGCAGTAGCGTGAATTCGCAGCCGCAATGACAGCGGCAGCTACATAACATAACAACAGGTGGTATTTGTGCGTATAGGACACGGGTATGACGTTCACGCCTTTGGCGAGGGCGACAAAATAGTCATTGGCGGTGTCGCCATTGAGCACGAACGCGGCTTAGTGGCCCACTCGGATGGCGATGTATTATTGCATGCACTGTGCGATGCCCTATTGGGGGCTGTCGCTTTGGGTGATATTGGCAAGCACTTCCCAGATACCGATCCCAGCTTTAAAGGTGCAGACAGTCGCGAGCTGTTGCGCTTGGTGTATGCCAAAGTGAAAGCCAAAGGTTACCGCTTGGCCAATGCCGATATGACGGTGGTTGCTCAAGCCCCCAAGATGGCACCCCATATTGAGAATATGGTGTTTCATATTGCTAAAGATCTCGAAGCCCAGCGAGATCAAGTGAATGTGAAAGCCACCACCACCGAAAAGTTGGGCTTTGCCGGTCGCAAAGAGGGCATTGCCGCTCATGCGGTGGTATTGCTTCAGCCGGTTTAGGCTAGAAACGGCTGTATTTTTCTTACACTGATTAGATAACCACTCGATGACTATGTACCCACTCGACTATATTCAACCCGTTTTTCGTCCTCCCAGTGAGGCACGCTCTCTAATCTTACAAGTGACCAACGGTTGTTCTTGGAATAATTGTACCTTCTGCGATATGTACACCGCCGATCAAAAGCGCTTTCGTCCTAAACCTATTGATGAACTGGAAGAAGAGCTAAAGTCGCTAGCGGAAGGTGGCTATCCAGTGAGGCGTATTTTTTTGGCCGATGGCGATGCGATGACCTTGTCGGTACGTCGACTTGAGCAAATCCTTCGTTTGATTCAGCAGTATTTCCCGGATGTGCAGCGTGTTTCCTCCTATTGCTTGCCCAGAAACTTGAAGAACAAATCCGTCGAAGACTTGGCCCTGCTGCAAGAGCTGGGCTTGTCGCTCATGTACGTGGGCTGTGAAAGTGGCGACGACGAATTGTTGGACCTGATTCAAAAGGGCGAGAGTTATCAAACCTCCTTGGACGCGCTCACCAAAATCAAACAAGCGGGCATGAAGAGCTCGGTGATGATTTTGAATGGCTTGGGAGGCCCCGAGCTGAGCGAGCAGCACGCGCGTCATTCTGCTCAGCTGATGAATGAAGCTCAGCCCGATTATCTATCGACTCTGGTGGTGGAGTTTCCTACCGGATCGGAACGTTTTTCTGCACCTTTCGAAGGCCGTTGGCGAAAACTGGATAAGTTGGAATTATTCCGCGAAATGGAAATCTTGCTGTCAGAGCTCGAGCTTGATAGCACCATCTTCCGCAGTGATCACGCCTCCAATTATCTGGTTTTAAAAGGCGTGTTAGGGAAAGACAAGGAAAAGTTGTTGGATACTGTTCGTACGGCCATTAATCGACCGGGCTATATTCCCCTGCGACAAGAGTGGCAGCGAGGGCTTTAGCCCAATCGATAGCGTGAGGGCATTAAGCCCTCACGTGCGAGTTGTTGCTTTGGATTGGCGTCGTATCAATTGCAGTCGTCTTTGCCAGATCTAAAAGATCAGTGATGCATGTTGATTGACGTCTAGTAAAGATTCTTCATATCCCGTTTTACCACGCTGCTCACCACACCTCTCATTAGACCGCCTGTTGCCTTACTCAGCATTCCCTTTCCGTTCATGTGCGCCGAGAGCGCTTTCGGAAAGGATGTTATGTCCTTGTCATCGAGGTGGTGTTCGGGGTTCCATATTTCCAGTTGTGTCAGTAGGGGTTGTGTTTCCAATGAGTGGTGAGCGATATCGATCAAAATACCCAAAGCGGGTGCTTTTCCGTTAATGGCCGAACTCGCCAAGAGTGTTTCTGAGGTGATGACCTGAGCTTGCCCCGAGATTCTCAGTAACTGATCGCTACCCGGAATGAGCAGTAAGCATTCGATCAAGCCGGTGTCGATGATATTTCGCAAGCTGACTGCGACCTTGTTTCCCGGTCGCTCCGGAATTAACCATTGAGTGGGTGACAACTGAACCACAAAACCCGCCGGATCGCCTCTAGGGGATAGATCGGTATGCCCGTTTAAATTCTGCGTTTTGAGCAGAAGATAAGTGGATGCGGCAATGACGCTGGAAAGCTCAACGGACTCATTTTCCTCAGCGAGTGGTTGATCATTGTGTGATAGGGAGCCGTTGTTTGTCTTCCAAAGTTGAGCCCGGGCGGCGGCTCTTGCACAGTGAAAATAGACCTGTCGAATATGAAAGCTCCACTGCTGGTCGTCTTTTTGATGGATAACCCCATTGATTCTTAATGCGTGACCAATGCCCGGGGCGATGAAATAGAGGCTGGCTGTATACTCTGATTCCTTTTTTGCAGTGTGTGTCAGGGATCGAATAATGAATCGCTGATTCGAAGCGATGAGACACTGATCAGAGTTAACCGCAATCAATTGCAGAGGAATATCCCCGCCAATAGTAGCAATTGCCGCGAGCTTCGCGTGTTCAATGAATTCCAGTGAGTAATCGTCAAGCGATGATTGAATGCGCTTTTCGAGAACTTTGGGCGGTGTAGCAATTACCTTTCTGAGCTCCTGCTCGCTGGAAATGACGGAGTAGCGTGCGTCGTTTTTCGCACTAGAAGACCGAGGGAATGTATCTGAAGTCATAGAACACCTGCTGCCAGTAAAGTGGGGTTAGGTTACGGTGGCTTCATAGGGAACGACAGGAAAGTTGATTCAGATCACTGGAAAATGGTTTCAGCTGTCGTTCTAGCTTTTCAAATTTGATCGCAGAGATGGCTGCTCTTCTGTTTCAATGTCATAAATTAGCGAAAAGGAAGCGAGGGATGGCTAGACCGCGACTGGAACTCTACTGCTAAAATATCTGCACATTGGCGAGTGAAAAACAGTCGCAGTAACGGAGGGAAAGCCTCTATACTGAGGGCTTTGAAGAATTCCTTGATCTATAAGAGGGGGAGCTTTGTCCGTATCATCCCATACAGTATCGGCCATCGCGGTGCTGGATTTGGCGCAAGAGCTCATTGCACGCGATCTGTTGAAGGTCAATGAGCTGGGGAAGATTTCAAAAGAGCTGATGCAATTTCATCAGTTGATTTTGGCAAAACCCGACGTTAATGCGGAGCCGGTCAATCAGAAGCTCGCGGAAGCTCGCCTCCCCGAGAGCGATTTGGTCAGCTTGTGGACGTTGGCCGAGCGTCGCTCTACGTCTACCTCGCTGGGATTTGAAATAGGCGCAACCGTTACGCCTGAGGCTCGGGGAATACTGGCGCATTGGCTGTCCCATTGTGAATCTCTCAAGGATGTCTTTTCGGTATTCAGCGAGAACGTGGCATTGCTAAATCGCGCCGAAAATTGGTCCTTGAGTGAGAGTGATCAACAGCTACATTTGAGCTTCCGTCATCAATCCAGTTTGGCGTATCCTCAGATTGCTCTCGAGCGCAGTCTTGTCGCCTTTGTGGCTTGGACTTCTTATTTTACTCAAAGAGCCCTGCCTGTGACGCAGGCGTGTTTTGCCTTTGCTGAACCGACGCACAGTGAAGAGTATCGTCATTACTTTGGTGAAAATTTGGTGTTCAATGCTGATCAAAATATCATTTCGCTAGATGCTGCAGTCTTGTCTTGGCCGATCAATGGGGCCAATAACTATGTGCGATCATTGTTGGCAGAGCGCTCTGCGCTGTTGCAATCCTCTTTACTGTCAGAGAATCTCTTCCAGTCTCGTGTCATCGCGTTACTGGAAAAGGACCTACCGCACTTTTGTCGCCTGAACAACACGCTTGATGCTTTGCATGTGAGCCGTGCCGGACTTTATCGCAAGCTCAAAGCGGAAGGTGTCGGTTTTAGTGATCTGGTAAAAGCCGCGAGATTAAATTGCTTAGAGCGATTGCGTCAGCGGCACGACCGTGCAGAAGTGGTGGCCCAACAGCTAGGGTTTGGTGACGTCAGTTCTTACTATCGTTTCTTAAAGCGTGAGACCGGTCGAGAGTAGTTTTATTCTATTGGCAAGCTTAAGGCAGCGGGATTAGACTCACTTTAAGTGGTGAAATTTTGTATACTATACGCCTCTTACTAGTCGGTAACCGTCGGAGTTTACGTACATACTATGACCAACCAATCCTCTGTATCGAATGACTCCAAAAGTACTTCTACTCGTTATCATCATGGTGATCTAAAAACCTCATTGATTGAAGCTGCGAATACAATTTTGCACAGAGAGGGCGCAGACGCGCTTTCGCTGAGGGCGATTGCCTCTGAAGTCGGGGTTTCTCATACGGCACCTTATTCACATTTCAAAAACAAGAAAGAGCTGATACGCGCAGTGAGTAATTTGGGTTTTGCTCGTTTGGCCGCGGCTATGCGTGAGGGCGAGCAACAAGCGGACGCCTCGGACAACTTGGTGCTCACCTATGGGGCTTCCTATTTGCAGTTTGCCTTGCAGAATCCTGAGCTCTATCGGTTGATGCTCGGTCAAGTGGAGGCGCGAGGTTTGAAGAAAGTCAGTGCTGAAGCACTGTTTAGCAATGGCAATCTCTCTCAAAAAGAACCGTTTGAATTACTGCAAGAGGCCTTCGCTAAATTTCTAAAGAATCCAACCGAGGTAAAGAGCAAAGCACTGGGGGCCTGGGCGTTGGTTCATGGCATGGCCGCGCTGTTGATCGAGGGCTATATCACTGTGCCGGATTCCATGACACTCAAACAGTTTCTGTCGGCAGTGACGCCTACCGCCTGAATTCGTCGTCCGGCTTGAAGAATGGATTGAAACCTACGTCATTGCGAGCGCGGCAATCTCTATCCGTTAACCCGTTAACCCGTTGACTTATAGGGTTCTAAACGCGGAGATCGCCGCGTCACCTAACGGCTCCTCGCGATGAAGGGGTTTATCATTAAGCAGAGACCGCAGCGTACACGGCGGTCTTTTTCGTTGTAGCAACCAGTGTTAGAGAATGATCTCAATATCCTCGGTGGGAAAGGCGACACAGGAGTGACACCACCCATATTGCGCATCGGTTTTTCGCAATTTGGCTTCTACAGGATTGTAGACTTCACCACTGACGACTTTTACTCGACAAAGGCTGCACTCTCCGGATCGGCAGGCGTTCTCTGCGCCATAACCATTGCGCTCCATACTGTTCAGCAAAGGCTCGTCAACGCGTGCTTTAAAGCTGCCTTTACCCTGAATGGTGACAGTAATCTCTTTTTCGGCAGCAACCTCTTGCGGCCAGCCATCCAGTGTTTCTGGGTTTTTGGGCGGTCCATTAGCTTCAATTCTAATTCGACGTGGTTTTACCGACAGCGCGGTCAGCTGTTCGCGACAGGATTCGTTAAACGGAGTGGGCCCACAAATGTAGTACATTCTTTCATTGAGGTCGCCTTCACCTAAGAACTCTTGCAGTTTGTCGAGAGTAATACGTCCAGAAATGCCTTGGTAGTTTTCTGTGGGGCGAGACACCAATGAATGAATGGTCAAAAAATCGTGAGCTTCATTCAGTTCACGCAGTTCCTGCTCAAAAATAATATCGGTTTCAAAACTGGACAGGTAAATTAGATGGAACGACAGTGGTTTGTTTTGATCGGCAATGTCGCGAATCATGGTCATTGCCGGAGCAATGCCAGAGCCGCCGGCGAGAAACACCAGCTGTTCGCCGTGAAAGATTGGGTTGTGGTAAAAAGTTCCCATCGGGCCAGTGCTGGTGAGTTGATCGCCCACTTTAACGGCGTCCAATAGGTGATGTGTAACAAAACCAGGCGTAGCGCGTTTGATAGTGAGATCGTAGTAACTCAATTGCGCCGGAGAAGAGGACATGGCGTAAGGACGGGCGGTATCCGATCCCTCGACGGTTGCAAATAGATTGATGTATTGCCCCGCAAGAAAGGGCGGCAAGGTGCGTCCGTCGCTGGCTTTAACTCTCAAGGTTTTTGTCGAAGGTGTGTTTTCGACAATATCGGTGACCGTCAACTGCAGTCTTTTAGGGTGCAGTGAAGCGATGGTGTTGGCTACGTGACCTTTCTGCTCGGAAAGATCCGTTCCGCTTTTGATCAGTTCCTGCTGATGATCGACCACCTCTTGGTAGCCGACGACGTGACTGAGTACGGTTTGTTTGGATGAATTATCGTTAGGCATTTTCTAAAACCTCTTCTTGCTCAGATACGGTTTGGATGTATTTCAAACTTGCGCGAGCGGTGCTGCTGCCTGCCATGTAGGTGGGTTGGAACCCGCCCATACCACTCCAGCTGCCAGCCATGTACAAGCCTTTTACCGCATCCATGCGCTCTCTGAAGTAGGCGGAATCTTGATGGTTTTGATCGAATCCATAGATTGCACCACCGGGAGTATTCAGATAGCGCATCATGGTGAGCGGAGAGCCGGCTTCAATTTCTTCAATGTGTTTGCGGATGTTGGGATACACGGTTTCGGCTTTGTCGAGCAGATGATTGGCGAATTCAAATTTCGCCTTGGCATATTCTTCTGGCGACAGCTTCTCCCAAGGCTCACCATATTGCAGACAAAGAATTGATAGCGAAGTCTTACCTTCAGGGGCAAACTCAGGATCTTCTAAGTTGTAGCAAGTCACCATAATGTTAACGGGTGGAGTCATTTCACGCATGGCATCGATGACTTTCTCTTCGTCGCGATCGCTGATAATGAAGCTGGATGCGGTGGATATCCCAATGTCTTCTGGTTTGCAATCGAGACCAACATAGAGCACAAATGCTGAAGGTCCAACCCGGCGTGACATCATGTCATCACGGGCTTGTTGAGGAGCCTGATCCAAAAGTTCGTAATAGGTTTGGATCGAACTCGAGTTAGAGACGACGGTTTTGCAGGAAAAGATCTCGCCGTGTTCAGTGCGAACACCGACTACGTGATCGCCCTCGGTTAGTATTTTCTCGGCACCACAGTTAAGGCGAACTTCACCGCCAGCTTTATGAAACGATTCTAACAGCGCGCTGGATATCGCCTGTGATCCGCCTTTCACATGACAAGGTTTGTAGGCTGCATAGGCGTAAATCATGGAGGCCAAATCCACAAACGGAATATCCTTCGGGGCCACACCGATGTAACACCAGTAAGCGCCAATTGCTGCACGTAAATCGGGGTGCCTAAAGAACTCGTTGATCACGTCTTTGGCAGAGCGCAAGCCGTACTTAACGTAGTTGGGGCAGGTGCTGTTGAGCATCTCTACATCATTGGATTTTTCCGCTTTGGGGACATTAAGGAAGTATTCCAAGGTGATGGTTTCGCACAAGGTGAGATATTCAACGATGGCGTCTTCTTCCTCGGGGAACTGCTCAATCAATGTTTTTTGCAGTCCGGTCCAGTCGGCGGGCAGGGTGATGTCCAGCTCGCCAGGCATCACCAAGCGGTAGAGATCGTGCTCGGTGACGATGTCTAAATCGTCCATAATGCCGAGATCATTAAAGATATGGCGCAGAATAAACGGGCTTTCTTCTGTGCCCATGCCGCTTAGCTGGTGCAGGGCAACCTCAAATTCAAAGTTACCGCGGATAAAAGTCGTGGCACAGCCACCGGGAATATTGTGGCGTTCCAGAAGTAGGGTATTGGCTCCACCACGCTGCAGGGCAGTCGCAGCGGTGAGTCCAGCGTTTCCAGAGCCAATCACAATCGCATCGTAATCAGTCATTTGAGGTCTCTCTCGATGGGCATTTTTATTAAACTTACCAGTGTTAAGTTGTTAGGCTATCGCGACATCTAAACACTGTCAAGATTAATTGAAATGGAACTATTCGTGTTAGGTTGATTCGAATGCCAAGGTTAATGATCGAAGTTTGGTCTGTGCCGGTTGGAAACTGCGGTTGCAGTCCGTCTTGTGTGCACATGTTGTGGTCCATACAGGGCTTGGAAAGGGATTAATTGTCTTAGGAGAGGTTTTTTGGAGCTTATACAAGAGGCTATTTTTAGCTTGCAGCAAGAAACATTGAGCTATACCGCTGGGGTGCAGTTGTGGATGAAAACAATGGCGCTGTCATTTGTCGCCAGCGTATTGTTTGTCTATTGGCGTGTGGGCGCGCGTTGGATATTGGCGGGCTTTTTGGTCAATGTGATCGGACTTATTGTGATTCGTGTGATGTGGCCGGAGTTCAGTCGAACTAGTGTCGGTACCGTCATCCATCTACTGTTTTGGCCATGGGTTTTGTACGGTGTTTGGTTGAGTGTTAAAACCGATCTTTTATCCCAGCAACGTTTCAGAGCCTTAGACTGGATCTATTACATTTGGCTTGGTTGGGCGAGTGTGTTGATGGGGATCTCGCTGGTGTTTGATGCGAGAAATTTGTTGTTGATGTGAGCAAGCTGTCGTGGGCAGAGGTTGTCTTCTTAATAGGTGCAAATTAATAGGTGCAAATTAAAAGGCGCTAATTAAGAGATGCCAATGAACAGGTGTAGCTTAAGGGAATCCACAAGCTTGGGCTGGTTGATTCCCCCCTTTCAAGGCTGTGCACAGTTGAGATTGATCAAGTGTTTTGACCGCTCGCCAATCTCAATTCGTTTGCCTAAAACCGGACGTTTAGAAAATCGAGCGCGACATACCGCCATCTAACACAAAGTTCTGGCCGATGGTGAATTTGGCCGCTTGGCTACACAGCAGGGCTACAAATTGCGCGAGATCTTCCGGTTGCCCCAATGTTTGTGTAGGAATATCAAATAAGTCCAGCGTCATCTTGTGCACCATCTCTTCGGTGAGTTCTTCCGCGGCAGCGTCTCCGTATTGTTCGGCGATCATTGCTTTGTGAGGCGCGGCGACTTCCAGCATGCCCTCTGTGGCATACATACCGGGTAACACACTATTGATAGCGACATTGTGTTTGGCCAGTTGGCGCGATACCACAGCGGTGTAATTGGCCAGCGCTGAACGAGCTGGACCAGACAGCATGCGCATATCCAACGGCTCTTTTGCGGCGACGGTGGCGATGTTGACGAAGCGCCCCCAACCGCGTTCAGCCATGCCTTTGGTGAAACGCTTCATCAGCTCCACAGGCCCCACCAAGCCACTGTCCACTGAGTCGTGCCAATCGCTTTCAGAGATATCGTTGTAATCCCACACCAAAGGCGGTGGCGAAATGGTGACCACCATGATGTCGGGCTCTGGGCAGGCCGCTGCCAGTGCATCGCGACCTTTTAAGGTGGCGTGGTCGGCAACAATGGGGGTTACCTTGGCTCCGGTTTGTTGCTGAATGTCTTTGACTGCTGCTAAGAGTCGCTCCTCACGTCTGGCGGAAATAAACAGTTCAGCACCGGCGCGAGCCAGCTCAAACGCGGTTGCTTTACCCATACCGGCACTGCCGCCAGCGACGATGGCCTTTTTACCCTGAATACCTAAATCCATAATGGAACCCTTTTTGTCGAGTTAACAGTAGTTGTCTTCGTGTTTACTTGAATGTCTTGGAATTAGCGCTTTAGCCCGGCTTGATCCAGTCGCCAGCGCAGGGTGTTGATGCGATCTTGTCCGTAGAAGGGTTCGTTGTTGAACGCCATGGTGGGCACGCCCCAGTGTCCGGCATCGTCGAGCATCTTGTGGTTTTTTTCGATATCGGTGTTGGGGTCGTAGTGTTCGATGGCCGCTTCGAGTTGCTGCAAATCGAGACCGGCGGAGGCCACTGCCTTGGCCAGTTGATCACCTTGATCCCAGTTCTTACCGCTGCCCCAAATTAAGTGAGAGACGGCGTAGGCTAAATCGATGCCTTTACCTTGGCGTTCGGCTTCAATTCCCAGTGCGGTGAGTCGATAAATGTAGGGTTGTTCCGCGGCCACCTCAAAGGTGGTGAGGTCTTGCACAATCGGATCGGGTGTCGGCATGGCAATGCTCATACCCAGGTATTCAGCGCGGCGCACGACATCGAGCAAGATGTAGTTAACCTTGTTGGGGTTGTCAGGGGTGAAGAGGGTGTCTTTGGTGCGCAAGGCGATGGGCAATACCGGACGCAGCTTAAGCTCTACCTCATAGTCTTCGCGCAAGCGAATCAGATCAGGAGTCACTAGATAAGAATAGGGGCTTCGAAATGACCAAAACACATCGATAGTGGGTTTCATGCAGGACCTCGTTAGGGGTTATTGAATGGCATGACATCATGGTAGTGGTCTTTGTCGGGGCTTACCGTTCAATGACGGCCAACTGCGGGTCATTTTCGACCGGTTGGAATGAACTCTTGTTCAATCGCGGGCTAGAGTGTGTGGCGGCGTGAGTTTCGATTGGAGCGGGAGAGACTCGGCGGTGTCCATGTAAGAGGCGCCATAGATGATGGCTGCAGTCGTTAACAACGAGCGGAGCGAGTCTCGCGAAACTCCAGTGGTGACAGGGCGGTCCAGCGTTTGAAGCTGCGGGCAAAGTTGGAAGGGTCACTAAAACCTAGATCATAGGCAATGGTACTAATGGGCAGGCCCGAAATCGCCAGCAGCTCCTTGGCGCGAGCGGCGCGAACATCATCGATCAGCGTTTTGTAGGATGAGCCGGATAGGCTAAGTTGGCGACGCAGGCTTCGCTCCGATAAACCCAGCTCTGCGGCGGTCTCCTCGATGGGGACACTGTGAAAGTGACGCCGATGAATGTAGCGGGTTACCTGAGCTTCGATGCCTTCATCGTAAAACGACTCGGCCAACTGCTTCTCACACAATCTCAGCATGTGCTGATGCACGATGGGATCGGTTCCAGCCAATGGCTTTGTCAGGTAGTGGGCGGGCAGAACCAAGCGATTAAAAGGGGCATCAAAGCGAACATCAAAATTGATGTTACTTTGAAATTTCTCCCAGCCCGGTGGAGTCGGTACGGCCAGTTCTGCGTACTCAATGACAACGCTTTCCCCTAGCAGTAACGCCAGTAGGTTTTCGGTGACCGCCACGCAGCTGCCCATGACAAAGTACTCAATATCGCTGACATCAACAGCCGATTGCCAGTGCAGAATGAGTTGCTCGTCTTGCTGATAAAAATCCAGTGAGACAATAGAAAAGTTCAGCGAAATAAACTGCTTTAAGGTGTCGAGTGCGGTGGAGAAAATATCACTGCTCATCGCCGCTGAGGCGGGCAGACCAATATTGATAGGATTAAAGCGAGCACCCATTCGAGGGCCTAGGTGCGGGTCTCGAGTTTCGTGAATGGCATTTTTGACAAAGGTTTGATGTTGTTCAAAGCTGCAGCGAAAATCTGGATCGATAAACGCTTGCTCGGTTAAGCCGGTATTTTTTAGCAGTGCCTCTGAGTGATAGCCCTCGTTGGTGAGAGTGCGAAACACAAAGCCAATATAGTTGATGGTCAGTGCCGCATCTTTTGCGGTAAAGCTTCGATGAGTCACAAGTTAAGGTACCTGAGGCAGGGGCATGAAGTTCAGTGGGTTTTGCCTATTGTTATGTTTTGTTCTGGCACTGTGACATTCGTGCACAGCGTCTCAACAGATTATCAAAAATGGCTGTCAGTTCAAAGCGGTTCACTGCATTCAGGTGGCGGTATTAGATTCATCCAAAGGCCATGTTTTTGCTTGGCTGAGTGTGGGCGGTTCAGTCAGGCCCGCTTTCTTACTGATAAGTGGTTTTCTGGTCGGAGTAGGAGGCTCTGACCGCCATATAACCTTCTCGTCGTTATAGAAATTTAGTGAAAGTCACGGGACTTTTGCCCAAACTCGGGCAGCAGTTCACTGGCGTTTTCAATATCGCCAGCAATGACATGAATGACGTTGTCTTTACGCTCGAGAATGCCCTTGATCATAACGATTTTGCTCTTCAGAACTTCTCTTCGACGGCGCTGCTGTAGGCTCTCCCAGATGACTACATTGGTATTGCCGGTCTCGTCTTCCAGCGTCATAAACAGTACTCCGCTGGCGGTACCCGGCCTTTGCCGACCGGTAACGACACCGGCAATCCTCACGAAACGGCCACTGTTGACCTGCAATAAATCACAGGCTCGCAAACAGCGTTGAAACATCGGTTGCTGCCGCAATAGGCTCATGGGGTGTTGATTGAGGGTCAGACCGGTATAGCGGTAGTCGGCCAGAGTGGTCTCGACGGCACTTGGCTCAGCGACTTGTGAGGCGCTATCGTCAATGGCAAAACTATCGCTGGGGAAGAGCCCGAGCGGTTGTTCAATGGCTTGCACCTGCCAGTGAGCATCGTATCGATGTTCGCTCAGAGAGCCCAAGGCATTACCTGCAGCCAGTTGTTCCAACGTTTGCGCACTTAGTCCCGTGTGTTGTTTGAATTCGGCAAGGCTATTGAAGGCTTGAGGCCTGCTGATTCGAGTAGCGTAAATCGTTTCCGCATGAGTTTTCGACAGCCCCTTAATGAGACGCAGCCCCAGCCGCAGTGCCGGCTGAATTTTTTTGGTGGCGGGGCTGTCGATGTCATCCGTCGCGTCAGCTGCCTTTGCGGTTGAAGGGGTTGCTGTCGTACTGGTATCAGGAGCTCTGGTATCAGGAATATTCGTATCAGGAAATTCCAATTGATGATCCCACTGGCTGTGGGCAACATCCATCGGCAAGCACTGAATGCCGTGACGACGAGCGTCTTGAATCAATTGAGAGGCGGAATAAAACCCCATCGGTAGGCTATTGAGTAAACCGCAGTAGAAGGCTGCAGGGTGGTGGCATTTGAGCCACGAAGAGGTATACACCAGCAGGGCAAAGCTAGCCGCGTGGGATTCTGGAAAACCGTATTCACCAAACCCCTGCATTTGACGAAACAGGCGTTGGGCAAATTCGAGACTATGGCCGCGAGCCAACATGCCATCGATCAGTTGTTGTTGGAAACCATTGAGATCGCCATTGCGCCCCCAACTGGCCATCGCGCGTCGCAATTGATCGGCTTGTCCGCCGCTAAAGCCTGCGGCAACCATGGCTAACTTGATCACTTGCTCTTGAAAAATGGGAATACCTAAGGTGCGCTCCAACACGCTTTTTACGGCTTCGTTGGGGTAGCGAACAGCTTCTTCGCCGTTGCGACGTTTTAAGTAGGGATGCACCATATCTCCTTGAATGGGGCCGGGTCTAACAATGGCGACTTGGATCACCAGATCGTAGTAACGGCGTGGGCGCAAACGTGGCAGCATCGCCATTTGCGCTCGAGACTCCACTTGAAAAATACCAACGCTGTCGCCTCGACAGAGCAAGTCGTAAGTCTCAGGGTCCTCTTTGGGAATCATCTCTAAGCTCATGGGGGATTGCTGATAGCTTTCAATCAAGGCGAGGCTTTTACGTATGGCGGTGAGCATGCCCAAGGCCAATACATCGACTTTCAACAGACACAGGCTTTCAATGTCTTCTTTATCCCATTGGATAATCGTGCGATCGGGCATGGCTGCATTTTCCACCGGCACCAAATTACTGATGGGGGTTTGCGTCATTAAAAAGCCACCCACATGTTGTGACAGATGGCGAGGTGTTCCCAAGAGTTGCTCCAACAAAACGAGAAAGTGTTGAGCAATGTGGCTGTCCAAGGCAATGCCATTTTCTTGCAGTCGAGCTTGCAGGTGCTGGGGTTTATCCCACCACGTCAGATCCTTGGCGAGCTGTTCGATAATGGCCGAATCGAAGCCCAGCGCCTTACCCAAATCACGAATTGCACTGCGAGGACGGTAGGTGATCACCGTGGCTGTTAGAGCGGTGCGTTTGCGGGTGTACTTTTGGTAAATGTATTGAATGACTTCCTCGCGGCGTTGATGCTCGAAATCCACATCGATATCCGGCGGCTCTTGTCGCTCTTTGGAGATAAAACGCTCGAACAGCAGCGAGCTTTGTTGGGGATCCACCTCGGTAATGAATAAGCAATAACACACCACAGAGTTGGCCGCAGAGCCTCGTCCTTGGCAGAGAATATTTTGCTGCCGAGCAAAGCGCACAATATCTTCAACAGTTAAAAAGTAATGCTCATAATGCAGTTCGGTAATCGTTTCCAACTCATGTTGAAGTTGTTTTTCGATGTTTTCAGGAATGCCTTTAGGCCAGCGTATTTTGGCTCCTCGATAACTTAACTGGCGTAAGTGTTGGGCGGCGGTTAGCGCCGCTGGAACCAATTCTTTAGGGTAGTCGTGTTTGAGTTCATCCAGAGAGAACTGACACAGCTGCGCAATGTGTAAGGATTCTGACAGCAGCTCTTCAGGATAGAGTTGTTGTAGGCGGCGCAAGGGGCGTAAATAGTGCTCGCTGTTGGTTTGTCGCTGCCGACCGAGCTCAGTGATTGGGCAGTTAAGTCGGATGGCGGTGAGGCAGTCTTGCAGCGGTTGATAACTGCGGTCATGGGCGAGCACTTGGTTGCAGGCCACCATAGAGACATCGTATTGCTGTGCCAGTTGATGGCACTGTTGATAGTACAAATCATCAAGCAGGCCTTGGCTTAAACGCACACCAAGCCAGAGACGTTGTTTGAAAAATCGCTTGAGTAAACTCAATTGATGAGTGTTGCTCGACGAGGACTCCTTGGGCAGCCAAATACACAGGCAATGGCGGGTACCAAATTGTAAATCCATAAAACTCAATTGGTATTCGCCTTTAGGGCTGCGTCTTCGAGCCTTACTGATCAGCAGTGAAATTTCACTGTAGGCCTGTCGGCAGCTGGCCAATAAAATGACGTGGCAGGCCTTGCTCTCTATGCCATCATCCACGTAAAACTCACTGCCAATAATCAGCGACAAGTCTAGACTCTTAGCGGCCACATGAGCTTTGACAATGCCGGCAAATGAACACTCATCGGTCAGGGCAATGGCGCGATAACCCAGTGCATCGGCCTGCTCGACGAGCTGCCGGGGGCTGGATGCACCTCGCAAAAAACTAAAGTGGCTTAGGCAGTGAAGTTCGGCAAACATAGTTGAGCTCTTGATTTTTGGTCGTCATATCGCAACCTTGCGGGCTACGGGCTACGGGCTACGGGCTACGGGCTACGGGCTACTACCCTGAAAAACGGGCATAAAGGGCTACTACCCTGAAAAACGGGCATAAAGGGCTACCACCCTAAAAAACGGGCATAAAGGGTTACGGGTCTGAAGACCGACACAAAGGGCTTCTACTCGTAAAACACGCCAAGCAGTTACTCAGCCTCCACTTTAGGCCGCGAGAACCAGTAGTGACGAGTGGCTAAGAAAACAAACGCTATCAAGCTACTGATACAGGCGAACAGCGCGTCATTGCGAGCGCAGCGCGGCAATCTCTATCGGCTAATGTGTTTAATGTATAAGCCTCAAATTCAAGAGATCGCCGCGTCGCCCTAGGGCTCCTCGCGATGACGAGGTTTATCATCAAACTGGCAACTTAAGGTGTTGCTTTGAACCAGGATAAAACCCAACATTTTCGTATCCCGTATCCCGTATCCCGTATCCCGTATCCCGTATCCCGTATCCCGTATCCCGTATCCCGTATCTCGCACTTGTGCCCGTTTCTCAAGGCATCTCATACTTAGCCACTAGCCACTAGCCACTAGCCACTAGCCACTAG
>PANW01000048.1 GCA_002707785.1 Cellvibrionaceae bacterium | reverse complement strand
AAAAGTGCGCACAAATCCGCGTACAAACTAAAAGAATTTAGACATTGCAAACCAAGATTTTCTTAATGAAATCAATAAGCGAAGGACCTTTGCTATCATCTCGCACCCGGATGCGGGTAAAACCACCATTACCGAGAAATTGCTGCTTTTGGGGCAGTTGATTCAGGTGGCGGGCTCGGTCAAAGGTAAAGGCGCTGATCGTCATGCGACCTCCGATTGGATGGGCATGGAGCAGGAGCGGGGAATATCAGTGACCTCGTCGGTGATGCAGTTTCCCTATAAAGAACGCATTATCAATTTGCTCGACACCCCTGGCCACGAGGACTTCTCGGAAGATACCTATCGTACCCTGACCGCCGTGGATTCTGCCTTAATGGTGGTTGATGGCGCCAAGGGCGTTGAGGCACGCACGATCAAGCTCATGGAAGTGTGTCGTTTGCGCGATACCCCGATTCTCAGCTTCGTGAACAAAATGGATCGTGATATCCGCGATCCCATCGATCTGCTCGACGAGATTGAAGACGTTCTTAAAATTGAAGGCGCGCCCATTAACTGGCCCATCGGCATGGGTAAAGAGTTCAAAGGTGTTTACAACCTCTACACCGACGTCATTCACGTGTTTGAGCGTGGCTCTAACTATGTTGTTGCCGAAGATGTGCGCATCGAAGGGCTTGATAGCGACGCTGCTCGGGAGTTGCTGGGCGTTTACTACGACGACTTTGTCGAAGAGATTGAACTGGTGCGCGGCGCCAGCCACGAGTTTGATTTAGAGGCTTTCTTACAAGGAAAACTGACGCCGGTATTTTTTGGCACGGCGCTGGCTAACTTTGGCGTAAGGGAAATGCTCGACGGCTTTGCGGAGTGGGCGCCAACCCCTCAGTCGCGTCCCACCGAGACTCGTGAAGTGGCCGCCAGCGAGGACAAGTTCTCCGGTTTTGTTTTTAAAATTCAGGCCAATATGGATCCCAAGCACCGCGATCGTATTGCGTTTATGCGTATTTGCTCTGGCTCCTATAAGAAGGGCATGAAAATGAAGCACACGCGTTTGGGCAAGGATGTGAAAATTGCCGATGCAGTGAGCTTTAAAGCTGGAGAGCGGGTATTGGTAGAAGAGGCGTCGGCAGGGGACATTATTGGTCTCCACAATCACGGCACCATTCAAATTGGAGATACTTTCACCGAAGGTGAATTGCTGAAATTTACCGGTATTCCTCATTTTGCGCCGGAGCTGTTTCGTAAGATTCGACTCAAAGATCCTCTGAAAACCAAGCAGTTGCGCAAGGGGCTGCAGCAGTTGTCGGAAGAGGGATCAACGCAGGTATTCTTCCCCGAAAACTCCAACGACATTATTGTGGGCGCTGTCGGTGTCTTACAATATGAAGTGGTTGCCTATCGTTTGAAGGACGAATATAAGGTGGAGGCAATCTACGAGCCTGTGAGCGTGAATACCGCGCGCTGGATCGAATGCGAGGACGAGAAAGTACTGCAAGAGTTCAAACGTAAATGCGCCGATAACCTGTCGATTGATGGTGGCGGACATTTGACTTACTTGGCTCCGACCCGTGTGAATTTATCCCTGACACAGGATCGCTACCCCGATATTAATTTCCGCGCGACGCGCGAACATTGATTGATTGCATTAAGGAATAAGGCAAAGCAATAACAATAAGTTGTGGCTTTTCAGTTGGAGTTGAGAAGCCCGATAATGCCCTAGGTTTAGATTATGACAATTGAGTTAACAATCCCTGAAAAAATGCCTCGCAGTGGTAATAACTGGCTGATGAAATTTGGCCGCTTTTTGCTGCGTTTACAAGGTTGGAAAATAACCGGCACCTTGCCCAACGAATCCAAAGTGTTGGTGATTTTTGCGCCCCATACGTCTAATTGGGATTTCACCATTCTGGCTTCGGTGTGGTTAGGCTTAGATCTTAAGATTTCCTATATGATGAAAAAAGAGGCCTTTTTCTGGCCTTTCTCGGGTTTCTTCAAAAAAATTGGCGGTGTTCCCATCGATCGTACACAGTCTACCGATGTGGTGGGGCAGATGGTCAACTGGTATCGCGAGCACGATGAGTGTTGGCTGGGCATTACGCCTGAGGGTACTCGCAGTAAAGTCGATTATTGGAAAAGCGGCTTTATGCGTATTGCGCATGAGGCGGGCGTGCCGATTATGTTGGTGGGTATTGATGCCACCAAGAACGAGATTATCGTCGATAAAGTGGTGCACACCAGTGGCGATCACGAAACTCAGGTGGAAGAGTTGCGCCAATATATGAACGACAAGTTCATTGGTATCAACCCTAAATACCAATAAGCACTATGGTAGATTAAAAGGGTAGATAAAAAGGGTAGATAAAAAATGAGTGCCGGAGTTGCTTTGAGTGGCTCTGGGTACATCTATTGTTCCTAATGTCGTGCCATTGAGCACCTTGTTTCGCAATCATTTCTATACTCAGTGATATGCATCCTCTGTCGGAGCCATGTCATGAATCCCCGTCTTACTCATCTCGCTTTGCATGTCGAAGATCTTGACGCCTGTATTGATTTTTATCGTCGATATTGTTGTATGAACATCGTTCATCAACGGCAAGGAGGCAGCAAGCGCATTGTCTGGTTGAGCGAAGACGGGCGGGAGCAAGATTTTGTTTTTGTAGTAATGGGTGGGGGCAAGACGCTATCACTGCCGAAACAAGATTATCGTCATTTTGGGTTTGCAGTAGAGAGCCGGCAGCGAGTGGATGAGTTGGCCCGACTAGCGGAGCTGGATAACTGTCTATTGTGGGCGCCCCGTGAGGAGCCATTTCCGGTCGGGTACTATTGCGGCCTGCTTGATCCGGCTGGAAATCAAGTTGAATTCAGTTTTGGTCAGCCATTGGGGCCGGGAGCCGAATCATTGGCTGATGTGGGGAAGCGCTAAAGATATCTCAGAGGCGACAGAGTAATTTGATGTGGCTGCGCACTCAAGCGGCAGGAGCATAAAACGCGAGATGGATAATAATAGAGGTGAGCGTGTTTGAGTGGTCGTACCAAGTGTTGGCGTTGTTGGTGTTTGTAGCTTTTACGGCGGGTTTTGTCAGTGCCATAGCTGGAGCGGGCGGATTGATCGTACTGCCAGTGTTGTTGGCCGTTGGCCTGCCGCCGTTGAACGCCTTGGCAACAAATAAATTCCAGAGTGTGTTCGGAACTCTCTCCTCGGCGTTAAATTTTCTGCGTAAAGGTCATATCGACTTGGCCAGTATGCGCGCCTCCTTGTGTTATGCCTTTGTTGGCGCAGTCCTCGGTACCTTGGCGGTTCAGCAGATCGACACGGGTTTGCTTGAGCGCATACTGCCCTATCTACTCATTGTTCTGGCGCTGTACATTGCGTGCTCTCCGCGAATGTCTAATGAGGATCGTCAGCCGCGTTGGAGTGCCAAACGATTTGATCCAACCGTTGCCGGAGGTATAGGCTTCTACGGTGGCTTTCTTGGGCCGGGAATGGGATCGTTCTTTGCGGTCGCCTTTACATCACTGCGGGGATACAACCTAAGGCGCGCTACCGCGCATACCAAACCGCTAGTATTGGTGACTAATACCACCTCGTTAGTAATCTTCGTACTGGCGGGGCAGGTAGTTTGGGGATTGGCTGTTGCGATGGCAGTGGCGCAGTTTGTGGGCGCGCGATTGGGGTCGCAGTTGGTGATTACCCGTGGCGCCTCACTGGTGCAGCCGGCCTTGGTGGTAGTCACATTGACTCTTGCGCTAAAGCTCTTATTGTTTCCTTAATGACTTACTGTTTCGAGTGGGTAATTGCTGTAGTTTTAGCTTGAGCTTGGAGCTATGGCGTCAGATAGGGAGAGTGAGGAATGATACTGCTGTTGTCGATCTTTGCTAGTGCCATTGTAATTATTGCCGTATTCGCTCTCCTGATGTGGGTGAAAACCCCGCATTATCAACCGGACAAAGTGCAGGTTATTCGCCTGTTGGAATGGATGCTATTGGGGCAGGCATCGGACAATGATTGGCGAGTGTTTTGCGGCTACCCGCTTCGTCATAACGAAGAGCTGGAACAGGTACGCCAGTTATGTGTGGATATCGATGAGCACTATTACATCGGTGACACTAGGGCGGGGCATTTACTTAGCCGAGACGGCCTGCAAGAGCTTGAAAAGGTCTTGAGGGCATTAAAGGCTACCCCGCTTAATCAGAAATAATCGCCGTCAATGCTTTACTCTCCCAGACCGGTTTGAAATGATGCCGGTTGATTCGATTCGTCCTCCGCTTGCAGAATATTAAGGATATTGTTCTATGGCTTCGCAAGACTCTCCGTTTGCCCGCTTTCTTATTGTCTTGGCCGCGTTTGTTGTCGTGGTGGCGGGTATGCGCACCGCTGAAACGCTGCTGGTACCTTTCTTGTTGTCGCTGTTTATAGCCGTGATCTGTTCACCACCGTTGGTGTGGTTGAAAAAACGTGGAGTGCCCTCTGCCATTTCACTGCTACTGATTCTCACCTCGATTGTTGGCATCGGCTTTTTTATCGGCGCCGTGGTGGGATCGTCGATTAATGATTTTCGCGGCGATCTGCCAGAGTACCAAGAGCGCCTAAAAGGTTTGAGTCAGCAGTTGCAGCAATTTCTTCAAAGCAAGGGGGTTGAGGTCTCGCAGGAGCAGTGGCAGGAGGTTTTTGATCCCAGTGTTGCTCTATCCTTTGCGGGTAATACCCTTGCCTCCCTAGGCAATGTGATGACCAACGCATTTCTGATTTTACTCACGGTGATTTTTATTTTGGCGGAAGAAGTTCGCTTTAGTGACAAAATGATGTTCGCCCATCCAGAGGCAGAAACCGTTGTCAAAGCGGTTGGACGTTTTACTCACAGTGTTAATCAATACATGGCGATTAAGAGTGGCTTGAGTTTACTAACCGGCTTGTTGGCAATGACATGGTTGTGGTGGCTTGAAGTCGATTACCCTGCACTGTGGGGAATGCTGGCATTTCTGTTGAATTTTGTTCCCAATCTCGGCTCTATTCTGGCGGCAATTCCGGCAGTACTGTTGGCCTTGATCCAGCTTGGGGTGCCTGAAGCCGCGCTCACCGCGGCCGGTTATGTGGCGATTAACGTGATTGTCGGCAATGTTATCGAGCCACGTATGATGGGACGTGGATTGGACTTGTCTACGCTGGTGGTGTTTTTGTCCTTAGTCTTTTGGGGGTGGGTGTTAGGTCCCGTGGGTATGTTGTTGTCGGTACCACTTACCATGACGGTGAAGATAGCCCTAGAAAACATCGAGGGCACGCGTTGGCTGGGAGTCATGTTAGGGTCGGGCAAAGGTGTGGTTGAACCCATAGCCCCACCGGCATCGGATTGAATGGCTCCAATTACCTAAGAAGTACGCTTCGGCGGTATGAGCAGAAAATGTTGTCGCGCTGATTTAAAACACAGTGGGAAGCTAGCACGGAGTCTATTATGCAAACCAATGCTGAAGTGGTGAGACAGTTTATCGGTGACTGGAGTCGTCTGGATGCCACGCGGCTGGCCGATTATTTTACCGAGGACGGTATTTACCACAATATGCCAGCCGAACCCGTGCAAGGGCGGGAGCCTATTGAACAGTTTATCGCCGGTTTTATGCGCGGGTGGACGCAAACCGAGTGGGAGATTGTCAATCTCGCCGAACAAGACGAAGTGGTTTACTGCGAACGCCTAGATCGCACCCAAACCCAGTCAGGCAATGTGGAGCTACCTTGCATCGGCGTTTTTTATCTTAAGGATGGAAAAATCTCACTGTGGCGAGATTACTTTGATATGAGTACCTATGTGAAGGCGATTACTTAGGGGATGATAAGTGTAGGGTGTCAATTGTTCGGTTCAAAACTGATAGAACAGACGTAGCTCGACCGATTTTTCACTCACATCGGCTTGGTAATTGAGATTGCTGAACTGCAGTTTGGAGCGCTTTTGCTCCACCTGCTGAGCGCCTATGAGTCGCTTTAAGTCGCCTTGGGAAAAACTCAAACGATCGTCTTCCGATCCGTGAGTATTGGGCATGTCCATGCCTTCACTGTGTCCTTGTTGCAGGTAATGCAGCCATTGGCCTTCGCTGTGAGTCTCGGCTTGACACTGAAGGCTGGCGAGTAACAATCCAGCCAATAGGCTCGAGATCAATGGCAGACGTGTGTTCATAATGGCTCTCGTATCTAGATCTTTTTTTGTTGAGCAATCTCCTTTGCGCGTTCTTGGTCATCTCCTCTGACGGCAGCCAGTGTCCCAAAAGTTCCAACTTAAGACTGTTAAATGTGCACCTCTTTTAGATCAATGGAGTATAGATAGGCCGACATCCAAACTTTGTCGTATAACGGCGGCAAAAGTGTGAACCTGTGCTCGGAGCTTGAGTGAAGCCCGTCCTTAGGGGTTATAATGCGGTTTTGATTCACATTGTTGTTGGTGTCCCTCGCTTTGATCAGTTCCTCACTCACTGAAATTGTCCACGAAATACTGCCTACGGCTCGCATCGAAACGCTACCGCTGAATAACGGTACCGGTATCGAGTTGTATCTGATGAACGAAGATTACCCCCAAGGCCAATTGCCCCAAGAGGCCGCGCTACAGCTAATGGAGCAACCCTACTACTGGGCGTTTTGCTGGGCCTCGGGGCTAGTGTTATCGCAGTATATCGTTGACAATCCTGAGCTTGTTCGAGGTAAGCGAGTGGTGGATTTTGGCTGCGGATCAGGTGTGGTGGCCATCGCGGCGGCCAAGGCTGGCGCGGCAGAAGTGATAGCCTGTGATATTGATCCCGTGGCACAGATCGCCACCCGAGAAAATGCGGAGCTCAATGAGGTAGAGCTCGTCATCAGCGACGATTTTGACAATATCGATGGCCATGTCGACATCATTATCGTTGCTGATGTGCTCTATGATCGCGATAATTTTCCTTGGTTGCAGCGTTTTGTCGAGCGTGCAGATGACGTGCTAATTGCCGACTCTCGGGTGAAGAACTTCGATCACCCACCCTATCAGCAGATTGCGCGTTGCGACGGCTGTACTATGCCGGACTTGGATGAGTCGGCAGAGTTCAGGGACGTGCGACTCTATCGAACCATGACTGCCTGAGCGAATTCCCTCTCAACGGCTCAATAGGCTTCACTATTCTTAGACCGCTGCCCAATAATGGCCAGCGCTGCGACTCGATATGCTTCTGCCAAGGTGGGAAAGTTAAAGACACTTTCGACGAAAATATCCACGTCGGCATTGGACATCAGCGCCATTTGACCAATATGAATCAGCTCCGTAGCGCCTTCACCGGCGATCATGATACCCAGCAATTTTTTGCCATCGCCGTCGCAGACAAGTTTTAACATGCCTTCTTCGACTCCAGAGATGTGTCCGCGGGCGATTTCACTAAAACAAGCTTTACCCACAGTCACCTCACCGTACTGCTGTTTGGCTTGTTGCTCGCTTAAACCTACGGCAGAGAGTTCGGGGATGCCGTAGATACCGGAGGGAATCATCTGGCTCATCTGCCCGATTTCAATGCCCAAAGCGTTGCAACTGGCTCTTCGACCTTGCTCCATAGAGGCCGATGCCAGTGACGGTGGGCCGATGACATCGCCTGCGGCATAGATGTGCGGTACCTGGGTTTTTAGTTCAGCATCTACGCTAATTAGCCCGCGATCATTGAGGCTGAGACCGGCTTTTTCAATGTTGAGATCTTTGATGTTGGCGACACGACCGGCCGCACACAGCATTTTTTCGCTCTTGATGACGCTGCCGTCCTCGCACTCGGTGACCACTTGGGTGAGACCGTCCCAGTAGACTTTTTCCACTGTTGTATTGCCTTTCCAAACACCACCCATCTTTTCAAAGGCTTGGGTAAAGGTCTCGGTCAGATCTTCATCGAGAAACCCCAGTGGGCGCGGGTACTTATCGATCATCGTGACTTTGACACCCAGCGCCTGAAAGATGGAGGCGTATTCGCTGGCTATAACGCCGCCGCCGAGAACTGTGAGGCTGGAAGGTAGATACAACATAGACAGTATCGAGTCACTGTCGAGAATGTGTTCGTGATCGACGGGAATGTTATCGGGCGTGCGAGGAAAGGAGCCGGTGGCAATGACCACACTGTCGACGTCAATATACAGCGATTCGCCTCTGACTCGATCGATTTTTAGATTGTGGCTATCTATAAAACTGGCACGACCGTGAATGAGATCGATGTTGTTACGACTCATTTGCTGTTGCATATAGCTGTCGTGGGCCTTGAGTACCATGTCGAGTCGATCAATGAGGGTGGCGAGCTCGGTATCCTCTGCCAGTTGAAAGTTTGACAGTGCGGCGTTGTAGCGCATGCTGCGCACCCGCAAGGCGTTTTCGCGAAGGGTTTTGGAGGGAATGGTACCCCGGTGCACACAGGCGCCACCCAGCAGTCGGTCGCGCTCGAGCAGTGCTACAGTTTTACCCGCTTTAGCGGCTTGAACCGCGGCCTTCTGTCCCGCTGGCCCGCTGCCGACCACTACCACATCATAGTGAGTGCTCATGATTCGGCCATCGCCTCCATGCTGCTGACAACGATGTCGCGTTTCTCCAGTAGCATCTCAACTTCATCCTGATACAGGTTCAGATCTGCCAAGACTTCTTTGGCGATCAATTCAGTGCGCGGCAGCTGTTCACTGTCGAGCATATGGGTGGCAAACAACGCCGAGGCGTTGACGATCATGGTTTGTTCAAGGGCGTGGGGGGCGGTCTTGTAGTCGTTAAAGTACTGCAAGGCCTCACAAATGATCATCGGCATTTCCCAGCTCTTGAGTACGCAACTACCGACCTCAATATTAAGTTGTTCGGCCAGTGCGAGTGCGTCATCCTCGCTGAGTTCTACGTTTGCGCGTTTGGCGCCGTCACAGGCGGCTTGGATAGTCACGGGCTGTCCAATGGAGTGCAGCAATCCGCACAGAAAAGTGGCTTCTACGTTGAGTCGACAGGCTCGGGCAATTTCTTTGGCCCAGAGGGCCGTCGCTAGAGCATGCTTCCAGATGTCGTTGATGTGCGATTCGAATCCGGGGGCTTTGAACATTTTAGTAGAGAGTGACGCGGCCAGCGCAATATCGCAGATCAAATTCATACCCAAGCGAGTAATCGCCTGTTGCAGAGACACGAGCGAGGCGTTTGGCGTATAGGCCGCAGAATTAGCGATACGCATCACATGGGCTGCCAGAGATGGGTCGCTTTGGATGAGTTGTGCTAAGTCGGCAATCTCTGACTCGGCGTCCTGGGATAGGGCGATCACCCGATTGGCCACTTCGGGAAGCAGCGGAACCTCAATGTCGCCGGTTTGTAATTGTTGCTGGATACCGTCGGCCAAAGCTTGTCCGGTCGGGGTTAATGAGGTTGGTGAGGGCATAGTTCGATTCCGCAGGAAGGTCGATGTGGGTCTAGACTTGTAGAGCTCAAAAGGTACTGGCACACGGGCCAATGAATCAGTGAATAGACCGGCGTTTCATTACCTAAATAGTGTAGAACAAAAGATTGTTATTCGCTGACGATCTTAAAGCCTGTCCGCTTGCGCACTCTGGCAAGGTCAGGAATTGGCGAAATGGCTAAATTTGAGCTAGACGTATGTAGATGGTGAATGCTTTATCCATTTGCCTCGGAACAACGATTGGATGATATTCGTGCCTATGGAGGGGATCTAGTGAAGAGAGAGCGAGTACTGTTTTTTCAGGCCGGCAAGCGTGGGGATCGTCATCCACTGATGAACGAGCGCTTTGATATTACCTGTGTATTCTCGCCCGAGGATGCATTGTCGCTGGCCCATGAGTTGGTGTACAAGGTGGTGGTTTGTGATTTGACTGACACCCATCCGCTAGATTTAACCGCCTGCGAGCAGTTTCTCACGGAAACTGAAGTCATGCAGGACTTGCCCCTCGTTGTATTGTCTTCGAGTAATGAGTTGCGCGATAAGCTTGCGGCTTACGAACTCGGCGTCTCAGACTTTTTAGGGCCGGAAGTTCCGGTGGAAGAGGTGTGCGCTCGCATCAGCAAGGCTATCTTTCACCAGGTTGCCAGTGAGCAGCTCAAAGATCGTTTAGAGATGGCCAATGCCACCGCTTTCACGGTGATGAGTGATAACAGTGATTTGGGCTCCAATATACAGTTCCTATTGGGTGTTAACCATTGTGATAATCTCGATCAATTGGGGCAGCTTTTCTTCCGAGCCTTGGACAATTATCAGGTAACTTGCAGTTTGCAAATGCGCAGTCTCTATGAAATCAAGGACATGGAAGCCAATGGCATGGCTAGAGATCTTGAGGCGCAATTATTGTTTCAAATGAAAGATGGTGGACGCTATATCGATTTTGGTTGTCGCACCATTGTTAATTACGGTCAAGTCTCTCTCTTGATTCGGAATATGCCTGTCGATGATGACCGTCGCTATGGGGCTGTTAAAGACAACACTTTTGCGTTGTTGCAAGGCGTCGATGCCCGATTAAAGGCGCTGGATGAGCATCACAAATTAGTCGAAGAGAAACAGTCGCTGCAAAAGTTGTCTCATGATGTCAAAACTGTGATGACGCAGATTGATGATTCATACCAAGATGTCATGCGCCATATTGTCGATACGGTTGAAGACTTGGCAGACAAAATTCACAGCCGTATTCCCACGCTTGCTCTCAGTGAAGAACAGGAGAGTTTCTTCGAGTATGTAGCCGATCATTGCGTCTCTGAAACCAACAAAATATTCAATCAGGGTTTACAGGTGGACGAAGTTTTCCAGCGCTTGTCCGATAGCATGGATCGAGCTATGGAGAGTCTTGATGATATTGACGATGCACTCGATGCAGCGGCAATCGCCGAGGAAGTTGATACCAACGGCGACAGTATCGAATTGTTTTAGGGGATTTTAAGCTCTTCTATTGAATTCAGGGCTTTTGTATTTTTTTAGGGTGCTTTCTGGCGGGGTAGCACGTTGTGCATATTTCGCAAACGGTACCGTTACAGCCGCGGGCACTGCAGTATTCGCGGCCGTAAAAAATAATCTGTAGATGCAATTTGTTCCAGCTTTCTGCTGGGAATAATCGTTTTAAATCCTTTTCTGTTTGCTGCACATTCTTGCCGTTGGTTAATCCCCAGCGTTGAGCGAGGCGGTGAATGTGCGTGTCGACGGGAAAAGCCGGTACTCCGAAAGCTTGTGCGACCACCACGCTGGCGGTTTTGTGGCCCACGCCCGGCAAGGCTTCCAGTGCCTCCATATCATTGGGGACTTCTCCCTCGTGCAATTCGACCAACATTTTTGACAGCACAGAAATGGCCTTGGATTTTTGCGGAGACAGGCCGCAAGGGCGAATAATCGTTTGAATATCCTCCACGGATTGTTTCGCCATATCGTAGGGGTTGTCGGCCAATTGCCACAGTTTAGGCGTGATTTGATTGACTCGTTCATCGGTGCATTGCGCGGATAATAAGACGGCCACCAACAGCGTGTAGGGGTCGTTGTGATCCAGTGGCACGGGTGTTGTGGGGTAAAGCTCTTCTAGACGCCGATGGATGTATTCAACACGTTCGGCCTTGAGCATATTTTTCGCGGCAGTCATGATTATTTAGCCTTGAGTTAAAAAATGCTTGATGCGTTCAGCGGCTTCGACACACTCTTCAATGGTGGCGACCAGCGCCATGCGCACATGGTTTTCACCGGGATTGATGCCGTTGGCTTCTCGAGCGATGTAACGTCCGGGAAGCACGGTGATGTGTTGCTCGGCAAACAGTCGTTGCGCGAACTCGAGATCGCTCATGTCGACTTGTGGCCAGAGGTAGAAGCTCGCATCGGGGCGTTTTACGTCAAGCAGTCCCCCGAGCGTGTTCAGTACCGCATCGAACTTGGCGCGATAGGCGTCGCGATTGGCTTTTACATGTGTCTCGTCTTGCCAAGCAGCAATGGAGGCCCGCTGGTTGGGGATGGCCATGGCACAACCGTGATAGGTGCGATAGAGCAGGAATTTTTTCATCACCTCGGCGTCGCCAGCGACAAATCCTGAGCGCAACCCGGGTAAATTGGAGCGTTTCGATAGCGAGTGGAACACGACGCAGCGATGGTAGTCGTTGCGTCCCATTTCTGCACAGGCTTGCAGCAATCCCACGGGCGCTTGTTGTTCATCAAAATACAGCTCCGAATAGCATTCGTCGCTGGCAATAATGAAGTCGTGTTCGTCGGCTAGAGCGATGAGTTTCTTCAGCGTCTCGGTACCAACTACGGCACCGGTTGGATTGCCTGGGGAGCACAAAAACAACAGCTGGCAGCGCTGCCAAACCGCATCGGGTACCGCATCGAAATCGGGGATATAGCCTTTATCTGTATCGCAATTTAGAAAGTAGGGTTCCGCACCGGCCAGAAAAGCTGCGCCTTCGTAAATTTGATAAAAGGGATTTGGACTGACGACTAAAGGCTTTGTGTGGCGATCGATAACGGCCTGAGTAAAGGCGAACAGTGCCTCGCGGGTACCGTTGACTGGCAGTACGTGGCGCTCTGGGTCAACGCTTCCATCCTGCAGTTTAAATCGGTTTTGGAGCCACTGACTGATGGTGCCACGCAGTTCTGGTAAACCTTTGGTGGAGGGGTAATTCACCAATCGTTGCAGGTTGTCTTGCAGTGTTTGTAGAACGAAGGCCGGTGGCTCGTGCTTGGGCTCACCAATCGACAGGGCAATGTGGGCGAGGTTCTCCGGCGGTGATACCCGCGCTTTAAGGGCGTTAAGCTTCTCAAACGGATAGGGTTGCAATTTGTCCAGGTCGCGATTCATGGTGGTCTCGTCGTATTAGCTCGTCAGTGTTCGGTAATGGGGTCTTCCCAAAAGTTTGGCTGTTACGCCTGCTGGGACTCTTCTACCTGCTGATCCAGTTCGGTGCGTATTTGTTGTTGCAGGTCTTCGCAAAGCTGGGGATCACTCAGTGGGTTGCCGTCGCTATCCGTTATAAAGAAAATATCCTCAACACGTTCGCCCAAGGTGGTGATTTTGGCATTATTTAGCTGCAAATGATTGCGCGAAAAAATGCGCGCAATCAACGCCAGTAGCCCAGGTCGGTCCGGACAAATAATTTCCAATATGGTGGTGTTGGAGCTGATGTCGTTGCTGATACTGGTGCGAGTGGGTATGGCGAAGCTCTTTAGTTGGCGCGGGGTGCGACGACTGATGATATTGCTGTAGTCGTCCACCAGAGCCAGCTCCTCTCGCAGAGCCTGTTCAATGTTCTTGCTGAGTTCTGGGTTGTCGCCGATGGGGAGGTTGTTTTCATCCAGAACATAAAAGGTATCAATGGTGTAGCCACCGCGTTCGGTGTTGTAAATGCGGGCATCTTGAATTGACAGATTGAGGTGATCCAGCGCCGAAGCGACGGCGGTAAAGACGTTGTCGCGGTCGCGGGTGCGAATAAAGATCTCAGTCGCCCCCTCGTGTTTACGGCTGGTGGTTTCTCTCACCAGAATCAAATCGTCGGCGCTGTCGTGATCTAAAATCGCGGCGCTTTGCCAGGTAATGTCTTTGGCGCTCTCACGTAAAAAATAGTCGTCACCTAGGTATCCCCAGAGGCGCTGAACTTTATCTTGGCTATAGCCCTGTTGTTCGAGCAGTTGCAGCGCGTTTTCTTGAGTTTCTTCGATTAAGTCCTGGCGATCGATGGGGTTTTCAAGGCCGCGTCTCAGAGCTCGTTTGGTCTCGCTGTAGAGTTGACGCATTAGGCTTGCTCGCCAAGTGGTCCAGAGCGTGGGGTTGGTGGCGTTGATGTCGGCAATCGTGAGGGTGTAAAGATAATCTAAGTGCAATTGATCGCCTATCTCCGTGGCAAACTGATGAATGACAATAGGGTCAGAGAGGTCCTGTTTTTGCGATACGGAAGACATCAATAAATGTTTGTCGACCAGCCAGGCGATCAGGCGAGATTCGTGTTTCTTCAGGTTGTGGCGCTCGCCAAATTCTTGCGCGTCGACCGCGCCTAGGGTGGAGTGATCACCGCCGCGCCCCTTGGCGATGTCGTGGTAGAGGCCCGCCATGTAGAGAAGCTCTGGCTTTTGCATCTGCTGCATGCATTCGTAGGCCACTGGGAATTTTTCTTTGCTGTCAGCGTGGCGCAGCAGCCGCATATTTTTCACTACCGAGAGCGTGTGCGCATCGACGGTGTAGATGTGGAATAGGTCGTGCTGCATTTGGCCGATAATCTGACCGAACTCGGGGAGATAACGCCCGAGAATGTTGTAGCGCTTCATGCGGCGTAGTTGTGTGACCAAAGCGTGATCGCATTTGAGCAATTCAACAAAGAGGTCCGTGTTCTTGCGATCCTTGCGGAAATCATCGTCTATCAGTGAGCGGTGCTCGCGCAGTAGGCGAATAGTTTCCGGTCGCACACCGACGATTTGCGGGGTGTTGCCCATAATGACAAAGATTTCCAGCAGCGCTGAGGGCTCTTGGGAAAACACTGCCTCGTGAGTGACTTCGATGTAGTTGTCACGCAGCTGAAAACGCTCGTTGATGGGGGTGATGAGCGCATCGCCATTGCGATTAAGTACTGCTTCATCGAGAAAGTGCATCAACACATCGTTGACCTCACGCAGCGATAGCACGACGCGATAGTATTTGTGCATAAACTGTTCGACGGCGAGGCTGTTTTCGGTGTCTTTGTAGCCGAAGTCGGTCGCCAGTTGGCGTTGATAGTCGAACAGCAGGCGCTCCTCGGGGCGGCCGGCCAATTTGTGCAATCCGTAGCGTACTTTCCAGAGGAACTCTTCACCGCTGAGCAGTAGAGCAAATTCTTCTTCAGTGAAAAAATCCTTTCCGCCTAGCAGGCGCAGGGTTCTCACCCCATAGTAGCGCTTGGCAACCCAAGCGACTGTTTGTATGTCACGCAGACCGCCGGGTGCATTTTTGATATTGGGTTCGAGGTTGTATTCGGTGTTGTTGTGTTTTTTATGGCGAGCTTGTTGCTCGTCCCATTTGGCTTTGAAGAACTCGTCTGCGGGCCACATGTTGTCAGGTTGGGTGAGGCGCTGCAGCTCGAGGCAGTGATCGCCGTTGCCGACGATGGGGCGGCACTCCATCACATTGGTGGCGACAGTGATGTCTTCTTTGGCGATCTCTACACATTGCTCAATAGTGCGAACGCTGTGACCGATGTCCAAACCGATATCCCACAGCAGCATCAATAGATTTTGCGCACTTTCGAGGTCTTCAGGGCGCTCTTCTTTCAAAAGCAGTAGTAAATCAATGTCGGATTTGGGGTGCAGTTCCCCGCGACCATATCCTCCCACAGCAATCAACGTACTCTGGTCGGTCCAGCTGAATTGATGCCAGGCGTAGTGCAGAATACAATCGATAAACAGAGCCCGATCATAGATCAGTGCACTGATGTCTTCGCCTTCATCGAAGCGGGCGTCTAGGTGCACATCGGCGGCATTAATTGCGTTCTTGAATATTGGGATAATACGGGTGCCCGCCTCGGAGAGGTCACGGCGAAAACGAGTCTGATCGAAAAAAAACAGTGGACGCTCGAAATAAGGGGTATTCATAGTGAACTCTGGTCTGGCTCTGGAGGGCTGGGGTACAGCCGGATGTCGGGTCGGTTCTTCTGCATTGCATCAATGTCGGAAGAGGGTCAAACAAAAGGCCCCGTAGGGCCTTATCCGTGATCACTGTGTTGCTATCCGATGTCTTCGATTGGTGGTGTGGTTGACGAGCGCAATTAAAACGGCTCGTCTGGACGCTTAGTCAGCACCTCAACGCCGGTCGCAGTGACCACCATGGTGTGCTCCCATTGAGCCGATAGACGCTTGTCTCGGGTTTCGACTGTCCAGTCGTCTTTTAGCAGCTTAGTTGCGGCTTTACCGGCATTGATCATTGGCTCGATGGTGAATGTCATGCCTTCTTTTAGCTCGAAGCCTGTATTGGGTTTGCCATAGTGAACCACTTGCGGCTCTTCGTGAAAGACGTCGCCAATACCGTGGCCGCAGTACTCCCGCACCACCGAGTAGTAGTTTTTCTCAGCGTGTTGCTGAATAACGTGTCCAATATCGCCCAGACGACAGCCCGGTTTAACCAATTCGATACCTTTATACAGGCATTCCTGAGTGACCTTGATCAGTCGCTCGGCATGAGGGGCAACCTTGCCTACGGTGTACATTTTACTGGTATCGCCGTACCAGCCATCGTAGATGACAGTGACATCAATGTTGATGATGTCGCCACTCTTCAATATCTTCTTGGAAGAGGGAATACCGTGACAGACCACCTGATTCACCGAGGTACAAATCGATTTGGGGAAGCCTTTGTAGTTCAGGCAGGCGGGGATGGCCTTTTGCACATCGACGATATGGTCGTGGCAGATGCGATCGAGCTCTGCTGTGGTGACGCCGGGTACGACGTATTCTTCAATCAGATCGAGGACTTCTGCCGCCATACGACCGGCAACTCTCATTTTTTCAATTTGTTCAGGGGTCTTAATACTGACTTTCATACAGTTAGTTGGCCTTGTGTAGGTCGATGGCTAGGACGATCTTGTTTCGTCGGCCGTTCGACGGCAAGAATGTGTAAACGGCGGCTATTGTAAACCATGCGCTATTCGTTCCATAGATGTAGCTGCAGCTTTCTTTTGTAGGGGGTATATGGTATAAAGCGCGCCCTGATTGCGAAGGTGGGGTATATGGCTCTATCTCGCAGCAGGATAATCTATTAAATAACGTCACACATATACCGACACACCTCTCTGGGTGCTCCAGAATCTATTAGATTTAGGGGGTTGATAGGTGGGGTATATGGAGGCCTAACCCAAGGAAATACAATATGTCTAATGTAAGCATGCGCGATATGCTGCAAGCCGGTGTCCACTTTGGTCACCAAACTCGTTACTGGAACCCAAAAATGGACCAGTACATCTTCGGCGCTCGCAACAAAATTCATATCATCAACCTCGAGCACACCGTACCTGCGTTTAACGAAGCGCTGGACTTGGTTAAGCAAATGGCTTCTCAAAAGAAGAAGGTTATGTTTGTTGGTACCAAGCGAGCTGCTACTAAGGTGATTAAAGAGCAAGCTGAGCGTGCTGGCCAGCCGTTTGTTAGCCACCGCTGGTTGGGTGGTATGCTGACCAACTACAAAACCATTCGCGCTTCAATCCGTCGCTACCGTGAGCTGGAAGCCCAGCAAACTGACGGCACTTTCGAGAAGTTGACTAAGAAAGAAGCTCTGATGCGTACCCGTATGAAAGACAAGCTTGAGCTGTCTATCGGTGGTATTAAAGATATGGGCGGCCTGCCTGATGCTCTGTTCGTTGTTGACGTTGAGCACGAGCGTATTGCTATTCAAGAAGCCAATAAGCTGGGTATTCCTGTTATCGGTATCGTTGATACCAACAGCAACCCTGATGGCATTGACTACGTTATCCCAGGTAACGATGATGCAATCCGTGCAGTTAAGTTGTACGTGACTGCCGTTGCTGACGCTTGCTTGGAAGGCGCTGCCAACACTCAAAACGCTGCACCTAAAGCAGATGAGTTTGTAGAAGTTAACGACGAAGCCGCTGCTAAGTAAGAGTGTTGTTTTGTCATACTGAGCCGGCAAAATATTGTCTGCACAGTCTAGAAAGGGGGCCTAGCCCCCTTTTTCAGAATTCATATCATTGAATGATTAAAAATCTTTAAGAGGACATTGTCATGGCAGCTATCTCTGCTTCCCTGGTTAAAGAACTGCGCGAGCGTACTGGCCTCGGCATGATGGAGTGTAAAAAAGCACTCAAAGAAACTGATGGTGATATCAACGTTGCTATCGAGAATCTGCGTAAGGCGTCTGGTTTGAAGGCTGAAAAGAAAGCCGGTCGTACCGCTGCTGAAGGTGTTGTTGCAATTAAAGTTGCCGACGACAATTCTTACGGTGTTGTGATTGAAGTGAACAGCGAAACTGACTTCGCCGCTCGTGACGAAAACTTCCTGGGTTTTGTTAACACTGCCGTAGAGGCTGCCTTTGCTGGCAAAACTGCTGATGTTGTTGAAGGTTTGGAAGATCAGCGTCAGGCGTTGGTTCAGAAAATTGGCGAAAACATCGGTTTCCGTCGCGGTGCAGTTGTTGAAGGTGCGGTTGTTGGTGCTTACGTTCACTCAAACAGCAAAATCGCTGTATTGGTTGAGCTGGAAGGCGGAAGCGCCGAAGTGGCTCGCGAAGTAGCGATGCATGTTGCTGCGGTTAACCCTCGCGTTATCAACAGCGAAGACATGCCTGCCGAAGAGCTTGAGAAAGAGAAAGAGATTATCAAGGCTCAGCCAGATATGGCTGGTAAGCCAGAGAACATTGTTGAGAAGATGATGGGTGGTCGTATCAACAAGTTCCTAAAAGAAAACAGCTTGACCGAGCAGCCGTTTGTTAAGAACCCAGATGTGACTGTTGGTCAGCTAGTGAAAGACGCTGGTGCTTCTATTAAGAGCATGGTCCGCTACGAAGTGGGCGATGGTATCGAAGTAGAAGAAGCAGATTTCGCTGCGGAAGTTGCTGCACAGGTTGAAGCTGCCAATAAATAAGGCGCTGCAATCCGATCGTTTCTCCATTTAAAGTGGCGTGGCGATCCAGAAAAGGCGGGGGTGATACCTCCGCCTTTTTGCTGTTACACTTTTAGAAATTTGACTCCAATTTCGCCACATTGTTTAACTTCGTTACGGTTGATTGTTTAAAGGGAGACTGGCTTCGATGGGTACTACACTCGGACGCGACAAAAAGTACAAACGTATCCTGCTGAAATTAAGCGGTGAAGAACTAATGGGGGCTGAAGGTTTCGGTATTGATCCCAAGGTTCTCGATAAAATGGCCCTAGAAATCGGTCAGCTGGTTGGTATTGGGGTTCAGGTTGGTTTGGTAATTGGTGGGGGCAATCTTTTTCGAGGTGCTTCTCTAAGTGCTGCGGGCCTTGATCGTGTTACCGGTGATCATATGGGCATGTTGGCTACGGTTATGAATGCCTTGGCGATGCGCGATGCGCTTGAGCGCAGTAATATCTCCTCGCGTGTGATGTCTGCTATTCCGATGAGCGGTGTGGTGGATCACTACGATCGTCGCAAGGCCGTGCGATTTCTCGAACAGGGTGAAGTGGTGATTTTCTCTGCCGGTACTGGCAATCCCTTCTTTACCACGGATTCAGCGGCTTGCTTGCGAGGTATTGAGGTTGAGGCCGATATCGTTCTCAAGGCAACCAAGGTGGATGGTGTTTATTCCGCTGATCCCATGAAGGACCCATCGGCAACGCGCTATGAGCGTCTGACCTACGATGAGGTGTTGGATAAAAAATTGGCGGTTATGGATCTGACGGCCATCTGTCTATGTCGCGAACAAGACATGCCGCTGCGGGTTTTCCGCATGGATAAGGCCGGTGCACTATTGGCTATTCTGCAGGGTGAAGATGAAGGAACATTGATCGAAGAGGGTGTGGTTGAGTCCGAGGGCTAGACTGCGCTGGATGGCTGCTGGTGAGCCGGTTGCCATGGCACATTGAATGACGAGAACGCTAAGGGGATTCTGAGACATGATTGAAGATATTAAACAAGATACGCAAGAGCGTATGACCAAATCGGTTGAAGCGCTTGGTAACAATTTCAACAAGATTCGCACCGGCCGTGCCCATCCAAGTATTCTTGATGGCGTTAGCGTCAATTATTACGGCGCGGATACACCGTTGAATCAAGTGGCAAACGTGTCGGTTCTGGATGCGCGTACGCTGTCAGTTAGTCCTTGGGAAAAGCAAATGACGCCGGAAATTGAGAAGGCGATCATGAAGTCTGATTTGGGGCTAAACCCAGTGACGACTGGAGACTTGATGCGTATTCCTATGCCGCCGCTGACCGAAGAGACCCGCAAAGGCTACATCAAGCAGGCTCGAAGTGAAGCCGAAGGGGCTCGAGTGTCGATTCGAAATGTCCGTCGCGACGCCATTGGTGATGTGAAAGAGCTGCTCAAAGAGAAAGAGATCGGTGAGGATGATGATCGTCGTGCTCAAGATGATATTCAGAAAATTACCGACAAGTTTGTGGCTCAAGTAGATGCCGCCTTGGCAGCCAAAGAAAAGGACTTGATGGAGATTTAAGTCTCCCAGGTCAGCTAAAACGGCCCAGGTTTGCGAAAGCGAGCTTGGGCCGTTTTTTTGTGGGCAGCTTGGATAGTGCTGGATCGCGCGAGCGATGTCACAAATGGTGCGGCTTTCTCAGTGATGTCGCTTGCATTACAGCCACTGCAGGGTAGGATTAGCCCCCTAAAAATTATTAGCTTGGGGCAGGAGTTCGTAAGTGAGTGGTAACCCGTTACGCCACATAGCCATTATCATGGATGGCAATAACCGCTGGGCCAAACAGCGGGGCAAACCCGGTCCTCAGGGGCATAAGGCGGGAGTGGAAAAAATCCGTGACGTCATGGCTTCCTGCCGCCGCCATCAAGTGGAAGTACTCACCCTTTTTGCCTTTAGCTCTGAAAATTGGCAGCGTCCACCTCTCGAAGTCGAAGCCCTGATGACGCTGTTTCTCGGTTACCTCAAGCGTGAGGCTAAAAAGCTCAACAAAGAGGGGGTACGTCTGCGAGTTATAGGCCGTCGCGACCGATTCAGTGCCAAGATTCAAAAGGCCATAGTAAAGGCTGAATCTCTGGCTGCCGTCGGCGATACCACCTTGGTGATCGCCGCAGATTATGGCGGCCAATGGGATATCGTCAATGCCGCTAAGCAGGTGGCTGAGAAGATTCAACGTGGTGAAATGAGCTTGGACGATGTCGATGAGGCCGCCTTAGGGGCTGGGATCACCATGTCTGATTTACCGCCTCCGGACCTATTGATTCGAACGGGGGGGGAGCATCGCATCAGTAACTTTCTTCTCTGGCAGGCTGCGTACAGCGAACTGTATTTCTCCGATTTGTATTGGCCGGACTTCGGTGAAGAGGCCTTGGATGAGGCCATTGAAGACTTTCATCAGCGACAGCGTCGCTTTGGTAAAACCTCAGAACAAGTTGAACAGGAGCGTTAGCGGGTGTTAAAGCAGAGAATTATTACCGCGGTTATTTTGGCTCTGTTGTTTCTCGGGGTGCTTTTCAATTTGCCGACATTGGCGTTTGCCGTGGTGGTCGCCGCTGTGGTTGCTATTGCTGCATGGGAGTGGGCCAACATGGGAGGGCTCACCGCTCAATGGCAGCGTTGTCTCTACGCTCTGGTTGTCACCGCCGTAATCGCGCTGAGTGCTGAATATACTGGATTTATTGCTGCCGGTGAATTGTCGTTGGAACCAACACGTAACCTCTTGTTGGTTGCCTGTACCTGGTGGGCTGTGGCTTTGCTCTGGGTGCAAGGTTATCCCTCCAGCGCTGTGCTGTGGGGGAACAAAGTGATAAAGGCCGTGATGGGTTTATTGGTATTGATGCCCACGTGGTTGGCGATTGTATTTTTGCGTGATCAACCCTTAGGGCAGTGGCTCATTGTGTTGGTTGTGTTGGTCGTGGCATGCGCTGATATCGGCGCCTACTTTAGTGGCAAGCGCTTTGGTAAGCGCAAGCTAGCCGCTCAAGTGAGTCCGGCAAAGTCCTGGGAGGGCTTTTGGGGAGGCTTCGCGTGCTGTGTGCTATTGGCTGTGGTTGTCGGTTTTGGTTTTGGCGGCGGTTGGATGGTGCTGGCGATTGTGGTGCCTGCTGGTCTAGCGTCTGTGCTCGGCGACCTACTTGAAAGTATGGTCAAGCGCCAGCGCGGCATCAAAGACAGTAGTCAGTTATTGCCTGGGCACGGTGGCGTACTTGATCGAGTCGATAGTATTACAGCAGCCGCACCGGTGTTTGCTTTGGCGGTTCTGCTGACCGGCTGGGAAGCGGTTTAGTCCTCGAGTAGAGGCAGGGCTGTCCTCTGAGTGGGTGCGTTTTAATGCCATTTAATCTAATTTGTTCTATGAGAATCTTTGCATGAAACAGCTGTTAACGGTGCTTGGATCCACCGGTTCTATTGGTGTGAGTACGCTAGATGTGATTGCAAGGCATCCGCAGCGCTACCAAGTCTATGCGCTAACCGCCAACCGCCAAGTTGACGTTATGTTATCTCAGTGTCTGGCCTGTCAGCCTCAATTTGCCGTGATGCGCGACTCTGATGCGGCGCAGCAGTTACACCTCAAATTAGCCTCTGCAGGCAGTGAGACTCAGGTTCTCTCTGGTGAAGAGGGGTTGATTCAAGTCTCCTCGGCGCAACCGGTGCACGCGGTTATGGCGGCCATTGTCGGCGCCGCCGGTTTAGCGCCCACCTTGGCAGCGGTTCAGGCAGGAAAGAAAGTACTGCTGGCCAACAAAGAATCGCTAGTGATGGCGGGTGGTTTGTTCATGCAGGCGGTGGTGGATCACGACGCGACCTTGTTGCCCATCGACAGTGAGCACAACGCTATTTTTCAATGTTTACCGCAGAATTATCGCTCCATCGAGGCGGCCGGCATTCGCCGTATCCTGTTGACAGGGTCTGGTGGCCCGTTTCGCCAGACTCCCGTGTCTGAACTGGCGAACGTGACACCTGATCAGGCCTGCGCGCATCCGAACTGGTCGATGGGACGCAAGATTTCCGTCGATTCTGCCACCATGATGAATAAGGGGCTCGAGTTCGTTGAGGCTTGTTGGTTATTTGATGCGACTCCCGATCAGATTGAGGTGGTGGTGCATCCACAGAGCGTGATTCACTCCATGGTCGAGTACGCCGACGGCTCGGTGTTGGCGCAGATGGGCAACCCAGATATGCGCACCCCGATTGCTCATGCGATGGCCTGGCCGGAGAGAATTGATTCTGGTGTGGCGAGTCTCGATTTTATGGCCGTCTCGCGGTTGGATTTTGAGGCGCCCAGTTTCGAACGTTTTCCCGGTTTGCGTTTGTCCGTCGAATCGGCTCGTGCTGGTGGCGTTATGCCGGCCATTTTGAACGCCGCAAATGAAGTGGCGGTCGATGCTTTCTTGAGTGAGCGTATTGGTTTTACCGATATTCCTCGCATTATTGAAGATGTGCTCGGTCGCAGTAAAAATGTGGAACCTGTGAATCTGTCTGTCGTCAAAGAGGTTGACGCACAGGCTCGTCAGATGGCCCGTGAGCGGTTGGAAAGCCTTTAGTTGGACGGCGCCGGACGCTGGTGCCCGCTTTTGCGACAGGTTAGACTGACACAAGTGCTGTGAGTGTTTGGGGGTTATGTGTCTCCTAGGCAAGTGGCCAGAATGATTTATTGTGGGGCCAGTGGCTCTGATAGAGGTGTATTGAGTGGATAATCTGCTGACAATTCTTTGGTTTTTGGTGGCGCTGGGCGTATTGGTCACCTTTCATGAATATGGCCATTTCTACGTGGCGCGTCGCTGTGGAGTAAAAGTGCTGCGCTTTTCAGTCGGTTTCGGCAAGCCACTCTATACCTGGGTTGGCAAAACCGGGACTGAGTACACCATTGCCGGTATTCCGTTGGGTGGCTTTGTCAAAATGCTCGATGAGCGCGAAGGTGAGGTCCCCGAGGAGTTGCTCGACCAAGCATTTAATCGCAAAACCGTATGGCAGCGGATGGCGATCGTTGTCGCCGGTCCACTGGCAAACTTCATTCTCGCGGTGCTTCTGTTTTGGGTGATGTTGATGCCCGGCACGACAGATGTGGCTCCGGTCATTGGTTCCGTTAAGCTTGAGTCTGTCGCAGCCCAGGCGGGGTTGGAGCAGGGCCAGGAAATCATCGCCGTTGACGGTGAGGCGGTGAATACGTGGCAAGATTTGAATCGCCAGCTCATGCGTCGTCTCGGCGAAACGGGCACCATGACCTTTACCGTTAAGTACGCGGACTCCTCCCTGGAGTATCAGTCAGAAGCTCAATTAGAAAATTGGTTAAAGGGCGAGGAAGAGCCTGACCCCGTCAAGGGCTTGGGGATAGAGCTTTGGCGGCCGACTTTTGATGCACGAATTGATCAAGTAATGAGCGATAGTCCCGCTGAAAAAGCCGGCTTACTCTCGGGAGATCTCCTCGTCTCCGCCGATGACGAGGCGCTGGCGGATTGGGGGGCGCTGGTTGAATACGTGCGCGCGCGCCCAGGTACTCTCATTCAGCTAGGTTATGAGCGCGACGGCAGAGTCGAAACGGTCGCATTGACCACCAAATCGATGGAACTGAAGGACGGCAGTAAAGTGGGGCAGATTGGTGTGATGCCAGTGCGACCACAGTGGCCAGAAGAATACATGCGCATCCAAGAATATTCATTGGCAGGGGCCTTTGTAAAAGCCGCGCAAAAGACTTGGGATACCTCTGGATTTGTCCTGTTATCGCTTAAGAAATTGATTCTTGGGGAAATCTCCACGAAAAACTTGAGCGGACCCATTACCATTGCTAAAGTGGCGGGCGCTACCGCCAAAGCTGGCATGAGCTACTATGTTGGCTTTCTGGCTTTGCTGAGTATCAGTTTGGGGGTATTTAACCTATTGCCGATCCCAGTGCTTGATGGCGGACACCTGTTCTACTACTTGGTAGAAGCAGTGAAAGGCAGTCCGGTTTCGGAAAAAATACAAATGGCGGGTTACCAGGTGGGTTTGGTAATGGTCATGGGGTTGATGGTTTTGGCCCTATATAATGATGTGATGCGTCTTTAGGTATTCCAACAATAGGTAATCCCGGAACATTCCATCGGTTTTATTAGCAGTTGCTTAGTGGTTCAAGCGTCAGCTTGTACGACGGGGGCTTTTTTGTGTTCGCGTTAGCGGGTCTTCACGATTCACGCGCAGAAGGTAAAAAAGGTGATCGTACAAGTGAGTGGCATGGATGGCCCGGTGACATCCGTTAACCAGTGTCGAACAACTATAACGTCGAACAATAACATTAGAATCCAATATATGATGCGTTTACGCCTTCTCTTTATCAGTCTTATTCTTTTGCCTGTGACCGTCTTTGCTCAAAGTTTCCGAATCAATGATATCCGCCTCGAAGGCTTACAGCGGGTGTCTGCCGGCACTGTTTTTGCGGCTCTGCCAGTACAAATTGGCGACACTATGGACTCAGTTGCCATTCAACGCGCGACTCGCTCTCTGTTCCGCACCGGTTACTTTGCCGACATCCAAATTGGTCGCGATGGCGGTGTACTGGTTATCTCTGTGCGCGAGCGTCCAGCCATCAGTGAAATTGAGATCGAAGGCAACAAAGCCATTAAGACTGAAGATCTAATGAAGGGCATGAATGACAATGGCCTTGCCGAAGGGCAGATCTTTAAGCAGGCAACCCTAGAGGGCTTGACCCAAGAGTTGGAGCGTCAATATGTCGCTCAGGGCCGCTACAGTGCATCGGTTGTACCCGAAGTGATCGAGCTGCCGCGTAACCAGGTGAAATTGAAGCTGGCGGTTGATGAGGGTTCGGTGGCCTCTATCAGACACATCAATATCGTCGGCAATAGCAAATTCTCTGATGAAGAACTGAACGAGCTATTCGAGTTGAAAACCACGGGCTGGTTGTCCTGGTTGAACAGTAACGATCGCTACTCAAAGGAAAAGCTAACCGGGGATTTGGAGCGTCTAGAATCTTACTACTTCGATCGCGGTTATCTGAAGTTCTCTATCGACTCTACTCAGGTTTCTTTAGGGCCTGCTAAAGAAGCGGTCTATATCACGGTTAACATCAGTGAAGGCGAGGTTTACACCGTTAGCGGTGTCGAATTAGCGGGTGAGCCGGTGGTGCCTGAAGAGCAGCTCAAACGACTATTCCTACTGCGTGAAGGTCAGACCTTCTCGCAAGTATTGATGACTACGACTTCTGACTACATTACCCGTCGCTTGGGCAACGAAGGTTATACTTTTTCCGAGGTGCGTGGTATTCCCGAAACCGATGAAGAAGAGAAGACGGTAAAGGTCACCTTCTTTATGGAGCCGGGCAAGCGCGCCTATGTGCGTCGTATTGAGTTCCGCGGTAATACTAAGACGACCGATGAAGTTTTGCGTCGTGAAATGCGTCAAATGGAAGGCGGTTCAGCCTCTACCGCTCGTATTGAGTCCTCCAAAGTTCGTCTTGAGCGTTTGGGCTTCTTTAAGGAAGTCACTGTTGATACTCAAGAGGTGCCAGGTACGTCTGATCAAGTCGATGTTGAATACACGGTAGAAGAACAGTCTTCAGGGAGTATCGGTGCAAGCTTAGGTTTTGCTCAGGGCTCTGGTTTGGTGCTGGGTGCCAACATTCAACAAAATAACTGGTTTGGCTCCGGCAAAAAGGTTGGCTTTAACGTCAGTACTTCTACTTATCAGACGGTTTACAGCTTTAACTATACTGACCCTTACTTTACTCCCGATGGTGTGAGTCGCGGTTTCAATGTGTTCTATCGTGAACGTGATTTTGAAGAGGTGAACGTTTCCAGCTACACCACCGATTCATTTGGTGGCTCGGTGAACTTTGGCTATCCAATCTCTGAGACCGAACGCCTGAACTTCGGCTTTGGTTACACCAATATCCAGATTGAAACCGGTTCTCAAGCGGTGCAGGAAATTATTGGTTCTCCGCGTTTGTTTGAGAGCGACATTTATTTAGATCGCTACATTACTGAAGACCAAGCAAGTGATATTGCCGACGAAATCAATGGCAACAGCTCACCGTACGATCCGGCGATTGTTGGGGTCTCTTCTTTGTTGATCTCTGATACGCCTAATGTGCTGTCTGATAGTCCTGATGGCTGGATTGATGACAACGGCGATGAGTTTGATATCTTCACCTTAAATGCCAGTTGGAGACAATCCACTTTAAACCGTGGTCGTTTGGCAACTCGCGGTACTTCACAATCTCTTTCTTTTGAGTTGAGCTTGCCCGGTGGTGATCTTGAATACTACAAGCTGACTTATACGGGGCAGTATTTCCGTCCGTTAACGCGTAATTTGACTCTACGTCTGCGCACCAAGCTGGGTTATGCCGATGCCTATGGTGATACCACCGAGGTGCCATTCTTTGAGAACTTCTACTCCGGCGGTTTTGGTTCCGTGCGAGGCTTCAAACGCAATACCTTGGGGCCGCGAGCGACTCCGGCTGAAGTCTACGACACTACCCTATACGATGAAGATGGCGATGGTGACTTAGATTCCAGAATCTATGTGCTGGATGATGACACTGGGCAGCTGCGAACCTCGACCATCGGCGACGACGATGATCCATTTGGTGGCAACGTTCTAGTCGAAGGTAGTGCGGAAATCCTATTCCCAATGCCGTTCATCAAAGATCAGCGTTCGCTGCAGTCAGCTTTCTTCATTGATGCCGGTAACGTATTTGATACCGATTGTGGTGCCAATCAGAAGAACTGTTACGACGTTGAGTTGTCACAGTTGAGTGTATCCGCCGGTATCGGTGTGACTTGGATTACAGGCTTTGGTCCACTGACCTTCAGCTTGGCCAAAGCACTGAAAGAGAACGACGACGATGATACTGAATTCTTCCAGTTCTCATTGGGTACGGCCTTTTAATAACACTGGATATCAGTACGAATTTATTGGATGATCAACCTCTGTTGCGATGACTCAACAGAGGACATCCTTAGACACTGACTTAAATCTATTCTCAGAATAAAAAACGAATTGGAGCGGTAACGTGGGTATGATGAAAAAGATTTCTATTGTATTGGCAGCATTGATGTTTTCAGCGGGCGCATTGGCTGAAGGTAAGGTCGTGGTGTTCAATATGCAGGCGGCAATTATTCAAACTGAAGCGGCCAAAAAAAGCTTACAGGCATTGGATGCTGATCCCGAATTCGCTCAAATGAAAGCCAAATTTGAAGGCCTTCGTGCCGATTTGATGAGCTTAGACAAAGATGCTCAAACCAACGGCATGACTTGGTCGCCAGAGAAGAAAGCTGAACATCGTAAGAAGGTAGATTATAAGAGCGCTGATTTGAAATTGGCCGCTGAGAAACTGAAAGCTGAGCGTAATGCTGTGGTTAAGAAAATCATGCAAGAGCATGGTAAAAAAGCCCAAGAGGCCATGAATCAAGTAGTAACTGCAGAAGGTTTGGGTTTGGTTTTGGACAGCAGTGTTGCCTATTTTGCCGATGCTAAGCACGACATTACCGCGAAAGTTACTGAGAAGCTGAACAAGCGTAAGTAAGCGACTGTTCAAAAAATCGTTCTTAAAAACTCTCGATCACTTGGTGGTTGAGAGTTTTTAACGTTTTATCATTGCCATTTTTAAGCGGAAACCACATGACCGAAAACCGTACATGGACTCTTAAACAGCTAGCCGATCATATTGATGCGCGGCTGGAGGGTGACGGAGAGTGCTCCATTAACGGTTTGAATACCTTGCAGACGGCTCAGTCTGGCGAACTCTCGTTTCTTGCCAATCCGGCTTATCGTCGCTACCTCGCTGATACTCAAGCTGCGGCTGTAGTTCTTAGGGAGAATGTCGCCGACGAGTATGCGGGCAACAAGCTTATTGTTGATAATCCTTATCTCAGCTATGCACGTCTGACCGCTTTGTTTGATCCAGCTCCGCGAGTTACTGTGGGCGTGCACGAATCAGCCGTTGTGGATCCCAGTGCAGAGCTGGCCAGTGATGTGTGTATTGGCGCAAATGTGACTATTGGCGCCGGAGTGATCATCGGATCTGGCACCCAAATCGGACCTGGCAGTCAAATCGGTGACCATTGCCAAATCGGCGAAAATTCTTGTCTACAGGCAAATGTCACACTCTATCACGGTGTTTCCGTGGGAAATCGGGTAACCTTACACAGTGGTTGTGTGATAGGTGCCGATGGCTTCGGTTTTGCTCCCAGTGCTGAAGGTTGGGTGAAAATTCATCAAGTCGGCGGTGTAGTGATTGGCGATGATGTTGAGATTGGTGCCTGTACCACCGTTGATCGAGGGGCATTAGATGACACGGTGATTGGTCGCGGTGTCATTATCGACAATCAAGTGCAGATCGCTCACAACGTGCAAATTGGCGAAAATACCGCTATTGCTGGCTGTACCGGAATTGCAGGCAGTACCCGAATTGGACGAAACTGCACCATTGCAGGCGCTGTGTCTATCGTCGGGCATTTGACCATCGCTGATGGTGTGCATATTAGTGTCAATACGCTGGTGAACAAATCTATTTCTCAGGCGGGCTCCTATTCGTCGGGGGTTGTGGCGTCTCCCACAAAAGTGTGGCGCAGAAATGCCGTGCGATTTGGTCAGTTGGATCAGATCGCGCAACGATTATCTGAGTTGGAGAGACGAGTTCCTCCAACAGACAAAGACAAGTAGTTTAGGAATTTTAACATCATGATGGATGTCAGAGAGATTCGAGAGTTTTTACCCCATCGCTACCCGTTCTTGTTAGTGGATCGAGTAGTTGAATTGGAAAAAGGCCAGTTTATCCGAGCCTTCAAAAATGTATCGATTAATGAAGAAGTGTTTAACGGTCACTTCCCTCAAGCGCCGATTTTCCCAGGCGTGATGATCGTCGAAGCGATGGCACAGGCGGCTGGAATCTTAGGGTTCAAAACGCTGGGTAAGAAGCCAGCAGATGGCTCAATCTATCTGTTTGCCGGCGCCGATAAAGTGCGTTTTAAGCGTCAAGTGGTGCCGGGAGACAAATTGGACCTAGAGGCCAAGATTATCTCGGAAAAACGAGGCATCTGGAAATTTGAATGTCGCGCGACTGTGGACGGAACCCTCGCAGCTTCAGCAACTATACTGTGTGCAGATCGCCAGGTATAAATTGGGAGTTTGTAGAGTTTGATTGATCCAAGAGCAATTATTGATCCCTCCGCTAAACTGGCCGATGACGTCAGTGTTGGCCCTTGGTCTATTATTGGACCGGAAGTTGAGATTGGCGCCGGCACGCAAGTGGAATCTCATGCGATCATCAAAGGCCCGACAGTCATTGGTGAAAACAACCACATCTTTCAGTTCTCCACAGTGGGGGAAGCGACACCGGATCTTAAATATAACGGCGAGGAGACTCGGCTGGTTATTGGCGACAATAATGTGATTCGAGAGGGTGTCACCATCCATCGCGGTACCATACAAGATCGCGCAGAAACCACCATTGGCAGCGACAATTTGCTGATGGCTTACGTACATGTAGGGCACGATAGCGTGATTGGCGACAATTGCATTCTCGTCAATAACGCCGCTTTAGCGGGGCATGTACATGTGGGCGATTGGGCTATTTTGGGCGGCTACACCTTAGTGCATCAATTCTGTAATATCGGCCAGCACTGTTTTACTGGTATGGGCAGCGCCATTGGCAAAGACATACCAGCCTATGTCATGGTCAATGGTAATCCGGCATCTGCCAAGAGTATTAATTCCGAGGGTTTGCGCCGCCGCGGTTTCACCAAGGAAGAGATCTCTGTGATTAACAAGTGTTTTAAATTGGTTTATCGTCGCGGGCTTACCGTTGATGAAGCCGTGCAAGAACTTGAGCAGCTGGCAGTCAACTGCGCTGCAGTGAACTTGATTATTGAGAGTTTGCAAAACTCCACCCGCGGTATTGTTCGCTAATTCCTCAGATGCAAAAACAAATACGTATCGGAATGGTCGTCGGCGAGGCCTCGGGAGATATTCTCGGCGCCGGTCTAATGGTTGCCTTGCGCAACAGATATCCTCAGGCAATTTTTGAGGGTATTGGTGGCGAGCGCATGATTGCTGCCGGCTTCGACAGCCATTTTGCTCAAGAGCGGTTGGCGGTGATGGGGCTGGTGGAACCGCTCAAACGACTGCCTGAGTTACTGCGCATGCGCAAACAAGTCGTTCAGCATTTTATCGATCATCCTCCCGATGTCTTTATCGGTATTGATTCCCCAGATTTTAATCTCACCATCGAACAGCGTTTGAAACAGCACGGCATCAAAACCGTTCACTATGTGAGTCCGTCGGTGTGGGCTTGGCGACAAAAACGTATAGTAAAAATTGCCAAGTCGGTAGACTTGATGCTGACACTCTTACCTTTTGAGGCAGAGTTCTATCAAGAGCATCAAGTACCTGTATGTTTTGTTGGTCATCCGCTGGCGGACGATATTGCCATGGAACCGGATCAATCAAGGGCTCGTGCGCGCTTGCAGTTGGATGCCAGTCAGTCTCTTATCGCTTTGATGCCCGGTAGTCGCGGTGGAGAAGTGAAGCTGCTCGGTCCGGTCTTTTGGCAGGCCGCTCATTGGTGTCTGCAGCGTCGTCCCGAGTTGCACTTTGTTGTGCCAGCGGCGAACGCACAAAGGCGCCAGCAGATTGAAGAACAGCTGCAGGCGATTGAGCCACTACCCATTACGGTGGTGGATGGTCAGTCCCATGAAGTGATGGAAGCCGCCGATGCAGTGTTGATGGCTTCAGGCACGACGACGTTGGAAGCTATGCTGTTGAAACGTCCGATGGTGGTGGCCTATCGTCTAGCGTGGTTGTCGTTTGCTATTATTTCACGGCTAGTGAAAAGCCCATTCTTCTCGCTTCCCAATTTACTCGCCGGTAAGTCTTTAGTGCCTGAAATACTGCAAAAGCAAGTGACCCCGAAGCGCTTAGGGCAAGAAATATTGAAGTATTTTGATAACCCTGAAGAAGCGCAGCAATTGCGCAGTGAATTTGTGGAATTACATCAAAGCATTCGCTGCAACGCCAGTGAGAAAGCCGCTGAGGCGGTGGTGCAATTGATCGAAAACAATGAACTCGACAGCGGTTCGGTTGAATAAGGATTTGATGATGGAACCATTTGTCAGTTGTTATCAGGGTATTTTAGGCGCGGGAGTTGACGAGGTCGGACGCGGTCCGCTGGCGGGCGATGTGGTTGCTGCGGCAGTGATTCTCGATCCTAATCAGCCGATCGAAAAACTCAATGATTCGAAAAAACTCTCGGAAAAAAAGCGCGAGCGGCTATTTATAGAAATTCAGGAAAAAGCTCTGAGTTACTGCATTGCGCGAGCCTCGGTCGACGAAATCGACAGTATCAATATTTTGCAGGCCAGCTTGTTGGCGATGAAACGCGCCGTAGAAGGTTTGCACAAGGCGCCTGAACACGTTTGGGTCGATGGCAATAAAATTCCCAGTTGGCGTTTTCCCGCCGAAGCCGTTGTTAAGGGTGATAGCCGCGTCGCCGCCATCAGTGCGGCGTCTATACTGGCGAAAGTCACGCGGGATAGAGAAATGGTCGCCTTTGACGCAACCTATCCTGGATATGGTTTTGCTGGCCACAAGGGTTATCCCACCAAGGTGCATATGGAGGCGGTGGATCGTTTAGGGGTGACGCCTATTCATCGGCGTTCGTTTGGCCCCATTAAGGCCAAGCTTGAGCAGATGAAATTGTTCTAGACGCTCGGTATTGCGTCTCCTTCGCTTATGACTCAATCGCCACCGACATCGATTGCCGATCAGCCGCCACTGGATCACTTAGCCCAGACTCATTTCGACTATGTGATTGTGGGCGGCGGCATTGTTGGCGTTTCAACCGCGCTGCAGTTACAGCAGACGTATCCGCACAAACGCATTATTGTGATCGAGAAAGAATCCGAATTGGCCTCTCATCAAACGGGTCACAACAGCGGTGTGGTTCACGCCGGTGTCTATTATCCTCCCGACAGTCTAAAAGCGCAGTTCTGTCGCCAAGGGCTCAAAGATACTCTAGCATTTTGTCGGCAGCATGGGATCCCGTTTGAGCAGTGTGGGAAATTGATTGTCGCCACCGACGAGCTTGAACTGCAACGGCTGCGAGCGCTGTATGAGCGCTGCCAAGAAAATAGCGTCGACGTCGAATGGCTCGATGTCGCTCAATTGCGTCGAGAAGAGCCCAATGTGGTCGGCGTTGCGGCGATTTTGGTTGCCGATACAGCCATTACGGACTATCCGCGTCTTACACGGGTAATGGCTCAGCAGTTTCAATCGCTCGGTGGACAACTGTTATAAGCTGGCGAGGTGGTTGATCTGAATGAAGGTAGCGATCAGATTGATTTGTCACTGCGCGTAGAGGTAAGCGGTAAGTCTCGCATTACGGCGGACTATTTAATTGTGTGTGCGGGTCTTATGGCCGATCGGATGGCGCGCATGATGGGGATTGATATCGACTTCCAAATCGTCCCGTTTCGCGGCGAATACTACCAGTTACCGGCCCACCTCAATGGATTGGTTAAACACCTAATCTATCCTGTGCCGGATCCCCGGTTGCCTTTCTTAGGGGTTCATTTAACTCGTATGATTGATGGTTCTATCACCGTGGGGCCCAATGCGGTACAGGGATGGAAGCGTGAGGGCTATGGCAAGATTAATGTCAGTTTGCGCGATGGCTGGGAGTTGCTGCGTTTTCCGGGATTCTGGCGCTTGCTGGGTAAGAACTTTGCCACCGGTTTGAGGGAATGGAAAAACTCTTTGCACAAGCGTGGCTATTTGGCTTTGGTGAATAAGTACTGCCCGACGGTTGAGCTTCAGCATCTGCAGTCTTATCCAGCGGGGATTCGCGCCCAAGCGGTCCTTGTCGATGGTAGTTTAGTGCAGGACTTTCTTTTCGCCCGATCTCGTCGCAGCCTGCACGTCTGTAACGCCCCGTCGCCGGCGGCAACCTCGGCATTCCCGATTGGTGGTTATATTGTTGACCAGGTTGTCGACGCTCAGTTGTCTTTAAAGGAGTGAGCGTCGGAGCAAGGGGCTTATTTTATGGATACCTTTTCAAAATCAATTTCGAATTTACCGGGTACCACTTTGCATTGGAAGATTTTCGCTTGGTCATAGTGCTCTTTGATGAGTTCAATCAACTCTCGCTTGCTATTGGCGGGCGTATTCGCGCCTAGGTAAATAGCACTGACTTCACTGCGCTCAAACGACATATCGCTGTACCATTCACTATCAGGACCGATAGGGCCGCCGGGCTCTTCCTTAACGCGATGAAAGCAGCGCCACTCCTCTTCGTGGCTACGATGTTGAGCTTTGTGGGTGAACTTTTCCTCAAAGTGGTCCTGAGCGACATAGTGTGCGCTGGCCATAATCACAGACATTTCACTGCGCAAGGTGGATATCTCAGGTCGTGGGCCTTTGTAGAGTACTTTTTCGGGGTGTGGCAAAGAGGTGTACTCACCAGCTTGAAAGCGAATGGCAATGCCTTGGTGTTGATCCGCATACTGCTGCCATGAAGCAAGGTTGTTAGGTTTTCCTGAAAAGCTACAAATGCGTAGGCTGCGGGCGTACTTACGCCATTCCGTCATCATATGCTCAATAGTGTGGAGACGTTGATCCACGACCTGCGACAGCAGTTCTTTCAGTACATCGTAGGCTTCTTCTGGCGAGGCAAAGCGCTCCTCATCGCGCCAGCGACGAATGGCGTTGACCAGTGGGGTATTGCCGCGAGGATCGTCTTTGGCAAAGATCATTGCTGTCGCCATTTTTATGGCCGCCTGCAATAAAATTTGAGGATCAAAATTCAGTTGGCTCTCGTGAGTTAGCTCGAAAGGGTCGTTGAATAAGTGGGGGGCGCTCCATCGCAGAGTTCGAGACTCTAGGATGAGTTTGCCGATATCAATGGGGGCAAACTTAACGAGATATTCTGGGCTGTGTGCGGCCACGTGGGCTCCTTTGGGGTATTCGATTGTGTCGCGCTAATTGTGAGTCTACCACCAGTCGCCGCCGTTTGCTGAGGGCGGAATACTTCGATTTAGAAGGTTTTATCGGCGGCCGTCAGCAATTCTTTTGTTGGGCTTGAGTGTGGCCATTTCTGAGAGGCGTAAGACAAGTCTAATAGGCAAATTACGATGGTGTAAAGGGATTGCCGAAGCTACAATAGCAGCCCTTATCTGACACGCTTATTCGGGAGTCACCATGGAGTTCACTGGCGCGCATATTTTGTCCATCAAGCAGTTTGAACGGGCTGATATTGAGCGAATTTTTCAGGTTGCAGACTCCATGGAGCCCTACGCCTTGCGTCGACGCGTGACGCGAGTTTTGGAGGGCGCAATTCTTGGAAACATGTTCTTTGAGCCCAGCACTCGAACCCGAGTGAGTTTTGGCTCAGCATTCAACCTTCTCGGTGGTGAAGTACGTGAAACCACAGGCTTTCAGAGTTCTGCGATAGCCAAAGGTGAGTCGCTCTACGATACCGCTCGGGTATTGTCTGGCTACAGCGATGTGATCTGTATGCGCCATCCAGAATCTGGATCTGTCGCCGAATTTGCCGAAGCCAGTCGGGTGCCGGTGATTAACGGTGGCGACGGTGCCAATGAGCATCCCAGTCAGGCGCTATTGGATCTGTACACTATTCGCAAAGAGCTGGCCGATCGGGGTCGCAGTATTGATGGTTTGCGCATTGCCATGATTGGCGATCTGAAGCACGGTCGAACGGTCCACTCCTTGTGTAAGCTCTTGTGTTTGTATCAGAACGTGCATGTAACGTTGGTATCACCCGTCGAGTTAGCCATGCCCGAAGCGGTGCTAGAATCGATGCGAGAGGCGGGTATCGATGTGGTTATTTCTCAAGATCTGGCTAATGGTATCGGCGCTGTGGATATTGCCTATGCCACGCGCATTCAGGAAGAGCGCTTCGCGTCAAAAGAAGAAGCGAATCAATACCGGGGTCAATTTCGTCTCAATCAGGCCATCTATACTCAGTACTGCGAGCCGAATACGGTCATTATGCATCCATTGCCTCGAGATTCTCGAGAGGACGCCAATGAGCTTGATAACGATTTAAACCTCAATCCCAATCTGGCGATTTTTCGTCAGGCTGACAATGGGGTTTTGGTGCGGATGGCCTTGTTTGCGTTGATTTTGAATGTCGCCGATCAGGTGGATAAGTACTCGCGAGAAGTGACTTGGTATAACGGCCGCTAGACGACAGAATTTGCGGGCTACGGGCTACGGGCTACGGGCTACGGGCTACGGGCTACGGGCTACGGGCTACAGGTTACTACCGTAAAAACACAGGTATAAAGGGAGCGACCCTAAAAGCGGGCATAGAGATCCATGCCCTGGTCTTATCAATCGAGATCTGTGCGCAGGCAGAACCATAACAAGCAGCGCGTGATTTGAGCTTCTGTGTCAGTTTGAAGGCCAACTTCCGCCTCACTCAGAGTGCCGTCCCCATTGCTGTCGAAGCTGTTAAACATGCCCATGAAGGCGGCGTACTCCTTTTCGCTGACTTGCCCGTCGTGATTGTCATCAAGCTTACTAAAGCGAGCTTTTAAGAGAGCTGCACGTCGGTTTTGATCGGTGGTTTGGTATTCTTCGAACGTGATATCGCCGTCTTGATTGGCATCCATTCTCGAAAATAGCAGCTGTTTTTTCTGACTGACTTCAGCTTGAGTAATCTTTTCATCGCCGTTGAGATCATATTTTGCCAAAATCCAAGGCGTTGATTCTTCGGTCCAGCTGGAGTTTGCAGCGAACATTAGAAGGATTGCGAGTACAGGGTGTTTCGTTATCGATGGAATAGACATAGCAAACTCTAGCGGTAATGGACTACAGCCTAGATGGTAATCCAGTGCTTGACGTCTTTACCGTCTAATCAGTCACAAAAGCGAGCCAAGCTTAAACTAGAGAGTATTAAAAGAGAGTGTGGCAATAACCAGTTGTAATATCCCTGCCGAAGTCCCCTAAACTATCGGCTTGCTCTCTCTGCTATTTTAAGCGAGATAGCGGTTAATCTTGGCCAGCATTTTGTTCTCATCCAGAGGCTTCTCGAGGCAATCATTGGCGCCCACTTGCTTGCCGAGCTTTATTTGTTGGGCGCGATCTTCGGCAGAGATTAAGATGATTGGCAGAGTGGCGGTGTTGGGGTGCTGTCGCAATTGTCGACAGACTTCTAAGCCGTCGATAGAGGGCATATGAATATCAAGTAAGACTAAGTCTGGGGCAATACTCGTGGCCAGTTCGATACAGTCTGAACCATTGTCGGCGGTGACAATGTTGCAATGATTCTGCAATTGGGCTGAGAGAAGGGTCAACGTATCGGGATCGTCGTCGGCGACCAGAATGGTTTTTTGGCTGTCGGTTTCTTGAGCTGAGACCAGGTTGCGTCCGGCACTCTTAGACTGATAGAGCTGATTGTCTGCTTGGGTGACCAAGTCATCGAAGGAGCGTCCGGTAGTGTGGGTGCAAGTCGCCACGCCGACGCTGGCGGTGACGACTTTTTCCGTGCTGGAGTGTTCATGGGAAATTTGCAGTTCAAATATCGCTCGGCGAATGCTCTCTCCCACCTTTTTGGCGCCATGGATGTCGGTGTTGGGGAGCAGCACGATAAATTCCTCGCCGCCATAACGNGCGAGGATGTCGGTGGGGCGTTGGAGGGTTCTTTGCAGCGCTGCCGATACCTGNTTCAAGCAGCTGTCGCCCATNGGGTGGCCGTAATTGTCGTTAAACAGNTTAAAGTGATCGATGTCGAGCATNATCACCGATATNGGNGTATGTGTACGNTTGGCAACGGCCCATTGCTGTTTNGACAGCTCATTAAAGGTTCTGCGGTTGTAGAGCTGGGTGAGACCATCACGTTGACTGAGCCGCTCTAGCTGCTCGTTCATCTCACGCAACTGGTTGCGCATATCGATGATGCGCTGCATTGCTCGAATTTTTGCTTTTAGAATTATGGCGCTGACAGGTTTGGTGAGGTAATCATCGCCGCCGGCTTCGATGCCTTCTTCAACACTGCTGTCGTCGGTTTTACCGGTGGCGAAAATAATGGGAATCCAATGCTCACCAAGCCATTCACGCATCAGGCGGGTGGTTTCAAACCCATTCAGCCCCGGCATTTCTACATCCATGATAATGAGGTCGAACGATGCATGTTCGAGCATCTGCAGTGCCTCCTCACCGCTCTGAGCGAGAACGGGTTCATGGCCAGCGTCGCGAATGTAAGAGCTCATGGCGTGTCTTAAGGTCGCGCTGTCTTCAACCAGCAGTATTCGCATAACTGACAATGTGAAATCCTTTGTGACTATCGTTGAAAGGCTAGCCTTCTCGCAACCTGATTGCCAGCGTATTGGAGGCTTTGCTGCTGGTTATTCCTTGGCAGGTATCGACCAATTGTTGTGAAAGTGTAGGTCAATGTACCTCATTCTTTGGTGGAGAGAGAAGGGCGCCGATCGCTTGGGCCAGCTCCTCCGAGCGATGAGGGTTGCGAAAGGCGCCGAGGATATGAGGTCTAATCGGTGCGCAGTAGAGTAAATCCGCCAGTATTTGATTGAAACTGTGTTGTCCCTGTCGACACAGGGCTTCCAGAAAATCGAGACAAAGTTGTGGATCTGTGAGGCAATTACTGCAGCGTGTGCCTATGGCGGCTAAGACTTCGATAATCTCATTGGCTGGGCTGGCGAGTACCTGCGATAGCAGTTTATTTCTCAATTCTAGCGCTCTGCATTGCGAGATGCCACGAACTAAGGCCGCCAATAAAGGCTCGTTTAACTCAGAATGCTCGAGTTCGGTCAATAAACGCTGCGACAAAGCTTTGCCCAGAGCGCCGTTGATGGTCTCGTTCTCTAAGCAGTGGCAGAGGGTGTTGAGGGGCTCAGCGGGCATGGTGGCTATGGCGTGGATCAGAGCGGTTTGGTGCTCACTCCAGCGCACACAGAGGTCGGCCAATCCTTGCATTCCCAATTGTTGCCACTGTTGGAGATCGGATTGCAGATAATCCAACGCAGCCGGNTAGAAGCTGCTGGTGGGATTATTGAGTAAATGGTTAGCTTTGGCGTGCATAGCAGCCTGGCGCTCAGGCGACGGCTTGAAAACATAGGGGTTGCCTTCCAGCACAGCGGCAAGCTGTTTGCCCTGTTTTGAAGCTTCAATATTTGACCCTAGTGCCACCAATAATTGCTGCAAGAACTGGTCGCGCTCGCTGGGGATGAGCTTACCCTGTTCATCAAGTGGTAATTTGATAAACCAAAGTAGCGGAATTTCAGGGGTGTCGGGATCCCAGAACAGCAAGCCGATCCAGGCGTGATGCAAATAAGGCGCAGGGTAGGCAATCGCTTGTTGTTCGAAATTTGAGAAAGTATCTACATCGAGTTCTTGAATGTGACGGCCCAAGTCAAAGACGCGGGTGACAACACCCATTTGATCAAGAAGCTGACCGATAGTGGTAATACTCATGAAGGATCCTGACGGCATGGATTTTAAAGGGCGTATTTTAACGGTTTCGACGCATAATCGCAGGTTTGACTATAATTATTTTTAATCGCCACAGGCTTTATTACNGCTGTTTTAATACAATNCGGTATTAGGTGCTATAACAATAAATAACAAATCGGGAAACNCTGCCTTAATGTTCAGTATTCAGGATTTAGCCAACTACCCCAATGCTCTCTCTCATGATTATCAACACGCCGCTGTCGCGCAGCGTATTCANTTAACCGGTCATATTCATCAGGCGTTGCCTGATGTCTGTGAGCAAGCCTACAAAGAACATTGGGATTGTCTCAATAAACACGGTGAAGAGCGTTGGGACGAGGTATTCTCCCGCGCTGATCAGGTGCGGGTCGGCTTTGCCCAAATGATCGATAGTGCTGCCGAAAACATTGCGCTAGCGACGAATCTGCATGAGCTCTTTATTCGTTTTCTCTCCATATTATCACTGTCGCCGGAGCATAAAATCCTTACCACGGATGCTGAGCACCCTTCAGTTGCGCGTCAACTTGCCCGTCTCAATGAGGAGGGCTTGGTGCAGGTGATATCCGTGCCTGCGGATCCCGCTTCGGACGTAGTTGAACGGTTATCTGCGGCAATTGACGATAAAACCCTTGCGGTTTGCGTGTCTTCGGTGAATTTCATTACCGGCCATCAAACTCTAGAGTTGGATACCCTTATGCCTTTGTGTCAAAAGGTGGGGGCTGAGCTATTTGTCGATGCGTATCTGAGCGTCAATGTGCAGCACTTTTCAGTGGATGAGTACAATCTTCAGCAGGCATTTGTGGCCGCCGGGGGGGCAAAATACTGCCAGATGGGCAATGGCACGTGTTTCATGCATGTGCCGCCAGGTAGGGATTTTCGTCCCGTTGTGACCGGTTGGTTTGGCTGTTTTGATCCGATGCTGGATTCGCCCGCCTCTTTGCCGGTGGCTTACAGTGATGATGCTACCCGCTTTAACGGCTCGACTTACGATGCGATGCCGCACTTTCGCGCGCTGCACGTGTTTGAGTTTTTTCGCCAAAAAGGTTTAAACGTCGATTTTCTCGCCGATGTTAACCACCACCAATTAACACTCTTGGCCAAGCGTTTTAAGGCCTTAGGTGTGGCAGAAGACTTGATTCATCTGCCGGTGGATGTTGAGTATATGGGTGGATTTATGGCGCTCAAAACACCCCATGCCCAAGCCCTGTGCGAGAAAATGCGCGACCGTGGTGTGCACACCGATTACCGTCAGCAGTGGTTGCGCTTAGGGCCTGCGCCCTATCTATGTGATGAGCAGCTCGAAGATGGCATCATCGCTTTAGAAGAGGCGTTACAGGAAGTTCTGCGCAAGGGCTGAGGTTCTTAGGTATCAATTCATGTGGCAGCGCTTGTATTTCTTTCCGCTGCCGCAGGGGCAGCTTTCGTTGCGGCTGGTTTCGATCGGGTTACCCTCCACATAGGACCAGCGTCCAGCGTCTTTGACAAATCTTGAACGCTCGCGATGAAGTTGCTCTTTGGAGGTGTTTTCTGCGATGTATATTGCACAGAACTCAACCCAGCCTTCTGTCTCATGGTTACCGCCAGCGGTGGTGTCGAGTATGTGCAAGCCGAGCCATTGGGAGCTTTGCGCCCAGTGAGCAATGTCCTGCCTAGATAGCTTGCTGGGATCATCGAGCTTCCAGCTGTTGATGAGGTAATCCACATCCGCCACAACATGGGCACTGTAACGCGAGCGCATTAACGCTTCGGCGCTAGAGGCATTTATGCGCCCCTCAATAATGGGCTGGCAGCAGTCACCGAAGCTGTGCGCTAGTCCGCAAGGGCAAGGATCTTTGGCGGTGGGCTTATTTGGAATCGTCATGGGCAGTGGCAATCTAGAGTTAATTTCGGTATTTTGGCAGGCTATTTAACGCCGTGTCAGTCTAAATGATTTGTACGGAAATTCTATCATTCAGCGCAGCGGCGCCTTGGTAGTGAATAGCTGGCGCAGTGTGGCACAGGATGCCTCCACCTAGCTTATTCAACTCACCATCGCTTTCAGCTCTAAGTTTGCAATCATGACCAAGTTTGACGATATCCGCCCCTACAATGATGACGAGGTGGCTCCAGCCATTGAGCGAGTGCTCAGTGATGCAGAGCTCATCAGCGCTGTCAGTAAATTACGTTTTCCCCACTTAGCCGGCTATCTTCCCTGGTTGCTACAGCCACTGATTCGCCGTGTGCTCAAGAAACAACTCAAAGGCGTTAACTCGGTCAAGCAGTTGCAGGACATCATTGCCACATACCTGAGCGATATGGTTGATGAGCGAGTCACCGAGTTCACGGTATCGGGACTGGAAAAGCTAGACCCCAATAAATCCTACCTATTTATATCCAACCACCGTGATATCGCCATGGACCCTGCCTTTGTTAATTGGGTGCTCAATGAAAATGGCCACGACACTGTGCGTATCGCCATTGGTGACAACCTGCTGACCAAGCCTTATGTTTCAGACCT
>PANW01000047.1 GCA_002707785.1 Cellvibrionaceae bacterium | reverse complement strand
GACTTCCATGACGATCCCTTTAGTAATTTGTGACGATTCCAATATGGCCCGCAAGCAGGTGGCCAGATCCCTCCCGGATGAGTGGGATGTGGATATTTCCTATGCTACCAATGGTGTCGAGGGAATTGACGCGGTCAGAGCCGGTAAGGCAGAAATGTTGTTTCTGGACCTGACGATGCCCGAATTGGACGGCTATGGCGTACTGGAGCTGATTAAACAAGAAAGCCTGAAGAGTATTGTTATCGTTATCTCTGGTGATATTCAGCCCGAAGCTCGCGAGCGTGTGATTAAGCTAGGCGCGCTGGAATTCATTAAAAAACCCATCAATAAAGACAAGTTGTGTGATGTACTGCGCACCTACGGTTTGCTCTAAACTCTCGCTGCAGCTCTCTATCTACGGAGGGCTTCACTGTCACAGCTGGGTGGTTCTAGTGGCAATAACCTCAGATTTAAGTCGGAGACAACAATGACTGAGACTCTCCCCATCACGGAAGATCAGCGTGATTGTTTGCAAGAAATTTCGAATGTTGCCATGGGGGCAGCGGCTGAAGCGTTGGCCGAGTTCTCCAAGGTATTTGTTGAGATGTCGATTCCTAAGGTTCGCTATATCAAACCCAGTGAATTGCCCAAAGCCTTAGCGAGCTTGTGTGGCGGGGATTTAATCTCCGGTGTGGTGCAGGAATATAACGTAGGATCTTTGCAGGCCTATGCATTGACCGTGATAACCGAGCCCAGCTTTCAAGATCTCTCGCAACAAACGGGGCTGCCGATCTCCACGGACGAGGAGGCGGTTGATCTGCTGAAACAGCTGAGCAAGACCATTACTGACGTGTGTTTACCGGTGTTGGCTGAGCAATTTGGTATTTCCGGCGTGGAGTTGGTGGGAGAGGCTAAGGCGGCGGCACTGCATCAGCCGCTGAGTGATATGACTTTGGGCGAAATCAGTCAATGGCAGCACGTGCTGACCACTGAGATGAACTATCACCTAGAAGGCCANCCTTTTAACTGTGATTTACTCTTGGTTACCCCNGATACCTCTCTGCAACAATTGACTCCNGCACTNGATGANTTGCTGAAGTAGAGTCAATTCTAGACGCCACTGGAATAGCTATTGAGAGGTAGTTATTTCACGGCCGTCATATCCGTCNAATGGATTNTCGTCCTAAGCACGTGTTCCTAGCCTTTTTCTTTGTTCACTCTTGCTGTCTTTTNCCGTCACCCATCCGTCACTGCTGCTCTGCATTTNGGTGAATCAATCTCTTCNCCGCCTGTCTAGGGGCGTCATAGNTGTCTCAATAGTCCATAGGGCTGGCTCGTAAGATCATAGTCTTTTGCTATCCATTTCACGAAAATGTCACATACTCTATGGGCGTTTGTGATCCTCGTAGAAGGAAAGCCGTNGATGTTAGTTCCAGCGATCAATCAGCCTCTGACAGGAGAAAAGAACATGAGAAATACGCTGAAGGCCAGTTTACAGACTCTGGGAGCCCTGAGCCTTGCACTGGCAGCTCCGTTGTTGAGTGCCGCCACCTTGCAGGTCACCGATGAACAAGGTTCGCCACTGGCGACGGTGATGGTGACTCAATTGCCGGCGACGACTTCTGCGACACCTATGGATGATCATGGCTATCCCGTGCCTGGGAAAACTCATCAATCGGCGGTAGAAACCACACGTTTTACCAATGTGGCCGGGCAAGCTCAGTTTTCTGATGGCAGTGCTGATGAAACCGTCAAGTACCGGTTGAGAAAACCGGGCTACTATGATGTGAACCTGTTGGATCAAACCTCCGCCGCTAACCAGTCTGTGGTGATGAAGGAACTCGCCACTGCGGAGGAAGTTACTGCCGCCAAAGCGTCGAACCTATGGTTGTCCGCGATGGATTTCGATGGCGATCGCGAGTTGAAAAAACACTTTCAATTGAATTGCGCGTTCTGCCATCAGCAGGCGTCTTCGTTTATGCGAACCGAGCGCAGCCCTGAACAATGGTTAACGATTATCGACCGCATGAATGGTTATGGTGCTCGAGTTGCGGATGATGATCGTCAGCTACTGGCCGAAAAGCTCTCCAGCGGTTATCGCACACTTCGGGAGAATGGCGACGCTATACCCGATGCCCGCCCATGGGATAAAAGTTTAGACTCTTTGGAAATTACCGAGTGGCCGATTGGTGATGCCTTCTCCCAGATGCACGATTTTATTCTTCATCCAAACGGTATGGTGTATGTGGGCGACAATTTGCAGGATCGAATTTATGAAGTCGACCCTGAGACTGGGGAGTACAGTGTTTATGTGGTTCCTAGCGAAGAAGGCATGCCTTTAGGGGGATTCCTCGGTAACCGCTTCAAGACCTTTCCCAAGCTAGCAAATTATTATGGGGTGCACTCGTTTGCGGTTTCGCCTTCCGACGGTCACATTTTTATTACGCCGTCGATGCAGCAGTCTTTGATTGAATTCGATCCAGTCAGTAAAGAGTTCACCATTCATGAAATGGCTGAAGGCTACTACCCTCACACCATCCGCGCGGATGATCAAGATCGTATCTGGTTCACACTGGCGGTGTCGTCTCAGATTGGTATGTTGGACAGAAACAAGGGCGAGTTCAAATTCTATAATTTACCGGCTCGAAGTTTAAAAGAGTGGGTCATTATTAAATCCCTTCCGCTCATCTTTGCCTTTGATCCATCTGAGCGTCCTGAGCCTAAAGTTGATCGACAATCCACCGGCGTACCTATGCCTTACGGTATTGATGTCGCACCTGACGGCACGGTTTGGTTTGCTCGTTTGTACGGCAATGATATCGGTTTTATCAATCCCGATGACGACACTGTTACCATGATCAAAACACCGTTTGACGGACCCCGTCGTATGCGAGTGGATGCCGATAATAATGTTTGGATCGTCGCTTTCCAGGATTCTCAGCTGGTTAAGTATGAACCCAAAACCAAAAAGTTCGTTCACTACGACATGCCAGTCGTCAATGAACTGCCCTACAGTTTAAATGTAGATCGTGAGCGCGGTGTTGTATGGGTGAATGGTAACCAGTCGGATACGGTGTTCAGTTTCGATATCAGCTCCGAGCAATGGATGATCTATCCACTGCCGCGCAAGCGAACTTTTACACGCGATATCGAGATCGCGGAAGATGGCTCGGTCTACACCTCCAACTCGCATTTTCCCAGTTGGCAAATCGAGGATGGGCAGCCGACTTTGATTCGAATTAGCCCTCGGAAAAATGATTCTGTCATAGAAGTTAATGAGTCAGAGTCCATGGTGTCGAGCGTCGAGTAACACCATATCTATTGCCACATCAACAATAATAATAGCGATCAGGATCCGTATATGAACCTTGAGAAAAAGTGCACTTCAATTGGCCGAGTTTTAGCCTTGGTAAAAATAAATCTATGCCTGTTGTTGGCTCTGGTGAGCGTTGGAGGACAAGTCCAAGCTGCCGTGGAAGAGCAAAAAGTGCTGGAGTTTTCGGTGGCTGTGAATGATGTTCAGGCCGCGACTTTGCGCTATGCACAGTTGCTTGGCTTGTCTCAATGGCAGTTGTTTGATTTGGCGATCGAGGGAACGGAAAACCAAGTGGCCACTCGCCCCCAATTGCGCGTCGCTCGCACTCAGTGGCAAGGCGTCACTTTGGAACTGATTCAACCACTGGCCGATAGTTCGCCAGTTAAGACCTTTCTACAGGAGCGCGGCGAAGGACTGTTTTCGCTCGGCGTCAGTGGTTTGCCTGAAAGCCTTTCCAGTGATGCGCTGTTTGGGGCCANTTCTAGCGAAGGGCATTATGGGAAGTGGCTGAATACTTACCAGAGTTTAGGGATTTATCTGAAATCGCTTTCGCAGCAGATTCCGGTAAAACCCTGGGGAACGATTCATCACTCNGTTGCCGCGAAGCCAGCCCCGGGAGTATTTCAGTTGGGGATTGTGGTTGAAGATGTCACAGCCACNGCAGAAAACTATCAACAACTGGTCGGCTTGGTGCCGTGGATGGTGATTGATTTTAAAGCACCTCATGTGAGCAGTGCGCAATACCTCGGTGCCCTGAGTGACGATAGTAATCCTACTTTTATACAAGTGGCCTATGGCAATTGGGCGGGCTTACAAATTGAATTGTTAGCGCCCATAACCGGTCCCTCACCTCATCGCGACTTTATGATTACGCGCGGTGCCGGCGCTCATCATCTGAGCTTTGGTCCTGTGAGTAATCACGATGAGCTGGTGAGTTTTTATCAAGAGCACGGACTAGTATTGCAAATGCAATCCGACAACGGTGGTGTTGGTCGTACAGCCACTTATATGGCCAGTGAGGCGGTACTGGGATTTGTTCTCGAGCTCACTCGGCCATTTGATGGCATGGGCAGTTTGCGCCCCTCCGCCGTTATTGGTATGCCGGTGTCTACTGCAGCTAAATGAATTGATGTGTCTGGCCTCTTCCCGAGCAGATAAGAGAGTTGATGATGATCGCCAAGAACTTATTCCTATCACCGCGTAGAAAAGTTAAATCGAATGGTTTGCTATTGAACTCATTGAAAGCCTCGCGGAGTTTTTTGGTGATCTTGTTGGCGGGAGGGCTGATTGCTTGTCAGGATGCCGAGCTAGGGGCGCCGCAAACAAGTGCTGCATCGTCCGCTCAGGAAATTACCCGTTCATGGCCTCACTATCGCGGTGACTTGGAAGGCAGTGGTTTCTCCGCAGCCAATCAAATCACTCGCGAGAACGTGGAAAATCTAAAGCAGGCTTGGAGTTTTAGTACCACAGCGGTGGAACAGCTGGGCGAAGGTATTAACAACACCGCGTTTGAGGCAACGCCAATTCTATTGCCTGAAACGGCGGGGGGCCATCTAGCCCTATGCACGCCTTACAACGATATTATTGCACTCGATCCCGAAACTGGAGAGCAGCGCTGGCGTTTCAATGCAAACACGGATCGGCGTGGCGCGCGTCCCGGAAAATGCCGAGGCGTGAGTTTTTGGCAAGCCAATGACCGGTCACAAACGTGTCCTGATCGCATCATCACCGCCACCCATGACCGTCGTTTGTTAGCGGTTGATGCCCACACGGGTCGTTTGTGTGAGGACTTCGGTGATCAGGGGGTTGTTAAGCTCTACAGTGATGAACAGGGTTTTGTACCCGGGGACTTGTCGTCTTCCTCGGCTCCTTTAATTGCCAACAATACCATCGTGGTAGGTTCCGGAGTGGTGGATTTTCAGCGCGCCAAGACCCCGATAGGCACAGTGCAAGCTTACGACGCGGCGACCGGAGNGTTGCGCTGGCATTTTCAAACCATTCCCAATGAACACAGTGATGAGCGAGTGAAGGCGAGCTGGCCCGACAACGCTGAAGAGGTGAGTGGAGCTGCCAATGCCTGGGCGCCATTGTCGGCAGATGTCGACAATGATCTCGTATTTGTGCCGACCGGGGCGCCGTCACCAGATTTCTATGGTGGCTTACGTCTAGGCGACAACCTTAATGCCAACTCTGTGATTGCCCTGCGAATTAGCACTGGTGAGGTCGCTTGGCGCTATCAGCTAGTGCATCACGATCTTTGGGATTACGACACACCAGCCATGCCTCTGTTAACAGACATTGAGCAAAACGGGCGTGTGGTACCGGCACTGATTCAAGTCTCTAAGCAAGGGTTTGTNTTTGTATTGAANCGNTTAACCGGCGAGCCAATCTACANGGTTAACGAAGTGCCTGTGCCACAAACCGCCGTAGCGGGTGAGCAACCATCGCCCACTCAGCCGGTGCCTGAAGTCATGCCACGGCTGATGGACACAACCATTACCGAAGAGGATGCGTGGGGATTAACACCTTGGGACGAAGGGCATTGTCGGCGGGAAATTGCTGAGCTTCACAACGAGGGGTTGTTTACCCCTCTGCAACTTAACCGCTTCACGGTACTTATGCCCGGTAGCCTAGGCGGCGCCAACTGGGGTGGTGCCGTGTTGTGGAAGCAACACAATCTGATGTACGTGAATGTGAATACAGCAATTTTTGCGGCGCGCTTGGTGCCGAATCCTGAGCTGACAGCATCAAGTTCTGGCGAAGAGGGTTCTAAGGAGCACGTGCCTAAGTCCGGCAAAACCATGCGTATTAACATGTCTGGGACACCTTATACCATTGAGAATAAGGCGTTGATGTCACCGCTAGGTATTCCCTGCGTTAAGCCCCCCTGGGGCAAGTTAATGGCCATTGATATTCAGACCGGTGAAGTGCGCTGGCAGTCGCCGTTGGGATCGGTCCATGAAATGGGGCCAGTAACTGCACCCTTCCATATTAATTGGGGAACGCCCAATTTGGGCGGCGCTATTGTCACTGACGGAGGACTGGTGTTCATAGCAGCCACCATGGATCGTCAGTTCAGAGCCTACGACGCACTCACCGGCGAACAGTTGTGGAACCATGAGCTTCCCGCCGATGGAGTGGCTGCACCGATGACGTACAGCATTAACGGCAAACAGTATGTTGTTATTAGTGCCGGTGGGCACCACATGTTTGGGCGTCCAATGGGCGATAGCGTGGTGGCATTTGCGCTGGAAGACTAATCTTAAGTGCAGCGACTGGTATAACAATAATTCTACTATTTAAAAAAACGGTAAGAGAGATCACTATGAAATTTTCCAAACTTGCTCTAATAACGACGCTATTTGTCGCGCCGGTTTATGGGCTAGAGCAAGCACCCGACATTGAGGTTGTCGGGAAACAAATATTTGATCAGCATTGTGCCGTGTGTCACGACAATGCCGACAGCAAAGCGCCGCGACGTGAAGCTTTAGCGACGGTGAGTTTCGACAACATTATGCTGTCGTTAGAATTTGGTCGAATGCAGCCTCAGGCAGCAGGTCTAGATAAATTGCAGAAGGCGGCAGTAGCAAAGTATTTGGCGGCTGACAACAAAGTCGATGAATCCTGGATAGCAGCGTCGAGCTGCGAATCGCCGTCTATTGATACCGACACTGTACTCAGTGGCGGCTGGGGATTGTCCAGCGGCAATCGTCGTTTTGTCGATGGTGAGGTTTCAGGAATCTCTCGTGACAATATTGATTCCCTAAAATTGAAATGGACCTTTGCTTATCCTCAAGTCAGCGATGCTCGCTCACAGCCAGTGATGACGGCAGACACACTATTTGTCGGCAGTAAATCGGGCAATGTCTTTGCCTTGGATCGTGAATCCGGTTGCATCAAGTGGCGCTATAAAGCCGACAGCAGTGTGCGTTCAGCATTGGTGTTGGGGCAAGTCGAGGATCGAGCCGCGTTGTTTTTGGGTGATACGCTGAGCAGTGCCTATGCACTGGATGCACAAAGCGGNAAANTAATCTGGAAACGTTCGCTGTCNCTGTTTCCCACTTCAGTCATTACCGGCTCTCCCGCTTATCATCAAGACACACTTTATGTACCTATTTCTTCCTATGAAATCGCAGCGGCTGGAATGCCTCAATACCCTTGTTGCCGTTCTCACGGTGCGGTAGTCGCGTTGGATGTGGTCTCGGGTGAGCAGCAATGGATTTGGCATGGCACACCTCAGGCCACCTTGCAGGCGAAAGATGAAAACGGTCATATGCGTTTTGGGCCGTCGGGAGTCTCGGTTTGGTCGACGCCTACAATCGATGCGAAACGTGGTCTGTTGTACATCGGCACGGCCGAGAACCTCAGCCGCCCAGCGACCGATACCAGTGATGCAGTGATCGCGTTGGGTTTAACCGACGGTGTTATGCGCTGGAAGTATCAGGGACTGAAAGACGACGTATGGAATGCGGGCTGTTTGAACAAAGGGCCAAACTGTCCAGAAAATGCAGGGCCAGACTTTGATTTTGGAGCCTCGATCATTCTCACTCAAAACGCGGCGGGTAAGGATGTGTTACTGGCGGGACAAAAATCTGGAGCGGTTTTCGCTTTCGATCCCGACGGTTATGAAAACGGTGACGGAAAGCTGGTGTGGAAAAACACCGATACCCTCAATACCGTCTACAGCCCGAATCCTGGAGTACATTGGGGAATGGCGGTTGAGGGGCAAAAGCTGTTTGTCCCCATTGCTGATTCGGTTCGCCCTTTTCCAGGTTATACCCCTCGCCCAGGGCTCTACGCATTGGATATCAATACTGGTGAGAATATTTGGGCGGCACCGATTGAGCGCAGTTGTGAGTTGACTGGGGAGCTGTCGAAAAGCTATGGATTACAGGCCATGCGTGAAAACGAAGACAGTGGTGAAAGCGATTGTTCCTTTCACTTCAGCTATTCAGCGGCTGCGACTGCTACCGATGGCCTGGTCTTTGTCGGTGGTTTAGATGGCATTCTGAGGGCGTATAACAGCGATACCGGCCAAGTCGTTTGGCAGACGGAGACGGCAAAAGCGTTTAAAGGCGTCAATGGAATTGACGGTCAAGGTGGAGCAATCGATGTGGATGGCGCGGTGATTGGCGGTGGGATGCTGTTTATCCACTCAGGTTACAGTATGTTTGGTCAGCTGCCAGGTAATCTATTGCTCGGTTATGAGGTGGATTGAATTCTGTCTGGTGCTGGTCTCTCAGGTATAGATTGGAGGCCAGTGCTAAGTTCGGTTGATCAAGCCATGCATCTAATTTCGATGCTAAGGCAATAGCTGTCAAAACCAGTAAGGAGACTGTGGTCAACTTACTGGCTCTCTTCTGTTAATCTACCCCGCTAACAATTATTGTTCGGTCGCAAGCTCACCTTCTAGAGTGGTGGGTTTCCGTTGCTAGCCGAAGTAAAAGGAGTATTTCCGCGGTGAAATTTGCGTTTTCTCGCTTGGCAACAGCTGTTGCCTTGACTCACATAGGTCTTGCATTCCCTGTTTATGCGCAGCAGAGTGTCACCAAGAGCGATTCTGGGGCTTTACAAACAAGCTCGACCATCTCCTCTGTTCAAGAGGAGATGGTCGTAACCGCTCGTCGCAATGATCAATCCATGCAAGAGCTTATCGGTGAAATTTCCCGTTTAGACGCTGAGTTACTGGCCCAAATTGGCCATACTCACATTCAGGAGTCGGTGGTACGCATTCCCGGTGTGTGGATGAGTCGTGGCAATGGTCAGGAGCTACTGGCCTCTGTGCGTTCGCCCATCTACACCGGTGCGGGAAGTTGTGGTGAGGCACTCATCGCTGAGAATTCCATTCCGATTCGTCCCAGTGGTTTTTGCAATGTGAATCAATTGTTTGAAGTGAACACTGAACAAGCGGGTGCCCTGGAAGTGTGGCGCGGCGCCGGTACGGTCTTTTACGGCTCCAATGCCGTTCACGGCGTGGTGAATACGCTGACGCCCAACATGGATTCCAACTCCATCGCGGTGGAGGCCGGCCCCCATGACTATTATCGAAGTAAGTTAGCATTAGGTACTCAACAAGGCGATCACCAATGGCATATTGCGGTCAACGGTGTTTCCAATGGCGGACTGAAAGATGACGCCGGCTATGATCAGCAAAAACTCACACTGCAACATGCGTGGCAAGGCAGCGCCTTAGGTATTGATGAGTTAGACGTTCATTCAGTGTTGTCGTTCGTCAATCTCAATCAAGAAACGGCCGGGTTTATTCGCGGCGAAAAGGCCTACGAAGACAACAACTGGAAGGTGAATCCCAATCCAGAAGCCTATCGCGATGCCAATGCCCTCAGATTTTCCAGCACATTCAAATGGCATAATTCAGCCGGTGGTCAATGGCAAGTTTCACCTTACCTGCGTTCCAGTGACATGGAATTCTTGATGCATTTTTTACCGGGCCAGCCCATTGAAAAAAATGCACAAGACAGTGTCGGCTTCTTATCCAGCTATGAAACTGCTGTAAGTGACAGCTTGCGTTTATGGGTGGGGCTTGAAGGTGAGTGGGCGAACATGGAAGTCGAGGAGACGCAACCCAATGAACTATCACCTACAAGTGAACGTTATCAGGGGGATCACTATGATTTTGAGGTCACCAGTTTACAGTTCGCAGGGTTTATCAATGCCGAGTGGCAGTTGCATGAGCGTATGGCGCTAGAAGCTGGCGTGCGTTGGGAGACCATTGAGTACGATTACGATAACAAGCTGCTGGTAGGTTCGACCCGCGACGATGGCAGTTTGTGCGATGGTGATCCTTGTCGCTACTTTCGCGCCGCCGATCGTGAAGATCGTTTTACCAACGCCAGCGGTCATTTAGGCGCACGTTTTGATTTGAGCGCTAATTGGAATTCTTATATCCGTGTCGCCAGCGCCTATAGGGCACCGCAAGTGAATGAGCGCTACCGTATTCAGAAGGACCAATCGGTTGATCAATTTGATGATAAGCAGGCGGTCAGTGTTGAGCTGGGGGCTCGCTACACCGGTGAGTCTTTGTCAGCCAATATCAGCACCTACTACATGGAAAAAGACGATCAGGTGCTCAAAGCCTCCAACAACGCCACGGTTGGCGATGCTGATACGGAGCATCAAGGGGTCGAGCTGGAGCTGGCTTATCAGTGGAGCCCGCAATGGCGTATGACCATGGCAGCAGCTTGGGCACGACATGAAATTGATCGCGCCAGTGCGTTTGAGAGTGGTGTCAATGTATCTGGTAACGACATGGATACCGCACCTGAGTGGATGGGCAGCGCTCAACTGCAATACACACCGAGACACGATTGGATGATCGAGTTGGAAGGGGTGTATATGGATGAGCACTATGTCGATGTTGAAAATGAAAACGACTATGAAGGCCACACCATCTGGAATGCGACAGTGACCTGGCAGGTGAGTGATGCTTTGAGCGCTCGAGCTCGAGTGCAGAATCTAACCGATGAACGCTATGCTGAACGCGCTGACTTTTCCTTCGGCAGCTATCGCTATTTTACCGGTGAGAATCGCGGTGTGTTTGTAGAGCTTAAACACGCCCTTTGATAGCCGTGTTCTATGTTTTCTGATTACTTTGATCGGGTTGCCGGTAACGCCAATAGAGTAAAAGGGCGGTGCCGGCAGCCAATGCGCTGATCAGTGACATGGGTGGCATAAACCCATACCACTGCATTGGTGTGATCCAGCTGGCCGACATCGGCAATAGATGCAGTAGTGCCAAAGCGCAGGCTAGGCATTTGAATTGGTGATGTCGAAGACCGCAGAGATTGCCGACTTGCCACAGGGCATAGCTGGCCAACACGCCACACAAAATCACACTTTCACCCAAAAAATTCATCCCGTTATCGGCAAAGAACTTTGGGTAGTAATCTCCATTGAGCAGCGCCAAAGAGAGGCCTGAATGAATCAGTGCGGCGTGCCAAACCATACGCCCCTGTTGTTTTGATCGGAGAGTGTATCCTTTTGCATAGTTCCAGCCTGATAGAGCCAACATACACACGGCAAACACCGATATCGCCTTGTTGGAGATGTAAGTCGGCCAGTGCTGCGGTTCAACGGGGCCAAAGAAGCTGTAACGCAGCAACGCGTAGATCCCACAGAGCACAAAAACAAATACCGCTGAGCGCCAGGGTGTTGTTGAGGGAGTTTCAAGTGCAGATTCTGGTTGGGGCATGCTCATCACTATCAAATAGACCATTTTAGAGGGGATTATCCTCTAGCTAAGCGTAGAGTTCAGTGACGTTTTCGGCCAGTCGGTAGCCATCTGAGCCTAATGTGGCGAGGCTTATCGAAGCCGGCACGTCAGGTATTGAGCCAGTGCTCGTCGTTTGTGACAGGGCTCCACTTTCGACTGTTGTCGACCGGTTGCTAGTACGTAGATTGGGCAAGGTTGGAGCATGGGACTTGAGCTGGCCGATTGATCCCGTTGTCTTGAGTGAGTTGTCTTGAACTAGAGCGCCTCTGAAAAACGTCACTGCGAGGAGCGCCGACGCGGCAATAACGGTTGAGTACTACAAAACAACGTTTATTGCCAAGCTGGATTGCTTGGCTTAATAGCCCCTACTTTTGGCGCTAACGCTTGCAATGACAAGTAACTCTATTTTTCAGGGGCTTCTTTGGCGTTAGAGCTAGGTGCTTAGGCAGAACCATTTTCTCGGTATTGACCCGGTGTCATACCATGCCATTTCTTGAAGGCTCGATAAAACGTGCTCGGCTCTGTAAAACCTAGCAAATAGGCGATGTCGGTGACGCTGAGTTGTGGCTGGCGTAAATAGTCGAGCGCCAGATTGTGACGAGTTTGATCCAGTACTTCTTGGTAGCTGCTACTCTCTTTAGCCAGTCGACGTTGCAGAGTGCGTTGGCTAATGCCCAGCTGTTGCGAGACAAAACCTTTATCGGGCTCTTGACCCATCAGCGAATTCGCCAAAAGCTTGGCGACTTGAGCGCATAGACTCTCTTTGCCTATGGTGTCAGCAATCACTTTTTCCGCTCGCTCTTTCATTAAGTTGAGCAGTTCAACACTGGCGTGAGGAATGGGAGTGGACTCTATGTCGGCGGCGAAGCGGACGAGGTCTAGCGCTCTATCGAAGTGTACCGGGCAGCCGAAAAAATCTTCAAAGGGAGCGCTATCTTGGGGAGCCGGTAAGCTGAGATGAACTTCAAGCGGGGCATAGGCAGAGCCCACCAACCAGCGCCCCAAGACCACATTGGCGGCGAGCATGGCGCAGCTGCGCACAGGAGTGGTGGTGGTTTCTGGATCGACCGGTACGTAGTGCACTTCAATATAGGGTGCGCTGCGCTGAATGGAAATTTCGCCACCTTGACCGGCGGCTATCTGATAGGTTTGAGAAGCATCCATCGCCTCGCCAATCGTGCGACTGTTCATGGCGATATAGCCGGCCATGCTGAAGCTGGCCGGCTGGCTCTGTTGGCCAAAAATCAGTGGCAGTTGTTCGTTGTTTGCCGCTTCTATCACCAATTGCCAAAGGTGTGCTTGTTGTGCATACGGGATACGATTTTCGGGTTGTTGTAGCAGCTGAGCGTCTATGCCTGCAGCCTGCAGTAGCGCATCAGTATGGCAGACACCAGCATGAGTAGCCGTCTGCAGTAAGGTTTGCGTTAAGCTGACGCTCACCTGCAGGCTTTGTTGTGATTGAGAATTCATGGAGGTTGGCGGAGTTCCTAGACGCGTATCGGTCAATGGTGTTTTTATTTATGCCGCTGATTTTGCAAGAGACAGGGGCTTAACGCCAGTGTTTTTCCCAAGCATCCATCACTCTGCGAGGATACCAATATTGCCCGTAACTGCCGTTGTAGCGGGCCAAAGCCTCCATCAAACGACCGTCGGCTTTATTCATATAGTGTTTGAGAATGGTGCAACCGTATTTGAGATTGGTATCAATCTCGGTCAGGTTGTCCTCGGGATGACCGATTTCATTTTTCCAAAAAGGCATTACCTGCATCATTCCCTGAGCGCCAACGCGGGAAACCGCAAAGCGATTGAAGTGGCTTTCTACCTCAATTAAGGCGAGGACAATTTCCGGTTGCAGATCCGCTCGTCTTGCCGCGCGATGGATTCGGCGTAACACATCCATCCGCTCTTCAGGATCTTTGATGTATTTCTTAAGGTTGTTTTGTTTAGAAACCAGCCAAACTTCAGCGTCGTAACGATCTTCAAAGCTGTCACTGTCTTCGATGGTTTGTTTCAGCAGTAATCTCAGTTCTTCATCGATTTGCTGCGGCTTTCCTCGAAGGCTGGTTTTGCCCTGATCGCTAGGCTGTGCGCTTACCGTGGCGGAAAGGGCGAACAAGAGCGATAGACTTAGGATGCCAGCAATAGTGGTCAACTGATGCCATGGCCCTCGACGCGAGTCTAAGTTGCTGCGCTGAAATTTGAGCAATGACACCATCTCTGTTGTTCCTAAGTAGAGGTTCCCAGCTATATTCTCTCAACACCGACTTCTCAGCTCAGCTATGCCTTCCGAACTGGAGAGTTTCGAATCGAAAGGCTCCGAGGGCGAAACAGGCTCTGTTATTTCAGAGCCTGCTTGAGGAAGTTTAGCAAATCATCGCTAGCAATTTCCTGTTTGTCGGCATCGCGGCGAGCCTTATATTCAACGGTGCCTGCTTCAAGGCCACGGTCGCCAATGACCACTCGATGGGGAATGCCCATCAATTCGGTATCGGCCAACATAACACCTAAGCGCGCCTTTTCTTCATCCATAAACAGCACGTCAAATCCGGCCTCAGTCAATTCAGCATAGAGGCTCTCGCACTTTGCGCGTACTGCATCGGATTTATGCATATTGATGGGGACCAGAGCGAGCTGGAAGGGGGCGATAGCGTCTGGCCAGATGATACCGTTGTCGTCATAGTTTTGTTCGATGGCTGCAGCCACGACACGACTCACACCGATGCCGTAACAACCCATGGTCATAACTTGCTGCTTGCCGTTTTCGTCCAATACCGTTGCACCCAGTGCTTCACTGTATTTTTGACCCAGTTGGAAGATATGTCCTACTTCAATGCCGCGCTTAATTTCCAGCTGGCCTTGGCCGCAGGGGCTCGGATCACCGACAACCACATTGCGCAGATCAGCTTGGCTGGTCAAGGCCAGGTCGCGCTCCCAGTTAACGCCTGTTAGGTGGTAGCCATCTTTATTGGCACCACAGGCAAAATCTGCCGCTACTGCGGCGCTGCGATCCACAAGTACAGGGATATCAAGGCCCATAGGACCAATCGAGCCCACGGAGCAGCCCAAAGTGTCTTTTATCAAGCTGTCAGGAGCAAATGTCAGTGGGGAAGCAACACCGTCGAGTTTTTCCGCTTTCAGTTCATTCAGCTCGTGGTCGCCGCGAATGACTAGGGCGACCAAGCCTTGCTTGCCATCTTCGTCGGCTTCACCCATCACGATTAGCGTTTTCAAAACCTGAGAGGGTTTAATGCCCAAGCCCTTAGAAACTTCCTCAATCGTGTGCTGGCCAGGCGTAGCCACTTCAATCATTTCCTGTGACGGCTGTGGGCGCTCGGCGTTTGGCGCTAGGGCTTCAGCCAGTTCGACGTTGGCGGCGTAGTCACTGTCAGTGCTGAAGGCGATATCGTCTTCGCCACTGTCAGCCAATACATGAAATTCATGAGAGCTAGAGCCACCAATAGAGCCGGTATCGGCCAAGACCGGACGATAGTTCAAGCCAATACGGTCGAATATCTTGCAGTAGGCACCGTGCATAGCATCGTAAGTGTCTTGCAGGCACGACTGCTGCAGATGGAATGAGTAGGCGTCTTTCATGGTGAATTCGCGGGCGCGCATGATACCAAAGCGCGGGCGCACTTCATCGCGAAACTTGGTTTGAATCTGGTAGAAATTGGCTGGCAGCTGTTTATAGCTTTTTAGCTCATTGCGGATCAGGTCCGTAATCACTTCTTCGTGGGTGGGGCCTAAACAGAAGCTGTTGTCGTGACGATCGGTAATTCTCAGTAGTTCAGGGCCATATTGCTCCCAGCGACCGGATTCTTGCCACAGCTCCGCAGGCTGAACCACGGGCATGAGTACTTCTTGAGAGCCGGCATTGTTCATTTCTTCCCGGACAATGGCCTCAACCTTGCGAAAGACACGCAGTCCCATCGGCAACCAGGTGTACAAACCTGAGGCGAGTTGACGAACCATACCTGAGCGCAGCATCAGTTGATGGCTAACAGCCACGGCATCGGAAGGGTTTTGCTTAAGGGTGGCGATAAGGAAACGACTGGCGCGCATGGGCTTGAGATTCTCTACTAGGTTAATTGAAACAAGGCAGGTATTCTAAAGGTGTTATCTAGTTGGGGAAAGGAGGAAACCTCAATGTCTGAACTTGATGTAAAGCAACAATTTGAATTGGACCCGCAATTGGCGGCTGATACGGTGGTTTTGGGCAAGTTCCCGCTCTCTTTGCTATTGCTTAGCAAAGATGCCAACTTCCCTTGGTGCATTCTAGTTCCGCGTCGTAAAGGGATTCGTGAGGTACATCATTTATCTGAAGAGGATCGTGTTCAGCTTACGCGAGAGTCCTGTCATTTGGCCGAGGTCATGGCTGATTTGTTTGTTCCCGATAAAATGAATGTCGCCGCTTTGGGCAACATGGTGCCGCAATTACATGTTCATCATATAGCCCGATTTAAAACCGATGTAGCATGGCCTAAGCCTATCTGGGGTATTGTTGAGGCTAAAGGTTATGAGAATGCTGAGCTTGAGGAGCGAGTTTCACGCTTGCGCAGTGCGCTAGCAGGGGATGATTTTCTGTTGCTCGACTAGGTCAGTGTGCTTGAAGTACTTTATGCAGTACCAATAATCATAATAAAACCAAGAAAGGAGTAAAAAATGACTATCGCGATAGCGAGTGTTATCTGTGCAGCCCTATTGATCATGATCAGCAAAGCCCCTTTGGCTATTGCCCAAGGGCGTGCGAAAGGTGGTTATGACAATAATAACCCGCGTGACCAGCAAAACAGTTTGGACGGCTTTGGTAAGCGTGCGCTTGCCGCTCATCAAAACTCTATTGAGGCGTTTCCGCTGTTTGCGGCTGGTGTTGGGCTCGCGCTCATCGCTCAGGCGCCAATGGAAACCGTCAATATGCTGTGTTTAGCTTTTGTGGCTGCTCGGTTTGCGTACATTGCCTGCTATTTGATGGATTTGGCGACATTACGCTCTGCCGTTTGGGGGGTAGGTTTTATTTCGTCGATCTGGTTGATGGTGCTGGCTTTGCCCTAAATACGCACGGGCCAATAGTTCAATCAATAAGCATAAAAAAACCGCGGTATACCGCGGTTTTTTTATGGCTGAAGATCAGCTCAACTGATGCTGTAAAGCTTAGTTGGTCGCCATATCTTTCAGTTTCTTCAGTGGGCGAATTTTCACCTGAACGCTGGCAGGCTTAGCCGCAACATCCATTAACTCACCTGGCTTGAATGGGTTAGGGACATTCTTGCGAGCTTTTTTGGCAGGCTTCTTCACTGAGGTAACTTTCAGCAGGCCGGGAAGTACGAATTCACCCACTGCACGCTTCTTGATATGACCTTCGATCATGTCAGACAACTCATCCAAAACGCTTTGAACTTGTTTCTTGCTCAGCTCGGTGTTTTCAGAAATTTGAGTCAGCATTTGAGTTTTGGTATAGCGCTCTTTTACCGCTTTGATTTTCTTTTCAACTGGAGCGGCTTTTTTCGCAGCAGCTTTCTTAGCAGGGGCTTTCTTTTTAGCAGCAGCTTTTTTGGCGGCCATGATCTAAGTTCCTTTTGGTAACGATCAAATGAATCACATCATTCGGGTCGGAGTGTTGTTGTTATTGTTGGCCTATTTTGGCAAAAAAAGCCCTGATTTATAGGCTCAAGCAGTGCGGTAAAACCGCTGAGGCTATGTATATAGGAATATTTCAGGTGAGGCAACAGAAAAACCGCTAAAAGTACGGGTTTTTCGCGGTTTTTTACAAAAAACCTTTTGTTCGTTTGATCCAGGTCTGCAGCAGAGGTGTTTTCTAGTTCGATTGTGTCGATTGGTAATTAAGTGTGTTTTTTCGAATCAATGCCTTGATGCTTCTCTCCAATCTTTTTTCGTAGGCTGTTGTTGGTTTTGTTTTTTGAGGAAAACCTTTGTGCAATCGTCTCGTGAAATTGGCTAGTGCAATGTCATGGTTTGTTTGGCGACGTGATTGAAGACTTGCACCCATGAATCATCAAATAGGCCTCCGGATTGTCGATTGATTTCCAATATCGCACGAATTAGAGGACGTTTTTGCTCGGTTCTATAGGCNCGCGCATATCGACAGGCATTAAAGGTATCGGCAATCGCGAGAATTTTTGCGCCTGCGCATATGTGCTCCAGNTTCAANCCCGATGGATAGCCACTGCCATCGCAGCGCTCGTGATGTTGCTGAACGATGGTNATGGCCTCATCCCAACCACCCATACTTCGCAGCAGGTGAACCGCATGGCTCACATGAGCACGCATCTGCTCGCGCTCTTGGGGGCCATAGCTGGCTTTTTTGTGCAACAGTTCGAGGGGCAAAAATGGCATTGCTATATCGTGGATAAGTGCTGCCATCAATAGCTGATTGGGCGCAACAATTTGGTTGGCGTGTTGATTCATCTTGATCGCTAGCTGCGCTACGCGATGGGTGTTGCCCTGCCAGTAAGAGGAGCGATCTTCCAGCGGGCCGATGAGGCCGTTGATAAATCGGATGTCCTCGCAGAGGGAAATCCCCATGCCGGTCATCTCCAATAAAAACTGATCGCTCGGGGTGTGCTGAGGGATATGAACCGGCGGCGGTAAACTTCCCTGAGGGTCTAGTTGCGCCAAGGCATAGACGATTGCCTCTGAGCGCTGATGATCAGCGGCGGCGGCAATATCGCGAATACTGCTGCAGATGGTGTCAAATTCCTGCTGGCTGATGTCGCTATTTTGTTCGTGAATGTTCTCGTCGATCAGCAGCTTTGTCTTGTCCATGGCCAATAGCACTACATCGCTGAGGCTATCATCGTAGGCGATAGTACCGGATCTGACGCCTTCTAGAACATCCTCCACACTCTGCAGCAGAGGGCTTAGATCTTTCAAGCCAATGTAGATGAGGTTGCCCTTGATGGTGTGCACCGAGCGAAATAGATCTCGAGTCTTGTCCATGTCAGAGGGGCTGCGCTCTAGTTGGATGAGGATGTCTTCGCAGTGCTGATATTGCTCGGTAAAGTCATAAAAGAAGTCATCTAGGAGGTCGTGTTCGATCTCTTCATTACTGGCTACTCTCATCAAGGCGTTCCCTGTCTTCATGGCACATCTGATAAGCATAGACCAAGGATAGTTTTAGCGGTTAACCAGAGGCCGCAGCTGGGGTATAATGCTCGGCTTTTTGGTGGATGTGGCCGACTGGCTGGCTGTGATTGGTCTTCTATAGGATGGCTGAGGCTTCTTATTGAGTCCCTAACTATGCTTGAACTATGGCTTGAACACGCCTTGAAGCACGGTTTGAACACCTCCACTGAGCTTGTTTAAGGCGGCTGCGTATCGGTCTATTGATAATGTGACCAAGCAGTCCTAGGTCAGTAAGGGTTGTGTAATGCCTATTTATGAGTACGAATGTGGTGACTGTAAGCACCAAATGGAAGCTTTACAGAAAATGAGTGACGCGCCGTTAAAGGACTGCCCCGCTTGCGGTAAGCCGGCGTTGAGCAAACAGATTTCAGCCGCTGGCTTTCGTTTAGCGGGTGGCGGCTGGTACGAGACAGACTTTAAAACTGGCGGTAAGAAAAAGAACTTGGCCGGCGATTCCGGCGGCTCGAGCAGCTCTGACTGACCCGCTGGTGAGCTGTTTTAGGCAGCACTAGGTCATCAGGGCCTCGCCAAAAACCTGATATCGTTTTTAGTACTATCAAAGTCGCGGCACCGAAACATCTGCAGCGACACGACATTGAACTTAGCAACACCTGCTATTAATAGGAAACTATCTATGCGCACCCAGTATTGTGGCGCCTTGAATGCCTCATTTATTGATCAAGAAGTAACGCTTTGTGGTTGGGTTGACCGCCGCCGAGATCACGGTGGTGTGATCTTCATCGATTTGCGCGACCGCGATGGTATCGTGCAGGTGGTATTTGATCCGGATGCCAAAGAGAACTTTGAGACCGCTGATAAGGTTCGCTCTGAGTATGTGTTGCAGGTGAAAGGACGTGTTCGCGCTCGTTCTGAGGCGACTGTGAATCCCAACATGGCCACTGGCGAAGTCGAAGTCTACGGCTTGGAAGTGACCATTCTTAACAGTGCTGAAACCACGCCTTTCCCACTGCACGATAACACTGTGGGTGAAGACGTTCGTTTGAAGTACCGCTACGTCGATCTGCGTCGTCAAGAGATGCAAGATCGTCTGCGTTTGCGCTCAAAAGTGACCAATGCCATCCGCAACTATTTGGATGACAACGGCTTCCTAGATATCGAGACGCCGATTCTGACACGCGCTACCCCAGAAGGTGCACGTGATTATCTGGTGCCTTCTCGTACCCACGAAGGCAAGTTCTTTGCGCTGCCACAATCACCACAGCTGTTTAAGCAATTGCTGATGGTGTCAGGGTTTGATCGCTACTATCAAATCGCCAAGTGTTTCCGCGATGAAGATCTGCGCGCAGATCGTCAGCCAGAATTTACCCAAATCGATATTGAAACTTCGTTCATGAGCGAAGAGCAAATCATGTCTGTGACTGAAGGTATGATTCGCGAGCTGTTTAGCGATCTGAAAGGCGTAGATCTGGGCGAATTCCCACGTATGCCATACGCAGAAGCTATGGAAAAATACGGCTCAGACAAGCCGGATATGCGTATTCCACTAGAGTTGGTGGAAATAAAAGATCTACTGAAAGACATCGAGTTCAAAGTATTCGCTGGCCCTGCCAACGATCCTAAATGTCGCGTTACTGCTCTGAAAGTTACTGGCGGTGCATCAATTTCACGTAAGAAAATTGACGAGTACACCAAGTTCGTCAGCATTTACGGCGCTAAAGGTCTGGCGTGGATCAAGGTCAATGAAATTGAGAAAGGCATTGAAGGTCTGCAATCGCCGATCATCAAATTCCTGGGCGACGAAGTCACCATGAACGTTATGGAGCGCACTGGCGCACAAAACGGCGACATCGTTTTCTTTGGTGCCGATACCAATAAAATCGTTACCGAAGCACTAGGCGCGCTGCGCTGTAAAGTCGGTGAAGATCTCGACTTGTACACTTGTGAGTGGGCACCTCTTTGGGTTGTCGACTTCCCGATGTTTGAAGAAATCGAAGGTGGCGTAACCTCTCTGCATCACCCATTTACCGCACCAGCTTGTACGCCTGAAGAACTGGAGGCGAACCCCATCGAAGCTCTGTCACAGGCCTATGATATGGTCTTGAACGGCTGCGAGTTGGGTGGTGGTTCGGTTCGTATTCACGATCAAGCCATGCAAGAAACTGTTTTCCGTGTATTGGGTATTGGTGAAGAAGAGCAGCGCGAAAAGTTTGGTTTCTTGTTGGACGCTCTGCAATACGGTGCACCACCGCACGGTGGTTTGGCTTTCGGTTTGGATCGCTTGATCATGTTGATGACCGGTGCTCAATCCATTCGCGACGTGATTGCCTTCCCGAAAACTCAAACAGCGGCTTGTGTGATGACCGATGCCCCGGGTGCCGTGGATACCACGCAGTTGCGTGAGTTGAACATTCGCCTGAAGAAGAAAGAAAGCGCCAAAGAAGCGGATAAAGAAGGCTAGGCAATAGAGCCGTTCAGCCTGTTTTATTAAAGAAAACGGGAGACACTGGCATCATCATGATG
>PANW01000046.1 GCA_002707785.1 Cellvibrionaceae bacterium | reverse complement strand
GGACTGGCACAAGAGATGGCTCGCTTTGATGTTAGCGTGCATGTGATTGAACCAGGCACCTACAAATCCAACATTGGCCTTGCCGCTAAGAAAGTTCTCGACGACGCCAACTACTGGACCGAAGACACCGCCTACCCGAAAGAACGTGCTTACTTCCTCGCACAACTGGGAAAAATTGATCAACACCCAGACCCCACCCCAGTTGGTAAAGCCGCACTTCACGCCATGCAAAGTGAAACGCCACGCAGCCGCTATATGGTGATCGAACGCGTAGAACAAGCCGATCGTGTATTGCGTCGTCAATTGAGCAAACTGCTCGAACTCAACGATGGCCAAGCCCATGAGTTCGATCAAGCGCGATTGATTGAGATGCTGAATGAAGAAGCGGAAAAACGTGCACAGGCAAAGCCGTAAATAAGAGACAGTTTCTGGTGCTAGAATTCGGCACCAGATCTTATCTAGCCCCTCGCATCTAGAAGGGCTTTTAAGTCGACTTAATCGGCGCGCTCTTTCTAACCAACCCTTCTAGTCAGCCTGATTTTTCTAGTCGGCCTGTTAAGTTTGATAGCATCAACTATCTTTCGCGAACTATCGCCCTTAGGTCTATTGCCCCTTCTGCTCTTCCATAGAAACTATTCACAACTACCCATAACTATCCATAACTTCCCTTAGCTTTCCACTAGCGAATAATTGCCCGAGCCACGTCATACTGACTGCTGTTTCATTACTCAGATTAGAATGGTTGAGTGTTTTCGCTGCCACAAAAAAGGCCAGCAATGCCGGCCAAAAGAGCGTCAGAGAGTCTATTCAAATCCCTAGAAATTGCTCTTACTGCACTTACTCATACTCGTAGAAGAGCGTAATACCATAGGTTCTTGGATCACCAAAGGGCGATATTTCGCTCGCGCCTAATGGCGCAAATGGGCCAATATTACTAACAACATACTCTTCGTCGGTTAAGTTCTGTCCCCACAGTGATACTTTCATCATTCCGCCAGCAACGGGGATTTCCGAGAGAGAAATACTGGCGTCCCAAAGCCCGTAGTCATCATTAAGCTGAGAGGTGCCAACAACCACGCCCGATTCAGACTCATCTTGGTAAGAATAGTTAACATGCCATTCTAGCGACATACCGTTCATAACCTGACGATGGTAGTCCAGTGTTGCCGAATAGCTGAGTTCCGGTGCATAGGGAAGCTCATCCACTAACTGCGTAGGAGGCGCACCGGTACCTGGATCAGCAAAATCCTCTCCCATTTCCGTATCCAAATAACCTAAAGCTAAATTGAACGAAAAGTGCTGAGACAAGAGCGCCGTCAAATCCAATTCTGCACCGGTGATGGTATTGTCACCGATATTTAAATTATCACGCTGGGACGGTTGTGGGCCGGTTTGAATACTGCCTTGATAATCTTCATATTCCATATGGAAAAGTGCCGCATTGACTCTCAAGCGACGATCTAAGAAGTCCCCTTTCATGCCGACTTCATAGGATAGGATAGTTTCCTCATCCGCGCCCTCTTGAAAGAGTGACTCCTGATAGGACAAAGTCGAAGTACCACCGGAGCGATAACCACTCACGGCCTTGGCATAGATATTCACTTCGTCACTCAAATCATAGGCAACCGTGAGCGACGGACTAAAGTTATTGAATTCCTTATCATACTTTGTACCGACAAAAGCCGGCACCGTATTCAGGTTCGTGCGCTCAGCTTCGCGCTGATCCTTTGAATAGCGGGCCCCTAAGGTGATATGAAAATTGCTATCAGACGGAGACAGCGTTGCCTGACCATATATTGCCACGCTCTCGTTTTCCGTTTCAGTTCGATCAGACCCAGGCAGTTTAGGGCCCGCAATGGACATACTTAGATCTTTGTTGTCTCCATCATCCTTGTAGTAAAAAAGACCTGAAACATACTGAACCGAACCAAAAGAGAAATCCGCATCTCCAACCAATTGAAACTCTTGCGTAAACTGACTGAACTCCTGTTCATAAATGCCTCCGGTTCCTAGCGTCAATGGTCCCATTGCTCCCAAAGGCGTATTCAGTGTGACCTGAATATCGCCCGACACTTGAGTGTATTGAGTGGCGTCAACGTTCCGATAGCCGGTAATAGACTTAAAAACACTGTGATCAAACACATCCCAACTGACGGCTAACGATGTTCCAAACACTTCATTATCATCTGCTTCAACAGGAAAAATTGAGTTAGCTTTGTCGAGTCTGTCTGTGGTTACGCGATCGGGATACACAAGATCTGCGGTTACCCCCGGTGCGAGAGGAATGGTAATCGGAATACCGGTCCCTGCTACGGCGGATGCATAGCCACTGAGGACTTGTGAATAGCGTGTGGTGTCTTCGATGGTGCTGTATTCAGCGTTGAAATCTACCAGCATCGAATCATTGGGTTCTACCCGCAATGCCAATCGAGCCCCGCGACGATCCTCAACACCGTAGTCTTCGCCAGCACCTTTATTTTCGACCCAACCATCCTGTTCGGAAATAAGGTAACCAATGCGTGCAGCGGCTTTGTCGCCGAGAGGTATATTAATTGCTGTATTCGATCTGATCTTTCCGTAGTTTCCGCTGGTTAAGGTTTGACTAAACGAAAACTGATCCAACTCGGGTTTCTTGGAGATTAAGTTGATCGCTCCACCGGTCGCATTTCGACCGTACAAGGTTCCTTGAGGGCCACGCAGTATTTCCACTCGTTCAAGTTCAGACGATTCGAATGAACCACCAAAAGAAGAGCCCACATAAATCCCATCGACATAGAGCGCTACCGCTGGATCCTGAGTAACTTCAACAGTTACCGCGCCGACTCCGCGAATGAAAGAGCGGAATGTTGTTGCAATCCCAAAGTACTCGTTAGTGACAACATTTGGAACTTTGGCGCCAAAATCTTCTAGCTCATTAATATTGAACTTTTCCAAAGACTCTTCACCCAAGGCCACAATTGACGTGGGAACGTCCTGCAATGACTGCTCTCTTTTCTCAGCCGTGACAATCACCTCTTCCAAAGTCGGCGCGTTTTCGTTGGCTGACGATATCGGTGCGCTCGCACAACCTAACACTGCCATGGCGTGAACCAGTTGACGACACTCAAAACGTTTCGGCAACCAGCGTCTCGTGTTGTAAAGCAATCCCACACCTTCTTCTCTCGCGGCAAAACCCTTAACCCTACCCAGCGATACTGTATTCATGTAGCTCTTCCTATTATTAATTATTTTACGAATGAACTGGACACCAGAACATGAACCGACTCCGGTAACCCACCTATTGCGTTACGGAATTACTACGGTGTTATCTCTCCTCAACACCTTCCGCCATAATTTTATACAAGCAACTATAGCCTGCCGAAAAACTTACAAAGTACTCGCTTTCTATTAGCGTTAGCGTTGATAAATGCGAGTAGTCATCGAGCGATGCTGACCTAAGAATACCGAATACTTGAACAACTAATGAAGCAGATAAAATTCGCACCAGCAACCCTTATCTCAATAAATTCATGCGCCTATGCTTTTCATTTAGAAACGAAATATATTCAAAGCTTTCAGTGGTTAAGATGAATATTTTTATCATATAAATAGAAAAACCGTTGGGATCTCACAAGCCGTTCTGAATTGCAATTTGCCCCACGTCGTTCTATAAAATGAACCGGAAACCGCTGACGAATCAATTACACCTAGTTCAGAACAAAGATAAACAATCAGGGATAATGCTATGAACTTGAAACACAAACCGTTTTTAAAGGATGCGTGGTACGTTACAGGATGGAGCGCCGAATTCAGTAACGAAAAACCCAAAGCTCAGCGCATCATTGGCGAACCACTGGTTTTGTTTCGTCGTAAGGATGGAACACTTGTGGCTATGGCTGATCGTTGTGTACATCGGCAAGCGCCCCTTTCAATGGGGCGTATCGAAGGAGATGATATTCGCTGTATGTATCACGGTTTGCGTTTCAATACCGATGGACAGTGCGTTGAGATTCCAGGCCAAGATAAGATTCCCACACGCGCTTGTATCAAAACCTACCCAGTCGCGGAAAAAGGCAGCTGGGTGTGGGTATGGATGGGAAACCCAGACAATGCAGATACCAATCTAATTCCTCCGGTTCGAGGATTTGATGATCCCAACTGGGTACTCAAATCCGGTCAACTGGACTACCAATCTCCGCATCATTTAATCAATGACAATTTGCTGGATCTGTCACACCTCGCCTATGTACATGCCGACTCGTTTGGAGCGACAGCAGGATGGAGCAGCCGACCTCCCCAAACCAAGTTACTAGAACGTGGAGTCCAAGTGGATCGCTGGGTCGAGGGCGCACCACCTGTTCCGCCACTTCCATCGCTGGCGCAGTATCAGAGCGTAGATCTATGGGTTACTTACCAATTTTTGGTGCCGGGTGTCTTTATCATGTATACCGCCATGTACCCCTCAGGTACCGCTGAAGTAAGTGAACACAGCGAACCAGACCAGCGCTTACCTAAGCTCTTTTCGAACTTTACCAGTCAGGCAGCAACACCTATGGAGCAGGACAGTTCACGGACCTTCTTTACCTGGGGACCAGGCGCAGAATTTGATAGTATCGAAATACCCGCCGAAGCCGTGGCTCAGCAAATGATTGATGTGGCGACTGTCGCCTTTGCCGAGGACAAAGACATCATCGAAGCTCAATGGAAGAACCTCACCGTCGATAGCAGTCAACCGATGATGCCAACTGCGGCTGATAAATCAGTGACTCTCTATCAACGAATCGAGGAAAGACTACTACAAGCAGAGATCTCGGGCTCAGAGACTGTCACCTCAGAGCCCATACCCACTGAAGACATCATCAACATCGAACAAATGAATGACGAACTGACCGGGAGCTAATCCCGGTCACATCGATCACCCAGTTTAGACCAATTGAACGGGTGGCATCTGGTAACGCCCGTCTGCCAATATGGGCTGAGGTTGATAGGTACGTAAGAACAAATGAAAAGGACCGGCACCACTATCGGGGCAAGGCAGCCAGTTTTGAGGGCCTTGTTCTGGCTCTTCATGTTGAATGTAGAGGCTCAAGCTTCCATCACTATTAAACTGTAAACCCGGAGTGCGATCGCCAATGGCGTAGCGATCAATGGGATTATCAACCAGCGCCCAATCATGGCTGTAGAGGGTCAATGACCAGAACGCATCCACTGGCGGCAATGCCTCCTTTGGAAACTCCAGCAGATAGCGTTTATCACCGCTTAATGGTTGTTCATCAGGGCCTTGAAGCATAGAAAAATACAGCCCTTCTTGCGGCACTAAACAACCGGGCCCCAATTTAGCCACTACCGCTCGATCCAAGGGATCTTCAATAAATGATCGGATGCCGTAACTTACTCGCCATCCATTCACATCCCGCGTATCTATTAACCACCCTGCGCGACTGTGAATCATGTTGTGTGCTTCATCAATGGCCTGCAGCATTGCTTCTTTGACCGTTGCATCAACAGTTTGACTAGGACATCCACCCGCGGCTATGGATAACACTTCTAAATCGCGTATTAAAGCGTGATCTTCAACCGGTGGTGGATTCTCTGCTAATCCAGCGCACAATTCATCAAAATACTGAAGCCCCAGCAGGTTGGGCTGTAGAATTGGAAAATTATTGAAGGCATCAACGATCGGACGGCTAGGATTGAGAAATTTCGGATAGGCAGATAATGGCGTCAGACAAAACTGATCTTGCACCGCCCGCGCATTTTCAACGTCTTGCTCCCCGTTCACCAATACTCTTGATAGCGCCAATACATGATTGGTCGGGGCATCTACCCGTGTTACTCCCTCAGGCAACTCACCACTCCACCCTGGCCCCACAATTGCGAACTCACCGGCTTCGGTACCGGTAGTACGGCGGCCAATGTAGCTAAAGCTGTTTAAGTAGGCATCATTCAATTGCAACAAATAATAGCGATCATCGGTGTCGGGAACACTCATCAATATCGGTTCTTCGGTAAGATCTAGCCAACCCAAGCCGTATAACGTATCGACATTCGGTAGAGGCACTTCGCTTTCTGGAGTCGATAGATCCGCAGACACAAACAGTTGATTGAAAGGTAAATCCAGCTCTCTTGCTCGCTGTAAGTACAGGCGCGTTTGAACCAATGGAATTCCCCAAATATACGCCTCGCGCGCGAGTGCTTTTAAATCGTTATTCATCATTCACTCCNAGTGTGCAGTCGATCGAATTTAGGTGGGATCCAGCATGCTATCGAAACGCTCCATGTACTCGGAGAAATCAGAGCGTATCTGTTCATCACTAAGACCAAAAGCCTGCAATGAATACTCGTGCTTACCGTTCTTGTGTTGTTCGTTATCTTTTTCCCACTGTCTCACGTTAGCTAGCTGATCCGAACTTAGAGGNCGACCTACCTGAGCNAATATTTCCTGCACCAAGTTGACGGCGTCGTGTCGAATGCGTTGATAAGGAACATCAATTATCCGCTCATCGAGTGATAGGCGTCGGCGCGATTCCATGTAGCGCGACATAGCGGTTCCCCACCACAANCGCATAGCTTGACCGGTAAACTGTGGATCGACAGTTCTCAGTACCGGACGCCATACTTCCATGGTGAGTTTTGCGAGTGAGGGGATGGACACCAGAGGATCGCGATGGCAGTGAATCAACGTGNCTTTGGGAAAGAACTCCAACAGCTCTTCTAAATGTGCAATATGCTGTACATTTTTGGTTACCCACAATCTATTGCGGCGACCACCGTCCTGCCACTGTAAATACTGATACATGCGATGAAGATGCTCATACACTGGCATTTGGGGCCGCTTCATGACCCATTCGTAGTAGTTCACCGATGGCGCAAAAACCGAACTCCATACCCAGTCATCGAAGGTGGAATCACACATTAANCCATCTTCTTCAGGCTCCATCGNAGTGCTCATGTGTGCAGCGTGATACTCNGGACGGCCTTCTGAATTCAATTCNTTGGTTGACGCGGCAAAAATACGTGGGTCTGTCGCTCCCGCAGGAACATTCGGGAAAGGNGCCGGATTGATCATTTTCCATAGACTGGTTTTCTGAATGTCATTGTCAGACAANGACGACAATATACGCTGCATTTTGGTCGTGCCAGTTCGAGGCAAACCAATCACCACTATAGGGTCTGACACATCCTCCTCGAGGATCTCAGGATGACGCACAAAGTCATCCTGCATACGTAACTTAGTGACCAAACAACGAACAATGTGATCGCGAAACCCTGACAACCCCTGTTCGCTGAAGTCGACATCACGAGCGACGCTGTCTAGTAGACTTCGTAAAGGTTGCAGAAAATCATCATCACCGAAGTCATCCAATTGAGCTTCTCGTCGAGCGATGTCAATAAATTCGTCCGCTTGAAGTTTGGGGATTAACTCTGCGTAGCGCCCGGTAGGCTGTTGATAGGATCGTAGGCTGTCACAAACAGCACTGTAGTCAATTTCGTGCATGGTTCACATTCCTATATGATTTCATAAGTCGCTAACGGACAACCCATGTCAGCAAAGTTTATGGCTATAGTAACGACTACAAAAAANACCATAACCCGTTGTATCGTTTANCCGTTCCACGAACGATACACCATGCCCTATTTCTCAGTTNTCCAAACCCACTAAGATCATGCAATCATTNCATCGAAACGCTATTAACGATAGCAAANCTCTAATCAATAACAACATCAATGCCGAAAAANAGCTCGCNCTGAAAGCCAAGTCAGCGCAAACAAATACGCGTCAATCACGCTGAATTCAAACGCCGCGTCCTAAACCAGAGCGTCCTAATCGAGCGTATTAATGACGTAAAAAAAGCCTGACCCCTGCGCCAACAGCTGTTCCTCAGCATTNAACAAGCGCCCTTCTACCAGTGCAGTCCCCTGAGATTGATTGACGACTCTGCCCTCCGCTCGCACAACGCCAGTTCCCATTGATTTAAAAAAACTGGCGTTGAGAGTCATAGTGGGCGCAAAGGTGCCTTCATCGAGCAGAGTGCGAATGGCTCTAGACATAACCGTATCCAGTAAACTCATATAGACACCACCATGTACTCGACCGGCTTCGTTACAGTGTTTTTCTTCAACAGTCAGCTGCAATTCAAATAGTCCATCCGCTCCACTGCCGAGCTGAATACCCAAGTGCTGATTGAAACCTTCATGCAATTCAGTCATGACTGATCTACTTGCGCGGCAGCTTTAATCGATTGCAAATATTATTCTTCTGTATCGCCGAGGAGCCGCCTAATATGGGCATCACCAGAATGTCTCGCACATACCGCTCCATATCAAAATCACGAACGTAACCATAGGCCCCCATGACTTGTTGACAGCGCAAAACTATATCTCGGCAAGTATCACAGACAAACAACTTAGTCATCGCGGTTTCGACAGCAGCTGGTTGATTCTGATCCACCATCCAAGCGGCGTTATAGGTCATGAGCCGACACGCTTCTAGCTGGGTTTTTGCNTCTGCCAACATATGGCGTATCGATTGCANCGTACAAATGGCTTTGCCGAACTGGATTCTTTCCTGCGAATAGTTCCAAGCATCTTCAACGGCGGCAGTNGCGATTCCTAGGGCCATTGCGGCCACTTCAACTTTTTCAATATCCAAACCAGGACCGGCTAACTTAGCCCAGCCCTGATTCCAACCTTCCTCACCTCCGGCAATACTATCGACGGAAACTTCGACATCGGTGAAGCTAACATCATAAGTGCCACCGCCTTTTAGACCCAGTGTGTCCTGAGGCTCTAATAGCACGCCGGGAGTTTTTGGTGGTATCAACAATAAAGACAGGTTGTTGTAGCGATCTTCTACCGGACCGGTGCGAACCAGTGTGTAAATGTAATCCGATATGGCTGCGCCAGAGCAAAAGCGTTTAGCGCCGTTAACAATTATTCGATCACCTTGACGTACCGCGGACGTTCTCACACTGGCAACATCAGAACCAACATCTGGCTCAGATAGCCCGTACGCAAACATCATTCCCTGCGTAGCCACCTTAGGCAAAAGGCGATCTCGTTGAGCGGGGCTCGCCACCTCCACCAAATTAAGACCGGCGTAGCAACTCGACTGAATATAGGCACAGCCTACTGACATACTGCGTGCGCAAAGCTCTTCAATTACGACAACCGTTGCCGTAATGTTGCGACCGCTTCCACCGTACTCTTCCGGTACCGTCAGCCCCATGCACCCCATCTGTGCCAGCTTGTCGTGTACATCGCGAGGAAAGTAATTATCTTTGTCCCACTGCTTCACCTTGTCGCGCGGCATCTCTTTCTCCACGAAGCTCCGCACGCTATCGCGGATCATGCTGACCTCTTCGGTTTCTTTCAGGTGATTCATTGCTGCCCTCCTCGATGACAATTGGGTAACCACTCGTCGGCAACAAAATAGGGGCCTTCGGTTCCACAGGCATCATATTCTGAGCATTTGCTCATATAAAACTCGCTTTAACTGCCGGCGACCGAGATCGCGAAAGTCGCCACATAGCTCTATTCACCAAAATAACTGCGCCCTCTTCTTCTCCTGAAAACGCCTCCTCTCATACGAGTTCAATGTGAGCATTTGTTCATCTTATGCTTTGCGACATTGTCAAAGACTCACTCACTATTTATCACTTCCGTGGAGAGCAACCGTGTCCGAAACAGAATCTGTCAGACCGCAAACGCATCGAGAAACCGGAATCGTCTCCATCGGTTCCTATGTACCTCGCACACGATTAAAGCGCAGCGCCATTGCCACTGCTAATGGCTGGGCTAACCCTGGTCTTAAAGCTCGCGCCAAAGGCACAAGAGCGATCTGCTCTCACGACGAAGACAGCCTGACCATGGCAGTCGCAGCGGCTCGTCAGGCTTTAGCAAGCGTAAACATCACGAGAGACGCAGGCCCCGTCGACATTCAACAACTCATTCTTGCATCCACCACCTTGCCATTTTCCGACAGACAAAATGCGACCATTGTTGGCGAGGCTCTGGGACTGAATGAGAACCTGCACAGCTACGACATCAGCGGATCACTGCGGTGCGGCAGCTCGGCGTTAATGAATGCGTTGCGACAAACGGACAGCAGCTTGGTAGTGGCGGCTGATAAACGTCAGACACAACCAGCCAGTATCGATGAAATGACTATCGGCGATGCTGCCACTGCAGTCGTTACGGGTTCAGACAATCTACTGGCCAAATTTGTCGCTGCTAGCTCCGTCTCCATTGATCTCGTGGATCACTATCGTGACGCTCATTCGAATTTCGACTACACCCTTGAAGAGCGTTGGGTTCGCGATGAGGGATACTTAAAAATCATTCCAACCGCCATACGCAAGCTGCTGCAACAACAGCAGATGAATCCGATTCATATTGATCGTTTGATTGTGGCAGGGCCGAATGCACGCACTTGCGCAAGTATCGCCCAAGCCTGTGAAATCCCAGAGGAAGCGGTTCAAGACAACTTGAACCTTGAATGCGGAGACACGGGTTCGGCTCATGCACTGCTTATGCTGGCCCATGCGCTGGAGCAAGCACAGCCCGGCGAAAAACTCCTCGTCGTCAGCTTTGGTCAAGGCTGCGACGCTATTTTGTTGGAAACTACCGACAAAGTTATGCAGCTTAGTCAAAGCTCACCGCTGCAAACGATGCTCGATAGCGGCATTGAAGAGGACAACTACCAACGCTATCTCTCATTCAATAAGCTCGTAGAGCTCGACTGGGGAATGCGCTCAGAGCGGGATAACCGCACCGCTCTTTCCGCTTTTTATCGCCATCGTAAAACCGTCACTAGTTTTATCGGTGGGCGTTGCACCCATTGTGATACCCCGCAGTTTCCTCGCAAACCCATGTGTGCCAATCCCGAATGTCGTGCGAGTAACGCTCAAAAACCAGAGCATTTTAAAGACAAAGCTGCTTCGGTTAAGTCGTTCACAGAAGATTGGCTCGCCCTTTCCTACAACCCACCATTGATGTACGGCAATGTGCATTTCGAAGGCGGTGGCATAGTCATGATGGAGTTTGCCGATTTTCAACCGGGTGAACTTAACGTAGGCACACCATTGAGCATGCAATTTCGAATCAAAGATGAAGATTCAAAGCGCGGCTTTAAGCGCTATTTCTGGAAGGCAACGCCACTACTGCCTTACCCCCCCCATACCCACTAATTCGCAATACGACATAACACAGGAAGCAATCATGGCCAGTGGAATCAAAGATAAAGTTGTCATCATCGGCATGGGATGTACGCAATTTGGCGAGCGTTGGGAAGCCAGCGCCGACGATTTAATGGTGGAGGCCTTTGCCGAAGGTTTAGACGATGCCGGTATCAATCGCGATCAAATCGAGGCCGCCTGGTTTGGGCTTTCAGTCGATGAACAAAACCTGGGCAAGTCGGCCCTCTCTCTATCTGAAGCCTTGCGCTTACCCAATATCCCGGCCACCCGGGTCGAGAACATGTGCGCTACGGGAACCGAAGCCCTGCGCGGAGCGGTTTATGCCGTCGCTGCTGGTGCCGCCGACGTAGCGCTGGCACTGGGCGTTGAGAAACTAAAAGACACAGGCTACGGAGGTCTACCGGAAAGAAACAAAGGTACCTTTGACGATCTTTGGTTCCCTAGCGCAACTGCACCTGGCTCATTCGCTCAGTTCGCCAGCGCTTATGTCGCGCGACACGGCATAAGCATGGAAGAGCTTAAGCAAGCCATGGCGCATGTGTCTTGGAAAAGCCACGAGAATGGCGCGCTGAACAAAAAGGCCCATCTACGATCGCGCGTGGACATCGACAAAATCCTAAAAGCCCCCATGATCTCTTATCCGCTTGGTCTCTTTGATTGCTGCGGTGTTAGTGATGGTGCGGCTTGCGCAATTGTCACCACGCCGGAAAAAGCAGCAGAGCTAGGAAAGACCGGAAAACTAGTCAGCGTTAAGTCTATGCAGCTCGCTCTCAGCAACGGTTCAGAGCTTTCACATGACTCATGGGATGGCAGCTACGCATTAACAACACGCATTGCCGCCGAGAGAGCCTACCGCGAAGCAGGTGTCACCAATTCCGAAAAGGATCTCGATTTGATTGAAGTTCACGATTGTTTCTCCATCACTGAACTGGTGACTATGGAAGATCTTGGACTATCTGCCCCTGGACACGCCCCACAGGACGTTCTCGCCGGTAAGTTTGATCGCGATGGTCAAGTTCCCTGCAACGTCGATGGCGGGCTCAAGTGTTTTGGTCATCCGATCGGTGCCACCGGACTGCGTATGGCCTATGAGATTTATCAACAGCTACAGGGTCGGGCCGGTGAACGTCAACTCGACAACCCCAGTCTAGGACTCACTCACAACTTGGGGGGATTCCCTAACAAAAACATCTGTAGCGTTTCCCTCTTTGGCCACTACTCGGGCTGATCACACGGAACCCACAAGGATTCAACACAATGCACAACCCAATGACAATGGATGATCGAGTGATAATGATAACCGGAGGCGGCCAAGGTATTGGTCGCGCACTCGCTGAACAACTTTTGAGTCAAGACGCACGGGTCGCGCTGGTCGACATCAATGCCGATACCCTGGCAGAAACTCGCAACGATTTGCTGCGTGCCGGTATCGGCGAACATCGTCTCCGCAGCTACTGTGGTGACATCAGTAATGTGGACTTTGTCACCACTACCGTGCAACAGATTGTCTCTGATTTTGGTGATCTATACGGGCTTATCAACAATGCGGGCATTATACGAGCCGCCATGGCCAGTGAAATGAGCATCGATCAATGGCAGCAAGTACTCAACGTTAATCTCAGCGGAGTTTTTGTCTGCCTTCAAGCGGTAGGCAATCATTTGATAGAAAAGGCAAAAAACGGTGACCCAAACCCTGGCAGCATTGTGAACATATCGTCTGATGCCGGAAGACGCGGCACCATTGGTCAGATTAACTATGGAGCGGCCAAATCTGGCGTGTTGGGATTGACCATGTGTTCCGCTCGAGAGTGGGGAAAATTCAACATTAACGTCAACTCCGTCTGCTACGGCATGGTGGAAACCACCATGACGGAAACCATTCGCCAGGAAAAATTTCGTGACAAATACCTGTCACAGATTCCACTGCAACGCTTTTCTAGCACCGAAGAGGTTGCACCAGCCACCTGCTTTCTTTTGACCGAGGCCGCCGCCTACATTACAGGCCAGCACCTCAGCATTGATGGCGGCTTCTACATGAGTTCCTAAGTCGCCATAGATCATTTGAACGCAGGAAACCTTAGCAAACAAAATACACCAAGGCGCTTGCCCATGAACAGCTGTGATCAGATTATATATCGGCGAGACGGAGGCGTTCTGACTCTCAGTCTCAACCGGCCGCATAAGAAAAACGCACTGACCGGTGATATGTACCGAGCACTGACAGAGTTGTTGAACAAAGCGAGCAACGATAAGAACACGAACGTCGTTCTCATCACCGCCGAAGGTGACTATTTTTGCGCTGGAAACGATGTGAATGGCTTTAAGCTCATCGCAGACATTCCCTACCAACAGCGTCCGGGCTTCAACTTTATGAATACACTGGCGGGGGTTTCCAAACCCGTGATTGCTGCACTCCCTGGGGACGCGGTGGGAATTGGAGTCACTATGTTGCTGCATTGCGATCTGGTGTTTTTGTCCGAAAGCAGCCGACTGAAACTGCCGTTTGTAGGCATCGGTTTAGTCCCTGAATTCTCGTCGACAACCTTGCTTGTCCAGCGACTAGGCTACCAACGAGCTGCGGAGCTTTTACTGGTGCGCCAGCGGTTAAGCGCGAGCCAAGCAAAAGATCTCGGGCTCGCCACCGAGGTCGTCTCTCGTGAGCAGTTGCTGCCTACCGCTATCGATAGCGCTCTCGCCATCTGTCAGCAATCGAGCGAAGCGGTACAACATACTAAACGGCTTATGAAACAGCCCACTCTAGACGCCACCCTCCATCAGATCGAGCAGGAAACACTTGCCATCAACGGGCTTCTAGGCGACCTATCTTTACCCATTCAAGATAACAAACAATAGATCCATAGACAGCCTATGCCTAGACAGATTATTCCCTCTGAAGTCGCCGAGATTATTACTCACCAAAGTCACGTATTCATTCAAGGGGCAATAGGCGAGCCTCGAACGATCATTGAAGCACTCGAAAGCGCGCAAAAAGTCAATAAAACGGTCGATTATTACGGCGTGTCTATCCCCGGCATTAATCGTTTTTCACCCCATGAATTTCATCCCGGCGCACGATTCCACAGCTTTTTCTTACACAACCAGATAGCGAATCGAAGCAGCAACAACCTACTGTTTCACCCGCTACACTACCGCGACACATTTCGTTATCTTGAAAACCACAATGGATTCGATGTGGCCATCATTCAAGTTGCTCCCGCAGATGCCAACGGAAACCATAGTCTCGGCCCGACCGTTGACTTCGTCCCCTCAATTCTTGCACGCACTAAGCTAATCATCGCCGAGGTCAATCAACAGCTGCCAGCCGTATCCAACGGCGCAACCATAAAACACCGAGATATCGATCTAATTGTCGCCGCCGATCACGACCTGCCCTGCAATCAACCCCTAGCGGGAGGAGTCACCGAGACCAAAATTGCCAAAAATGTCAGCGCGCTAATTGACGATGGCAGTTGCATTCAAATAGGAATTGGAAAGCTCCCATCCAGCATTCTGCAACAACTTCGGCATCACAAAAGGCTCGGCCTCCACAGCGGTTTAATCAGTCAAGACAGCCGTGATTTGATCGAAGCTGGCTGTATCACAGGAGAAAACAAAAGCATTGATCGCCATCAACACGTGACGGGCATTGCACTGGGTCAAAAAGACTTCTACCAATGGGTGGCCAAACATCCTCAAGTTCATTTTCGCCCTGTAGATTACACCCACGATCAAAAAACACTGACAGCACTTGATCAATTTGTTTCGATAAACTCGGTACTGGAAATTGATCTGCTGGGCCAGGCCAACGCTGAACACGTGCAGGGACGAGCAGTGAGCGCCAGCGGTGGTTTAATCGATTTTGTTCGAGGTGCTCGCGCCTCAACTGGGGGGAAATCAATTATAGCCATGCCCGCCACCGCAATGAAGGGCTCTAACTCACGAATCGTCTCGCGACTGCCTAGTGACGCCATCACAACACTCTGCCGAGCCGACATAGATTATCTTGTCACGGAATACGGTAGCGCCTCCCTATTCTCTCTCGCCACTGATCAACGCGCGCAGGCATTGATAGACGTTGCGGCCCCTGAACATCGTGACGCTCTCTACCAAGACTGGGAAAACTCCAAAACTCAAGGACAAGCAAAGCGAGTTTAAGATGAGCGGATGCTCAGTTTATGATTTCCATATGAGCGGAAGACTCTACCTATAGGTGTATTACGGCCTCTAGATGCGTTAGTGAATACCGCTTGCATAACGGCTCAACTTGCCATGTGCGTAACCAACCACCTGCTCCAGAATTTCTGGCTACTCGAGGAATTTTCGTTGTCTACTTTTGATTTCACACCACCTCAAACCAGCATAGACACAGCGAGTTTACGCCGGCGCATTCGGCAATTCCTGACCTCAGCAATGGAGGATATATCCCCTCGTGAACGCGCCTACAGCTGGACCGGCTACAACGCAAACTTCAGCGAGAAAATGGGCAAAGACGGATGGATCGGCATGCAGTGGCCGGAGCTGTATGGAGGCCGAAATGCCTCCCCTCTAGAGAGGTACGTAGTGATTGAAGAATTGCTAGCTGCTGGTGCACCCGTAGGGGCACATTGGATTGCAGATCGCCAGAGCGGTACGCATTTGCTGCGTTACGCCAGCGATCGCATCAAATCTGAATATATGCCAAAAATTGCTGCTGGCGAACTGTTTTTCTGTATCGGGATGAGCGAGCCCAATGCAGGATCGGATCTCGCCGCTATACACACCCATGCCAGAAAAGTTGACGAGGGATGGATCATAAACGGTTCAAAACTATGGACGACTCACGCGGTGAGAAGCCACATGATGATTGCGTTGGTTCGCACGGATCGCAGTGAACAGCGTCACAATGGGTTGAGTCAGTTTGTGATCGATTTGTCCCTACCCGGAATTACGATCAATGGCATTACCGACCAAACCGGCGAAGTCCATTTTGGCGAGGTTTTTTTCGAAGAAGTATTGGTAGCCAACGACTGCCTTCTCGGCACAGAGGGACAAGGTTGGCAGCAGGTAAATGCCGAACTGGCATTAGAGCGAAGCGGCCCTGAGCGCTACCTCAGTAGCTACCGGTTGATTGAAGAGTTTATCGACACTCAAACCGATTGCTCAGATGACCTCAACACCGATGCTATTGGCGAATGGATTGCAGAACTTTGGACATTGCGACAAATGTCACTGTCGATGGCCGCGCAAATTGCCGAAGGGAAAGAGCCCGCTCTAGAAGCCGCAATCGTTAAAGACCTTGGCGCTACCTTCGAACAATCGCTACCTCATAGCGTTGCGGCTTTGATGTCGGACGACGGCCAACACACTCCCCCTTCAGCGCTTAGCGAGGTACTCGATTATCTACTACTGGCATCGCCTTCGTTTTCACTGCGCGGTGGTACACGAGAAATTCTCAGAGGAATTATTGCCCGAGGACTAGGCCTGCGTTAACCGCTTTGCTTTAAAGGATAAGAGAATGAGCGAACTAAGAACCATGCTAGCAGACACCGTAACCAAACTATTTAGCGACATCTACGAGTCCAGCTGTCATACAGACACCCAGAACAGCGATCACTGGCACCGCATAGAATCCCTAGGCCTGCCCTCACTCATGCGGGATGAAGCCGATGGTGGCTTCAACGGCCAGTGGCAGGATGCGGTGATGGTAGCAAGATGCGCAGGCTATTATGCGATTAATCAGCCGCTCGTAGAAACCTTACTTGGAGGTTATGCCTTGCGCTGTCTGGGTAGCTCTAGCTCAGGGGGTGCATCGACAGTTGCCCACTGCGGCAGTACGGATCTAACGCAGCAGCAACGCGGCTATCACATCAGCGCTGAACTATCGGATGTTGCTGGGGGCTGTGATCTACCGGTGTTTATTAGCGGCTCCTTTAAAGGCCGACACTTCCTTGCACAACTCAATCCCGGCGATGCCTGTCGCCGTTCACCGCGAACAAACATCGCCGGTGAGCCACGCTGCTCGATACACTTACAAGAGACTCCCTTACAAACACTGTGCTGGTTGGATCAACCGATCAACCTCCACAATCTCGCGGCATTACTCAGTTGCGCACAGATTGCAGGATGTTTGCAAAGACTGGTAGATATGTGTGTTCAATACGCCAGCGAGCGAGAACAATTTGGCCGCCCGATTAGTCAGTTCCAAGTTATTCAACACGGTATTTCTCAGTTAGCCGAACAGGCCGCAGCCGTTACTTGCGCAACAGAAGCGGCTGCACAAGCTCTGGATCGAGATGGTCTTCAAACTACCGATTTCGAAATCGCTGCAGCTAAGCTGCGAGCCAATATCGCCATCCCATTGGCAACCAATATCGCTCATCAAGTTCACGGGGCCATAGGCTTTACCGAAGAACACCAGTTACACCTATTCACCCGGCGTCTACTCGCCTGGCGCAATGAGTATGGCAATAATCGATTTTGGGCCAAGAGACTGGGGCATTGGTGTTTGCAACATCGCACCGACGGTCTATGGCAAGCCCTAACGGCTCGCAGCGATCGCCACATGAGCGAAAAACCCGAAGCATTGCGCGAACCAGAATATCAAACCAGTTGAGGCCAGCGATGACAGATCAATCCCATAAGCTATTCGCGCCCGAAACCAAAGACTCTCTTCTAGCGGTCGAGAATGGCGTGGTCACCCTACTTTTCAATCGTGACGACGTTAGGAATATCCTCACCGGAACTCACCTTGTCGACGATATCAATCACGTTTGCCACTGGATTAACCGAACGCCCGAAATCTGTGCACTTGTTATAGGCGCAAAGGGAAAAGCCTTCTCTGCCGGAGGCAACATCAAAGACATGCAAACTAAACAAGGCATGTTTGGTGGGGACGGTTTTGCCATTCAAGATGCGTATCGCCATGGCATTCAAACAATGACCATGAATCTATACCAACTGGAAGTGCCGGTGATCGCCGCGATTAACGGCGCTGCGATTGGAGCCGGCATGGATCTCTGCTGCATGTGCGATATCCGACTGGGGTGTGAATACACAAAACTAGGCGAGACCTTTGTTAACCTTGGTATCATCCCGGGTGATGGTGGAGCTTGGTTTCTTCCCAAACTCGTCGGCTTACAACGCGCAGCAGAATTAACTTTTTCAGGCCGAATCATCAATGCACAACAAGCTCGTGACTACGGCTTGTTGATGGATATTCATCCGGCCGGCGATCTCATCAAGCAAGCGCAACAGCTGGCGCAAACCTTCTCTGAAAAGCCTCGACAAGCATTGCGGTCAAGCAAACGACTGCTACAAGCGGGACAGCGTATGGCTCTGCGTGACTTTCTCGACTACTGCGCTGGGCAACAGAGCATATGCCATAGCAGTGAACAACATCAACATGCGCTCGAAATAATGCACTCCCAGCTAGCCAAATAACACAACAAACGACACGGTGATAGCATGACAATCGACTACAACCCTTTTGATGAACGACTTTGGCAAGATCCTTGGCCCACTTACCAAACAATGCGCGAACAAGATCCTGTCTACTATATTGAGGAACTGAATGCTTGGGCGCTAACACGATTCGAAGATCTGTGGAATGCCAGTCTCGAGAGAACGCATTTCACTGCAATACATGGCACGTCTCCAGTACCCCTACTACTCGATGAAAGCTTGCCCCCCAAAGTGTTTCTGTTTATGGATCCACCCCAGCATCGTGCCCACCGAAACTTGGTGGCTCCGGTGTATACGCCGATGAATATCGCCAAACTGGAAAAACAAATACGACAGACTTGCCGCGAGGTGATGGCGCCCTATTTAGTTGCCGGTGAAATGGATGTTTATAAGGTATCCAGTCATATCGCGCTACGCACCATCGGCG
>PANW01000045.1 GCA_002707785.1 Cellvibrionaceae bacterium | reverse complement strand
TCGGACGCTTGCTTTAACGCGGCATTGACCTGCTCAACGGTGACCTCGGCCTCCAACTCAAACACACAATCAGTGAGTGACGCATTAGCCAAAGGGACTCGCACCGCCACACCATTGAGGCGACCTTTCAATTCAGGGAATATCTCGGTAATCGCCGTGGCCGATCCGGTGGAGGTAGGAATCAACGATTGACCACAAGCGCGAGCACGACGCAGATCCTTGTGATACTCATCGAGAATACTCTGGGTATTGGTGATGTCGTGAATAGTGGTGATGGAGCCGTGTTTAATCCCAAACTGGCTGTGGATAACTTCCACCACTGGCGCCAAACAATTGGTGGTACAAGAAGCCGCTGTCACTATCGACTGCGAGCCATCGTACAAGTCATCATTCACCCCCATCACGACATTTAAGGTACCGTCTTTAATCGGCGCCGACACCACCACCTTTTTCACACCGGCGTCGAAATAAGGTGCCAATGCCTGCTGAGACTTAAACTTGCCCGTACACTCAATCACTAAATCGATATTTAGGGCCTGCCAATCGGTATCGTCTAACGCCCGGTTCGAACTAAAGCTCAGCCGCTGCCCCTCAATCACCAACGCCTGCTCAGCAACCTCAACCTGTCGCTCCCATGGCCCGTGCACCGAATCAAATTGCAGCAAATGTGCGGCCGTCGCCACATCGCCGGCGCACTCATTGATGTGCACAATTTCCAAATGATCCCAGCCCCAAGCCGCGCGCAGCGCCAATCGCCCCATGCGCCCAAAACCATTGATTGCCACTCGAACCGTCATTGTGAAAAACCCTCCAAATTAAACTGTATATACGTATAAGCAGATATAACACTAAAATCTTAGCACCGATAAATCACACTCGCTCAGCCATCCTCGCGAATGTCACACCAAACGTTCAGCAGCAACCGCTGCCATTGCTCACTTTGGCAACATCATCCTGCAATTGCGACGCGCCGGCAGCCCCAGCGCGAAACAGCTCTAATACCTGAGCAACAAAGGTGTCGACCGGTGCCAACTGGTAGTAAACCCACACGCCATCGCGACGAGTAGTCACCAAGGCACTGTTGCGCAAATAAGCCAGATGTCTCGACACCACACTCTGGGAGAGATCCAAGGCGTCGACAATGTCACACACACACAGCTCACCGCGCTCCAAGATCAAGTAAAGGATACGCAATCGCACAGGTTCCGACAGCGCCTTAAAAACGGCGGAATAATCACTCAACTCCAGAATAGAGTCACTTTTCACTAAGCTCACATCAGTCATGCAGGCCATCATATTCGCCTATCCAAATATAATCAAGACACAAAAATCAAGCACCAACCTAAACCGCGCGCGCCTTTGGCGCACCAAAACGACGCCCGTATTTGGCGCTGATAAAATGATCCAATATCGCGCCAGGTCCCGCCAGCACTGGGGCAAAGAGAAGTTTTCAGCGATTGGCACGGTATCTGCTCTTAAGAATATTGACTGTACCCGTGATACACGGCACACGACAATTTGGTATTTAATGGAGCGCTAGGGTTCCGGTCACAACACTCTCAAGAGTATTGTTGGCGTCTGGTCCGAGAGCACTCGACCTTTGCGGTTAAAGGTTACACGGCGGGATAAAAGCCCGGGAGACTTGTTTGGCTAAAGCCACGGGTACGACGTGTAAACCATAAACTGAGAGGTCGACCATGAAAACCATTGCCCCCCTTCTGCTATCTCTATTTCTATCCCTTCCTGCGGCTGCCGCCGACAGCTTTCGCATATGCTGGTCAATATACGTTGGCTGGATGCCTTGGGCTCTAGGCGCCGAACAAGGCATCGTCAAGAAATGGGCCGATAAGTACGACATCGACATTGAAGTCGTGCAAATCAACGATTACATCGAATCCATCAATCAGTACACCGCTGGTGAGTTTGACGCCTGCACCATGACTAACATGGATGCACTGACTATTCCTGCCGCAGGTGGCGTCGATAGTACCGCGCTGATCGTTGGTGATTTTTCCAACGGTAACGACGGCATTGTCCTGAAAGGTTCCGACCAGCTCGCTGACATCAAGGGACAACAAGTCAATTTAGTAGAGTTGAGCGTCTCTCACTATTTACTGGCGCGCGGCCTCGACTCCGTGGGTCTTTCAGAGCGAGATGTACAGGTAGTTAACACCTCTGACGCCGACATGGTGGCCGTATACAGCTCCGACAGCACCACCGCAGTCAGCACTTGGAACCCTCTGCTCAGCGAAATCAACAGCGTGCCAAACAGCCACAAAGTGTTTGACTCCTCCAGCATTCCCGGCGAAATCATTGATCTGCTAGTGGTCCACACCGATACCCTGAAGGCCAACCCAAAGTTGGGTAAAGCGCTGACAGGAGCTTGGTATGAAATCATGTCGTTAATGTCAGGTAGCGATCAAAAAGCCATTGATGCCCGCACTTATATGGCCGAAGCATCCGGCACCGACCTCATCGGCTATGACGCGCAATTGGCGAGCACCGAAATGTTTTATTCCCCCACTCGTGCGCTGCTACTGACCCGCAGCGGAAAACTCAAGGACACCATGCGCAACGTGGCCGAGTTCTCCTTTGAACACGGGTTGCTCGGAGAAGGTGCACCCGACGCCGGCGCCATTGGAATAGAAATGCCCAGTGGCGTTTACGGTAACAGCAACAACATCAAGCTGCGTTTCGACACCACTTACATGAAGCAAGCTTCACAAGGCCAACTGTAACGCGTTTGGAGCGGAAACCGATTCCGCTCCATCACCTCACTGGATCTTAAAGCTATGAAGCGACTCATCAACGCCGCCCCCAGTGGCAGACTCCAAGTTTTTTTAGGACTGCTTCCCTTTGCCCTGTTGCTGCTCATTTATTTGGCTGGCTCCGAGGCGCGACTGGAACTCAATCCAAACGACAAATTGTTACCCAGTTTGACTCAGATGGGAGACGCGCTGCAGCGCTTAGCCTTCGAGCCGAGCCGCCGCACTGGTGAGTACCTGTTCTGGCAGGACACCCTCAGCAGCTTGCAACGCTTGGGAATGGGGATTGCCATTGCCGCCAGCCTGGGGCTGGCACTGGGCATGATCACGGGAGCATTACCTTTTGCCAGTGCCGGTCTGTCGCCGTTACTGACGGTGTTGTCGCTGGTTCCCCCGCTGGCGCTGCTGCCCGTTTTGTTCATTGTCTTTGGTTTAGGCGAAGTCGCTAAAGTTGCGCTCATTGCCATTGGCATCACGCCCATGATTGCCCGTGAAATCCAGCGCCGGACACTGGAAATTCCTCGCGAACAATTGGTCAAGGCACAAACTTTGGGCGCCAACACAGCACAAACTATGACGCGAGTGTTACTGCCGCAATTGCTGCCGAAACTGATCGACGCCGTTCGACTTTCAATGGGCGCCGGTTGGTTGTTTCTCATTTCTGCCGAGGCCATCGCCTCTACCGATGGACTGGGTTATCGCATTTTTTTGGTGCGACGCTACATGTCGATGGACGTGATCTTGCCTTACGTAGCCTGGATTACTCTGCTGGCGTTTGTCATGGACTTCATGCTGCGGCAACTCAACCGTCGACTGTTTCCCTGGCATCAATAATCAAGCGCAACGAACCACAACACTGAGCGATGAGCATGATTGAGATTAAGAACTTGTGGAAAGAGTACGACGATACCGTAGTACTTGAACACCTCAACACCCAAGTGCAGGAAGGCGAGTTCATCACGCTGGTCGGCGCCTCTGGCTGCGGCAAAAGCACCTTCTTGAATATGCTGCTAGGCACAGAGGTCGCCACTCGGGGAGAGCTGTTACTGGATGGCAAACCCATCCGCAATGAACCCGACGCCGATCGAGGTATTGTCTTCCAACAATACTCCGTATTTCCCCACATGACGGTATTGGAAAATGTGATCGCCACCCGAGGTTTTCAACAGCGTGGCTGGAGCGGCTATCTGCTGGGAAAAAAATACCAACAAGCCAAACAAGACGCTCTGGCACTGTTGGAACAAGTTGGATTGAGCCACGCTCTGGGGAAATACCCCCACGAACTTTCTGGCGGCATGCGCCAGCGACTGGCAATTGCCCAAGCGCTACTGGGCAAACCGCGAATCTTGCTACTAGATGAACCCTTCGGAGCGCTGGACCCCGGTATTCGCGCCGACATGCATCAATTGGTGTTGCAGTTGTGGCGCGAACACAAGCTAACGGTTTTTATGGTGACCCACGATTTAAACGAGGGTTTTTATCTGGGAACTCGCCTGTGGGTGTTCGACAAGATCCGCCAAGATCCGCACGCCCCTCAGGCCTATGGCGCAACCATTACCTACGACTTACCGGTGGGCGAAATGGATTCCTCGACGCTTGAAAAAATCCAAGACGATATCGGCACGCTCGCCCCTGAACGAACCGAAACTCTTTAACTCTGTTTGTGACAAGACATCAACCATGAAAAATTACATCGAACACATTGATTATCACACCGAAATCCCCGCCAACAGCCACTGGTCTGTGCGGGTTCGTCGCGGCAGTTGCATGCGACTCACCGACCTCAGCGGTAACGGCAATCTGGCAATGTTGTTTTACAATCCGGAAAACTTACTGGAGCGCTACAACGCGCCGGATACGCTCAAATGCCAACACACATTTAAACTGACTGCTGGGCATTGCCTCTATTCAGACATGGGACGCATTTTTGCTTCGGTTGTAGCCGACAGTTGCGGCTGGCACGAAACCGTCTGCGGCAATAGCCATGCGCAACACGTTGAACAACGCTGGGGCGCTCGCGACTACCAAAACCATCACAACGACTGGCAACAAAACGGGAACGACGCTTTTCTCACGGAGCTGGCCAAGTATGGACTCAGTCGTGTGGACATGGCTGCCAACGTCAACTGGTTCAGCAAGGTCACCAGCGACGACCAAGGCAACCTGCAACTGGCGGACAATAACAGCCTCGCCGGCAGCCAAGTGCTACTGCGCTTCGAAATGGACACCCTGGTGCTGATGCACTCTTGCCCACACCCATTAAACCCATCGCACAACTACCCCCGCCATCCCATTGCCGTGGAGCTGGGTACTGCCCAAGCGCTGAAAGAGGACGACCTCTGTCGCAACAGCTGTGACGAAAACCGACGCGGTTTCGACAATAACCGCCTCTACCACATCGGCTGTATCTAACCCCATCAATGACAGCCACATTTTATAAGGAGCCGCACGTGTTAACTCACAGCCCACGTCAAGCTGATCAAACTTCCGCCCGCCACACTATTTCGGCCGGCGACTACTTTGTTGGACAGGTCAACAAAGGTCAGGTCTTTCGCATCCTCGATCTCGAGGGCAATCAGGCTGCCGATACCTTGTTTTACAACGCCCACGACAGTGCCGAGCGCTACAGTGCCAGCGACACCATTCGCGAACAAGGTAACATTTATCTCTCCACCGGCTCACAACTGCGCTCCAATGACAACAATGTCATGCTCGAAATTGTCGCCGACACCTGCGGTCGCCACGACACCCTCGGCGGCGCCTGCTCCACGGAGAGCAACACCGTTCGCTACGATCTCGAAAAACGCTGCATGCACTCCTGCCGCGACAGTTGGATGTTGGCCATTGCCGAACACCCCGAGCTCAACATCAGCAAGCGAGACATCAGTCACAACATCAATTTTTTCATGAACGTGCCCGTCACCCAAAACGGTGGATTGGCATTTGAAGACGGTATTTCTGCACCGGGTAAATACGTTGAGCTGGTGGCGCACATGGACACCACCCTACTGATCTCCAACTGTCCGCAACTGAACAATCCCTGCAATGGTTACAACCCAACCCCAGTTGAATTGCTGATTTGGGATGCCTAATGACGCGCGGATTTATCACGCGCTCAGGATGTTTTGATCAACAACCGACGGTGGACGGCCGCTGTCGACGATTACCCACGGGACGACCCGAACAAGGTTAACAACAATGTTTAACACCATTTTGATTGCTAATCGCGGCGCCATTGCCGTGCGCATCATTCGCACACTCAAGCGTCTCGGCATTCGCTCTGTTGCGGTTTATGCCGACAGTGATGCAAGTAGCCTGCATGTGCGTCTGGCAGACGAAGCGATTGGACTAGGCGAAGGCTCTGCCGCACAAACCTATTTAGATCAAGATAAAATTCTGCGCATCGCCGAACAGACCCACGCCCAAGCCATTCATCCCGGTTACGGCTTTCTCAGTGAAAATGCCGACTTTGCCCGGCGCTGTGACGTCGCCGGTATCGCCTTTATTGGCCCCACCGCCGATCAAATTGAAGCCTTTGGTTTAAAACATACCGCGCGCGCGCTGGCACAAACAGCCCAGCTTCCCCTGCTGCCCGGCAGCGATTTGCTCAGCGATTTAGCAGCGGCTCGGACCACTGCCACAGAAATCGGTTACCCCGTGATGCTGAAGAGTACTGCCGGTGGTGGTGGCATTGGTATGCAGCTGTGTCACAGCGAAGAGGAGCTGGTTGACGCCTTCGACTCGGTCAAGCGACTCAGTGCCAACAACTTCGCCAACGACGGTGTATTTTTAGAAAAATTCATTGCCCGCGCTCGCCATATCGAAGTGCAGATTTTTGGTAATGGTCGCGGTCAAGCCATCGCCATTGGCGAGCGCGACTGCTCCAGCCAGCGCCGCAATCAAAAAGTGGTTGAAGAGTGTCCGGCCCCCAATTTGAGCGATGAAACCCGCTCCCAACTCCACCGCACCGCCGCCGCCCTGTGCGAGTCCATCAACTATCGCAACGCCGGCACAGTGGAGTTCATCGTCGACGCCGACAGCGAGGCGTTTTATTTTCTGGAGGTCAATACCCGCCTACAGGTAGAACACGGCGTCACCGAAGAAGTCTATGGCATCGATCTGGTGGAATGGATGGTACGTCTGGCCTGCGACGACGCACAGTTTGAAAACGCTGCCGCCATGCAGCGCGTAGCTGACGGTCTTGAACCTCAAGGACACGCCATCCAGGTGAGGCTCTACGCCGAGGATCCCTACCGCGACTTCCAGCCCTGCGCCGATTTACTGAGCCAAGTGACATTCCCCAGTGAGGACGGCGTTCGCGTGGACACTTGGGTGGAGGCAGGCTTAGAAATCTCCCCCTTCTTTGACCCGATGCTGGCCAAGGTAATTGTCCACAGCGACAATCGCGATCATGCACTGGCTAAGCTGCAACAGACGTTGGATGACAGTCAGCTGTATGGCAGTGAAACCAATCTCGATTACCTGCGCAGCCTATGTCGCGATCAGACGCTGCGCGAGGGACAAGTCACTACCCGCTATTTGAACGACTTTGAGTTTAAACCCGCGCGCATTGATGTGATCCGTGGCGGCACTCAAACCACCGTGCAGGATGTACCTGGACGCCAAGGCTATTGGCACGTGGGAGTTCCCCCCTCGGGCCCGTTCGACAGCTACAGTTTCCAACTGGGCAACCGACTGCTGGGAAACACGCCCGATGACGCCGGTCTGGAAATCACCTTGCAGGGGCCGACACTGCAATTCAGTAGCGACACTCAAATTGTCATTACCGGCACTGACATTGACGCCAAGTTGGACGGCCAGACGATCGATAACTGGCGAGTCCACAACGTCCAAGCCGGACAAGTCTTGGTTATCGGTGCTATTGCCGCCCTAGGCGCGCGCAGCTATCTGTGTCTGCGCGGTGGCATTCAATGCCCGGACTACCTCGGCTCCAGCTCGACCTTTACGCTGGGACAATTTGGCGGTCACAATGGCCGCGCCCTGCGCGCCGGTGATGTCTTAAAACTCAGCCCTAATACCCCAGCGGCTGCTGCCAGCACTCTCGATGCACAACTGAAACCCAGTATCGATAACCACTGGCAATTGCGCGTGATCTACGGCCCACATGGCGCCCCTGATTTCTTTACCAACGATGACATCGAGCAGTTCTTCAACAGCGACTGGGAAGTGCACTACAACTCCAGCCGCACCGGTGTGCGCCTCATTGGCCCCAAACCCAGTTGGGCGCGCGCCAACGGTGGCGAAGCGGGCCTGCACCCCTCCAATATTCACGACAACGCCTACGCCTTTGGCACCATCGATTTTACCGGTGATATGCCGGTGATTCTCGGTCCCGACGGGCCCTCTTTGGGCGGTTTTGTCTGCCCTGCAACCGTCATACAGGCAGATCTGTGGAAATTGGGTCAGCTGCGTGCCGGCGACAAGATCTGTTTTGTGCCCGTCACTTTGGATGACGCCCTAACACTCGAAAAAGCCCAGCAACAGCAAATTGACTCCCTCACACTACAGCCTCAAAACTGGCGCCCGTGTAACCCGGACTCCCCGATTATCGGGCAACTCCCCGCCAGCGAAGTAGGCGATGAGGTAGTCTACAGAGCCGCCGGCGATCATTTTCTGTTGGTCGAATACGGTGCTCAAGAATTGGATATTCGCCTGCGTTTCCGCAGTCATGCCTTGATGCAATGGTTGCAAGAAAATCCACTGCCAGGTCTAGAGGAATTGACGCCGGGCATTCGTTCACTGCAGATTCACTTCGATCCCAAGGTTCTTGCTCACCAACAATTGCTGCGACATCTGCAACACGCCGAGCGACGACTGCACCAACAGTTGGATCAACTCACGGTACCGTCACGCGTTGTACACATCCCCCTGTCATGGGACGACGACGCCTGCAAACTGGCCATTGAGAAGTACGACCAAACCGTGCGCAGTAACGCCCCTTGGGCGCCCAGCAATCTGGAATTTATTCGTCGCATCAACGGCCTTGAGAGCATTCAAGCCGTAAAAGACATCGTTTTTGACGCCTCATATTTGGTCATGGGTCTGGGCGACGTTTATCTGGGAGCACCGGTTGCCACCCCCATCGATCCCCGCCACCGCTTGGTCACCACCAAATACAACCCAGCGCGAACTTGGACGGCAGAAAACTCCGTAGGCATCGGTGGCTCTTATTTGTGTGTTTACGGCATGGAAGGTCCCGGCGGCTACCAATTCATCGGTCGTACGCTTCAAATGTGGAATCGTCACCGCCAGACCCGTGAATTCAGCCAACCTTGGCTGCTGCGCTTTTTTGATCAAATTCGCTTTTACGAAGTCAGCCAAGAAGAGCTACAGAAGATTCGCCACGACTTCCCTCAGGGGCGCTACCCGCTGCGCATTGAAGAGGCGGAGTTCAATCTCGGCCACTACCAACAGTTCCTGCAAGACAACCGCAACGATATTGAGCAGTTTACTCAACAGCGCGAAACCGCCTTTGCGACCGAGCTGGCCAGCTGGCACGCCAGCGGCCAATTCAATTACCAAGCGGAATCCGACAACAGCGAGCCACCACAAGCCAGTTGGCCTGATCACCATCAGCCCATCGACAGCTCAGTATCCGGCAATGTCTGGCAAGTTCAAGTTCAAGTGGGCGATCACGTCAAAACCGGGCAAACGGTGATGATTTTGGAATCTATGAAAATGGAAATCCCCATTCACGCGCCCTGCGATGGCCAAGTCAGCCAGCTGTTGATTGATGGCGGCAAGCGCATCAACGCGGGCCAGACCTTATTGGTTGTCGCCCCCGCCGACGAATAACCCCTATTAATTGAATGTAACAAGAGCCCCATTATGAATATCGATATGAGTATCCACGGCCTGCAACAGGCCTATGCAGAACAGCAACTGACGCCGGCTGACGTAATGCACAGCATCCGCCAGCGTGCCGCACAATTTGATTCACACAACATTTGGATTCATCTATTGAGTGCCGATGAACAAGCCATCTATCTGCAGGCCTTAGCCAACAAAGACCCACAGCAATCGCCCCTATGGGGCATCCCCTTTGCCATCAAAGACAACATTGATCTGGCCGGCATTGCCACCACCGCCGGCTGCGAGGCGTTCGCGTATACCCCCGACACACACGCTCAGGTGGTGGCGCAACTGATTGACGCCGGTGCCATTCCTGTCGGTAAAACCAATCTTGATCAGTTTGCCACTGGTCTCAATGGCACGCGCTCACCGCTGGGGCCCTGCGCCAACAGCGTCAACCCCGACTACATCAGTGGCGGCTCCAGCTCGGGTTCCGCGGTAGCGGTTGCTCTGGGGTTGGCCAGTTTCAGTCTCGGGACCGACACCGCCGGTTCGGGCCGAGTACCCGCTTGCTTCAACAACTTGGTCGGTCTCAAGCCCAGTCTAGGCCTACTATCCGCCACTGGCTTAGTACCCGCCTGTCGCAGTCTCGACACCATCAGCATTTTTACCGTTAACAGTGACGACGCCAACTGTGTATTGGACTGTGCCGAGGGACACGATCAACGCGATGGTTACAGCCGCCGCAACCCTTTTGACAACCACAGTCGTCATTACGGCCTGCCCCAAGGGGCACTCACAGTGGGTATCATCCCCGACGAGCAACTGCAGTTTTTTGGCGATGACGATTACGCCCAGGCATACCGCGACACTCTCGACGCCCTGCAAAGCGAAGGCTTCTCCTTCGAGGAAATCGATTATCGCCCCTTCGACGAAGCCGCCCAACTGCTCTACGAAGGGCCTTGGGTCAGTGAGCGTTATCTGGCCACCTTGCCGCTAATTGAGGAGCAGCCACAAGCCATCTTTCCAGTGGTTCGCGAGATTGTCAGCCAAGGCAAAACGCCCCTAGCGACTGACCTGTTCCGCGCCCAGTACCGTTTGCAAGACTTGCGCGGTCAGTGCCTGGCTCAGTTGCAGCGCTATGACGCCCTACTCACTCCCACCGCTGGGCGACTGTTCACCATCGCCGAGATGCTGGAGGAGCCCATCGCTCGCAATAGCCAACTGGGTTTCTACACCAACTTTATGAATCTGTTGGATTTAAGTGCCGTCAGTGTGCCCACCCGCATCACCCGAAACGAGCTGCCGTTTGGTATCACTCTGGTGGGCAATCAATTTGAAGACCGCAAACTACTGTCCATTGCCAATCGCATTCAGCAGCAACTGACTCTGCCCATGGGCGCTTCGCAACTACCTCAACCACCATTAAATAACACCCCCGTAAACATTGATGACCGCGTTGACTTAGTTGTCTGCGGTGCGCATTTACAGGGGTTGCCATTGAACTGGCAGCTCACCGAGCGCGGTGCTCGCCTCAAACAATCCACCCTCTCGGCTGCGGCTTATCGCCTCTACGCGCTGGCCGACGGTATACGCCCAGGTATGGTTCGCAACGACACCGAGGGCACCGCCATTGAGGTGGAAGTCTGGTCTGTGCCGCGCAGCCAATTTGGCAGCTTCGTAGCCGCCATCCCTTCCCCGCTTGGCATCGGCAAGGTGGAGCTGGCTGACGGCCACTGGGTCAGCGGTTTCATCTGTGAGGGCGCCGGCCTCGATGGCGCCACTGACATCAGCCATCTGGGCAGCTGGAAGAGCTGGCTGACACAACGCAACTCATAACATCTACTTTCAACCCTAAGAGGAAAACACCATGAAAAACTCCCTTAAAACTCTTGCATTACCCGCCGCACTGCTGCTGTCCACAGGCGCACAAGCCGAAGGCAGTTTCTTTGGTTCGGCTACCGCGACCAGCGACTATCGATTATTCGGCTTATCGCAAACACTGGAAGACCCGGCCATCCAACTAGAAGCAGGCTATGACGCCGGCAATGGCTTCTTTATCGGCGGCTTTGTCTCCAACGTCGACTTCACCCCCGATGACGATCCCGCCGACGGCGGTGAAAAGCTGGAAGCGGATCTGTTCGTAGGCTATGACCTAGCGTTAAGCGAAACCGTCTCGCTCACCACCACTCTAATCCAGTACACCTACACCGGCACTTACAGCGGCGAGGACTACGACTACGCGGAGATCATCTTCGACCTCAACACCGCATTTGGCACCGTTACTGTGGGTCAGTCGCTGGACGATTTTCTGGGAGATTTGGGGGCCGACAAAGCGCTGCGCGTTGAATACAACCACTCTATTGCTCTAGCCGACAGCGGTATTTCACTGGATCTACAGTTGGCGCACTATGACACCGATGATGCCTTTGGCGACAGCTACAACTACTACACAGTGGGATTCAGCGGTGATCTGGGCCCCATTGGTGTGAGCGTCGGTTACAACGGCACAGACAGTGACGGAAAAGACCTGTTTGGCGATATCGCTGATAGCACTGCCTTCCTATCTCTCACTAAAGAGTTCTAAACCATACCACTCTCGTTTGATTGCTTGGGCGGGTGTTCACCCGCCACTTTTTCTCACCTGTCGCTTGCCCACTCTTTTTCGTTGGTAGCCCCTGCTCATTTCTGTAACTTGCCCTGCTGAGGCTGGTGGCTTTACCATGCACTGCCTTTCACTGAGCAGCATACGCCATGTCCAAGCAGCTTGAGCTCCATATCATCAGCAAGACCGCCGATCGCCCCGCCATCGATTGGTTAGCTGACGGCTGCCCCCTCTCCCGCCAGCAACTTAAACAGGCCATGCACAAAGGTGCGGTCTGGTGGACACCGGTATCTGGGCGCAAACCTCAGCGATTGCGAAGGGCCAAAAAAATCGTGCCCAAAGATACACAGTTGCACCTCTACTACGACGGGCAACTGCTGCTCACTGAACCGCCGCCAGCCACACTGTTGGCAGATGAAGGCACTTATTCGGTATGGCACAAGCCCTACGGCATGCTGTCCCAAGGCTCCAAGTGGAGTGATCATTGCACCCTTACCCGCTGGGCCGAACAGCACCTTGAGCCGCAGCGATCGGCTTATTTAGTCCATCGATTAGACCGAGCCACTAGCGGCTTGATGGTGATTGCCCACAGCAAACAAGCTACCCGCTCACTGACTCAGGCCTTTGAACAACGCAAAACCGACAAGCGCTATCAGGCTATTATCGAAGGTCGCTTCCCCGATGATGAGGTACATTGCGAGCTCTCCATCGACGACAAGCCGGCCCTCAGCCACTTCCAACGACTGGATTATGATGAGCAGCGAAATCAATCTCTGGTTGATATCCACATTGAAACCGGTCGCAAACATCAGATTCGCAAACATCTCAGTGCACTCGGCTTCCCCATTGTTGGCGATCGCTTGCACGGCAGAGCTGACGCAGACGATATCGACTTACAGCTCTGCGCCTATCAATTGAGCTTTCCGGACCCAATAAACCCTCAATCCGCCCCCAAAACCTATCAACTTAGCCCCAAACAGCGGCTGACATGGCCACCCCAAACGCCATCAGCCCCTTAATACATCAATAGCTCTTACGCACTAAACCCGCGCCGCTATAACTAAATAGTTGCAGCAAAAATGAAATAAGGGTGTCTTTTAGTGCAGGAACTGCGTATAATTCGCGCCCTCTTGTGATTCGGGATCACTGGCCAAACGCCTTACTCTGGGCCGTTCATGACATCCTTGGCGGATGGACACGAACTTGATGTTTGTACTGAGCGACAAACTGCACCAAGCCCACGACGCTGGGATGAGGGGAGCGACACTGCATTTTATCTGCAGCAACTCCCAAGGCTAACAGCCAATGCCCCCTCCACGTAACTGAAACAGCGCGTGACCGAACGTTATTTGTGCGATTAACCGCCCCATTCTGTCGATTCAGAATGGACGGTGTGCTATTGCAAAAATTCGCTCCTGCCTCATCGCGCCTTATGCATAGGCAACAATCAATGTCCGACGATTCTATTCGTTTTTCCGACCTCGGCTTATCCGAACCTGTATTAGAAGCTATTCAAGCCGTGGGTTACGAAACCCCATCTCCCATTCAAGCGCAATCGATTCCGCATCTGCTTGAAGGCAAAGACATTTTGGGTATGGCCCAAACCGGTACCGGTAAAACCGCAGCGTTTGCCCTACCTCTGCTCACCCGAATTGATACTCGACTCAACAAACCACAAGTATTGGTACTCGCCCCAACTCGCGAACTGGCAATCCAAGTGGCCGAAGCTTTCCAAACCTACGCCTCAAAAATCAAAGGCTTCCACGTACTGCCCATTTACGGTGGCTCTGACTACCGCGGACAAATTCGTGGCCTGCAACGTGGCGCCCAAGTAATTGTGGGGACTCCCGGTCGTGTCATGGACCACCTACGTCGCGGCACACTTAAACTCGACAACTTGCAAAGCGTTGTCTTGGATGAAGCCGATGAAATGCTGCGTATGGGCTTTATTGATGACGTGACTTGGATCTTGGACCAGACCCCGAAAGAGCGCCAAGTTGCGCTATTCTCGGCCACCATGCCACGGGAAATTCGCAAAGTAGCCGACACCTATCTTGATAACCCTGAAGTCATCAAGATTGCCGCTCAAACCCAAACCGTTGAACGCATTGAACAATTGTATTGGACCGTGCGTGGCGTCAACAAACTCGATGCGCTAACTCGTATCCTAGAAGTGGAAGAGTTCGACGCGATCATCATGTTTGTGCGCACCAAAAACGCCACTGCCGAGTTGGCCGAAAAACTCGAAGCTCGAGGCTATAGCGCCGCCGCCCTGAACGGCGACATGAGTCAGCAATTGCGCGAACGCGCCATCGAGCGACTGAAAAACGGCAAACTCGACATCATCATTGCCACCGACGTTGCCGCTCGCGGTATCGACGTGTCACGCGTCAGCCACGTCATCAACTATGACATTCCTTACGATGCCGAAGCCTACGTTCACCGTATCGGTCGTACTGGCCGTGCTGGACGCAGTGGTAAAGCCATCTTGTTTGTTGCACCACGCGAACAACGCATGCTGCGCACCATCGAGCGCACCACCAAATCCGTGATCAATGAATTGAAGCTACCGAGTAAAGCGCAGGTCGCTGACAAACGCATCACTCAGTTCAAACAGCAAATCAGCTCGACTATTGAAGGGCAAGATTTGACCTTCTTCCGCGAAGTGATCGTCAACTACAGCGAAGAATCTCAAGCCGAGCCTTTGGATGTTGCCGCAGCTTTGGCCTTCCTTGCACAGCAAGAAAAGCCTCTACTGCAACCCAAAGACATCGTTGAAGACCGTCCGCCGCGCGAACGTCGTGAGCGTGATGACCGCAACGATCGCGGTGACCGTCGTGATCGCAATGATCGCGGAGACCGCAAACGCCGTGATCGCGCCAATGACGCCGACCTCGAAACCTTCCGTTTAGAAGTGGGCCACAAAGATCACGTCAAACCAGGTGACATTGTTGGCGCTATTGCGAATGAAGCTGACATCGAAAGCAACTACATTGGCCACATTAAGATTCGCGACGGTCACACATACGTCGATCTGCCCAAAGGCATGCCTGACGATCTCCTACAACACCTGAAAAAGGTGCGCGTACGCGGTCAGCAGATCAACCTAAGCCGTCACGATGGTCCCGTAGAAGACGATGATTCACGCGGTGGCAACAAACGCCCGTTCAAGAAAAACGGCCCTCGCGGCAAGCGCCCTGAAGGTGGTCGCGGCAGAGACGGCGGACGCGGAAGATTTGAAGGCGGTCGCGGTAGAAACCGAGACTAATCAACGCCGTTGTTCGCGCTAAACTCAATGCCTCGCTTTTGCGGGGCATTGTTGTTTTTACCGCCGCAAAAAAACGCCATCCAACACCCATCAGTTTGAAAACCAATATAGTTAACACACAATCTATAAACGATTAATCTAAAGCACTGCCATCAAACCACTATACTCAATAGCGTCTCACTCGATATTGCAAAAGGACATGCGATTATGGACGCAAAAGAAAAAGCCCCCACCTCTTCGTCACTGCCTCGAAAAATCAAACACAAAGTTGACCCCAGCACCTTTACGCTGGCTCTGGCCACCATTGCTGGAATCTTATTCGCCTTTATCGCCAGTCATGGACAAGCGCAAGATCAAAGCAGCATTCTAGATAGGAAGGAAAGCAAACAACTCGCCGCGCAAAACCAATACCGCACCGCGCTGTTTACGGCTATTTCTGCCGCCGAGGTCAATCATCGGGAGATGGCAGTTTTTGCCAATCGGCAACTGCACCAAGCCACCTACTGTTTAATGTTGATCAATCCAAGACCGATGCAAACCATTGCTCAGATCACACACCAAATAGTCAGTACGCAGCAAGCTCAGGGAAAACTAACCGCCTTCGAGAACATCAAGAGCACTTTTGATTTGGAGAACGTAAGATCTCATCACCCATGTATTAATCAGGACTATCCCGCCGATGCCATTTTGGCTGCGCGATGACCTCTAAGATTTCGGGATAAGAAACCTAGTGTTTCAATTGCCGAGAAGATAGTGTGGCAACGATTAACATAGACGCGCAGCTACCAACTGGCGATGAGAACCTTCTAAAAGATTTCGAAGCTTTTGAAAACTAGCGATAACTAAAAGCCTAGAGATGTGTCATTTACAGAAGGGGTATTGCCAAGAGCTCGGAACTGGAAAGGCACCAAGTGTAGATCCAGACCTTTCGCTAGGTTTTACGCGCCTTGCGTATTTTCTTGCCACCCAGAGCCGGGCCGGCAACCTGCTTTACCTGATCCGCCTCAAGCACATCACCATTAGCACCGACGATACGCAATCCTTGAATAGGCTGCTCCGTCTCATTGTCGACGAAATAAACACGCGTCCCTTTGGGATTGGCCTTGTATTTATCCCCCCACATCATTAGTGACATCAGTACTGGGTATAGATCAAAACCTTTCTGTGTAAGAACGTATTCTTGCTGAGCGCCATCATCGATCGGTCGCTTTTCAAGAACCTCCTCTTCCACCAATCTATTCAGGCGATTAGAAAGGATGTTCTTCGCGATTCCTAACTTGCGCTGAAACTGACCAAATCGTCGCAGCCCCTCAAAGCAATCACGGATAATTAACAAGCTCCAGCGCTCACCAATGACCTCCATGCTCTGGGCAATTGAACAATTCATGTCTTCAAAGGATGTGTGTTTCATAGCAGTCTTCACGTAGGTCGTGCAGCTATCATAGTCAAGTAGATAGTGTTTTGCCACCCTTTGGTTGCACTATAAAACCGAACTATTCAAGCTATCCCCTAAATAAAAAAGGCCCGTGGCCGCCCACTAGCAGCACGGGCAAAGACATGCATAGGTTTTAACCAGCGGTCACTTAATGAGCCACTGCATCAGTATCGCTTAAATTGTAACTTTCCATGCGTGAGTTATAGGCCCACTCATTGAACCAATCCAACATCCACTCCGGCATGTAAGTTGTCACCTTGCGGACGGTCGGATTAAAACTCAAACGATGCAGCTCCTTAAAGTCCATATAACTACTCAACCGCAAAGCCGACTGATGCTGGGCATCGGGAAAACGAGCTAACATTTGCTCGATGGCTTCATCCGCATTGGCGCTTTTGGCAACCACTTCGTCCCAGGCGAGTAAGTAGTCGCGAGTATGGGTTAGAGCTCCCATCGGTGTTAAATCACCTAAGCTGGTTTTAGGCATATGCCCTGGAACAACCACATCAAAATCTCGCTCCATCCAACCCTCTAACTGTCGAATCCAGTTAAGGCGGTGCTCGTGCGTACTACCGCCCACCATCACGTGACCGTTGAAATACACCACATCACTGGGCATCAGAGCATTGAGTGACGGTATGTAGAGAGCGACATGAGGCTCATCCACAGGCGCAATACCTACGTCTCCATAGATATCGCTCCAGATCTCGACACTAGCACCATCAATTAGGATTTCCGACTCAGAATACGCATTGGCGGGAACCGAGGGTATCGCCGCATTATCGCCGTAACGATCAAAGGCAAAGGAATCATCGGCTGACATTCTATGATTCTGTCGCTTCGATATCGCGGGTGTAGAAATAAACTCGGCATCCGGAAAACGCTTCAGCAACACACTTGCACCCTGAGAATGATCAAGATGCGCGTGAGTCAAGAATACATATTTTAGCGGTTTGTTTTTACTTTCAATCAGATCCGCCAAACGATTGGCCGACGATTTAGTTGCCTGTCCACAGACTACCATCATCTCCGTTGGCCCCATAATCAGGGCAGACGTCACATTAATCTCATCCGGTTCGGCAACGAATATTTCTAGCTCCAGTTCGCTGGCCTGAACCCAGACCGCCTGCAACAATACAAAACATGCAAACAAACGCAATCTAATTGAACCCATCATTTTTGACCTCGATGCCATCAGGCGAAAAAGACTGCGCCCCTAAGGAGCGCAGTCACAGTTACGATGCATTAGAACTTATAGCGTAGCGTGCCACCGTAAGTACGGGGCTGATTCGGATAACCCGTCACCGTACCCGGCTGCACAACACCATCAAAGGCTGCCACTAAATGTTCATCATCCGTAAGGTTGCGTCCCCAGAGCGAAAACTCTAAACCCTCCACAGTAATTAGCGTCAGGGATGCGTTCCAGAGTTTGACTTCACGAGTGAGCTCNCTAGTCACTTCAGGAGCATCTAAGAANCCNTCACGCAATTGAGCTTCGCTTTCATANACNTAGTCNGTNCGNGCNATCANCTCTAGACCGCTNNCGAACTGATGAGTAAAAGTNCCNCCGANNGTGGTTGCCACTTCAGAGATATTNGCTGGCTCGGAGCCNGACAAATCNCCAAATGGAGACGCCTCGTAGCTGGTGTACTCTGGTTTCANATAGGTCACAGNAAAGAACAAATCCAACGAATCAATCGGNGAATAGCTACCTTCGACCTCTACCCCCCAGGTATTTTGTTCACCGGCATTGGACAGAGAGAAACCCGCACCAGTGAAGGTGTTGGACTGGAAATCCTCAATCGTCTGATCAAAGACTGCCACGTTGACGGAGCCACGCTCAAATACAGCCTTCAAACCCAACTCAAACACTTCAGATTGCTCGGGATCGGCGTAACGGGTTCCGTAGGTAAGATTCGGTGTATCGATTCCAGCGCTTTCAATGGCCGTTTGGTCTTCAAGGAACGGACGACTGTCGCGAGTCAAGTTAACCGAAGCGGCCTTGTAACCGGTTGCCCAACTGGCATAGACATTGATGTTATCTGTGACATCTGCGGCGAGACGCAGAGACCAAGTCCACTCGTCGTCTTCGACTTCACCATCTTCTACCGCATTGGGAATAGATAGAAACGGCGGAAGGTTCTGCAAACTCCCCAAAGGCGATCCGTCTGGAAGAACGATATTTGAAAACAACTCGGTACTTTCAATGCCTAAATCAAATTCTTTTTCATCCTTGGTGTAGTTGAAACCGGCAGTCAGGGTGACACGATCAGATAAATCCACATCCAGAGTACCAAAGAAAGACAGCGCAAGATTGTCCAAGTTGTAGCTTTCATTGGCATAGCCTGTACCTTCTTCAAAGTAGCTGCCTGGGACAGCACCAAACATGGTCTCCAGATCATCGACAGTCAACATTGCATCGGCCAGCCCTGCGTCAGCGAACTGGCGAAACTGCTCGCCATAGACCAAACCGGCGGAAGCCTCCACTTTTTCTTCAAAGATATAAGCGCCCAATAAAAAGTTCATCGGACCATCAAAGTCTGAGGTGAGTCGAAACTCCTGAGTATAAGTCTCAATAACAGAACCTTCGCCTAAAGCACCGATAACGTCAGCGGCACTAAAATCTCGATCATCTTTTTGAAAGGCATCAACTTTTCGATAGGAAGTAATGGAAGTAAATCCGTAATCAGAAAAATCGTAATCTAACTGCACCGATATTCCGTAGTTTTCAATATCATTGACGGAAGGCGTCGTTTGATAGAGGTCATAGGAAAATGGATCTTCTGTATCGAAGGCTGTTCCTCCAGCTAGGGCATCAAAAAGAGGAGCTGTCGGGCCAGCAACGACATTGGATGCACCACAGCAGACATCTTCAATGCTACCGTAATCTGCAATTACACGAATGGCTAAATCATCAGTGGGCTCGAACAACAGATCCCCACGCACATCCCAACGATCCTTGTCGTTGGCGTCTTTGCCAAGATTGACAACATCAAAGTAACCATCGCGCTGATTGATATTGGCGGAAACCGAGTAAGCAATAGAGTCCGTAATTGGCCCTGTTAGATGCCCCTTCAAAACGGTTGAATCGTAGTTACCGTAGGATACCTCTGCGGCGCCGCCAAATTCATATTGCGGCTGTTTGGTGACAATACTGATTACACCGGCAGAAGCGTTCTTACCGAACAAGGTAGATTGAGGCCCACGTAACACCTCAATGCGCTCAACGTTTGGAAGATCGGCAATTTGCGCCGCTGAACGAGAGCGATAAACACCATCGACAAAAACCGCTACGGAAGGCTCAATACCTGGGTTGTTATCACCATTACCGAAACCACGAATAATGAAGTTAGCAGCACCGGCATTGGCCCGTTGCTCAACCCGAAGCGATGGAACCACAGACTGCAAATCCAATAGATCTCGGATCTGAGCCTGCTCTATCGTGTCTGCATCTGTCACCGATACCGCGATCGGCACTTCCTGCAAAGTTGTTGCCCGCTTAGAAGCAGTAACAATAACCTCCTCGATCATAAAATCACTCGCCAGTGATGGCTGAGCAATAGCCATAATGGCACCTGCAAGTAATGACACTTGATACTTCATTCTTCTCTCCTCCAGTGTAAACACCACGACAATGTGGTTTTATTATGCAACCACAATAATCGCAATGGTTTTATTTTGCAACCACTATAGAGTGCTAGGAGGTTTATCGTCTGAGTAGCTCAAGCTAGACCGGCTTACATTCAATACAAAACAGCCAGCAGTTCGTTAAGACTTGAGATTTAGTTGCTGTATAAATTCTGGGGTAGAAGCAGCAATCTTGTCGAAGGCGGTCTCCGGAAAGAACCGACGCAACAGATAGCCTAACTTCTCTCTGCCTCGCGCAATGACTATTTCTCGCTTCCCCTTCTTGATGGCTTTTAGTACCTGATCGATCAGATATTCCGGCGCATAACCACCCTCGATAAATTCATCCGTCTTACCAAAGGTTCCACCGTCACCCGTCATGGCGTTACGCGCTAGATTGGTTCGTACGGACCCGGGTGCCACCACATTAATCTCTATGCCCTCCATCTCAACTTCCGCGCGCAAAGCATCGAAGTACCCAAACACGCCATGCTTGGCCGCGCTGTAGGCAGTGCGGAAAGACGCCCCCATTTTTCCGGCAATACTCGCAATGGCAATCACCCGCCCCGAACCTTGCGCCCGAAAATGCGGCATCACCAACTGCGTAAGAGCAATAGGGGCAAGCAAATCAATATCGATCAAGCGGCGATAGACACTAAATGCCGTGTCTTTTGCCAACGCCCTCTGCGTAATGCCCGCATTATTTATCAGTACGTCAATTCTCCCGTAGAAGCCGATCGCGTGCTCAACCATTCTCGGCAGTGTGTCAAAGTCTGCCACATCAAACGCCAAAGGTTTTGCGCCAGGCAGCTCCTGAACGACTGACTGAAGCTCTTCCTCCGTCAGTGCAGACACAATCAATTGGGCACCCTGCGCATGTAGCGCTTGCGCAAACGCTTTACCAATTCCTGACGAAGCGCCCGTAATCCAAACAACCTTTCCACTGAACATATTTACCTCTTAATCACCGTTTGTATTCACGAAAATGGTAAGAGAAATGAGCAACATAAGAGAAATTTATAAATATGATCGAGCGTAATTCACAAAATAAACAGTTTCTGCAACAAACTGAAAACTAAAAAGAAAAACAAAAAAACAACACCATAAATAGATCAGCGTTATTTTTATTGGTTGCATGACAAAACCAACAAGTGATAACCTCAAAAGTTTTGGCTACATAGCTAATTTCTCACACCTTCAAGAGATATGATTTATGGCGGGATTCGACAAAGTAGTACCCTCGCTCAACGAAGCCATGGCCGGCATCGAAAACGGCATGACAATAATCGCAGGCGGTTTCGGTCTCTGCGGCATTCCGGAGAACCTAATTGCAGAAATTCAACGCGTGGGAACTCACTCCCTAACCGTGGTCTCCAACAATTGTGGCGTCGACGACTTCGGGCTCGGCCTGCTCTTAAAAAATCAACAAATAAAAAAAATTATTGCCTCTTACGTCGGTGAAAATCGCACTTTTGAACAACAGATGATTGCCGGCACTATCGATGTCGAGTTAACACCGCAGGGAACGCTGGCCGAAAAAATGAGAGCCGGAGGTGCAGGTATTCCCGCATTCTTTACCGCGACAGGGTATGGAACCGCAGTGGGCGAAGGCAAAGAAATCCGAGAATATAATGGTAAAAACTACATTCTAGAAGAAGCCATCACTGGGGACTTTGCCATCGTTAAGGCATGGAAAGGTGATCGTTATGGCAATCTCGTGTACCGACACACAGCGCAGAATTTTAACCCCATGGCAGCAACTGCGGGCAGAATAACGGTCGCCGAAGTTGAAGAAATCGTCGAACCCGGCGAGCTGGACCCTACACAAATCCATACTCCTGGCATCTACGTTGATCGACTTATTCAGGGCAATGCGGAAAAACGCATCGAACAACGCCTAACTAGAACCGCATAAACAGCAGGAAAAGACTATGCCACTTACGCGAGAACAGATGGCTCGACGAGTCGCTCAAGAACTCAAGGACGGCTCCTACGTTAATCTTGGAATCGGCATTCCTACACTGGTCGCCAACTGCGTCCCCGACAACATGGACGTTATGTTTCAATCTGAAAACGGCTTGCTGGGTGTCGGCCCCTACCCAACCGAAGAAGAAGTCGACGCCGATATGATCAACGCCGGTAAAGCAACGGTTACCGCCATTGCAGGCTCATCCATTGTATCCTCGGCGGATTCGTTTGCCATGATCCGCGGCGGTCACATCGACCTCACCGTACTCGGCGCGTTTCAAGTCGACGTCATGGGCAACATCGCTTCCTACATGATCCCCGGAAAGAAAGTGAAAGGCATGGGCGGTGCAATGGACTTAGTCGCGGGCGCCAACAACATCTTCGTCACCATGACGCACGCTTCCGCTAGCGGACAGTCAAAACTACTGGCCGAATGCACACTCCCCCTGACTGGCGTGGGCTGTATCAAAAAAATAGTCACGGATCTTGCCTACCTGGAAATACAGGACAAGAAGTTCATTCTGCGAGAACGCGCCGCCGACACCAGTATTGACGAGATCATTGCGCTGACGGAAGGCGAACTCATCGTGCCCGAAGTCGTGAAAGTTATGGACGTGTGACCTTCATGGTCGACTAGCAACTCAACAAAAATAGTCTTATCACTCACTCAGCCTGACAATCGTTAGAATTAGGGCTGAGTGACACAAGCTATCTAGCCAACAAACTCCATCCGACACCAATGCGAGTGCTGGAAAACCCTCTACAAAACCGCGGCACCACTAAATTCAGCAGCGATGACTAGCTACTGAACAGATGCAGATTTAAGAACAGGAATAAAAAAACCCACCCCTACAATAGGGATGGGTAAACGTGCAATGAGAGTTGCACTACAGAGCAGAGAGCTGTTGAGAAAATCTATCAACAACCCGATAATTTAACAGCACGATCATGCTCATTGCGATGCGCCACCAGACATAAAAATATCGCAGGTGGGGACAGCAGCCAGAATCCAGATTTTGGCACTAGGCATAGACCGAGCAGCACAACCAGCAAGACACTATACGCAACCCTTTTAGGCACTCGTATCATTTCTTCGAGACACCAGCCGAGAATTAGGAGCGTCATACCGATCATAAAAAACCAGAGGGCAACCTTCTGCGACAAGCTTGTCACAGCCCCAAAAAATCCAGCCCCTAGGACATCAAGAAACTCTCTGTGATAGATCACTATCGCTACCAACATGTGCACAATAGCAACGAACTGTATCCACCGTGCCCAGAAAGTCACTTCCCTAAAGAAGCGGAAACTTTGCATTTGCATCCCTTTCAGAGCCGGAGTCAATGGTGATCCCAATACCTACAATCAAAGAGCAGCAACGTCGGCGGCTCTCTCCATTAAGCGGCATCAAATCTCCCAGCCAGAAAATCCATAGCGGATTTAACAAAGCTCTTGGAAACATCAACATTCGGCACAATCGCCTCAAATGCATGTGGAACACCACTAACACACAGAGCCTCACACTCAATGCCCGCCCGCTTAAGGCGATCGGCGTATTCGGCATCCTCGGTAGCAAAAAGATCCAGATCCCCGAAACCGATCCAAGCAGGCGCAAGTTTTGACAGATCTTTCCGTCGCGCTGCTGAGGCGTACTCAGGAAGCTTAGCCGCTCCGGGTTGATGCGGTGCCAGATACGCCCCCCAAGCCACATGATTAGCCGAATTTCGCCAGATGAAATTGTCCACTTCATCAAGAGATCTATCCGCCGCAATGCGATCATCCAACATCGGATAAAAGAGTATCTGCGCAACCGGTTGCGGCCCACCAGCATCACAAATTCGCTGCGCCAGGGAAGCGGCCAAGCCGCCTCCCGCACTGTTGCCACCCACAGCCAACTTCTCAAGGCTTATGCCTAACTCATCAGCGTGAGAAACCACCCAAGACCAGCAACACCAACAGTCATCCAAATCAGCCGGAAACGGATATTTTGGCGCCAATCGATACCGAGGCACAAACACTCTTGCGCCTGTACGATGAACGATGGAGCTAGCGATCGCCGCCATATGCTCCGGCTTACCCGCTAGATGGCCGCCACCGAACATCCATACCACTGCCGCGTCCGAGGACTGGGTTTTACTGGAATACACCAGCATATCCACCCCATCTTCTTTTACTTTATCAACTTGAACATCGTCGGCGATTTTAGAACCCGCCATGGCGTTGAAGATAAATTTTGCAAGAGGAATCAATGGACGAATCCCAAACGGCAGCCGAGGTATCGAGGTAATAGTTTTACGAACTTCTGGTCTTAGTCTTTGCGGGTCCACTTGAATTTCCTATAGGTGCTTTGTAAACCATTTGGTAGCCAAGTCGCTACTTAATTCGAAACCGTCAAAGTAGATACCGTAATGATCAATATTGGGGACAATTTCGTAGTGTTTATCTACGCCCTTGTCGTCCAGTAATGATGCGAACCTTCCACCACTATCACGAATGTCAAACAGCTCTTCTTTTTCGGCATCCATAATAAGTGTAGGAACACTGACTTGCTCAACAAGATCACCGACCCGCTGCTGTATCATGCGCGCAAAATGAGGCGTACCTTTCAAACCAGGCACTGCATCAACACTCTGTGGAATCGCATCAAAATCGCCACGGGCAATTTCAATAGCACGCTGCTTGCCAAGTGCCACCATAGGCTCAGGCCAATTGAATGCCGCTGGTACTTGAACCGAAAGAGCCTTTACGCGCTCATCGGTTGCCGCAGAAGAAATTGCGGTACCGCCACCAAAACTGGTACCCCAAGCACCGATACGATTGGGATCGACATTGGGCTCCCCCTCTAAATAATCGATCGCAGAACGAAAACTTTCTTGCCACTCTACAGGATCAATCGTTTCGCGAATCAAACGCGCTTTAATTGTCGCCTCGCCGTTAGCATCAGCGTCGGGCAAGTCACCGGTGGCAATAATCCGCCCCTGAGACTCACCCCAGCCAGCATGAGTGATGGATATTGCAATCATTCCTGCAGCTGCAAGCTTACAGGCATAGCGTCCCGGCGTTTCTTTGTCACCACCCATGCCATGAGTCATGGCAACGGCAGGGACCTTATCTTCTGCTGTCAAGCCTTTCGGACGATAGACGTCGGCGTCCAACGCCATGCCCATACTCCACACGGTGACTTTTTTTCGCTCGACATTATCGGGCACCACAATCGGTGGATAAATAATTGGATTTTCGTCTGTTCCAGCCATAATAATTCTCTCTCGTTAAAGCGACCAAGCGCCATCGATGGTGCCGCCGTCTTTTTCTATATTGGTGCTGCGGGTATGCGCGCCAGTAACCTTCCAAGTGCCGCTCAGCTTTGCGACTTCAAAATGGACCACATAGCGCTGAATTTCAGTCTCATCGGCTCCGCGTCGAGACCAGATCACTTCAATGGCTCCGCCCAAATTGTTGTAGGCTCTTACTTTTTGATCGGGTACATGAGTGTGGGAATAGCCCGATTCTTGTAGCACCTGATGCTGAATACTTAAGAATTTCACCACCTCTTCATCGGTTTTTAGCCACAATTCGAGCTCGGGATCATCACCGGTAACATACATCGGCGTCCCCCAGTATTGCAGCACAAATTCTGGACCTTCGTCCCGCTCACCATTGCCCACTTCAACCCAGTGATTGAAGTAGACACCAAAAAACCAATGACGAATCTCTTCCTCAATTGCCACCCGATCAAATGCTCGTTTTTCAGGGGCCGACTCAAGGAAGCTGGCAATAAACTGATCAAGTTCCGACGGCATGAGAAACTCCGATATGCAGTTCCATCGCTATTGGAATAGGTTGGTAAAGGTTACTTGCCTTTGAACTTAAATTGCGGGCGCTCACGCCCCTCTTTAAATGCCGCAATTGCCTCATCAAGGTTATCTTGCAAGTCTGCAGAACCATGACTTAGAACTGCCATTTCAGGTATCAAATCATCTGCGGCTTTAACGCCGCTAGTCGACCATTCACGCAAGAGTTTTTTGTGTGCTGCATGAGATTGAGTAGCCCCACTAGCGAGCTTCTGAACCCATGCATCAGCAGCACTCTCCAACTCACTCAAAGGAACGGCTTGATTAATCAACCCAAGCTCGACAGCTCGGTCAGCTTCGATCATTTCCGCGGTATATGCCCACTCCATCGCACGAGTGCGACCCACTCGATCCGCGACTCGCTGCACGCCACCCAAGTATGTGAAGGCCCCAAGAGTAGCCTCTGGGTGACCAAACTTGGCATTGTCTGCTGCAACAATAATGTCTGCACGCAAAGCCAACTCAAAACCGCCGCCACGACAATGTCCCTGTACCGCTACAACGGTGGGAAAAGGAAAATCTTCAAACACACCTAAAGCTGCAATCATCTCTTTAAGTTGACCACCAAACTGCTCGCTAGTCACATCCTTCCAAAGAGTAATATCTCCGCCGAAAGAAAAATCTGGTCCCTTGGCATTCAAAAGAAGAGCTCGGGTATCTGTACGAGAAAGTAGATCCATAATCGCTGGGGTTAAACCCTCGGAAATCTCAGCGCCTAGGCGATTCTGCGGAGGGTGATCCATGGTAATGGTCGCGATGCCATTTTCGTGAGTATAAGTTATTGCGGACATGAGCTTTCCTCTTGTGGATTGGCAGCTTTTACTTTGATTGCATGGTTTCATCATAAAACCAAATATTTGAGAAAGCAATAGCCGTAACCAGCGAATGAAAATCACACAAACTGCGTTAAACAAGAAAGGAAAAAACCAAACGGATAGAGAAGTGAAACGCTAGTTCACGCCCTAAGGCTACGGAGAGAGACAAATCCTACAAAGGGTAAAGCTATAGGGTGACGTTTTATACTGAAACCTGACGATAAAAACGACTAAGCCAATCGGTTTGAGTAACCGCAGAGAATTTTAAAAATCGCAAGATAGAACCAAAACGAATAACGGAAAAAGAGAGAAGGAATAACTAGCAGCTCAACCCGCGAAAGAATCAAAAACAAGCCTATTGGTGCGAGAATTGAACCAAGCTTATAGAACCCGAGTCTCTGCCGGCCGCTTCAGCAACACCACTGGTAAACTCTTTCAAAACGGCCCCATGCCATTTGAGCAATAATCGCAAACTAGCTAGTCGACAAGGGCTGTAAAACCTCAATCATCAACTCTCGTAGCCACAAGTTAGCGGGATCATCGGCAGCACTGCGACTCCAAAATAGATTCCAGCGCAGGGGCTCCACATCAAAGGGCAACGGCTGCTGAATCAAGTTTGTGCGATTGGCCAAGATCTTTGGCACGGTCCACAACAGATCATTCGCTCGAACGACCTCTTCGGCGACACGATAGTGCTGAACCCTCATGGCGATAGGTCGACTGACTCCTAAAGCATGCAAACCGATATCCGCTTGACCTCGACCGGTACGGCGACTGGATACATGCACGTGCTCATTGGCCAAATAGTCTTCTAATGTCATATCGGTGTTGGCCAAGGGATGTTGAGGGCGCATCGCCACAACATAAGGCAGCTGCGTTACCGCCTGCTGCCCCAAATCCCGAGCATTCACCTCGGGAGCATCCAGCAACAAATCCAAACTGCCATTTTTCAGTTCTTCCACGGCGCTCTGGCGATCTATATAAAAACTGCTCAGCGTTACTGATGGCGCCAACTCTCGGACTCTGGCCTGAAGTCGTGGCAACACCAATGATTGCGCCAAATCATTCATCGCTAAACGAAATTTTTTATCGGATCGAAGCGGATCAAAGCGGGCGTTAATACCGACACTGCGATTGAGCAATCCAAGTGCCTTGCGCACGTCGGCGATCACGCTATCCGCCACCGGCGTAGGCATCATGCCCTCAGGGGTTCGGACAAACAGAGGGTCATCAAAGGTCTGACGCAGACGACTGAGCGCGTTGCTCACAGCGGGCTGGGTTAGATTGAGCTGTTGGGCGACTTTGGTCACGCTGCGCTCGCGATAGATCGCATCCATTATGACAAATAAATTCAAATCAATTCGATCAAGCCGCACTGTTCACCTCTTCTGCTATTCGCAATACCACTAACGCTAGACCAACCCGAAACCACATCAATTAAATCAATGGCAACTTATTATATAGATAAATTAGGATGATTATAGAGGGATTCACTATACTGCCGCCTAATGCCCTCGTTTGACTCGACAGTAACTTCCCTGCTCCCAGAGTCACAACGGCCGTTCTAATGACTCAGTGTTGAGGATATGCCATGTATCAATTTAGCGAAAAATCACAGGAATTACAGGATCGTTTGTCTGCCTTTATGGATGAGCATATCTATCCCAACGAACACGCCTACGCGCGACAGTTGGCCGATGCAGACAATCGTTTTGCACCATTGCCTCTCATGGATGAACTGAAAGAAAAAGCCAAAGCCGCCGGATTATGGAATTTGTTTGTACCCGAAGACCACGCCGAATACTGCGACCATGGTGGTCTGTCGTTTTTTGATTACGCTCCGCTCGCCGAAATGATGGGCCGAGTAGTTTGGTGCCCAGAAGTCTTCAACTGCAACGCACCGGACACGGGCAACATGGAAGTGTTCATGAACTACGCCACTGACGCCCAGCGCGAGCAATGGCTCAAGCCGTTACTGGCCGGAGAGATCAGATCCTCCTACGCCATGACCGAACCCCAAGTCGCCTCCAGTGACGCCACCAACATTGAACTGAGCATCGAAAAAGACGGTGACGAGTGGGTGCTCAATGGACGCAAATGGTTCATTACGGGTGCTATGTACGAGCGCACCAAAATCTTTATCGTGATGGGGAAATCAGATCCCGATAACGCCAATCGTCACCTGCAACAAACCCAAGTGCTGGTACCCAAAGACACCGCGGGCATTCAGCTGATTCGCCCGTTGACGACTCTGGGTTACGACGACGCGCCTATCGGCCACGCGGAAATTGTTTTTGATAACGTGCGAGTGCCTTTAGAAAATGTGTTGTTGGGCGAGGGTCGCGGTTTTGAAATTGCTCAAGGTCGTTTGGGACCAGGCCGCATGCATCACTGTATGCGCTTAATCGGCGCGGCACAGCGCTCCTTAGAGCTGGCCTGCCAACGTGCCAATTCACGAACGACTTTCGGGCGTGTCATCAGCAAGCACCAATCGATCCGCGAAGATATTTCCAAAAGCTTCTCTGAGATTGAAATGGCTCGACTGCTGGTATTAAGAACCAGCAGCAAAATCGACACCGATGGCGTTCCCGCCTCTGTGGACATGATCGCGGCGACCAAAACCACGGTACCGGCATTGGTTCAAAATATTATTGACCGCTGCATGCAAATGCATGGCGCCGGCGGGCTAACCGAAGACTACTTCATGGCAGAAGCCTTTAACTACGCTCGCTGGTGTCGTCAGGCCGATGGCCCCGATCAAGTCCATCAAATGGCGCTGGGGAAAAAGATCATTGATCGTTTCAGCACCGACATCGTTGGTGGCTAATGATGAGCAACGGTGATACTGCAACACAAGACAAAACGACGTTCGATTTTGATGTGGAAACACTTGCCCGTTATCTAGAAAGTAATGTGCAGGGATTCAAAGGCCCATTAACCGCCGAGAAATTCGCGGGGGGGCAGTCCAACCCGACCTTTCTTATTAAGGCGACCAGTGGTCGCTACGTTTTGCGTCGCAAGCCTCCGGGTGAGCTGTTAAAATCCGCCCATGCGGTGGATCGCGAATTTCAAGTGATGTCGGCACTGCGAGAAACGCCTGTGCCAGTGGCCCAAGCCTTTCACCTGTGTGATGACGACTCGATCATTGGCAGCATGTTCTACTTGATGGAGTACATTGATGGTCGTGTCCTCTGGGATCCCACCCTTCCCGAAGCCACACAGGCAGAGCGCCGCCAAATATACAACGAAATGAATCGCGTACTGGCAGAGCTTCACTCTGTGGATGTCGACGCAGTGGGGCTGAGCGACTATGGCCGTCCCGGCAATTATTTTGCCCGGCAAATTTCTCGCTGGAGCAAACAGTATCGCGCCACAGAAACTGAAACCCTAGAAAGCATGGAGCGCCTGCTGCAATGGCTGCCGGAAAATATGCCAGCAGACGACGGCAAGGTTGCCTTGGCTCATGGAGATTTTCGTCTCGACAACATGATGTTTCACCCCACAAGCTCCAAGGTACTTGCACTCGTCGACTGGGAACTGTCGACATTGGGCCACCCTTTTGCTGACTTAGCCTACCAATGCATGCAATGGCGCATGCCTCACGGCGGTGTCATGTCAGGGTTGGGGGGAATTGACCGTCAATCATTGGGAATTCCCTCTGAACAAGAGTATGTGCAAGAGTATTGTCAGCGCATGGGGCTGACCGAAATCCCTAGCTGGAATTTCTACCTTGTGTTCAGCTTTTTCCGTCTAGCGGCCATTCTACAGGGCGTTAAAAAACGCGCTCTCGAAGGTAATGCCTCCAGCGAAAAGGCACAGCAAATGGGAGAACTGGTTGAGCCACTCACACGAATGGCTTGTGAATTGATTGATGAGTAAACTCCTACAGACACATCGATTAACCGTCGGGTTAACCAAGAGAGAGAAAAGCTATGAGCGAAAATAATATCGCCAATCACAACCTCGCCAATAAAGTGGCGCTAGTCACGGGAGCATCCAGCGGTCTTGGCGCCCACTTTGCCAAGACACTGAGTCAAGCCGGCGCCAAAGTTGTTGTTGCCGCACGACGGGCTGACCGCCTCATCGATCTCGTTAATGAGATTCAAACCGCGGGCGGCAGCGCCTTTGCGGTCTCCATGGATGTCACTGACAGCGAAAGCGTACAACAAGCCATCGACACCGCAGAAGAAGCCTTTGGGCATATCTCGATACTGGTGAACAATGCCGGTGTCGCGGATTCGCGGCGCTTCGTCAATGTCGATGAGAGCAGCTGGGATTTTGTTATGAATGCCAATCTCAAAGGCGCATGGCGTGTTGCCAATTCTATCGCGCGTCGCATGGCCGAACACAAGATCGAAGGCAGTATCGTTAATATTGCCTCTATTCTGGGATTACGACAGGGCTTTGGTGAGAGTACCTATGCGGTTTCGAAAGCCGGTGTTGTGCAAATGACCAAATCCATGGCGTTAGAATTAGCGAGCAAAGGTATTCGGATCAACGCTATCTGCCCCGGCTATTTTCGCACGGAAATGAATGCGGATTACTTTGACTCAGAAAAGGGCAAAGCCTTCATTCAACAGACGCCATCACGACGCTTAGGAAAGTTGGAAGAGCTAGATGGCCCGCTGTTGCTTCTCTGCGGAGACGCGGGCGCCTTCGTCAATGGCGTTGCCTTGGCCGTCGATGGTGGGCATCTCGTCAGCTCGCTATAACTGTTACGGTAAAAAAGAGAAGAAAGTTTCTTCTACTTCATTCGAGTCAACGAAGATCAAAATGGCCGCTCTTCAACCACATTAGCGAGGGTTGTCGGGCGGTTATTGTTTGAAGTCGCGGGGTTCGCCACCAGCTGCCGACACTCAAGTGCGGTAGCAATTCATCGCCGGCAACCTCGCCCTCCAGTAGATAGCCCTCGATAGCCGACAAGGGCTGCAAATCCATGGCGGCGCCAGCCTGCAAACGAACCAGTTCCACCCGCTCTTGCTGATATTGATGCAAGCGCATAATCTCGACACCTTCAGATAATTTCTGCCAAGGCTGCAACTGGATTTGGAGGCTGAGCCGAAGTTGATCGGCTTCATCAAACTGATGCAATTTCACTAAAATTAAACAACCTTCTTCACTAAACGGGGCGTGAATAAAACCTGCCGGATTGCGAAAATAAGTGCCTCGACCAAAATCGCCCGTCTCATCAGAGAAAGTTCCATCCAGCACCAGGATTTCTTCGCCACCGGGATGATTGTGAGAGTGAAAGCTAGCACCGGGCTCATAGCGAACAATACTGGTGGCATGCCCTCGCTCTGCGTCTTCGCGAGCAAGGGGCTTTCTCCAGACGCCAGCCTTTGGACTTGCCACCCAATCGCGNTCAAACGTATTCACATGAACCGTTTTNCTGAAGTCCATATTGANCATGTCGATCCCCTGTAGCGTTGATTTGTGNTTGACTGAANCCNCCGGANTGTATGCAAACTGCTGTNTCCCCCACAACAATGAGAGAGAGACAATCAAAGNAGCNNTGAGAGNAGNAATGAGAGGAGCCTAAGACTCTTCTCTCAACTGTATGAGNAAATCCTCTCCAGTGGCCGGACGAGTACAGCACAATAATACTCCGCCATCTTGAGGCGCAGAACAANCACTATCGTAAACCACCTCGCCGTCGATCAAATCCGCCGCACAAGAACCGCAGCGGCCATTGCGGCAGCCCGAGGCGGGTACCACACCGTGTCCCTCAATGAATTCCAACAGACTGCCGTCGCTCTTTTCCCAATTGAGCTCGAAGCGCTCTTGGCTATCGCTGGCCAACAATCGAANCCCGGCACTCTCAGCAACCGGAGCCTTACTTTCACTNNCCTCAAACTCCACAGGGGATTCCGGNGTTANAGAAGACGGCCCAAAAGATTCAGAGAAAATNCGNTGCNCACTCACACCTAAGCCTAGCAACACATCGTGCATATCCTGCATGAATAGCCCCGGCCCACANAAATAAAAATCGTANTCCGCTAGCGGCAACAGAGACTGCANCAGAGCCTCATCGGGCCGACCGACGACTTGATAATCTCGNCCTTTGACGGCGGTGCTTTCTGGCTCGGTTAGACACCAACAAACCCGTAGATAACCCTGAGCGGCTTTCAGTAGATGNGCNATTTCATCGCGGAAGGTTTGCTGNTCTAGATTGCGNCCCACGACCACAAGCGTGATATTCTGGAAGCGTCGAGCNCGCAATTGCTCGCGNAACGCATGTCGAATCATTGAGATCATTGGCGTAATACCAATGCCCGCCGCNAGCATCACCACATCGCGATAGGAATCTTCCTGCCAATGAAACAAGCCTTGCGGCGCTTTGGCTTCCAAGCGATCGCCGATACTAATGGAATCGTGCAGATAGTTTGAAACAATCCCACCGACGCGCTGATCATCACCCTCGATACGTTTCACACTGATGCGATAACTGCCCTCATTGGGCGCGTTCGAAACCGTATAGGTGCGAATAATGTCACGCCCCTTTTCGTCTTTCAGCATAGGCATCTTCACAGTAAGAAATTGACCTGCCATAAAACCGGGAAGACTTCCTGACGGTGGTTTTAGGTAAAGTGACACCACTTGATCACTTTCTGCGACTCGCCCAATAACTTCGTAAGATTGGAAACTATGGCGCTGCTGATGAGCTGAAAAGGCCTGTTCGGCAGACACCCAATCACCTGTCATTAGCGTATTGGGTGAATAGTCTCCAAGTTGGCCACGCAAAGGCAANTGGCCTTTCAAACGAATCGCCTTGTGAACACGCAACTGCCAAAAACGATCAGCNCCTTCAAAAAACGGCAACAAGGGATGCTCNTTCAGAATTTGAACNTCGCCNGTCACCATCANTACATCCTGCCGGTCTATGTCCCAGAAAAGTAAACCCGCTCTAGGGTTTAGCAAAAAATTACCCAGAGTATTAAAGTGATTATTACCGGGNTAATCNGGAACCGTCAGCGTGTGGCCTCCGTAGCTTTGCTCCACCTGCACAAAGCCAGGNTTTCCNCCTCGGTGGGATACGTCNGCTCCAGCGGACAAGCCTTTATCGTCCAANGTTTGACTGGAAACAAAAAAAGTATCGCTGCTGCGAATCAACTGAATCGCTTCATCATCTAAACTTGGAAGTACTTCAGTAGCACCCGGCGCGTCGACGGGAGAATATTCCAAGCGGTGATTTTGAATATACTGCGGACAGTTGCCGAAGGTCTGACGTACCATCAGCGTCAGATCTTTTTCGTCCCACTCAGCTACCTGCATCGAAAAGCGGTTGCGTCGACGAGTGTGAGGCTCGAGACCTAACCCCCCGACCGGTAGCTCAGGATGCAGAGATGACTTAAGCGGATCGCCCGGCATCAGGGGAGTGGATATTTTGAGCGCTCTATTGCTCGGCGACTGAATAAACCCAGGCGCTCCAGCTTGTAGGGATACCCAAGGCCAGCCGTCAGAATCACTGTAGCCCAAGAGCAAGAATGGCAGTTGCTGGTAAAAGGAACGATGCTGCTCGGGAAAGTGATCGCGAATCACTCTGCGACCGAATTTCTCCATACGGTCGCGAACACCGGCACGCTCCTGTAAATCACGCTCGCCTAAATGAAATGGAGACAGGTTCATTTCGNCTACTAGTGAACGCTTTTCTCGCTCTTCGAATTCAACATCAATGCCTTCAACCACGCTGACCATTGCCACACCCTCCCTAAGATTGCGGCGCCCGACTCACTAAAGCAANGCGCCACGATTGTTATGCCGCTAGACCTACCGCGGATTTTTGCATGCCGACAAAACCATCCAACGCTTCAACACGCGCCAACCAACTGCGAATATTGGGGTAAGCTTCCAGAGAGACATTACCTTCCGGCGCATGTGCGATATAGGCGTAGTTGGCGATATCGGCAATGGTTGGATGCCCTGCCACTAGCCAGTCCTTTGTAGCCAGTGCCGCATTCAATACCGCAAAAATGTTGTGTGCAATCTGGGCGGCTTTTTCGGCACTCAAGTCGGCCCCAAATAGAGTGATGAGTCGAGCTGAGGCAGGGCCATTGGCAACTGGCCCAGCGGCGATAGACAAGTACTTTTGAACTTCCGCATTGAGTGCTGGCTGTTCAGGTAACCAAGTGCGTGCAGCATCGTACTTAGTGGCGATATAGATCAAGATTGCATTGGAATCTGCAATTGTGTCGGCACCATCTTCCAACACCGGCACCTGNCCCAATGGATTTTTCTGTAAAAACTCTGCGCTCTTTTGTGCGCCCTTCATNAGATCTACATCGACCAANTCGACTTTGATACCCAGCAGTGATAGCAGTAATTCTGCACGATGAGCATGACCGGACAATGGATGGCGATACAACGTAATTCTTGACATAGTTTTTCTCCTAGAGAATAAACGATCGATAACAGCCAGAACCGCAACTGGCACGGGCTCTAAACTTAAGCACTTTGAATAAGATCGGACGCCAATAGATCGTCAAAGCCACCAATCCATTGTTGATTGATAACCACTTGGGGAAAAATCTTGCTCGGCGCTCTAGCCTTCATGATTTCCAGTCTTCGAAAGTTGCGCGAAGTATCGTATTCCACAAAGCGAAAATCTTTGTGAGTAAGAATCTTCTTTANCGCTAAGCAATACTCACAACCCGGTTGCGTATAGAGNTCAATNGTCGGAGCCAAACCGGGAGTGATACCGATTGGACTCGACGTGACACTCAATTGCGAAGTGATAGAGACTGACGAAAAATGATTAGCAGTAGCAGGCATGACTATTTCCCNTNATCAGGTTACAGAAANTTCAACTAGCGAAATTCGCGCTCAGATTCTTCGATGGCGCTGTCGTTGATGCTGGCAATACGGCGCTGCATGAGACCGTTTTCCGCAAACTCCCACAACTCATTCCCGTAAGAGCGAAACCATTGCCCTGAATCGTTGCGCCATTCATAGCGAAAAGTGACCGCAATACGATTGTCGGTGTAAGACCAGAGCTCTTTCTTTAGGTGGTAATCCAACTCGGTTTGCCACTTGCGAGTCANAAAGGCCTGCACNTGCTCACGCCCATGAATAAATTCAGCGCGATTGCGCCACTCGGTATCAANGGTGTAAGCCAAAGACACTCGCTCAGGATCGCGACTNTTCCAAGCGTCTTCCGCGGCCTGAACCTTGGCGATCGCACTNGCCTTATCAAAAGGNGGTAGCGGTGGACGAGATTCGGCATANGCCGAAGGAGAATTGGCATTCGCCATAATTCAATTCCTTAATAAAACTTGAGGTATCTCTGCTATTACAAAAGCTGTGCCAATCGTAATCTCCATATAAATCAATAAGTTAGAGTTACCCCGATTTACAACTTTTTGTAATTCCCAAAAATTTGGAACATAATTCTCAAATAATTGGAAATTCCGGAGCCACCCATGCCCGACAACGCCAGCCCAGAACACCTGCCCCCAGTACAAACACTGGAAGATTTGCAGCGACGACACGAGCTGATTCTGGCCGCTGCCGGCGAAGGTATTTATGGTCTAGATCGCCACGGCCGCACCACTTTCGTCAATGATGCGGCTCGAGAAATTCTAGGCTGGTGCGAGAACGACCTATTGGGTAAACAGTTACACGACATACATCATCACTCCCATGCCGATGGCAGCCACTACCCTAGAGAAGAATGTCCCATTTACGCGGCCCTTCGGGACGGCGTCATCCATCACGTCGACAACGAAGTTTTCTGGCACGCTAAAGGCCACTGCATTGCGGTGGAATACACCAGCACGCCCATCATCGAAGATGGCGAGGTCAACGGCGCTGTGGTGATCTTTCGAGATATTTCAGGGCGTCTGCGCGCTGAACAGGAACGGCAACAAGCCTTTAGGGAAATCAAACGCCTAAAAGACGAGCTGGAACAAGAGCGCGACTATCTGCGCGACGAGATTAAAACCAATACTTACTGCGGCGATATCATTGGTGAGAGCCAATCGATTCAGCGAACTCTGGCTCAAATTCAGGCAGTCGCCAGTACACCGGCCAGTGTTTTGATTTTAGGCGAGTCGGGAGTGGGCAAGGAGATGATCGCCCGTGCCATTCACGACAACAGCGAACGCGCCGACAAACCACTCGTGAAAGTCAATTGCGCATCAATCCCCGCCGATCTATTTGAAAGTGAGTTTTTCGGGCACATCAAAGGCTCCTTCACCGGCGCTCATCGCGATCGTGTGGGACGCCTACAACTAGCCAACCATGGCACCTTGTTTNTCGATGAAGTTGGAGAGATTCCGCTGGATCTGCAGGGCAAACTCTTGCGCGCCCTGCAAGAAAGTGAATTCGAAAAAGTCGGTGATGAAAAAACCATTCGCGTCGATGTGCGCATTGTTGCCGCAACCAATCGCTGTNTACTCGAAGAGGTTAAAGCCNGTCGCTTCCGCGAGGATCTCTACTATNGACTCAGTGTCTTTCCTATCGAAGTCCCACCACTGAGAGAACGCCTGGAGGACATAGCCCCTATCGCCCAGCACTTTATTCAACAAAGTGCACAACAACTTCACCGAGAGATTAAAGGGCTAACCACCCAACAACTGAAACAGTTACAAGCCCACGATTGGCCGGGAAACATCCGTGAGTTAAAGAATGTGATTGAACGAGCAGTGATACTCTCAAGTGACGGAAAACTGCGTCTGGACTTAGCACTGTCCGTTGCTGGCGATGGGATAGAGTCAGATGCTGCTACCGAACTCGCTAATCAGGAGGTCGACAGCGAAGACTCAGATTACTTAACGGCGCAAGAGTTTCAACAATTGGAAATAGACAACATTCGCAAAGCTCTGCTCGCCGCCAACGGCAAAGTTTCTGGCAAAGATGGGGCGGCGCAGCGCTTGGGCATTAAACCCTCCACACTAAGCTACCGCATCCAAACACTGGGCATNAAATAGAATNAGAAANCCCTAACTGGCCGCTTGCGCACCACGATCATGACTGGCGTCATAGTAGTGCTCTTTCCAATGATCCACCAAACCCTGATTTTGATGATCCCAAGGGTGAAAATCTTCACGAAAATAATCTTTATAGGGTTTCTTAATGCTGCTGATAACACCATTCTCAGAAAANAGCATTCGGTAGAAACTCTTAATATGGCGCCAGCGCGGTAGTGATCGCGACCACCAAAGTAGGCCCACCATATAACAACTGATACGAACCACAAACAAACGCGTNGCCAACTTCAAACACTTGTGCAATAGCTTGCGATCACCGTCACACAGCATAAAGACATCAAATGCTACCGCTTTATGCTCGATCTCTTCCACCGCATGCCAGAGTAATAATTCGCGAATGGTCTCATCCATNCCNTCAAAGGTTTCAGGGTGATTGAGCGCGTGATCTGCCATAATCGCTGTAATATGTTCCATTCCCACGGTTAAGGCCAAGCGCACTCGATCCGGACGTGTAGGAATGAACTTTTTAATGTCTCGCTCAAGATGCTTTTCTAAACGTACGGCATCCAAACCCAGTTCACGCAGTTGCTTGTTCATCTGCATATGCTGGCCACTGTGATGCCCCTCTTGCCCAATAAAGCCCTTCACCTGCTCCATTAACTTGGGATCTTTGATCTTATCTTTATAGAGACGGACAGAGTCGATAAACTCTTTTTCTCCGGCGGGAAAGGTTGCCGACAATGCCGCCCAATACACAGACTTCAACGGGTTGTCGTCGAAGAAAAAACGTTTGCGAGCTTGCTTAAAAGGAAAGTTCATGCGGCGTGGTTTAATGTCCACGGGCATATCACTGACATAACTCTGTGTATTACTCATAGTAACTCTCCTTGATAGAACTGTAATTAAGACATGGTTTCAGAAATAGGTTCGTCTGACACTGAACGTTGATCGGTGGCGGGGTTCTTTTCTACGGACCTTCTAGTAACGTTTGTATTGGCCGCCGTATTGAAAAAANACAACTTGCCATCATTGAGCCGGCTAAAGCGCAGGGTGAGAAAATCCAGAACATAATTCTGGTACAAACGCCAAGGCAACTTTTGCCCTTGCTGCGGCATCAAATCTCGTCCGCGCATAACGTAACCCGACTGCANATCGATAAAAGGAATACCACCGGGGTCACCGCCCGTATTCTTGGGTACAACGGTTGATGTAGCGTTCTTCCTCATTTTATTCAGAATACGCGTGACATACTTTAGAACAAGATCGGCTTTCAACGTCCACGATGCATTGGTGTAGCCAAATACAAATCCCATGTTNGGAAGATCTTCCAGCAATACCCCTCGATAACTCATCTTCTGAGTGACATCAAAAGGTTGACCATCCACGCTGAGAGACATTCCTCCCAGCAATTGAAGATTCAAACCCGTAGCGGTAATGACAATATCCGCGTTCAGCTGCTTGCCTGATTTGAGTAACAAGCCGTCTTTGTTAAAGCGCTCAATATGATCGGTTTCCATGACGACATCACCCTGTTTAACCGCGTTAAACAGGTCGCCATCAGTCACCGCGCAGACACGTTCGTCCCACGGGTTGTACTTAGGTGTGAAGTGTTTCATATCCACTTCATCGCCTATCATTTCCTTCACATGGCCTTGTAGGAAGTTACGCGCTTTTTCCGGAAAGAACTTACAAAATTGATACACAAGAAACGACAAGGTGACATTGCGCGCACGCACCAAGCGATAGTAGAGCTTAGGTGAAAACTTCTCACGCAACACCTCAAGTTTGGGATCTACTTTTGGCATACTCATGACGTAAGACGGTGAGCGTTGCAACAGGGTTATCTGTTTGGCCTTGTCTGCCATTGCTGGAGCCAGAGTTACGGCTGTGGCACCACTGCCAATAATGACGACAGATTTCCCGTCGTAATTGAGATCTTCAGGCCAATGCTGAGGATGGATAATTTGCCCCTGATAATCAGCCTTACCTTCAAACACCGGCTCATAGCCNCTCTGATAATTGTAGTAACCGGTACACGCCATAACNAAATTGGCCGTCACCACTTTCACCGCCTGCGTACGCTGATCGGTCACCTCGAGAATCCAACGCTGTTGCTCGCTGCTCCAGTTNGCCGAAGTAATACGCTGCTGAAACTGAATCTTACCCTTTACATCATATTCATCCGCGGCATCGTTAATGTAGTTGCGAATGAGGGAGCCGTCGGCAATGGCCTGGGGATTGAGCCAAGGTTTGAAGCTGTAACCCAGGGTAAACATATCCGAGTCTGAACGAATACCGGGATAGCGNAACAGATCCCAAGTCCCCCCTATAGACTCCCGAGATTCGAACAAGGCCAGCGAGTGTGAAGGACATTCTTTACCAAAATGAACAGCCGCACCGATGCCTGACAGGCCGGCGCCGATAATCACAATATCGTAAGACTCACTAACCATGCTGATACTCTCCCTGATTGGCGTCATATGAATGCCACTCATCACTCGTCCGAATACGGATAAAGCGTCTACTATCGCGCAAAAAACTCGGTGCGAACAGGTGCATTCATTCCAGAAGTGAGTCAATTTAGGACAACAAACCCCGGCTAGTGAGTAGACCCCGGCGACATTTGCCGCAAAGAGTGTATTTACCCGCGTATACCACAGCGCTGCATCTGCTGGCGTCAATTGGCTCGAATAGAGAGTATAGAAAGAAGACGGAAGATAGGAAGCGACTAGCTATTATCCAGTAGGAGAATCGTTAGTCGCTCATGTTTGCCAACGGCCTTATTAACGCCGGCAATGAACCCTTGCTGACAAAGGCAAGTATTACCTCATTGCGAGCGCAGCGCGGCGATCTCCATTAGCTAACATTTTGATGGCAGGGTTCAGTGCAGGAGATCGCTGCGTCGTCCTTGGGCTCCTCTCGATGACGAGGTGTATCATCAAGCTGGTTTTTCATTTTACGTTGATTTAAGACGACTCTTCTGACAGTTCGACGACCGGGTTTGCTTCGCTCTTNTCCGCCTCATACTGCTCATACCCCATGCCGATAACCGGCGCCTTGTTGACCAAACTNATGCGNTTCACNTCTTCGATGCGAAATACGATCTCCCCAGTATATTCCACGTCTTTATAATCGTAGATCCGATCATCGTTACCCCAATAGCGCACATTTTCTAGCAACATAAACCCTTCGGTAAGCTGATTGCTGGTAATCCCCTGATACACAGTTTCGGAAATCTCGGCGAAGTAATAGTAGGATTCCACAGCATCCACACCTTCTGGCACATTGATTTGTAAAAATGCCCATAGCTTTTGATCATCATTTTCCATNGCGTGCAAAGCACGGTATTCACTGTCAATATTGCATCCCTGCATCAACACCATGAGACCAACCACTGCTAATATACGAATCATCCTTTACTCCTTTAATTAGTGGATTTCTTCCTTCATTCAATCGAACATTGTGCGCCAATGGAGTTTGCACAAAATTTGTCGATTACACTTTCTCACAAAATTCCAGTCCGGTCAGCATGGACAGTTGCTGAGCCAATTTCTCCGCTTTGCCATAACCATCAATCCCAAACCCTATGGGCAATTTTGTCCCGTCGTGCATAATCAATTTAAGTTGATAGTATTTTACCGTTTCGGTCCCAGAGCTCATGGAACCACCGCTTTCGATTTTCATGTGTTTTGCCTGATGACGAGGACTCACTTTTTCAGGCAACGCCAAGCCAAACCAGAAACGCTTGGTGACCACTTGTTCAGGGCTAACCCCCACCCTCAGCTCTTTCCCTAAGCCATAGACACCCAGTGACAAGATAAGAAAACCGATCGCACCAAATACAACGACGAACAACCAGGTCATCGCGCCTTCGGCTTGCGTCATACCGATACCCACTGAAAAAAACAACGCGCCGAAAATCGTCATCATTAGATTCAATTTTCGAGTATTATTGGGCGTGAAGCGCATCCAAATACTGTCACCTTGTTGAGTGATTTGCGTCAGCTCATCTAGCGACTCCAATTGCTTTTCTTCATAGGCCGCCAAGGCAACCGATGGCAATTGGGTTTCTGCCTGATCCGCCCCTGAGAACATGGGCAGCTCCCAACTGCGATTAAATCGCAATGACTTATCCAGTGCTTTGATGGTTAGACGCCAAAGATGATAATTGGAACTAGGCTCTTGTGATTCGGCAAGCCCTTCGGGCACATCAGTGACAAGACGAACTCTTGTGCCTGCGCCTTTTTCCGTCATACAAGTTTCGTGATGTAAGGGCACAGAACGCTGCCAAATAATGGATTCGTCCACCTTGGTTTCTTTGCCCGAACTGCGCGTTACCCGTCGGCATAGAACTAGAGTTGCCTCAAACGTTTGAGCCGAAGAAAAAGGCAGATTGAGATCAATATGGCCACCCATCTGACCGCCAATGCGACCGGGATAGGGATCCATATGAAAAGGAGTACGTCCATAGCGCAGCCAATCTCGTGTCATGCGCCAGGCTTGATACAACAGGAAGACAGAAACAACGGGAAACAACAGAACCACAGCCACCAAATGCTCACCGCGGTTAAAGTCGGCCAGCATTTGCGCTCGGCCACTGATCAGTACCAAACTGCTGATGCCAGAGAACACCACCGCAAATCCCCAGATAACCATTATGCCCAGTTTGGCATTGCTGTAAATCGTAGGGCTAGACCATTGTTTGCGCGTTAACCAAGGCTTCGACATCGAGAACATCCTGTAATAAAAGTTAGCAGAGTGTAAAAGGCCGCTGGCGAGGCTTCAAGTCTTGGNTGTTTAAATCAGAACCCCATCAAAGAACNNACAGAAGTGCATTGAACGGTGNATCAACAACCAAACAATCAANGTGTATTAGGTCGCACTGAAATGAAATNCTATCGAACGGACTCACCACAAACTCTACGATACAGAAAAACAGTATAAAACTGGGCCAGCCTGATGATGAGACTCGTCATCGCGAGGGGCCTAACGGCGACGCGACGGNCTTTTGAATTTGTAGTTATATCATTCAACAAGTTAGCAGATCGAGATTGCTTCGCTCTGCTCGCAATGACGTATCTTTCGATTACGTCAGCAGCCTGTGGGCTTTTCTGAATCTCTTCTAAACGACTCTGAGTGATTGCGCCGGACATCTCACGACAAACGATCTTCATCTTCGAACTCCAGCATCATCGATGTTGTAAAGAACGAGGTAATGAACGAGGTGAAGGCGTAAAAGAAAGAGACTAATCTTGCGTGCGACTGCGCTCAGCGGGAACAAAGAGCTGCTCCAGCATATATTGACGAAAGTCTTCAGCATAGGGCTGCTCGGCGAGCGCTTTTTCCATACACAACAACCAAGCGTCGCGCTCGGCNGTNCCAATGCCCAAGTGCGCATGCGCCCGTGGAATAGCAATCGGTCCGTATTTTTCTCGATAGAGTTTTGGGCCACCGAGCCAACCGCTGAGAAACCGCGCTAATTTCTCCACAGACTCGGTTAAGTCTTCACGATGCATATCACGAATGGTTTTGGCTTCGGGCAAGCTGTCCATATGATGATAGAAACGCTCGGATAATCGCGTTAATCCCTCGTATTGCCCGGCCGCTTGGTAAGAGGCATCACCTTGACCGTAAGAGCCATCACCTTGACCGTAAACCGGTTGCTCACTCATAACTATAACTCGCCTTCAACCTAGGAGCGCTGACGCACTGCCTCAAACAAACACACACCCGTGGCCACCGAAACATTGAGGCTGCTCACTTCACCGGCCATGGGAATATTGATCAAGCCATCGCAACACTCACGAGTGAGTCGACGCATACCCGGACCTTCTGCGCCCATCACCAAGGCCATCGGGCCTTTCAAGTCTTGCTGGTAAACCGCCTGATCGGCCTCACCAGCCGTGCCAATGATCCACACCCCCAACTCCTGCAACTTGCGCAAGCAACGCGCGAGATTGGTNACCGGCACATAAGGTAAAACCTCAGCCGCACCACAGGANACCTTACGCGCGGTAGGTGTTAGTGTGGCGGAATTGTCTTTAGGAGCGATTACGGCATGCACGCCNGCCGCNTCGGCGGTGCGTAAACAGGCGCCNAAATTNTGAGGATCGGTGACGCCATCGAGAACCAACAGGAAAGGCGCCTCGCTCATGGACTCGATGAGCTTGTAGAGAAACTTCTCATCATGCAGCTCGCCCGGGAAACTCATGGCGACAACACCTTGATGGTTGCCCTCACCAATTTTATCCAGCTCTTTGCGACTGGCTTGGCGCACTTTGATATCCGCTTTCTGCGCNGCTGCCAGTACTTTTTGCAAACGCTGATCTTGTCGCCCTTGCAAGACGAGCACTTCATTGACTCGATGAGGAGCACTTTTCAATAACGCTTGTACCGCGTGCAAGCCGTACACCGCTTCTAACTTAGCCACAATAACTCTCTAANCTGATTTAACGTTTTTTGGATGTGCTGGGTTTAGCACTCTTCGCCTTGCGAACTTGGCTGCCTTTGCTGGGCTTTTTACCGCCTCGCTTTGCGGCCTTAGGAGGCGATTTTTTGCCATCGTCCGTCGAGCGTTTTTTGCGGGGCTTAGTATCAGACGACTTTGCCTTACCTCGGCCTTTACCACCTTTCTTACGGCCGCGCTCCTCTTCGTGAGCCTCCGCTAAACGACGGGCATTTTTGCTAACGTTGATGGGGCGTTCATCACGATCATTTTTTTTTGCAGATTTTTTACGCGAGCTTTTCTTAAAGCCCGTCATCTCCAAATCAACTTTCCGATCGTCCAAATTCACGCCGGCAACGCGCACGCTGAGCTCGTCGCCCAAGCGGAAAACTTGTCGGGTACGCTCGCCGATAAGGCGGTGCTGCGCTGCCTCAAAGTGGTAGTAATCGTGCGGCAAGTTGGTGATGTGAACCAAGCCTTCCACGTAAAGATCTTTGAGCTCTACAAACAGTCCAAAACTGGTGACCGCAGCAACGATGCCTTCAAANTCATCACCCACNTGATCNTGCAGATACTCACACTTCAACCANCTCACCACTTCGCGAGTGGCATCGTCAGCGCGGCGTTCGGTCAATGAGCTTTGCTCACCCAAAGCCAACATGGCGGCAGTGTCGTAGGGGTAGATCTTTTGCTTAGGTATCGTTTTCGCACCGTCGACCCGCACCACCTGCTTGCTGTCAATTTGCGAGCGTACGATGTGACGAATGGCACGATGCACCAACAAATCTGGGTAGCGACGAATGGGCGAGGTAAAGTGCGCATAAGCACTATAAGCTAAACCAAAGTGCCCTTCGTTATCTGGCTGATACTTGGCCTGACTCAAGCTGCGCAGCATTACCGTTTGAATCAAGTTGGCATCATTGCGACCATCAATCGATTGCAGCAACTGCTGATAGCTGGACGGTTTAGGCTCCCCCTTTCCGGGCAAGCTCAAACCCAACTCGCCGAGAAACTCACGCAAGTTCTCGAGCTTTTCTTCCCGCGGGCCTTCNTGTACTCGATAGAGTGCAGGCAATTCATGCTTTTCAAGAAAACGTGCCGCGCAGACATTGGCTGCCAGCATGCACTCTTCGATCAGCTTGTGAGCATCGTTGCGAACAACGGGCACGATTTGATCGATCTTGCGCTGTTCATCGAACAAGATTCGGGTTTCTACGGTTTCGAAATCAATCGCGCCACGCTCAGTACGTGCCGCNCTCAANGCGCCATAGAGTTCGTGCAACTGNACAACGTGCGGCATCACTGGTACGACGGGATGATCGGCAGACANAGCGGTACTTCCGCCTTTGAAGCCCAGTTTGTTAAGCAACTTGCGACCAAACCCTGGTTTCTTTTCACCGCGGCCGGCCAGAGCCTCACCCACTTGGGTATAGGTCAAACGCGCATGGGAGTGAATCACNGCTTCGTAAAACTTGTATCCACTGACCTTGCCGGCAGCCGATACGGTCATTTCACACACCATCGACAGGCGATCTACTTTTGGATTCAGCGAACAGAGTCCATTGGAAAGCGCTTCGGGCAGCATGGGCACGACAAAGTCAGGAAAGTAAACTGAGTTGCCGCGCACTTGAGCCTCGCGATCCAAACCTGTTCCCAAAGCCACATAATGAGACACATCGGCAATGGCCACGTACAACCGCCAGCCACCAGATTTTTTCGGCTCACAGTAGACTGCGTCATCAAAGTCTCGNGCATCCTCACCATCGATAGTGACAAACGGCAGCTGTCGCAAATCCACGCGATCATGCTTATCGGCATCATCCACTTCGGCGGGCAACTCATTGGCTTCCGCCTGCACATCACTGGGCCACATATGCGGAATGCCATGCGAGCGAATCGCCACATCGATTTCCATGCCCGGCGCCATGTGCTCGCCCAATATTTCCAGCACTCGACCGGCAGGGGGATTCTTACGCCCTGGCTGTTGCGTAATTTCCACCACCACGAACTGGCCGCGCTTGGCTTGGCCGCGAGATTCCGGTGCGATCAAAATGTCGTGAGAAATTCGCGCGTTATCGGGACGCACGAAATAAATGCCACTTTCACTAAAGTAGCGTCCCACCACTTGATGAGTGTGATGGGCCAGCACTTCGACGATACTGCCTTCACGGCGACCTTTGAAATCACGGCCGGTTTCACGCACCAGCACTTCATCACCGTCCAGCACGCGTCGCATTTGTCGATAAGACAAATACAAATCATCGCCGCCCTCGGCGGGAATAACAAAGCCGAAACCGTCTTTGTGCCCTTGCACACGGCCTCGAATTAAATCCATCTTGTTGAGTACGCCATAACCGCTCTTGCGATTACTCAATAGCTGACCATCCCGCGACATGGCAATCAAACGGCGGCGCAGAGCCTCAATGGAGTCTTCGTCGTTTAAGTTCAAAACCTCACACAGTGCCTCGTGTGTCATGGGGCCGGGGGCTTTGTCTAGAATGTCGAGAATGTATTCTCTACTGGGGATGGGGTTGTCGTACTTCTCGGCCTCACGGGCCTGATTCGGGTCGTTATGAACCCTTTTTTGCTTGCTCAAATGGCATGTCCTATAAATGATACGTGGCGCAGAACGCGCTCCTGCGGCGCACTATACCGGAATTTCACCCAAAACGCCGAATCTTTAGGCGACATCAGGCCTATGAACAGAGTATAGACGTTGAAACGTGACGGTCTTGGGTCAATTTACCCTGCCGTCACACTCCTCTAACCGCGACGATACAAGCGCCATTGACCAATCATTTGCCCCCCTCTCCTTAATGGCCGCCATCAGCGACTCTTCCCCATGAATATCGGCGAGTAATTCCCCAATAACCGCCAGCAAAGCCCCGCAGCATGGGCTATCACTCAGAATCCATGAGGGCTCCAGAAAGCCGAAAAAACGCTTCAAAATCGTTGACAAGGACGAAGTCGGCCTCTAATATGCGCACCCTCAGTCGGCACAGTGCCACTGACATTGCCCAGGTGGTGAAATTGGTAGACACGCCAGCTTCAGGTGCTGGTGGCCTTCGGGCCGTGGAGGTTCAAGTCCTCTCCTGGGCACCATACAAAAAAACCAGCTTATAGAGCTGGTTTTTTTATGCCTGAAAATCAGTCGGGACTCCCGGCCAGCTGATAAAACACTGGCGTGAACCTCAACTCGAAGCTTTGCTTCGATAACGTTGAGAACCACCCTCTCCTGGGCACCATACAAAAAAACCAGCT
>PANW01000044.1 GCA_002707785.1 Cellvibrionaceae bacterium | reverse complement strand
TCTGATTGCGAGCTTGTTGATGCTTCTGTATGGCTTAGTGATGATCGAAATGGTGAGCTTCCCAAAGAAGTGTGTGAGCAAACATTTACTCAGCGAAACGGTTTTCAGGTAACAATGATTTCATTGGTTGACTAACCAATAGTCGCTGAGATATTACTAGTTAAAAGTCATAAGGGCGGCTATGAGCAACCCTTATGAATCATTTATGGATATTATCAATTATTAATATGTATTATCACTTTAGGTTGTGTGTTTTATATCTAAACACAAAATCTAAAGTGTCAAATACTACAACTGGCTCAACCTGTAATATGAACGTGGATTGAGTGCCCGCCACAACAAGCGGGCATCGTGCAATGCACGGTGCTGCTTATAGTCTCCTGAATCAAGCAGCTCCTGCCTTCTAGCCAAAAAAGAACTTAAATATTCATCGTCAGATTCCAGCAAACACCTTACATCTAACAACTCGAATTTATGTGTAATCGCGTTATCTGAAAATAACACCCGAGCCCAAAACCCATCCCACTCTAAAGCATCGCAGTACACCTTTTGGCTTTGCAGAAGTTCGTTCAGTTCTTGTGCAACCAGAAAAGCCTTCTTACCCTCTATCTTCAGCTCATCCCTATCGATACCGTGAATCAACTGAGATTCTTCACTCCAGAATTCCCAATGATTCATTGGCTGTATTAAAGCTTGATATTCTATATCTCCATTAGTTACCCCTACTTCTATGGGATAACTCGATTTGTGTAATCCAGAGCTTTCAAAATCAATAACCCACATCTACATAAGCTCCTAACTAAAGTCCCCGGACTGCATCAAACCAATACATTTCCGGATCAATTTGCGCCCTTCTATTGTGGCCATAAGATTCCTTGGATACTCACCAGAAAAAGCTGGATTCGGAGTAAAAATCCATTCTCTCATGAGAGAATGGTCGTCATTGAAAAACTCTCTCAACTCATACCACAGCAATGAAAAGTCGTAAGCATTGCCGGTTTGCAGCTTGTTTAGGCGTTTCGAGAATAAACTGCTCAAATCATTCTCACTACAATCTAATAGCTGGGACAAGAGATCCACTGGAACTCGCGCCTGCAACTTATTCAAGCATTTGCCAGACATCCCATTATCTATCATTGCGATCAATTCCAGAGGGGTATTAGTCTCATCGCCTGAAATCGTCGATAAAGGCCCAAAAACCATAGATTCAATTAATGACTCTAAAGTAAGACTATGCTTTCGCGATTGAACCGGCATATAACACCTCAACAATAATTAGGCATAGTGCACCTGGAAAGATTATCAAAAGATACACGTAATTTTTTCACTGTACACGCCTGTATATGCCTTTCGCACAGATTAAAACTTATACTTATTTAGAAATTCCTTATTTTCTTCCACCGCATTTTCGTACCACTTAAGGCTCCACGACCAATCTTCTGATCTAGGTTTGCAATCAGAGCACTTGTCACAGTTCTGATGTCTGAAGCTGTAGCCAAAATTGGGGCCATCAGAATCGTCATATAACAATGTTAATAGATTCCCTGTTCCTTGAGCATGACCATGTTTTAAGCAAACCAAAAGGTGCATACCTCCAGCAGAGTGCATTCTAAGTGATTGGGCTATAAGACCACCCGGACGATAATGAACAAACAAGCTTCCGCAGTTTTTCATAATTCTGGTGGGATCATAATTCTCTAATCCCATTTTAACTATATGACCAAACTCGCTTTCTGAATCGTCTGGGTCCATTCCAAGATTCTTAGCCATATCAAGAAAATATGACTTTTGCTCTTCTATGCTAAGAGAGTAAAAGTCTTTATGCTCACTCATATCTAAAACAGATTGCTCAAGTTCATCTAGACCGTCCTCCATCTCAGGCAAGCTAGAAAGTATAATCTTACGCACTTCCTTAGCTGCCTTTTGGTCTTCCTTTATTAAGGTCGAAATCAAAAAATATAGACGCTCGACCTTAAAGAAATCCTTTGTCATGACGCAATATGTCATCACCAGAGAAGCCATACTCTTATGCCAGTGCTCCAGAAAATCTATTGATTCCTTCGATCCTCTAGCATCATGAATAGTTCTAAATATAAGAATAGAAGCATACATATCAACAAACAGATCAGAAAGGACGTGATACTGACCATCTTTCGTCAAACGATTACACAGCTCAATATTCTTCTGAAGAGACAAGCAGCACTCACGATACAACTGCTGTGTCTGATTATTAAATATCAGGTGCTCCAAAGAGCCCTTTTCAAAGTGGCTAATTGAATGGTGTGTTGCATGAAGCTGCTCTAATTGAAACTTAAATTTTACCCTACGTGATTTCCCTATAGCTATTAATCTATGAACCCTACTCTTTTGCTGTCTAGCCAGCTTAATGAGCCAATGGCAAATCTTAAAGCTCTCTTCAAGTATCTCTCTCTTTACCTTTGTAAAGGGAGAAATTTGAAATGCCTGCCAATAGTAGAGAAGCGCTACAAATTGATCTTTAGTAGGCACAATAGGGGATTGGCATAATTCCGATGCTTTCTCGAAGACACCTGTGAAGTTCCTGTCCAACAGAAGGTTGTTAAGTTGTTGGTGATATGCCTTGAATAGGGCATCTCCAATATCCTCAATCTTTTTATTTAGAGACAGTGGATTGACCATTGGGTATCTTTCAATTGAATCCTTTAAACCCTTGATATTGAGATAATCCCAACAGTCAATAACCGAGCTAAATAATCTACCTGACAAATCATCGTTTTTTCTGATTAGAATATTTTCTTTTGGCAGATGAACTTGAATTGATTCATTATTTTCTGATTTGTTAGCCTTGCTCCTCAGATTTTCATCATTTGTGATAGGGAGCCAATATACTTTTTCAGACGAGACTTCTACCACTACCAGAATGACTGGAACGTTAAATTCAAAGTAATATTTCAGTCTTTCCATTTTTAGATTGAAAGAGAGCGTTTTACCTTCATGAATATATGTCGAGTTCTCTTCCCCCTTAATCTGAACTTTGAATACACTATCTTTTCCCAGAGCTTTACCATTCTCGTCCTTCAATTCTATTTCACCGTCAATACCAAAATCATTCTGATCTTCTTGACTACGAAATATCCAACTACTAGGCAAGTTGTATTCAAAAATACGCCCAGCTTCCGTTCCTATCTCACCTGCATTCATTAGTCATCTCATCTGTAGACGAAAACTATTTCTATTACCTATCCACCAGGGGGAACGGGCTGATTTAGTTTCTCTTCCGATACGCCGTATAACGATGCGTTATACTGCCAACGGATAAACATATCGATTAATTGATTATTGGCGTACTCAAGCTCCCCAACACGCTTCGTTAGTGCTTCGATACGCTTATTTGCGGCCTGGAGGTCTTTGATATATCCCGGTGCCTGAGAGGGAGCCTTTAGCTCTGTCTTGCGTAGCTTCATTAACGCCTTGATACGCTCACGAGTATTCAGAGCTTGGCGGGTTGTTTCAATACCTAACTCGCTTTTACATGCAGCCACGAGCATATCCCAGCTCAACTTCGGATTGCGCCAGTCTTGGATAAGTGCCTCAATGCACCCTTCGTCTTCAGCAGTTAATCGTGCCATACGACCTCTTATCGCCCCATTAGTGTTTTCAATTTAGAGAGCTGTGGGGGTTGTTCTGTTTTAATCTCAGGTTGCCTCACCTGGTCAAGTAGCCCATTCATTTCCAGGGCGTTAGTCGTGACCGTCCAACCATTATCTTGATTCCAAATGACAGAGCCGTCGTCGAGTTTCGGATTTTCTAGTAACGCAATCAAAGCTTCACACTTGAGTCGATCTTCACTTACTTTCTTAACCCACTCCTCTGCACCAAAATCACCTCGATGCACAGCAGATTTTCCATCCTCGCACCATCGCTCTATGCGCCTCAGCTCAACCTTGAGATTACTGAGTCGTACTTCATCACCTTTTATGCACGCCAGCTTGCCGCAGGTTAAGCAAGCCCCTATTTTCTCACATGGAGATTCCGAGAAATCGTGCACACAGACACCGAAAGCGCCCATGTGCAGAATTCGATCTTGATCAGATTTCAGATCAGTCAAATCACTTACTTTAAGAGGCTGACTGGAACGTACTTTTGCAGCAAGCTGGTGACAATCTCCCTGAACGTTATAACCCCTATGCTGCGCAACAACCTGAGCTAGTTCTTTAGCGGATTCATGGTTATAGACTTTGTTTTGACTGACATCGACGCGTCCCGACCAAGCAGCGATCAAGACATCGTCGAGTCCTGCTCGTTGGCCAGCGGTATTGAGATAATGACGAAATGCATGACTATTGACCTTAATGCCGTTGTAATTCCAACGTTCAAAAATCGATTGTATTTCGACATGAGCTCCCGTCAACTGAATAGACAGACGGCTTTTGTCACATCCAAGCATAACCCCAAAGGGCTTCGACTTCGCTTTTCCGCCTGTAGTACCGACAGTCATCGCTCCTGTTCTCACAGTGAACAGTGCGTCACTGTACTTTATGATTCTTTTCTCATCGGTGTATGGAAAAGTGCGCGGCAAATACTTCTCACGCATAAGAACATTAAGTTTTTGCAGCGTTAAAATACAGCTATCACTGAACTCTCTTCTAACAATTTTACCGTTTTCTGAAACACTTCGTCCGGTCCCTTCTTCGAGCCCATTCAACAAATCGTCAACTATAATTCGCGCCTTTCGCGACAAAGACTTTTTCCGATTTAATACGCGAAGAAAACCATCTCTAATTACAGAACGTGGAGTATTGTTTTTATACGAAAACGTAAGCGCATCGCATGCTTCTTCGTAACTGAGTGGATCATCGTGCTTCTTATTGGGTAGGCTAGCATGCGGAGGAAATTGATCTGGGTGATCTTCGAGCCACTTGGCATAGGCACGCCCCTCTTCAGTGAATTTCTTTACTCGTCGAATTGCCTCCTCACATATGGAGCGCATTTGATCGATTACAGGTACCGGCTTATCCCCAAAGCCTTTCAAACCGTACCACCGAAGATAAAGCTGAGATTCACCTGTGACAGGATCGACATCATCAAAACTGACATCATGGGTGACATAAGCCAGCTCTCCAATCCGTGCAGGGGCACTAAGTAATAAAGCGACAGATGAAGTCACTACGATGTCCAGAAACGAAGTAGGATTAGCGTGGAAAATTTCGCCTAGTGCAATAAGTGAATCATCACTTGGCATCTTTTTATTTCTATCTGCTTCCTGCTGCTTCAACGACCCTCTTTTTGGACGCGCGACTGGAGATTTCCACCGAAAGGGTGTGTTGAGTAATCCCTTCTTGTTGAGCAGAACAATAATATTCTCCAGCGCTGCCGACACCTGGTAGACTGAATCTGATCTCGACCAGACCTGCCTCATGAGATCACAAGCTTTTGCACATACCGCTGCGTTGGTTTGCGTGACATCGACAGCCCCAGTGATTTCATACAATCCCGCTTCCAACCCCCTGAGCGCTCTCACCCAAACTCCCGGCAATTTTCTATCGTTAACAAACCGATATACTATGATTGCCTTGGCGAAATCTCGAAAAGGCTTCGCCATAAGCCTGTCCCTATCGTGCTTGCCTGACCCCAAACTTGATACCCGACTCTCAGGGATATTCCATTGAACCCATGAGTCCGCATCCCACTCGATATCCTCTTTTACATGCTCACCCTGAACAAGCGCAACTTTCGCCCAATCAATAAAGGCACTCAGATTGAGCCCCGCCTCGAGATCCTGGCGACCTTTGAAAGGAGTAATATTGGTCATGATTCAACATTCACAGCTGAGGTTGTCGCATTGAGGATTTTCTGACAATCGTGAATCACACGACGGCATGCCAAAATGGCTCGGTCGTATACAGCTGCTGTGTTTTGTCCGGTATTCGAGGACATCGCTTGACGATTTTCCAGCTCGATAAGTGCGCGCTGATGATCAGCATGCAGCAGTGGTTGAAATTTCGGGCATTGATAACAAACCAGAGGTGCATCCATATAGCACTGGCTGTCAGCTCCACACACAGCTAAATTACTTAGCTGGCGATCCGCTCGATCACCGTTCCGTGCTACATAACGATCACTCACTATGACTCCAGTGAAAGCATTGACCACTAGAGCCAGGTGATCTTTCAGCTTCTCGTCAATCCGCTTGGCCATCTTAATAGAGGTTTTGATGTATTTTCCAGCTGATCGAGTATCCGTGTGAGTCAGTGCTGCCGCGATAGCCTCACGGCCGTAACCTTCTGTCGCCATGTCAGTGCCAACAGTATGACGAAAGCGCCGTGCATGGATTTTGAGCTTATTACCAGTTCTCTCGGAGAGGGGGAAATCTTCAGTTTTACCGATCAACTGAATCCACGCCCTAAGCGTCATCATAGGAGTATGCAATTGACTATCAGGTGCAGCCTCAAGTCCCTTAAGGGAGCCGTTATCCATAATAATCGGGTCTCCACCAAAACTGCCGTGCCCAATAACTACCCGGCGAAACACAGGAACATTATTTATCGCCAAATCCCAATTAGCGTGAGCAGGATATTCCTGCTTTAAACGCTCCAGCACGTAGCGCCTATAAGTGCTAAGAAGCTGGTAGAGGTCCTCATAAAGCTTAAAAGCTTCCAATTCTTTACGATACCCTCCCTTGATACCTTTAGCTTTAGCCTTGGGTAATCGAATAACACGATGAGTATCGGCAGTCGATATAATGTCACCGAAAACCATCTGCTGAATATTGGCTGCACGCGCTCCATAAACTAGTAACAAACGCAAATAAACAAACCGATCCAACGAGAGTCGCCCATCAATAAACGCCCCGGAGCACCATTGAAACAAAGCATCACGCTCATAAGGGGTGAAAGGCCCCTGTAGTGGGTCAATGCTGGTTACAACATCACGGCGATTTTCTTTCTTACGCGGCAGTTCTTGATAGACCTCTATTAAGTCCAATTTCGGACGAACCGGCAACTCTTCACAAACACACCAAAATTTAATAAAGGACGATATGTGACTAAACTCAGTAGGCCTTAATCGCTCACGAATCCCTATAAGGTCAGAACCCTTCAGAGGAGTTAAGCTCTCTCTACCAATCACCCGCAAAGCATAAGCAAGACTAGCAACTGAACTTTGAGCTCGTTCCCTCATGTAGTAAGCCATCGCAGCGATAAGCCACGGCTGCCACTCCTCTGAAACTGCCGACTTTGCCGATAGAACGTTGATTGCTCGTTTGGAAATATCAGGGCACCAAACATCATTTGAAGGCGTAAAGAACTGGCCAGAATTTGCGATTTGAGGCTGACCAAGCCAATCATCAATTGTTGCTTCTGTCGGAGCTTCTAACGAGCGCATACATTCACCTTACTTGGTTCCTTCCCGCAGATCTTTGATGCGTTCTGCTCGATTGGCGAAGTGCTCTGCTCGTTTATCAAAGAACTCACTTGCCTGTTCTCGCCAAAACTTGGCTCCATAGCGCCCGGGCATTTCAGACATCAAGCTCCAGCCAAACGCATAGGTAAGAGTTTTCTGCACACGTTGGATACGGTCTTCGACAGGTATCTTTTTCAACTCGGCATCTATGCTGGCCAACAGTGTGTAAACAGAATCATGCCGTAGGGTATGAGCTGTAACACCAACTAATTCAGAAAAATTTTCTTCAAGTGTGTCAAAGACAACATCCATCGACTTAAGACTCAAAGCCTCGCCTTCATTGCGACCATGAGCCACAAGTAAGAAAGGATGCTTGCGAGCATTATCGGAGATTCGATACTCACGTCTATATCTCTCAATAGCCAACATAAGTAAATCAGAGACAGGTAGTATTCGCTCATTCGTTTTCAAACGCGGTATAGGATTACGCCTGTCGACGTTTTCGGGTGGTCTCACGATATCAATGGATTGCCTGGCATAATCGATATCACTGAGCTTTACCAGCAACATTTCGGAACGTCGCAACCCAAGCTCCAACCCAAGCAAAATAATGATGTAGTTTCTATAACGGTGAGGATTACGCTTAAAAGGGTTGTCGGGATGATCAGGGGCAAGCTTCTCGTACAGCAAATCACGCTGCGCACAGGTCAACTCTTTAATATCATCAAGGCTGGATTTCCGCCATGCAGGCCGAACAGCTTTGATCTTCCGCTTCATGCAACTTTTCAGCCATTCCACAGCAGCTTCGCAACCCCTGCGATCACCTAGCTGCTCATAGAGAAAAACCAGATATTCCCGAGCTGCCTCACACCGTGCTTCAGCCTGTGTCCCTCCAACCTCCTCATGCGCTGAGGGCAGCAGGCTAACTCCTTCGTATTTTTTGTCTAGAACAGATTTTTTCCAATTAGCATGCTGAACAAACCGACTTAACTCGGCATCATCAAGATAGTTAGAGGCCGGACGCTTATTGAGACGCGACTCAATATCAATCCGCTCTGCTTTGAAAAACCCAAGTAGTACACCCACGTGATTTAGGAACGCCTGTTGAGTATTAGGCGAACGTTTACGCATCTCACGGGTAATATAGAGGTTCGGATAATATACAGGCATGTGCGCTTGCATTAAGACTTTCTGTCTTGAACCACCAATGACAACTTCCGTGATTGAATAACTCATAGCGCACCCTTAAACTTTACACATTTAAGAATACAGCATTATCATAGAGTCACAAAACTGTTTCTTTACATTACAGGCAGCCTACCAGCCCTCTAACTAATTGTAATTATTAACATTAAGGTAAATTAAATTGTCAAAAGATAACAAAAGCGGAAAGACAGGATCTTACGTCTACTCTATGAACAGGGTGAGCAAAATTGTTCCCCCAAAACGTGAAATCCTGAAAGACATTTCACTCTCCTTCTTCCCCGGCGCCAAAATCGGCGTATTGGGACTGAACGGCTCCGGTAAATCCACCCTGCTGCGCATTATGGCGGGTATCGATACCGATATTAACGGCGAAGCCCGACCCATGCCCGGCATCAAAGTGGGCTACCTGCCCCAAGAGCCGCAACTGGATCCAGAAAAAGACGTGCGCGGCAATGTCGAAGATGGCGTGCGCGAAGCTCTAGACGCCCTTGCCGGCCTCGATCAGGTGTATGCCGACTACGCCGAGCCTGATGCCGACTTTGATGCCTTGGCGAAAAAGCAGGGCCAATTCGAAGACATCATTCAAACCTGGGATGCCCACAACCTCGACCACAAGCTCGAAGCCGCAGCCGACGCCCTGCGTCTGCCAGCCTGGGACGCCGATGTCACCAAGCTCTCTGGCGGTGAACGCCGTCGTGTTGCCCTGTGCCGTTTGATGCTGTCTCGCCCTGACATGCTGCTGTTGGACGAACCCACCAACCACTTGGACGCCGAATCTGTCTATTGGTTAGAGCGCTTTTTGGTCGATTTTCCCGGCACTGTGGTGGCCATTACCCACGATCGCTACTTCCTCGACAATGCCGCCGGTTGGATTCTGGAATTGGACCGCGGTCGCGGCATTCCCTACGAAGGCAACTACTCCAGCTGGTTAGAGCAAAAAGAAGCGCGCCTAGAACAAGAGCAACGCTCTGAAGCCTCTCACCAAAAGGCCATCAAAGCTGAATTGGAATGGGTGCGTCAAAACCCCAAAGGCCGCCAAGCAAAAAACAAAGCGCGTTTGTCTCGCTTTGAAGAAATGCAGTCTCAAGAGTTTCAAACCCGTAATGAGACCAATGAAATCTACATCCCGCCGGGTGAGCGCTTGGGCGACAAGGTCATCAATTTTAAAAATGTCAGCAAGAGCTTTGGTGACCGCCTACTGATCGACGATCTGAGTTTTTCCATTCCCAAGGGAGCCATTGTCGGTATTGTCGGCGCCAACGGCGCGGGTAAATCCACCCTGTTTCGCATGATTTCCGGTAACGAACAGCCCGATAGCGGCGAAGTGGAAATCGGTGAAACCGTTAACGTGGCCTTTGTTGAACAGAGCCGTGAAAATCTCGATGACAACAAAACCGTATGGGAAGAAATCTCCGACGGCCAAGACATGCTTAAAATCGGCAACTACGAAGTCAGCTCGCGCTCCTACGTGGGCCGGTTTAACTTTAAAGGCTCCGATCAACAGAAGCGCGTGGGGGATCTCTCCGGTGGTGAACGTGGCCGACTGCATTTGGCACACACGCTGAAGCAAGGTGCCAACGTGCTGCTGCTCGATGAACCGTCAAACGATCTCGACGTTGAAACCCTTCGCGCCCTAGAAGAAGCGATCAATAACTTTCCCGGCTGTGCTCTGGTCATCTCGCACGATCGCTGGTTCCTCGATCGTGTCGCCACTCACATTCTGGCTTACGAAGACGACGGCAGCATTGAGTTTTTCGAGGGCAACTACACCGAATACCACGAAGACTTAGTCGCGCGTAAGGGTGAAGATGCGCAACCTCATCGCATGCAGTACAAGAAGCTCAAGACCTAAGCTCATCAGGTCGCTGCCCCAACTGGCAGGCGACTTGATCATTGCTATAAACACCTTGGAAGACACAGGAATACCGGTAGCCATGGCTACCGGTTTTTTTGTATCCACGATCTGAAAATCCATCAACGGTATCTGCACGCCTGATTAATAACTCGCAATATCCCTTCTGACGTAGGCCCAGCCTTACCCATCTACCGATACACCACGCCTTTTCGCATCTAGTTGATCTAGCTCAAACGCTTGTGACAAAAGCTATTCCATACTGATAAAGCTCGCAAACCCAGCAGACTCCAAGGAGGTCGTCATGAGCTTAATACCACGCAGTTCTCTGTTTGATTTTGACCATTTCTTCGATCACTTTCGCTCTCCTGCCGCGTTAAATGAGAAGGAAAACGGAACTTTCGCGCCTCGGATAGAGGTCAAAGAAAAGAAGAATCAATACCTGATAAGCGCCGAGTTACCAGGCGTTGAAAAAGATGATGTACACGTCACGCTGGAAAACGGCATTCTCACGATTTCAGCCGAGAGCCACCAGGAAGACAAAGAAGAGAAAGACGGTCAGATCATTCGCCAAGAACGTCGCTATGGCAGATTCACTCGCAGCTTTAACGTGGGCAACGATGTGCAGCAAAGCGATATACACGCGAAATTCAAGAACGGTGTACTCACCCTCACGGCACCCAAAGTGGAAACACCAGTAGAGACCAGTCGCCGCATTGATATTCACTGATCGATCTTCAGCTATGCTAAAAAGCATGAGGAATTTGGCGTAGCTACAGGCCGAAACCGAGGGTTCGCACAGTGAATCCTCGGCTTTTTCACTACACCGATTAGGGTCCAATCCGCTTAAAGGCAACCCCATTAAGCGTGACCAAAAACAACCTATGAGTTAACACAACGGACATTCAGCATGAACAACATTGAAGCGCGTAAAACCCTCCTTCGTCGACAAACGGAATTGGCCCATCGCCTGTCTGCGGTGGAGGCTGATCTGCAGAAAACACACAGCAAAGATTGGGACGAACAAGCTCAAGAGCGTGAAAATGATGAAGTGCTGGAAGCCATTGCTAGTCAGACGGCCAACGAATTACTGCAAATTAAGCGTGTATTGCACAAGCTCGGCGATCACAGTTCCTACGGCGTCTGTAAACGCTGTGGACAAGCAATTGGAAAACAGCGCCTGAGTGTCATCCCAGAAACCGAGCTTTGTGTGGGTTGCGCCAACGACACTCACTAGCAAACATTGCCGATGATACTGCTGGCTTAAAGCAGCATGGGCAGAGTGGCGCAACAAGCGTTGAGCGCGACTAACAGCGCGCTCGGGTAGAGTTACTCAAACAAACATCCAGCCAACTGCAATCGATGTGACGCCAAGCGCTCTGCTAGGCTAACATCTATTTGTGCGGACGTGTGCCAGCAAGTCGCGCTCGCTTCACCCGTATTCGATTCGCGATGGATAGCGCGGGCAGCGATTTTCTGCCCCTTATGTCTATGCCCGAGCGCATCACTCTTACGACTCTGCGCTTGCTCTGAAGGCGCCAACAAATCTGCAACACGCTCTGCCACTGCTACGCCCGAATCCAACCATAAACAAGGATCTCGCCATGCCTGCATGAGCTCGTCTCGCAACAGAGGAAAGTGCGTACAACCCAACACGAACGCCTCCACCGACTCACCGCCTTTTAGCTCGGCATTTACTTTATCGCGTAGGGTTTCGACCAACTCCTGCCACTGCGAAGTGTCTATTGATTGCCCGCGAACCTTGTTTTCGGCCATTGCCACCAATTCTGGACAAGCCAGCCGAATCAGCGATCGCCCGCGCCCAAACCTAGACCACAAATCCATCACATAATCGCGCTGAACGGTTGCCGCTGTCGCCAACAACACAACAGCACCTGAAGTGGTTTTTTCATAGGCGGGCTTGATGGCCGGCACCACACCGACGAAGGGCAGAGAGAAAGCCTGTCGAAAACTCTGTAACGATAAGGTACTGGCAGTATTGCAAGCGACCACCACTAGATCCGGCTGACAGCGCTCAATAGCTCGTGCCATCACCAACTGCATTCGCTCTTGCAGATAAGCGTCGGCCTTTTCGCCATAGGGACAACAAGCATCGTCCATCACATAGCTAACATTCAAACTCGGCAGACGCTGCAGTATGTGCGATAAAATACTTAAACCGCCCACGCCGGAATCAAACACCAGTACACGAGCTGCAGAATTCACATCAACCAAGATGACTGGCCCTTTGAGAACACAACTTAATCACAAGCAATGAATTATTTGTTGGCGAAGGGGAGTAACAATAGATGCGTAACAAACTAAAGAAACCTACTAATAGCGACAACAAAATACAGGCGCCATTGTCGCTACTTGCTAGACGCCCAACCAGAGACGTCAATTCACGCTTGACGTCTCGGTTGAACATTCCGACTCAGCTGACGCGATGTAGCGCACAGATTTTGTTGCCTGAAGGATCACGCAGATAGGCCAGATACAATTTACCAATAGTCCCCTCGCGAATACCTGGAGCCTCTTCACAAGTAACACCGCCATTTGCCAAACCGGCCGCATGCCAAGCATCAGCAATCTCTGGCGTTGTTGCAGAAAAACCGATAGTGCTGCCGTTGCCGTGGCTAGCGGGCTGACCATCAATCGGTTTACTCAGCGCGAAGATACCTTTATCAGTAAAATAGAAGCAACGGCCTTTTTCATCAATAACACCCGGAGCGTGGCCCATAGTTCCCAGAACGGCATCGTAAAAACGCTTGGATTCTTCAATATCATTGGCACCGATCATAATGTGGCTAAACATTTTTCTTTCCTTATGTTTTAAGCAATCTACATTAGATATGCTTTGAATAATGTGACTCTTAGTTGCGCTATATTTTTCTTAACACTGAGTTTTGATTTAAAGCTAGGCAGTATCTAGGGCACCTCTGAACAATGGCGGTAGCGCTCAGCGGCGCCTCAAACAGCCAGATGTAAGGCGCACTTTGCCGCTAATGGCCGTAGTCCTTAGCAAGAAGTGCAACGCAGCAGATGGTTGTTTGAGGTCCCGCCCTACGGGGCCTTCAGGCGAATCAGCACTCGTTGTTGCCGCTTATCGACAGGCAACCAGTCTGCCTCAAAGCAGCGCCTCGCCTAAAGCGCCTACTGTTGGAGACTGCGAACTCGCCTGAAGGCCTGAGCTGCAGCGGCATTATTCAGAGGTGCCCTAGCCCATTCAATTCTAGCTTGGTTGACTAAAGCAGCTGTAGCTCAGAAAAGGAAACATAACACGAAGTCAGCGCAACAAAGACAAAAAGTTTCACCGCCTACTGCGCAAATGAGATTTTTTTCTGTCGCCACTCGAAATCAATTTTCCAGAGTTTTTGCGGTACTCGATACTGTTGCCACAGCGTCTGATAACTCACTCCCAGCTGTGGATGACATTCATCGCCCGCGACTTCCGCCAATGGCCACAGCACGAACGCATTCTTAAGCACCTCATCGCGCGGCAAGACCACGCCATCAATGACACCCTGCTTGTCATCGTAGGTGAGAATATCGATATCGAGCGTTCTGCCGCTGTACTTGGGGCCGCTGCGCTCACGTCCGTGAGCATCCTCGATCTGCTTCAACTGTTTTGACAAGCTGCCAACCGGCAGTGACGTATCAATACCCACCACCAAGTTAAGGAAGTTATCGCCATCAAATCCCACCGCTTCGCTTTCGAAGACGGAAGAAATAATCAATTCACCAAAACTCTCTGCCAGCTCATCCAGTGCTGCCGCAATGTAGGTATAGGCCTCGATGTTACTGCCCAAACTCAAATACACTCGCGCCATCTTAGCTGCGCTCTCCCCGCTCAATAATCAATCCCACATCGCGGGACTGTCGTAAGGCACCGGGTTTGCTGAGCTGGAGTTTCACCCACTGGACGCCGAACTCTTCGCGCACAATTTGGCAAACCTGCTCGGCCATGGTCTCCACCAATAAGAACTCGGCACCTTCAATAAAGCCAACTAAACGGTCAGCGACAGATTTGTAATTAAGCGCGTAATCGATGTTGTCCGTGCTCGCGGCCTGACGAATATCGGTGGACATCTCCAGATCCAAACTCACGGTTTGGCGCACCGCTCTCTCCCACTCATAAATGCCAATAATGGTATCGATGCGCAGATCTCTGATGTAGACAATATCCATGAAGACTCTCTTAAACTAAGGCTATACCGTTAAATCACACTTGTGATGCCGACATCACTTCAGCGGACGGCGCTTTTAATTGGCTAGCGGCATTTTATTCAGCTTGCGGCGCTCTCAATCGGCTAGCGGCGCTTTGTGTTCATTGAGTGCCGGCAGTGTGTCCAAAGGCCAGCGAGGCTGGACCGTGAGACTCAAGTCAGCGCTGGCGCCCGCGACTAGCCGCTGAGCACCGGCGTAGGCAATCATGGCGCCGTTATCGGTACAGAATTCATGACGAGCGTAGAACACCTCAGCGCCAATCTTGGCCAACGCCTTCTCTAATCGCTCGCGCAAACAGGTATTGGCTGAAACGCCACCGGCAATCACCAGGGTTTTAAACCCCGTTTGCTGCAGCGCGCGACGGCACTTAATCGTCAAGGTATCCACCACCGCCTCTTGAAACGCACAAGCGATATCGGCGCAGGTTTGGTCATCCGGCAGACCATTCTCTAGCGCGTGCCTGGCAACGGTGTTGAGCGTGAAGGTCTTCAAACCGCTGAAACTAAAGTCGAGCCCAGGGCGATCCACCATTGGGCGCGGAAATTTAAAGCGATCTACACGACCCGATTCGGCCAGTTTGGCGATCTGAGGGCCGCCGGGATAATCCAAATCCAACATCTTGGCGGCTTTATCAAAGGCCTCGCCCGCGGCATCATCCAGTGACTCACCCAATAAGGTGTACTCACCAATGGCATCCACCTGCACCAACTGAGTGTGGCCACCGGAAACCAGTAGCGCAACAAACGGAAACTCAGGCGGATTGTCTTCCAGCATCGGAGCCAACAAGTGGCCCTCCATATGGTGCACGCCAATGGCCGGCACTCCCCAGCCGTAAGCCAGTGAACGACCAATACAGGCTCCCACCATCAGCGCTCCCACCAAACCTGGGCCCGATGTGTAGGCCACGGCATCAATATCGGCTGTGGTTAGCTCTGTATCCGCCAGCACCTCTTTAATCAGCGGCAGAGTCTTGCGGACGTGATCACGTGAGGCCAGTTCTGGCACCACACCGCCATATTCACTGTGGACGGCGATTTGACTGTACAGACGATGCCCCAACAGGCCATTTTCGCTGTCGTAGAGCGCAATCCCGGTTTCGTCACAAGAGGTCTCAATACCCAGTACTTTCACAATAATGCCTTCTTTCTCTGTTAGCCTGTACACTGCCGACTTGATTCCCAGCCATTGAATAAGCGGGGCTACGACAGGTTTCAGGTTGCGGCAATCTGGTCTCGAATGTGGATTTCGCCCACCAAATCGCTCTTAAGCCGTGCATAATAATCACTGCGCTACCCCAGAGCCAGCCAAAACACGCATTTCCCGTAAATCCGATGCAGATTCGTATTGCAGTCTAAATCCTAAGTGTATAGAATTTGCGCCCCTTGGATTATGAGAAACAAACTTCCTTTGGAGGCTTGGATCTCACGGTGAATTGACAAATAAACAGGTAAACAGATGCCTTCAGTAAAACTTAAAGAAAACGAGCCATTCGATATTGCTCTGCGTCGCTTCAAGCGTTCATGTGAAAAAGCCGGTGTTTTGGCCGAAGTTCGTCGTCGCGAATTCTACGAAAAGCCAACCACCGTTCGTAAGCGTGCTGCTGCAGCCGCTGTTAAGCGCCACGCCAAAAAGGTTCAGCGCGAATCCCGCAAGTTCCAGCGCCTGTACTAAGCGCTGACTCTAAGCTTTAAATCCTAAAGCCTCTTGCAATTCACCTTGCACCGCGGACCCTGTCTGCGGTGCAGCCGTTTGGGCGCAGTGAAATCTATTCATCGCGCCTAACGCCTTAAGGAGAAACGTCAATGTCCCTCAAAGACACCATTAAAGATGCCATGAAAGCTGCCATGCGCGCCAAAGAAAAAGAGCGCCTGGGCACTATTCGCATGATCCAAGCCGAGATCAAACGCATCGAGGTTGACGAACGCATCGAGGTCGATGATGAGCGCCTGCTGGCCGTCTTAGACAAGATGTGCAAACAGCGTCGCGACTCCATCACGCAATTTGACGATGCCGGCCGTACCGAACTGGCTGATATCGAACGCTTTGAAATGGGTGTTATCCAAGAGTTCCTACCGGCGGCATTGACCGACGAAGAACTCGACCAAATCGTCACCCAAGCCATCGCCGACAGCGGCGCCGAAAGTGCTCGCGACATGGGCAAGGTGATGGGATTGGTGAAACCTCAGGTGCAAGGCCGTGCCGATATGGGCGCGATCAGCAAACTGGTCAAAACCAAGCTGGGCTAATCTTTCCCAGCCACAGCTTGTGCCTGTTGCGGAAGGTAGCGTCTAGAATAGGCTACCGGCCATCCATTAGAATCTGTAGACTTTCTCCATGGCCGGCTTAATTCCCCAATCTTTTATCGATGATCTTCTCGATCGCATCGACATCGTTGATGTGGTGGACGCTCGCGTCAAACTGAAAAAGACCGGTAAGAATTACAGCGCCTGCTGCCCGTTCCACGACGAAAAAACCCCCTCCTTTACCGTTAGCCCCGACAAACAGTTCTATTACTGCTTTGGCTGTGGCGCCAGCGGCACTGCGTTGGGTTTTGTNCTGGAGCACGATCGTCTCAACTTCCCCGACGCCGTCGAGGAACTGGCCAAAATGGCCGGCGTGGAAGTGCCGCGCGAAGCTCGCAATGACTCCCCCAAACACAAAGAGCGCAAAAGCCTCTACGATCTGCTCGATAAGACTGATCAGCATTTTCGCCAACAACTGCGCCACAGCCCCGCCAAACAGCACGCCATCAACTATTTGCAGCTGCGCGGTCTGAGCGGCGAAATTGCACGCGACTTTGGTGTCGGTTACGCCCCGCCAGGCTGGGATAACTTGCTTAAAGCGCTTGGCCTCAGCGAAGAAGACAAACACCTACTGGCTGAAGGCGGCATGCTGATCGAGCGCCCCGAAGATGGGCGCCGCTACGATCGCTTCCGCAACCGTATTATGTTTCCGATTCGCGATGTCCGCGGTCGTGTCATCGGCTTCGGCGGGCGAGTACTGGGCGACGACAAACCCAAATATCTGAACTCACCAGAAACGCCGGTATTCCATAAAGGTAAAGAGCTCTACGGCCTCTATGAGGCGCGACAAGCCTACCGCCAACTGCCGAGACTGCTGGTGGTAGAAGGCTATATGGACGTGGTCGCACTGGCCCAGTTTGGCATTCGCTACGGGGTCGCCACCTTGGGCACCGCCTGTGGTGAAGATCACCTAGCCCGAGCTTTCAAGTACACCCAAGAAGTCGTCTTCTGTTTCGATGGCGACGAGGCCGGTCGCAAGGCAGCGCGACGTGCGCTGGAAAACAGCCTGAGCAGCATGACCGACGGCCGACAGGTGAAATTCCTGTTCCTGCCCGACGGCGAAGATCCCGACACCTTAATTCGACAAGTGGGCGAAGAAAAATTCTCGCGCATGATCGATATGGCGGTACCGCTGGAGGACTTTCTGTTTGATAGCGTCGCCGATGGCATCGACATTCAATCCATGGAAGGCCGCGCACGACTCAGTAAGCGCGCCGCCCCCCTGCTGTACAAGTTACCCACAGGGGTTTTTCGCGAGCTGATGTTTGCCAATCTGGCGCAGCGCACGGGCCTGCCGATTGACACTCTGATGGATTTGGTCGCATTGCCCGTCGAACCGGCGCCTGCCGCAAAAGAAACCAACGCGACTTCCACACAAGTCGCCAGTGCGCGCAGTGAGCCTCGCCCCCAACAGCCGAGTCCATATACTTCCGACCGAGATTACGGGCCCACCAACGATAGCGACTACTCACACACCGAATATTCGCACAGCTCCACCGCCGCCGCTGACATCGACGATTACCCCACCGACGGCGTGATGCCCGCTGACGATAACCCCCCACCACTTGCCGGAGATACGGTCGCAGCTCGCACACCTGATTCGAGCTATCGCGGCCCCATAAAACTGCCGCCCAGCAAGCTATTGTGCGCCATGATATTGCAACACCCCGAGCTGGTCCCTTGCACGCCAGCGATTCCTCACATAGAGGTCAGTCACGATAGCGACCTAAAACGCTACGTCGAGCTAGTCGCATTTTTGAAACAACGCCCCAGCTATAATTTGCCGCGGATTCTAGGCCACTGGCGCGGCNCTCAAGGCGAAGCGGCCAGCCAAGAATTGGCTCAACTGGCCACCGTTGAGCTACTCAACGAGGCCAAACAAATCGGCGAATACAACGCCCAACAGGAATACCTCGATGCGGTAGCGCGCGTGGAACAACAGCTCGATACTCATCAACAACAGCAAACGCTGGAAAAACTCAGCACCAAGAACTTTAATGATTTAAGCGACTCGGAAAAACAACAAATCCGTGAATATCACGCCAATCAACACAATAAACGCCGCTAAATTGAGTGCTTTTGCCTCATCGAACGTCTTTATTAGGGCGAGAAGTGTGAAACATAGGTCGCAAACCATTAAAAATCTCACCTAAACGGTTGAATTCCTAGAACGAAGCGCAATATATGGGCTATAATTTCCCGTTTTCCGCCGTCTAAAATACAAGCAAGCTACAGGGTCTCGAATGTCTGAACACGCTCAGCAGCAACAGTCTCGAATCAAAGAATTGATCGCCCGAGGTAAGGAGCAAGGCTACCTTACCTATTCCGAGGTGAACGATCATTTGCCCGAGGACATTTCCGATCCAGATCAGGTCGAAGATATCATTCAAATGATCAACGACATGGGCATTAAGGTTTTTGAAACTGCCCCTGACGCTGACGCCTTAATGATGGGCGACGGAGATTCCTCCGCCGACGAAATCGCCGCCGCAGAAGCCGCCGCCGCTCTCGCCGCTGTAGAAACCGAAGCCGGCCGCACCACCGACCCCGTGCGCATGTACATGCGTGAAATGGGCACCGTGGAACTGCTGACTCGTGAAGGCGAAATTGCCATTGCCAAGCGTATCGAAGAAGGTACCCGCGAGCTGATGCACGCCATGTCTTACTGGCCGGGCACCGTCGACAGATTGGTCGAAGAATACAGCCTCATCGAAAAAGAAGAGCGCCGCATGCCGGACGTTATTGCTGGCTGGCTCGACCCCGCCGACAATGTTCCTTCAGCACTCGATGCCGCCAAAGCGCGTGAAGCCGCTGCTGCCAACAACAATTCCGACGATGACGACGAAGACGAAAACACCGGTGGCGTAGATCCAGAAGAAGCCAAAGAGCGTTTCGGTAAACTGGCAAAAGCCGCCGCCGCTGCCACCAAAGCTGTTGAAAAACACGGCCGCGAAAGCAANCAGGCTCAGAAAGCNCTAGAAGAGCAAGGCGAGACCTTCAAGTTCTTCAAACTGCCGCCGCGTCAGTTCGACCCACTGTACAATCGTGTTCGCGGTGCGCTGGATCGTGTTCGCGCCGAAGAGCGTCGCATCATGGCTCTTTGCGTGCGCAAAGCAAAAATGCCACGTAAGACCTTCATCAAAGAGTTCCCAGGCAATGAAATCAACGAAGAGTGGATCCCCACCATCGTTGCCAAAAAGCGTGACTACTCCGATGCGATTAAAGTCGTCCGCGATGAAATCCTGCGCTCACAGCGCAAGCTAAAGCAGCTGGAAGAAGAAACCGACTTAGACCTGGCCTCGATCAAAGAGATCAACCGCCGTATGTCGATCGGTGAAGCCCGTGCCCGTCGCGCCAAGAAAGAAATGGTTGAGGCCAACCTGCGTTTGGTGATCTCNATNGCCAAGAAGTACACCAACCGCGGNCTGCAGTTCTTGGATTTGATTCAAGAAGGCAACATCGGCTTGATGAAAGCGGTGGATAAGTTTGAATACCGTCGCGGCTACAAGTTCTCGACCTATGCGACCTGGTGGATTCGTCAGGCCATCACTCGCTCCATTGCCGATCAGGCGCGCACCATCCGTATTCCGGTGCACATGATAGAGACCATCAACAAACTCAATCGTGTATCGCGTCAGATGCTGCAAGAAATGGGTCGCGAGCCCACCCCAGAAGAACTGGGTGAGCGCATGGACATGCCAGAAGATAAAGTTCGCAAGGTACTGAAAATCGCTAAAGAACCTATCTCCATGGAAACCCCCATCGGAGACGACGAAGATTCCCACCTGGGCGACTTCATCGAAGACAGCACCATTACCTCTCCCGTGGAATCCGCGACCTCACAAGGTCTCGAAGAAGCCACCAAAGACGTACTGGCCGGTCTTACCGCCCGTGAAGCCAAAGTACTGCGCATGCGTTTCGGNATCAACATGAACACCGACCACACCCTTGAGGAAGTGGGCAAACAGTTCGATGTAACCCGAGAACGTATCCGTCAGATCGAAGCCAAAGCGTTGCGTAAACTGCGCCATCCTTCACGCTCCGATCATTTGCGTGGATTTATCGACGAGCAATAATTGCCAAACGCAATTCAGGCTAGTCATTGACAACGGGGCGCATTATAATGCGCCCCGTTGTCTTTTAAAGTGTTTGGATTTCAAAGACTTAGATAACCCAAAAGCGCTTTCTACTGCAGAGAATACAACAACCCAGAAAGTAAGCTTTAACGCAGGATTTTTGTCACTAGACAGGGAGCCGCGCAAGTGAAAAGCGAGCATAGATCAAGTATGTGACCGCCTGAGCTGAGCACGCGACGCCGTATAGGGACAAAAAGACAAGTTAAAGGGCCCGTAGCTCAGTTGGTTAGAGCATCCGACTCATAATCGGCAGGTCGACAGTTCAAGTCTGTCCGGGCCCACCATTTCTCCCCTTAAATAACACGACGAAACCAGCATGGGCTATCAATGGCCTTAATACATCGTCGTGAGAATTTGTCACGAGCCAAAATAACCGGCACATCGCTCGTTTCCTCAAACCCAAACTGCTTAGGTAATTGAGTGTAGATTGACCTAGGAGGACTCCCAAAAACACCCTTTAGCTTATTACCAGTATCAAAGCTGTGGTAGTAAATCGTTGACACACCAATTTCATCTCGAATAAAGCGAAGCGCCGCCAACATAGTCGCTTCTGCCCATATTTTTCTATAGGGCTCCAAGGTCTGCTCGACGTAATACTCAAAATCCTCGAAGTCCCCTAAAATATCGCCGTACACATCTCTCGGTTTGATAGACGGCTTTTCAACTCTACGCGACTTTACTCGTGTCAATGCGCTTGAGGCTTTACGTAGCCAGTCATTCTGTATTTCCTCAATCAACACTTCATTCGTGTCGAAGTCGATATCCATCCGCACCCAGGACATTGTTTTGCGACTACCTTTCTGCACGGGGTGCCCCCAGAACTCAAAGGGCCCATAATCGTCATCAGGCTTTACTAGCTTTCGGTATTGCTCGTCATGCTTACCATCAAAATTTAGCTGTAATACGAGGTTACATTGATTTCTAGAAGTTTGATCCCAGCCGCGACCCGCCTCACCCCATCCATTTAAACTAATGGAAAATGGAATGAGTTCTTTTGACCACAAGGACTGTAAATCCTGTTTTTACACCATACCATTGGCACAGTATTTAAGTGCCTGCGCCACTACAGGCTTCTTCAAGTGACGATTCATTGGGCTAGTCTTCAGCTCAGCCACTTTCATGCTTTCGCAACCTTGGCGATCCATTTCGAACTCCAACAGATCGAAGCAGTAACGATCTCGGAAATATCGAAAAACTCGACGCTCATCGCCTAAGCACGCCAAAATTTCTTTTACTTGTTCGCGTTTCATAGCTTGTGACCCAAACCTTGTACTTTCCATAGTCAATCGCTCCGGCGAACAATACCGTGAGCAATAATTGAGATGAGCGGCGCCTGCCTTCCGCCCTGCCCGCTCTACTCTTTCTATCCCCAAAACCCAAAGGTACTTTGAAATAATTCATGACATCTATCCTCTCTATTACCTTTCTCATCAATCAAGCACTCCACACATGTGACGAATGCTTAGCTATTTATTGTCGTTAACGTTTTTCGATGAAGTCCGAACCCTGAAATACCCGCACAGGGTTTCCTCGTTTAACCTGATAATGTTGTAGCCATCGATCACGCACCTGAGCACGGCCTTCAGCCTCAACGCCCTCAGCCAAAACTATTTGCAAACGCTCCATCGCTAGCTGTCGATTTCTATGTTGCGAGCGATCAGACTCAACCCGAATCTGCCTACCTGTTGGCCTGTGAGTAATACGGACCGCACTACTGGTCTTGTTAACATGTTGTCCACCAGGGCCTCCGGAACGCATGGCCTCCACGTCGACCTCTCGGGCTAACTGCTTGACATCAATTCCTACATCTCCATTCACAGAGACAAGCTCGATACCGGCAAACCAGTTATAGCGTTTATGTTTCGGCCGATAAGGGCTTTCACCTTGCCACTTGATAGGACCAAGCCAAGACCGCACATAGGCCTCAACATCAATAGCCTCTAACCGAATCAAGCTGGATAGGTAAGCATCTACCTCGATAAGATTTTGCTTTCGCATTGCCTTATCAAAAGCCAGGCTATCTACCAGCTCAGCCGAGATCGAGTGCTTTTGCGCATCTTGTAATAGCCGCTTCATCAACTGAGCAACAACCCAGCCGCACTCCTTTGGACCCTGGCCCGCACTAAGTTGAAGCCAGACGACTTTAGGTTGTTTGTTTACCACCTTCTTATTTCTCTTTTGATAATCAACATTTTCCATATTACTTCTTCCTTGTTTTGTAGGTGATCAGCGGCTTGAAACTCGCGATCACATCGACCATACCTGCCTGCACTAGGTCATCCACGACCGTACTGATGTTCTTGTAGGCTTGAGGCGCTTCCTCATAGAGCAGGTCTCTCTGTTTACAGATCACTCGGCTCCCCAAGTCCGTCACTTCCAAGTCTTTAACTTTGTAGCGCTTTTCGAGTCGACCTCGAGTCTCACTGCGTTTCCACTTACGACCCGCGCCATGAGCGAGAGAAAAACCACCCGCCGCCAACTCATGCAGGTCAAAAACTCTAGGTTTCACCAGATAACTCAAGCTACCTCTCGACCCGGGAATCATGACCAATCCCTGATCAGTGGGGCTGGCACCTTTTCGATGAATCCAATAACGCTCATCATTCACCTCCTTCAATCCATGCTTTAATCCGAGCGCCTCGATTGATTGTTGATCCACCGCTGTCACCGTGTTGTGCGCAACATCCAGCAAAATGTCTCGACTCACTCCCAAACGTTTACAAAAGCGCTCCGCGATGAGATTGCGATTGGCTACCGCCNACTGAACAGCATAATCATGCTGTTCAAGGTACCGTGTCATCGCAGCCTGACCATTGGTACCACCAGCTTCATTCGTTAGGCTCTGTCCGTCGAAATTATCAACATGATTACGAAGTATTTTCTGCCCAAGACCGCGAGAACCGGAATGAGCTAAAAACACAACCGATTGCTTATCCAGCCCTAGTCCACGCAAAATCTCTTCGTCGAAGATTTCATTGACATGCTGAATCTCCGCAAAGTGATTGCCACCACCAATAGTTCCCAATTTCAGATTCACCTCGTTCAAGGAGTCATCATTAGTTTTAACGCCTGATTCATTCAACCATTGACCAGGGTCTCCATCCTTCCAAGGTCTATCCAAATCAACAAGTCGCTTCTCCCACTTATCCAGTTTTACTTGTCGCCTCGTAACATCCAACCTCCATAAACCCATACCACAACCAATGTCACTACCCACCAAATGCGGATAAATCTGATCGCGTGTGATAAAGGCAGCGCCTATTGGTTGTCCTTTACCAGGATGCAAATCCGGCATCCCAACACCGCAACACATACCCGGTAATTCAGCTGTTTTCTTCAGCTGATCTACCGCCAAAGTCTCCAGCCAATTTTCATCGGAAATCACCAACCGAACTTCAGCCTGTGACGACGCCTGTAAAGTTCTTACAACGTCGATTTTCCTCTCACTAAATCCAGAGAGGTTTTCATCTTTAATTTTAGATTTTGTAAAAGTGCCCATTGTTCTCACCATTTTCAGGAGGTTTTGCCTTTCTGTAGGCAAAACTATCCCCCGCTCGAAAATCACTATCTTCAAACGTATTAATAACGTAAATCGTTCATTGCCTTTCTTATAACTAGAAAATACAACTAGTAGGTGCGACGACAGAAACGACCGTTATTGAACGCGATCAGTGCAGACGCAGAAAAGCGAAATAAAAATGTTGGGAATATCGAAGCCTAGACCGATAAACACACGAAAGCACAGGCTCAAAGCCATTGAAGCTTCAAGTCATTCTCTATCGATGAATCGATTATAAAAAGCTATGTTGTAGAGCTTCTCCCAGAAAGGGAAATAGATAGACTTAACTAAAGTAAGTCTTGGCAGCGAAGCCCAACATTGTATAAATAGTTTCTGTGTTAATCATATTAAGCCTCCTGTTTTTAAGGTAGAAAGTAAGTAGACGTTTTGACTAGAAAACGTACTGAGATAAAAGTTGTGCGAACTATAGTCAGTTCCAGGTATGGCCGCAAGTACTTATTTTGATTTTTTTAAAAAATTCACTTTCTTCCGATACTCTTCATGCCTCCTCTCGCACGACCAACGATTGATTCAATTTCTCGCAATGCAATCAGTGCCTCATCCTCTCGAACAACACACTGCTCAAGTGAACCATAATGCTGCTCAAGACACTGCATCAACAGTTCTTTAATAGCAGCCGACTCAGGGACTGCAGGAAGCTTACTTTCCAGATAGAGTTTCTCCAGATGCTTTTCCTTATCTGCGAAGTAGTCTTCAACGGCTTGCTGAGACCACTCTCCACGACGTATCGCTTTCAGCTGCTCCTTGTTTCTAGCGAGATCTAGATCTTCTTCAACAAGAATTTGTTCGACCTCATTGAGCAGGCGCACCACGTGGTAGGCGAATTTTACATCGTAACCAAACTTTTCGATGATCTCTTTCCGACCACCCTCCGGCACCTTGGTACGCATCTTATGCACCTGGGCATAGGCATAGCCTTTGAATCGTGCCCAGCACCCCTTATGCAGGAATATGTGCCTGCGCTCCCGCACCAACTCACCGACAGCCGTGCTATATAGAACACAGTTTCTAGGAACAAACAGAGAGTCGATAATATTTGGGTTGTTTTCCATCAATAAACGAAAGTACTTCACTATCGAATATATGGTGAGGTCGTACTCGCGCCCCTTACCGCCCATAGCAGACTTATCGATCATGTGATGCTGTTGTATCTGCTCAAACTGAGGGCCCGCCTCATCGAAGCCAGGTATCTCGCCCCGCAGGTGAGGAAACACCCAATCTCTGGGAGGAATGGCAAACCCATAAACATCCATATCAGAGTGATCTTCAGCAACACCATAAGCGATAGAGCCCATGACGACCTCATACTGCACCCCCGTCTCAAGGAACGTGGGGGGCGATGTAAGTAATCCCTGTTTGATGAGATGCTGCGTTTTACTGCTCATTGCTCTTCCTAGAATTAATTAATGGTCCTAGCAACCTTTTATGAAAGAGGGGATTACCCCCCTTGGTATTACTGCTAAAAATTATTGACCTGCGAGTTCATGCCGCGGTGCCATAAAGCGGGCAATGGATGTGATTCGCAGACGGCGGATCTGCTCCGCCAGCTTTAAACCTTCATAACCATCATCAAGTAACGGCTTGATATTTACATCCTTCGCCGCAACACCGCACGCTAGCAACAATTCAGCCTGAGGGTACTCTCTATTCTCTAAACCCAAACGCCCCCTTGCATCCGCCTCACAGGCTTGAGCAAAGTGTTTTAGCCGTTCAGGTCGGCGAATAGCATCCACCGACTCCAACAATCGCATAACTGATCTCGGTCGCATCTCCAACAGTTTATGGCACCGCAGGTGATGCTCGGAAACCAGCATTGCCAAGCTCTTAAAATCACGGGGTAGTTTAAAGCGATCACTGACCGCCTCAACCAAGGGAACCCCTTTGATCTCGTGGCGGATGTGGCTTGGCCATTCATCTTCAGGCGTTAAGCCCTTACCTAAGTCATGCATCAACGCAGCCCAGGTCACTATCAATGTATCGAAACGCTGACGCGCAATATCCACCACCATCATAACGTGATCACCCGTATCAACCTCTGGGTGATGCTTTGGCGGCTGGGGAACACCGAACAGTTTATCGAGCTCTGGAATTAGCACTTTTAGAGCACCACAAGCACGTAGCACTCTGAAGAACTCACTAGGCCTCGACTCAGTCAGTGCTCTGGACATCTCCTTCCATACTCGCTCGGGTGTTAGCTCAGCCACTTCTCCGGCAGCTACCAAGTCACTCATCAACGCCAGGGTATCTTCATGAACTTTGAAACCCAGCTCCGCATACCTTGCGGCAAAACGCGCCACACGAAGTACTCGCAACGGATCTTCAGAAAATGCATCCGAAACATGCCGCAGGATACCTGCCTGTAAATCATCGCGGCCACCGTAGGGATCGATGTAATCGCCCTCCGATGTTTTGGCAATTGCATTAATCGTCAAATCGCGACGAGACAAGTCCTCTTCAAGAGTGATGTCAGGGCCGAAATCACAGACAAAGCCCGTGTGCCCCTTGCCGGACTTTCTCTCAGTCCTGGCAAGGGCATATTCGTCTTTGGTCTCTGGGTGCAAGAAGCAAGGAAAGTCAGCTCCAATCTGCTGATAGCCCTGTTCCAATAGATCTTCTTGAGTAGCCCCTATAACAACCCAGTCACGATCTGAGACAGGACGGCCCAACAACTCATCACGGACTGCTCCACCCACAAGATAGATATTCATCACAATTCCAATAATCCGGCCACGCTTAGTGACCTCATCCTTACAGCTCTAATACTCGTATTAGCTTCATTAACTTTTCATAAATCCGTGTATCGACCACCGATTCAATGTCTCTCACTAGCGTGTTCAACCTTGCCATTTGTTCCGACGTTGGTCCAACAAACCAGTAACTTCTATCGTTTCTATTGAACCACTGAATAAGTTCCTCCGTAGCATTTGAGTTAGCCTCTACAACAATGCCCACGGTGAACTCTAGTGTCGCAATAAGACCATCCCATTTATCACAATCAGTGATCAATCCCCTGACTATCTTCCCCTGATAACTTGATGATACTTTTATATCCGACTCCTTCAGTCGATCGAGTGAAACTTGCCCCGCATCACTCAGCCCTTTTCTGGCCGCTTTCACTTCAGATGGCATACCAAAAAAAAGCTTCTGATAGAGAAGATCAACATAACCAACTGGCTTTAATTTACCTGCTGATTCAATGACTGCAGCTCTAACCTTTGGCCTTTTATGATTCAAATACTCTTCCACCAAAAGCCAGTCTGATTGGTTACCAACCTCTCCAAGCCCAAGAATCGCTTCAATCGAAGCTGTACTTTCACAGCCTGATAACTTTGTCCTGTAAAACTCAGGAATGTCATCTACTCCAAATTTTTCTAAGTAAAACTTCGCGCAATCACGTATCCCAGAACTCTTGTCCATTAGAAAATGACGTAACTGCTCTTCGCTCCTCTCAAAGAAATACTCTACTAGCAGATATAAAGACTGCTTTTTTATTGCAGGTGCACGATCATTACAGGACTCCAATATGTATCTATAAAGATCCTCACCATTCAATATTCCTGCGGAAAGCTTCAATGCCTTTACCCTGACCACTGAATCCACGCTACTAGAAGCACGCTTCAGAAGCGCCGCTCTATCCGCGACCAAGCGATCGCATAGATCATAGGAAATCCTAGATATCCGGAAATTATCACTACCGACACATTCAAGGATATTTTCCACAGCTCCGGGCTGCGTCAGCTTCTCTTCTACAAATGCCACCAACTCTCGATGATCATTTCTTGCACGAGCCTTTAGCTGATCAATTAGAATCAAATACCGGATCAACATATCAACCGGCATTTCAGCCACACGCTCCCACAATGATGTGTACGCTATAAGCCTAACTTTCTGTACCCAGTCATTTACCCTAACAAATAGGATTGGCATAACATCGACCAAATCTGTAGCTAGCAGAGACTTCAGTGCATGCTCCCTGACATATCCGCTGTGGTGGCATGATAGGAGTTTGAGTGCAGCAGTAGCTTCTTCGCCACTCCAATGATATCCCTTCAAAGCACTCGGCGTTAAGTTGTACCAACCGCGTAATCGGCTTGATGAGTATCGGTAAAAGCTCCTACGTAACCCTTCATCTAACCACCCCCATTCACTATCCGGCATGTCTTCTAGCAAAGTCACCACCTTTTGAATAGCAGCCCTACTGATAGAGGCCTCTCCACTAACAAGCAATGGAGCCAGAGAAGGTAAGCAGGCATATGTACCCAGCTTCTCTATGCCTGCTGCCGCCTCCTTGGCACTTTTTTTAGGGGATAGAAGCGCGGCTATTCCCGTCTTTTCACGGTATAGCTCTTCAAATATCTCTCGCTCTTCCTGTTTGAACTTCCTACTCATTATCCTTCCCACAAACACAATCTTTGGCAATTTATCCACCAGGTTAAACCTGGCGGATAATTACTCAGGCGCAGCCCTAGGGGCCCTTTTACCCGGAGCAAGAGTTACCAAATCATTCAGCACACCATCAAGACCACCGTAAACAGAAATCTTATCGATACGCCCTGTGACTCGCTCCAGCGCCTCTAGCTCTTTCAAGCGCAGCAGCGTTGGGTTGTTTTCCATCATCTTGGCGGTGTTATGCAGTGATCGCATCGCCTGAGTTTCCTCACGGCGCTTAATCAGGTTGGCTTCTGACTCTTTTTGAGCCTCGACCACTTGATTCAAAATCACCTTCATATCACCAGGCAGGATAATATCCTTTACGCCAACACTGATCATCTCAATGCCATATTCTGCCAATTTTTCACGAATACCGTCAGCAATCACTACATTAAGGCTGTCTTTATCCTCAAGCAGGCTATCCAAAGCTTGAGTACCGACCGCCTCACGCAGTCGCAGCTGTAATTCTCGGTAGATAAAACCGCTGTAGTCGTTCAGTTTCAACGCCACAACCTGAGGATCAGTCACTTTGTAACTGCCAGTCAGGTTAACACGCAAACTGACACGATCCTTAGTCAGTATCTCCTGGCCACTCACCTCAATGGCTTGCAAGCGAAGATCTAACAGCTTAACAGTGACGGAGCGGTTATATTTCCAATATCCGTAGCTGCCAGGCTGCAGTAGTTTCTCAAACTTACCGTTAACCAACAGTAAACCCACATGCTCATCAGGTACCTCAATGTAGCTTATGGCCTGCACAGCAGTTTTGCACTGACCGACCTTTACCCCGCGGCCGAGCAGACCGAGTAGTTTCTCATCGATAGTATATGCCTCACTGATATCGACAATATCCAGCCGAACATCCTCAACACCTTTCCAGACAGCCCGGAATGAACCGGGTGGAATAATATCGACCAAGTGACCATCCCTATAGAACAAGCCTACTTGATAATCAGTCAGCTCATAGGACTCCAGATATTCTCCCAATACACTCGAATGAGTATTGAGCAAAAATTTTGCCTTGGCCGCAGTGAAGACCACATCGGTCACATCGTATGTTTCAATTCGCACATCACCAGTCATCACCTGTACTCGGTGACGACCTGGCTTTAGAACCGACTCAAATCGATTCCGGCGGTATAACAGCGCTCGCTCGTTATCCGCGACATCCAGTGTGTTCCACATTTTAAATAGTGTTTTCATCATTCTTACCTCTTTAAGATTTCCCTTTCTATCTTTCCTACATTCTTTGCCCATTCCCCCTGCCCATAGATAAACAGAAAAAAGAAAAGTGCGAGGCCCACCCAGTAAAACTGCGGTTGATCGCTTGTGCTAAACGGGATGTCAGTACAGAGGTTTTCTTGGCTATTCTATGAGNCTCTCTTCCTGAGAATTTACTTGGCTCATTTAATAACAGCTTGAAAACTTGTAGTGACATCACACTCAACAAACCCACCACCAACGGCAACAATACCGGCGCCCTATGTCACAGATCTAGGTAATCGGTTTTGCAACCACTTACCATCGACCAATAAACCAGAACCATGGACCTCTAGTAGATTTCCATAAGGTGTGACTTTCGTTTTGAAAACACGCCTGTGGGGATTTGAACCCCAGGCTCTCGCCTTTCCAATGAGTCGTTTTTTAGACGACGGATACTTTGGCAGGAATTGAACCTGCACCCGATCGATTATTAGTCGACTGCTCTACCCAACTGAGCTACAAAGTAGGTGTTTAGGCTTTTATCCAATTGGTACACAACACATCAGTGATGCTTGTGCCGGGCAGGCTGTCAGAACCGGCTCCGCTAACTTGATAAAACTTCCCAAACTCTTTTGTGAGAGAACGGCTACGCCGCCTCCCAACATCTTTGCCCCGTAAACCGGGACTGTAAGTACTCCATCTGATCACCTCGAATCAGACGATTAGCCAAGTACATAAATTCAAATACATTTGGCACAAACGGAATAGCCATTAATTCCATACCTGCTTGCTCAGGAGTACGACCGCCTTTATGACCATTGCACCTGGCGCAAGCGGCCACAACATTTTTCCAGTTATCAGGACCACCTTGGACCCGAGGAATAATGTGGTCACGTGTCAAACTACGATCATCAAACTCAAAGCCACAGTACATGCACCTGTGCCCATCACGCCTAAACAACATTCGATTGCTTAGCGCCGGAGTAAAACTTTTTTTCCCTGTTTTGCCTGTGCAAGCGATAATTGGAGCTAGCATTAAATGGGAGCGCTCACCGATTTGGTTATAGCCACCATTCAAACGAAATGACTCGCTTCCCAAGCTCCACAACACCTGATCTTTAGCATATAAAGTTGCCGCGTCTTCGCGACTGACCCATGCCTGAGGCAACCCAGATTTATTCAATCTCAGAATCCGAACTTGGCTTGTCATTTCCTTTCTCCCTTTCCTTAATAAGGCGCTATTCACACCTTGTTGTTTTCCGCTCCTCGTACTTTCGCGGTATTTTTTCTGGAGCCCACGGACTGGATTGATCAAAGCAGCCTATAGGCTGCTTTGCCCCTTCGGGCGCCATAAAATACTGGCGTCTAAGATGCTCATCCGCATTTTTTCGACCCGTCCACCTACTGCTCAGCGTGCCCCGCGTAGCGCCTTGGGTATACAAGGCAGTTGCTCTAACCAACTGAGCTACGCGGGCTTGTATGGTTGGGGCAGTGGGAGTTGAACCCACCTAAGCCGGCTTAAAAGGCCGGTGCACAACCGCTATGCCATACCCCAAAAATGGTCAGAGTGGATGGGTTCGAACCATCGACCTCCTGGTTCCAAACCAGGCACGCTACCACTGCGCTACACTCTGTAGTTTTTTCTTTACATTCCAAATATGAAGTGCGCGACCGGATTCGAACCGATGTCATACGGAAGTTGCAGTTCCGCTGCCCTCACATCTCTACTGGCAGCTCTCTGCCACACGCACATTTCTAAATGGCTACGGTGCCTGGAATCGAACCAGGGGTCTCGGAGTCAAAGTCCGATGCGTTACCATTACGCCACACCGCATTAATGGTCGTGAGAGCGGGACTCCCGCCTTATAGCTAAAGAGGGCGTTATCCTCGCTTATGAAGCGAGTGCTTTACCATCTAAGCTATCCCACATACATTCATTAATCCTGGAGCGGACGAAGGGTCTCGAACCCTCAACCTGGTGCTTGGAAGGCACCGGCTCTACCTATTGAGCTACATCCGCTAAACTTCTTCACCTCTTTCTACTTCTTTCAAAATATTGGGGTGATGCCGGGAATATTCGCCGCTACGCGACTCACCCTTCGGGCCGCCTTAAAAAACAGGCGTTCAAAGTCTTCGGCTTTGTCGAGCCCCATCTTTTTATGGAGAGACCTGGTCCACAGCCAGGCGCTCTACCGCTGAGCTAACATCACCATCACTCTTCCAATCAAGGAACTGGCTGGTCTGGTAGGGATCGAACCTACGATCTTCCGGTTAACGGCCGGACGCTTTACCACTCAGCTACAGACCAAAAAATTTCTACTAAAAAACAAAAACCCCGACTAGGGTTGCTAGCCGGGGTTTCGAAAATTTCTTTTCTCATTATCCCGACTGGCAGCAGCCTTCCGGGATTTCCGAAGGACTACATACTTAATTTATTTATGAGTTGTATTTGTTGATTACAGCGATGCTCTGTCTGACCAATAACTGAAAGTGCATTTACATTAAATGCACGCTCCCCCTGCCCACGATTTTGTAAAAAAAAATTCGGGCATTGTTGTTTCGGCATATGAATATTTGTTTGCATACAATTATTCATCAGAATAGAGCTACTCATTCGTATCAATCTAAAACCTCATACCTTTATCACCTTTCATCAGGCATAAAAAAACCCGGTAGTTTATCTCTACTGTAGAGATGACCTACCGGGTTTTTAAAGAGCTTACTCTTAACTCTTAAATTCTCAGAAGGCCGTTACGCCTTCCATAAAGAAAGACGCGACTATGTATTGTTGCCCATCCCCTGCCGCTCATTGTTTATGAACAAGAGGGAAAACGCACAACTATCCGAACACACGCCATGGTGCGTCATCGGTTGTTGCTGTATTTGTTTAATGGACTGTTTCATTGCGCTCTCAGCTGTTTTCAAAACCAGTGCTTATGAATAATTTCTTGTTCTCTAAAACATTAGGAACTTAACAATTAATCATTTGTTGGATCGCAATATTAGACCTCACAAAAACAATGTCAACCAGTTTCTAACAAAGTTTATTTCCTTTTAAAACTCATAAATGAAATTTAAAAGGCCCAGCTCCACTTAATGATTTGAACCATCAACTTTCTGACTTACTACAACACTCCAGTCATCATCACCACTTTCAGTGAGAACAATTTCCACACCAGCAATAGCCTCGATAACCTCAACATTCGTCAAAAGGTGCTGACTAGGCTTCAACGTTCGAAAGCGCCCACCACGACCTAGCGCCATCGGCAATACAAGCTGATCTGCCAAATACTCCCCCACGGGAACCCCGGCCTCCAGATAGCGTTTCATATCTCTGATCGCACGACCAGCTACCCGCTCTGCGCTGACGTTACGCTCGCCCACAGACTCAAATACCTCTGTAACCTCTCCAACATTCACTCGAAGCGAGACCATATTCCCCGGCCCCTCTGAGCTAACGAGCTTTTGTTTCAGCGAAGATTCAGGCCAATAGCATTTTTTCTTTACTTGGCTTAGCTCCCTTTCAGTAACATGCGCTGGGATACGAGCCGAAAGCGCTACCGCCTCCTCATTGATCACTTCGCCACGCTCCACTAGGGTCAACGGCTGAATTTTATTCGCAGGATGAATCCTCACACGCCACGCGCCTCCGCCAGCCGGATAAAACCCATAACGTTCAAGGTCAATCTCTATACGGCATCCAATTCCTGACAGCACCGGCAAAAAACATTGCTCAATATAATCAAAGCTCGGCGCCATACCATTATGTGTCCCACCTTCCAGATACAACTCACTCACATCTTCTGCCAACAGCAGCGGCATCAGAACTGTCTGAAATACCAAGGTGGTGCTCCCGGCAGAGCCAATCGCAAACCGGTATTCCCCTGATTTAACCTTACCGGGCTCGAAAGTCACAACTGAAGAGCCAAGCTCATCACCTGTTACTTCTGCACCGCTAATTTCTTTTGCTGCACGCAAGCAGGCAAGATGCTGTCGCAACAGCCCAGGACGATTTCTTCCCGCGCGGATATTTTTAATCCGAACTGACTTTCCTAAACACATCGCCAAGGTCAGAGTTGTTCGGAAAATTTGCCCGCCACCTTCGCCTTGCGAACCATCAATTACAATCACTTTATATTCCTTCAATTTTCATTTGGTGGACGTGACGGGATTACTCGCTCCTCGCCCTTCGGGTCGCCCGATATATCGGGGGTTCAAAAGCTCCGCTTTTGTCGAACCCGTATTTTCTATTATTAAGAGCACAACAACCGGAGCATTACTTCCGGTCAGCAATAGACTTGGAAACGCGCGCCAGCTGACACCCGCGTTAGAGCATCGAGCCTGCATCCTCAACCATAGGCCTAGCACTGATTACGTTGCCACCAGTTTTACCTGGCCACCTCCATGTCAATCATTTTAGGTGGTGACACTCCCTACGCATCAGCACGCCCGATAACCTATATAAATATCGCCATCCCTTGGCGACAAAAACATCCCTTTATCCTTTTCTCTCTATCCCTTAACGCACACGACTTGCTTAAGCGTGTATACAACCTCAACAAGGTCTTTCTGTGCTTCCATAACCTTTTCGATCGGCTTATAAGCTGATGGCGTCTCGTCAATTACACCTTCATCTTTTCGACATTCCACATCAGCGGTTGCTAAACGGTGCTCTTCTAGAGATACCAGTTTTTTAGCTTTGGTTCGCGACATCACTCGCCCCGCACCGTGACTACAGCTACAAAAGCTCTCCTCGTTACCCAGGCCTCGCACGATGAATGAACGCGCCCCCATGCTCCCAGGGATAATTCCCATTTCACCAGATCGCGCACGCACGGCTCCTTTTCGAGTCACCAGAACATTTTTGCCGTAGTGGTTCTCGCGGGATATATAGTTGTGGTGACAGTTCACCGCCTCCATACGCGCCTCGAAGTCCATTCCCAGCGATCCCTTCACTGCTTGAATAACCCGAGCCATCATCACCTCGCGATTAATCCGCGCAAAGTTCTGAGCCCACTCTACCGCCTCAACATACTCATCAAAGTGATCCGATCCTTCTGGCAGGTAGGCCAGATCCGAATCAGGGAGATGAATATGCCAACGCTCCATATCCTTCTTCGCCATTTCAATAAAATGCGTTCCGATTCGGTTACCCACGCCACGTGATCCGCTATGCAGCATCAACCACACACTATCGTGCTCATCCAGGCACACCTCAATAAAATGGTTGCCTGTCCCCAGCGTCCCCAGATGATTGATGTTGTTCGTGTTCTTCAGTACACCATGCTTATCTTTCAACACATCAAACTGGGCTGACAGTGGCGCCCATGCAGCCATCACATCATCAGGTAAATTTGCCCACGCGCCTTTATCTCGCCCTTGTCCCTTTCCCCGGCGTGAGCGCCCACTGGTACGGCCATGAGGCACAGCCCGCTCTATAGCATTACGCACCCCCGCCAGGTTATCTGGTAACTGGCCAGCTTTTAGGCTGGTTCGTACCGCCATCATTCCGCAGCCAATATCCACACCCACTGCCGCAGGGATCACCGCCCCCAGTGTCGGTACGACACTACCGATGGTTGCACCTTTACCCAAATGTACATCGGGCATTGCAGCCACCCACTGATGAATAAAGGGCATCCGTGAAATATTCTTCAATTGCTCCTTCGCCTCAGTCTCAAAAGGGACACCTACAGTCCAGGATTTGATTGGCACGCCACCGTCCTGCATTACTTCGTAAGATTGCTGAGTCATTGCTCTATTCCTTTCATTCTCTGTTCTTAGTTCGCTGTTCTCGTTTTTCTTACTATATGTATAGCGAAGAGAGTGCCAACTTCTTCAAACCGCCCACAATTACTTCTTATCTCATTGTTTTAAAAACATATTTTTTATATTTTGAATAATAACTGGAGTAAAAGACCACCACCCAGACTATAATGTAGATATCTTTCTAGATAGAAATCTATTATATTTGATATAATGAAAACAGTAGCTATCAGCATTCTCGGCACCACCATGGATCGGCGCGGCAAAGGCGAAAAGCGCTGGGATAAGTGGCGACCGACCATTTCAATGTGCCAGCACGACGACTTACTGATTGATCGTCTCGAGCTGCTATTTGATAACCACTCCGAAAACCTTGCCAATCAGGTGACCGAGGATATAGCACGCGTCTCACCNGAGACCGAGGTCGTGCACCACCGCGTTAATTTCAACGACCCCTGGGACTTTGAAACGGTCTACAGCGACCTGCTCGACTTTGCCCGCGGCTACGACTTTAAACCTGGCAAAGAGAAGTACCTCACGCACATCACTACGGGCACCCATGTTGCCCAGATATGCCTATACCTGCTCACCGAAGCGGGCTACCTGCCCGGCCAGCTGCTGCAAACCTCTCCCGCCAAACGCGATAGCAACGCGGCAGGCCAATACCAAATCATCGACCTCGATTTATCGAAGTACGATCAGATTGCCTCGCGCTTTAAAAAGGAACACCAGGAAGGCACCACCTACTTAAAAGGCGGCATTGAGACCAATAACGCCGCCTTCAACAAGATGATTGAGCAACTGGAGCAAGTCTCCATCCGCTCCAATGAACCCATCCTGATCACCGGCCCTACGGGTGCTGGTAAATCCCAGCTTGCCCAGCGGGTATACGAACTCAGAAAGCAGCGCGGCAAACTTAATGGCCGACTTGTTGCCGTAAACTGCGCGACACTGCGTGGCGAGAACGCTATGTCCGCACTATTCGGCCACAAGAAAGGAGCGTTCACCGGCGCCGCCGCCGATCGACCAGGGCTATTGATGGAGGCCAACAACGGCTTGCTGTTTCTGGATGAAGTGGGTGAGCTGGGCCTGGACGAGCAGGCGATGCTACTGAGAGCCATCGAAGACAAGCGTTTCATGCCCTTTGGTTCGGACAAAGAGGTCAGCAGTTACTTTCAGCTGATCGCAGGCACCAATAGGGACCTAACCCAACAATCCCGGGAGGGGCTGTTTCGCGAGGATCTGCTCGCTAGAATCGACCTGTGGACCTACCAACTCCCATCCCTGAAGGAACGGATAGAAGACCTGGAACCCAACATCGACTTTGAGCTAGAGGCCTTTTCCGACAAGTCAGGCTACCTGGTCAGCTTCAACAAAGCAGCCCGGGAAAAGTACCTAGCCTTCAGCCACTCACCCAACGCCATCTGGTCTGCCAACTTCCGAGACCTCAACGCCAGCATCACCCGCATGGGCACACTCGCCGATGGCGGCCGCATCACAACCACCGTGGTTGAAGAGGAGATACACCGACTGGGGCAGAAGTGGCAATCTGCAGCCGCCTCAGACCTAGATCCAAGAATAGTGATTGAGCAGGTATTAGGGACTGGCAGCGCCGAAGAGATTGATTACTACGACCAATTGAAGCTTGCCAGCCTCGTAAAGGTATGCCGCAACTCCAACTCCATGGCAGAGGCCGGAAGAAAGCTATTCAATGTGAGTAGGGCAACCAAGAAATCCAACAACGACTCCCACCGAGTTAAGCAGCTATTGAGTAAGCATGGAATACAGTTTGAGGATATAAGAACCACGCTGTAGATCCATCTAGCCAGGGAAAGCACACTCTGTTTAGCTACTCCCCCAAACCTGCGACAAGGTGGTGGTACAGTACCTAATGCTGACAGCAGACAACCTGCGGAGCTCGAGTAGCCAACTAAGAATGAGAGAAACTCACCTTTAATACCGAGACACAACCGTTTCAAGGCGATCTATAATCATGACCATACTATGCTAACAAAATGTGGCCATACTATGGTTCCACGAACAGAGTGTTGCTGAGACCATAACTTGGTTGATATGAACACACTATCGTTTCTTAAAATACTTAAGTGGCCGAGTGCTAAACGTTAATAATGACTGCCTCTAGTGCGCTTAAAGCGGTCATTGGATCAGTATAATTTTGACATCTTTATACTCATCTAACCCCTCTCATTCGGCAGAATGACTGTAAATTGCGAAACTATCATGCGCAGTGTAAAGTTCAAACGGCCCATGAATTGATACCTCTTGAGGGCCAAAAGTCTCATACACACGGAAAGGATTAAGTCACTGTGAATGACCTAAGTTTTAGCTTATTACTTATCTTTTTGTTTTCACTCATCACGATGGGCCTATTAAAAGCTCAAAAGAAGCCCGACGGGCCTGAATTATACGATTCTCCATACCAGCTTCGCCTGTACCTCGTCGGTTACTGAGTTCATTAAAATGACGGAAATTATATGTGTTATAGAAAGACTTCTGAATACTGGTTTAATTTGAAATAACATCTATCAACGGCTCCGCGAGCTAACCTCTCCTATGTAATAAGTCCCTTAACCTCACCAGCTAGCAATAGATTATCCTGCTGCCCAAAGCTACCCTTCAGGCTGATCTTCCCTTAACTAAGTTGGGCCAGATGAACATTAGGGCGCTTGAATAATCCCTACTAACTGCCCGCTTTAAGTTAACTGTGGCCTAACTATGCTAACAAGAAGAGGCCAATTCATGGTCGTATAAACAAAAAACTGTTGAAGCGACCATCACTGGCCCCGCTAGACTGCACCCCTTCATAGAGCTGAGACCATAGTACTCAATGACAATAGAATGGAAGATATCTGACACTACCGACAGAAGCTGTGATTATTGTGTGTTGCGTTACGGCACAGTGGAAGACGGCAACCCTTTAGTACTTTTGGCCAAGATTTATAGAGCAAACGATACTCTGTGCATCAGCTTTACCGTGCCGGATGAAAAGCATTGGAGGCGGTGGCGACAACTGGCCTGCGATGATTTAAATACTCTCTCAACGCAATTTGATGACATGAGCGCCCTGTGGGCACACATCAAAAACAAGTCCGATAAAAGGCCTCAAAAAGATCAGTTGCTACATTGGGAGTGGGTGAACGTTACCCCTGTTGTGCATAGAGCCTTTTGGTCACGAGCGGAAACCTTAGCAGCGCCCAAGTTATTCACGATTTACTTTAAGCCGGAAAATGATGCCGACAATGACGACTTACCTGTTGCCCATTTTGGAGCGGCTTCTAATAATGTCTTTCCTGTCGAGTTTCTTACGACAGACACAGTACTGAGGATGAAACTCGTACAGCAGCTCAATTATTATTTTGGGGAGTTGCCGTCTAGCCGACGAATGGAAGACACAGAACAGATCACTGAATACCAACAGTACCACTGCACCACGGCGGCCAATGCTTACGGCGATATGCACTGGCTGTACCACCTTACTCAAGTGCAGTGTCAGAAACCGCTCGGCCTGTTCAAACGACTTAAACAAAAGCTCTTGAACCAGCAGTAAAAAACGTGTTTTCCAATACAACTCCCTTTACCTATTTGATGTCGGCAACAGGAACTACGTTTGTTTCCATCACTTCTCAGTTCGGGCATAGCTAAAATATGGTATTATTCCTCGGCTACATTTGAGTCTCTCGGGGCCAAGATAGCTCACCATTTTATAGTGACTCTACATACCGACTTAACACAGGACCAACCATGGCCACCAAAAAATTCTACGTCGTCTGGGTCGGTCAGAAGCCTGGTATCTACACCACTTGGGCTGAAACCGAGCGACAAGTTAAGGGCTTCCCCAAAGCTCGCTACAAGTCTTTTCCGAGCCAAGCGGAGGCTGAAAGAGCTTTTGCCAATAAACCCAAAGCAGCCCCCAGTAGATCGGCAAGCAATTCATCGCCAAAGAAAACGCCAGCGTCGTCCATCACCACCGTAGACCTCACAGCCGATGTCAATATTTTCTGTGACGGCGCCTGCGATCCCAACCCCGGTAAAGCCGGCTCGGGCATCGCCATCTATCACAAAGATAAGTTGGATCAACTCTGGTACGGCTTATACAACCCCGCGGGCACCAATAACACCGCCGAGCTGCTAGGCCTTCATCATTCGCTGATGTTTGCTCAGACCGCTGTAGAGGCTGGTCAAAGCGTGACGATTTACTGCGACTCCAAATACTCGATTGATTGCGTCACCAAGTGGGCCATCGGCTGGAAAGCGAAAGGCTGGAAGAAGGCTAACGGCGAAATCAAAAATCTCGACATTATCAAACCCGCTCACGCTCTATATCTTGAAATCGCTAAGAAGATAAAAGTTGCTCATGTGAAGGGGCACGCTGGTGTTGAAGGTAATGAACTGGCAGATCGCATGTCGGTAGTGGCGGTTGAAAAAAGAGAAACCGACCTGTGTCGCTATGAGGACTCAGCCTCAGTCACTGAACTATTAGCCATGGCCCGAGGGTAGTACCGATTATGAATCGTCGTAAAAAAGCCAAACAGATCTTCAACAAAAAGCTCAAGAAAGCCCGAGCCAAGTTACAACCTGAAAATCAGAAAGGCGGGAAACCTAAATACGTTTCGAAAGCCGCTCGACTAAAAGCAGAAGAGTCAAGTACAACAGACGACACGTCTACACCACTGTGAAAATTGGACTAACAGCCCTATTCAGATATGAAAGCTCGATAAGTTTAGTTCAACCAATACCAGAGATAGATGAATCGCCTTTGCAACAACGATCAAGCGTCTTATAAACCTTAACCAAATTTTCATCGAATAATATAGTAACAGAACTCTCACTTTCCCTTTCGACAATGAATGAGGGCATTCTTGAGCTAGGCGACTCGACAACATCCACCTCTACATCCAAGCATACAAGTTCTTTATTAGAGCATCATTTACAACTCCACTCTCCTAGTATTTTTTCAAGAATTTGCCAAGCGCCAATCTTGAGGCGATACCCCAGAAATCACTTTAAACGCTCTAGAGAACGCACTTACATTGTTGTAACCCAAGATATCCGCCAAATCGATAAGAGATATCTTTGAACTCAATAAATAGTGCTCTGCCACCTCCTGCCGAACTTCATTCAGTAGATCACGAAACCCCACATCATGATCCTTCAAAGCCCTCTGTAAAGATCTTGGATGCCTTCCCAATAATTGGGAGATACCATCGAGATTACATAGATTTGTTCCCAAATTTTTTCTTATCAAGGCACGAACATTCGAAATAAAGTCCTGTTCAGAGTCTTCAGACAGCATGCCATCAAGATGCTCTTCAACAATACTCAATAACTCTGGATCGGCGGTATCGATAGGTTCCGACAGATAGCTTTTGGGAAAGGTGTAACCATCATAGTCTCGCTCAAAGTAAACCGGGGCCTGAAAATATCGACTAAATATTTTTCTGTTATCTGGGCCTGAGTGAGAAAAAGACACTGATGTCAAAGGATGGCCGTCTTTTAATAGGGCTTTAGATGCCTTAATCATCAATGTAATAGCCAGCAGGTGAAGCTGCACCATTGAACCGCTATAGGCAGTACGTTGCTGCCGCTTCATAATGATATATTCACCATCTTCACACACCTGCCACATTGATGCCTGATTATAAAGACGACTGTACTTTAGAGTTTTTGTTACAACCTCCCCTACCGTAGCGCACAACTTAGGGAGCTTTGCCATAACGCCAAAACGCATAGGGGGTTGGTATTGAGCGACATAAAACCCAAACAATGGGCAATCATGACGTGAAGCGACATCCTCCAAAAAGCTAACCACTTGACCGAACTCAAGAAACGTCTTCGGAGTCATAAGTTGGTATCGGCTAATTCCTGCTACAGCTAATGAATCGCTCAAATCAATCCCTAAAGCCTCCGCAGCCTCCAGAGATCCCAATAAGATATCGCTGTCAGTTAACAGCGGATTATCCGAGCCATATTCTTTATCTATCGAGCTTACCTTCACCGTACCCTCTGACTATCAAGCCACTCCGAGCAGCTCAGTTACATCTTTCAAATTGTCGTAAATTGGTATTCATAGCGTCGCAAAATGATACGCACAGGTCAAGCTGGTTGCGNATCGTTTGTTTCTAATGCCCGCACTAGCCTTCAATTTTTTTGAGGCGACGCATTGATACCCTAATAAAAGCATCTATAAATGCGAGGAGAGATTCACCATGAGCAATTACAAAGCCACAACGACTCTTGCTGCCAGTTTGCTGGCCTGCGCAATTAGTTCAGCCACTCACGCCCAGAGTGATCGCTGGGAAATGGAAGAAATTGTTGTCACGGCACAAAAACGAGCCCAGAGCTCGCAGGACGTCCCCATCGCCTTATCAGCCTTTAGCAGCGACACACTAAAGCAAATTGGCGCAACCGACTTTAAGGGCTTGACCACAATGACACCGGGATTCAGTGTCGCGGGCGGCAGTGACGCATTTCCGCGCTCCTACATTCGTGGTATCGGCTCCAATGACACCGGTGTAGGCGTTGATCCCAGTGTTGGTGTCTACATTGATGGTATTTATGCCTCACGCAATGGTGGCGCACTCACCGATTTAATGGATGTTGCACGCGTAGAAGTTCTAAAAGGCCCGCAAGGTACTCTTTTTGGCCGTAATTCAATCGGCGGAGCCATCAGTATTGTCACCGAAAAGCCATCAGAAGAGCTTGAAGGAGAAGTCTCTGCGGAAGTCGGTAGCTATAACAACCGTGTAGCCAAGGGAATTATTAATGTCCCACTCATAGACGATACTCTCTACATGAGAGCTTCGGGAAATATTCAGAAGCGTGATGGCTGGCAAGAGAATGTCCTCGGCGGAGCAGATGGCTATGACCGGGATCGCGCAACGGGGCGATTAAAGTTCACCTGGTTGCCAACTGACACTGTTGAAGTCAACTTTGCCAACAGTTGGAGTCGCTACGATGAAACGTCGGGCTATACTGACAACCTGTCATTCGCGCTTCCCTTCCCTTTGAATAGCAAAACTTCTGACATCAACGATAAAAAAGTCGTTAGCGGCGGCCAAAATCTCTTTGGCGCCACAGCCTTAGATGTAGCACCGCTTGAACCTCGATTAGAGCGTACCCTGCGAGATCACTCTGTTACGGTCGACTGGGATATCAATGACAGCCTGTCGCTGTCATCACTATCGTCATACCGAACCTACAGCACCTTTAGCTCCTCAGATTACGATGGAACCGAGTACTACCTACTCAACAATGAAGGCTCAACCGAGTTTAATGAGACGATCAGTCAAGAATTTCGTTTGAACGGCGACACAGATAACCTTACTTGGTTTGTGGGTGCCAGCGCTACTCATGAACGAAACGCGCTGGACTTTAAACTGGGATTTGCAGATTTTGGCAGACTTTCCGAAGATTTGGGTTTCACTGAAATAAATGGAGGTCAAAATTTCTCCGAAATCACTCATGTGGATACCAGTACTGACAGCTACGCCGTGTATGGTGACGCAACTTGGCATGCTACCGACCACTTAAACATTACCTTTGGCGCTCGCTACTCAGAAGACAAAAAAGAGATTGAATGGGGCGCACCGTTAACACAAGCCGATGGGGCAGCAAACTTTTTCGGCGCAGGCTTTACTCTACCCAATCTAGGGCAATTCGTTGATGCCAATGGGATCCCTGACGCATCTCAAGCCAAGCGTGATGACAACTGGAGCGACTTCTCGCCCCGCTTAGTGATTGATTACGCTGTAGCTGACGATTCCATGATCTATGCAAGTATCTCCAAAGGCTATAAGTCAGGCGGTTTTAATTCAACACCCAGTACGGACCTATTCAACAACCTTGCTGTTACACCAGTGGCCACTGCAAGTGTTGACCCTGAGGAAGTGGTCAACTATGAAATAGGAATAAAATCCACCTGGCTTGATAATCGTTTGATGGTTAACGCCTCGATCTTCTCGCTCAGCTATGACGACCTCCAGGTTCGTCAAATTAATGGAACCGTTGTGCAGTTAGCGAATGCTGGTAAAGCCTCAAATGAGGGGCTCGAGCTTGAGCTTAGATACCAACTAACACAAGACCTAACCGTTCTTGCTAACGCAACATGGATGGATGCAGAGTACGATGAATACAGCGCTAACGGACAAGACTTGGCCGGTACTCCGTTACTCTTTTCTCCAGATTTCGCTGGTAGCATAGCCCTCGATCATAGCTATCAACTCGAAAACATCGGAGAGCTTCGCAGTTACGTCAGCTATTCCTACAAAGGCGACCACCTATACCAAGAAGGTTTTGAACAAGACTCCTATGAGCTTGTCGACGCCCGTGTATCTTTGTTAACCGACGATGAATCTTGGGAAGTGGCAGTTTTTGCTAACAACCTGACGGATGAAACCTACATTAACAACTACATAGGTCAAGTCTCGTCCTTTGGTGTAATTGGCGTTTACCGCAATACGCCTAAGACATTGGGCGCATCTCTTAGCTATAAATTCTAATTTTCTATTGCCGGCGGATTATCCGCCGGCAAACCGACAATTTATATCGCCTATGAAACTATCCCATTTTTCAAAACGTCTACGGACGTTAACCCTACTTATCTTGAGCAACTTGATAATTTCTCCCGTCATGGCTCAAGATTCAGCCTTTACTATCGCCGAGCGATGGTATGAACAACCGGTCGATCACGCAAAACCTCAAGATGAAATATACAAACAACAGATTATTANGCTCAGCCCAAAAACTGTGGATAACGAATCTGATGTTCTATTTGTACTTGGAAATGAGACTGACGCGACCCAGGAGAATCTGGTAAAACTGTACCGTGCCTATGGCAGCCCACAAGATGTGATCTTTATAACTGCGGAGCATCGCGGTTACGGACAAAGTATTAGTAGAGGCCCACAAACGATTCCACGGTATGTTTCTGCTAATGCAGCCCTACAAGACTACAACCGTTTAATCGTCGACTTAAAAAAGACATACACCGGTAACTGGATGGTCGCGGGCTACAGTTATGGCGGCGCTCTGGCGATCAATTTTGGCCATCAATACCCAGAGACTGCGGACGCTATTCTAGCCTCTAGCGCCCCTGTGCATTGGCCCTTTCAGATCCCTCAATACGACCAACAGGTTATCAAAAGCTTGGGGCAAGGCCTAACCTCGCGTTTACATCAACATTCGAAAAGCCTTACCCCAGAGAAACTGTTTGACCAGAACTGGCAAGATAGAGAACTGCTTACAGCACTGACGGTTGGTCTTAGCCAGAACGCAGACTCACAAACCTATAAGCCCTATATAAACGCGCTTAGCTACCTTCCAACTTCCGTATTTTTAAAAGCACTGCACGCAATCCTCCCTGAAGAAGCCCACGCCTGGTCGTTGCACCGTATTGCCGCCCCTCTAGATCATAAGGCCGCACGATCAGGGGCCTTTAATTGGTACACCTGGAAATACCAGCAGTGCAACGAACTCGGCACCTTCTTTGATCAAGGCGCCTTTAGCTACAAAAAACAAGATCACGTTGAGGACTGCATTGCCACTTTTGGCAACAATCCAGAGTTCTTTGACAGACCCCGCTGGGATGTCGCTAGTATGCTAGCTCAGCTATCAATTCCCATCACGGTCGTCTCCGGCNGGCGTGACCCTTGGATACATCTGGGTGTTAAGCCAGATCATCACTATTCCAACATCACTTATTTTTACGACGAAAACGGTTATCACTGTCCTGATCGAGATTCGCAATCTTTCGGTACGGCTGTATTTACTAGCCTCAGAAACAGCATTTCTGAGCAAAAAAACAAATAGCTGAAATAAGACAACATAGAGATAGGTCCGCCAATGAACTTAACACCTACCAATGAATTTCCTAATGAAAGCGAAATAGCCTCTCGCCTTGAGAAAGTACAACAAGAGATGCATAAACAAGGGTTGGACTACTACCTTTGCCACGATCCCGACAACATTTTTTATCTCACCAACTTTGCCAACTTTATTCACGAAAGACCCTTTATTGTCATAGTACCTGTAAGTGGAGCAATCACATTCTTGATACCCAAATTGGAGGAACCCCATGTACAAATCAGATCTGTTGGCGAGATAAACTATTTGAGCTATTTTGAGTTCCCAGCGCCGAAAGGGGAAATGTGGTTTGACCGCCTACAAGATGTATTAAAGCCTTCGCATCGTGTAGGTATTGAGAGTCTTTGTCCTGTGAATGTTCACAATGCCGTACCCGGAGAAGCCATCATTAGCGACATTGTCGATGATGTTCGGATGATCAAATCAGAATTCGAAATCAATCGAATTGCTTATACCTGTCAACTACTCAATGAAGGCCACGCCACGTTACTCGAACAAGCAGCGCCCGGACATATGCCAGTCCTTTCTCACAAAGAGATCTCCGGCTCGATGACTCAACGCATGATCACGGACAACCTTTCCTCTAACTTACTTTGCACCAACTTCGCCGCTGTCTCACAGCCCCCAAATTTGTCTCATGATCCTCATAACTTTACGGATGTGCTTACCACAATGGTCGAAGGTGGCCCACATGTAACTGTTGTTGCAGGTAAAGCTAACGGCTATGGCGCAGAGCTAGAACGTACGTTTTTTCTAGGTCATGTGCCTGAAAAGGCTAAAAAGCCGTTTGAAGACATGCTCGAAGCGCGAGCCCTAGCCTATGAATTAACTATCCCCGGCAATTGTATGTCCGAGGTTGACCGCAAGGTTAATGACTTCTTTAAGTCCCGTGGTTATGCAAAAAATCTTTTGCACCGCACCGGACACAGCTTCGGTGTTACTAACCACGAAGCCCCCTTTCTGGCCGAAGGCTACGAGCATGAAATAAAACCCAACATGATATTCAGCATTGAACCCGGCATATATTTACCGAGTATTGGTGGATTCCGCTTTTCCGATACGGTGCTAGTCACTGAGTCCGGAAACCTGAAAATGACGAAAGCTCCCGAAACCTTGGAAGAACTTACTTTGCCCATTAAGAACCTTTAGCGTCTTGCCAAGGAATCGAAAATCGTGAAAACCGAAGCCCCAACATCGCCTTACACTGAACCTGACGATAGAGATCTACGCTCAAACAAGTACTTTGTACTGTCTATATTGGGGCTGATTAATCTATTCAACTACATGGATAGAAATCTATTTTCAATTCTATTGGAACAGATTAAAGCAGATTTACAGTTTACAGATTCCCAGCTAGGTGTTCTTGGTGGATTCTCTTTTGCCCTATGCTATGCCGTATTTGGAATTATTCTTGGCCGAGTGGCCGACAAGAAAAATCGAGTCTATCTCTTGTCGATAGCACTCGGCATTTGGAGTCTTGCATCTGCCGCCTGCGGTCTAGCAAAGAGTTTTTTAGAGTTCTTTATGGCCCGCGTGGGAGTGGGTATCGGCGAGGCTGGGTGTGTTCCCTCAGCGCACTCAATCATAGGCGATTATTTCCCGCCAAAAGAGCGTGCCTTAGCAGTTTCAGTTTTTACCGGTATCGGAACCATCGGTTCGATTGTGGGCATTGTTGTCGGCGGAGCACTGGCTGAAGCCTATGGCTGGAGATCCGTATTTCTGATCTTTGGTCTACCTGGCGTCGCATTAGCGCTTGTCGTCGTGTTTTTAATCAAAGAACCCAGTCGAGCTCAATTCGAAACGGGACTTTCTACTCACTCAGATACATTTTCACAATCTGCGACTAAGCTACTTAGTAAGCGTACCGTACAACTTCTCCTACTAGGCATTCCTCTTTTCTATTTCATTATCGGTGGCGCAGGCATATGGATTCCTTCGTTCTATGTTCGCGTACACGGCGTGTCTATTGCTGAGTTTGGTCGAACCGGCGGTATAGCATTAGGCGCAGGCTACCTCATAGGAACGCTAGCTGGTGGAGTGATCGCCAATAAGCTGATCAATATCAATCGACTATGGGAATTTTGGCTACCAGCGCTCGCGGCGTTTGTATCAATTCCTATTTATTGGGCCGCCTTTTCACTAGACGATACATCGATGAGCTATTACTGCCTATTTATCGCATCTTTGATCGCCGGCTCAGGCATGGGAGCGAGTATGTCTTCGCTACAGGTTGTAACCGAATCAAACATGAGAGCAACCGCAGTCGGCTTCATGTTGTTGGCTACGTCATTAATTGCCTACGGTTGTGGACCTCTGTTTGTCGGTGTTGGTAGCGATCTGCTGATAGAAAGCGGTCTAGCGGCCAATGACGGCGTTTCTCTAGGCTACGCATTGAAGCTATCTTTGATTGCCCCACTTTTAGCCTCGATATTGTTCTTACTGGCTTCAAAAACCGCGGCAATAGATGCCGTCAACTAACATCCAAATAATGGCCTCCCTATGACGCTAAAGAAATTACTGCTATTACAACTAACCTACTGCTTGCTTGGAATAAGCTACAACATCGTTAGCTATAATTTCCTACAATCTACTGGACAGGCATTAACCACAACCCCTCCAGTCATTGGCTTTTTCGCCATGATGATCTACGGGCTATTTTTGATTCCCGCACTCTTGGAAAGAGTGTTTATCTATAAGTGTCTAATGTGTATTGCAATCATCGTATATGGCTATGGAGGGATAGTTGTGCATGCATTGAACTATGCAAAAGAGCCTACTCTGTATTTTTCAGTCTCGTCCCTGATCGCAGGCATTGGAATAAATATAATTGGACTAGCTTTAAACTTTTATGCTGTGCTTTGCATAAAACATGGATCTAGCCCATTCACGGAAACGAAAAATAGCTTGAGTTAACCGATCTAGCTAAACACGGATCTCCTCTCGTCTCTCTCCGAGAGTTTGCGCCGCCTTCAGGGCGNCTTTTTTCAATCTATATATGTTTCTTACAACAAGTGACCAAAGAAATTGTCACGAGTTTACAAATAATAGCGAGGATAGAAGTACAAAAAATGGAACACACTACTCTTCGCACCTATTCGGTAAGAAATAATTTAGGAGTTCTTTCAAGTAGCTCATCGACAAAATTCAGATCGTCGGCATTATGATTATATAAAACGAGATAATATCTTAGAAAATCCAAAGAAGAGGAAAAATCATGTCAATAATAAATAAAAGCAGGAAAATAATATCTAAACTGACTCACCGCGGACTACTCGTAACACTCTGTTCTATAGGACTCACACACGCACCCTTACAAGCTGAAAGCCTTGTGTTTCACGGCGGAGACATCCTCACAATGGATAGCGAGTATAACCCCATGCCAGAAGCCGTACTGGTAGAGAACGGAGTCATAAAATCAATAGGGGCTACAGCCGACATTATGGCTAGTAAGCCTGCCGATACAAAAGTTATAGACCTCAATGGGAGAACACTAATGCCCGGTTTCATCGCCGTGCATAGTCACCCTAACGTCAAGGCTGCCCATTATAGCTTTGTAGATCTTAGCGCTTACGAAAATGATTCACCTGAACAAGTTTGGGAAAAGCTCGAGTCAGCTATCAAATCAGCCAAAAAAGGCGAGTGGGTTTTCGCCAAGGGGCTGGATGTATTAATGATGCCGGAGCTTACAGCACCCAGTTTAGAATATATGGACAAAATAGCGCCCGACAACCCTCTGTATATTTTTTCTCAAATGCTACATTCAGCCTGGGCTAACTCACAAGCGCTGCAAGAAATGGGGATTACTAGGGACACACCTAACCCTGCCGCTGACAGTTACTACGAAAAAGATACCCATGGAAATTTAACCGGCTATATTCATGAAACCGCGGCAATTAAGCCGATAGGAAAGTGGGTTCTCGAAAACATCGACATTAAGGAGAACGTCGTAAGTGCCCTTGACGATTACCCTCATAGCGGCGTAACAACAATATCTACTCTGGGATTGATGGATAATGACGGTAAGTTAATGTATTTGTACGATCACCTATCATCCGAAAAGAAAAGCCTAGACCACAGTCTGTTGGAGTTTATTGGGGTATTGCCGAAGAAAAAGCCAACTGTAAGACATTTTGTCTATGTCACAGACGAGGGACAACACCTTCTACCAGATTCAGTTGACAATGGGGATGATTTCTTCAAGGTTCTCGGTGTCAAATTTTGGTATGACGGATCTGGATCTACTGGCTCTATGTACAATGACGCACCTTATCTCGTAAGTCATGTCACCCAAAATAATTTCCGGATTGCACCAGACTACAAAGGCAAGAACATATACGATGAGGGTGAACTGTATAACAAAATAAAGCCGCTGCATGATGCAGGCTGGCAGCTTGCCGTACACGCAATCGGTGACCGAGCCAACAAAGAAACTATCAGAGATCTTGCTCGCGTAGTCAATGGCGCTGAAAAAAGAGATCACCGACATCGTGTCGAACATGTCGTGCTGATGCCTAGCGCTCATATTCCACCCGCTGCAGATGCCGGATTAACGTTTAGTTTTCAAATTAACTATCTCTACTATTACGGTAGTATTCTGCAAGACAGCGTTATTGGTGAGCCCCGTACACAGGCAATGCTACCGATTAAAAGCACTCTGGATAATGGAGTTCGCTTTACCTTGCATGCGGATGCGCCTGCATTCCCTGGCAAGCCTTTAAGCCTGGTTCAGGCCGCTGTTACTCGTACCAGCGCTAGCGGTTTGTTAGTCGGAGAAAACGAGGCAGTACCCGTTTGGGAAGCATTAAAGGCTGTAACCATTAACGCCGCTTGGCAGCTACATATGGATGAGAATATTGGCTCTATTGAGGAAGGGAAATATGCCGATCTGGTAATACTCGACAAGAACCCATTAAAGGTTGCACCCAACGAATTACGGGATATTGAAATTGTTAAGACCTATGTACACGGTAATCTACTGTATCAGCAATAATTCACAAGTTGCTTAGGTATCGATTTTCACTTCTGTTGTGGTCTGCTATCTTAGCAGGCCACAATGACCAGCCTAACCAAGCACACTAAGAATCGTAAAACAACTATTGCTAAGCATACTATTTTGATCTCCCGACAAAAACCAAGTCAAAGCAGGTTGTTACCAACAACAATCCTAAACAGTTACTATATAGCTCAATATTCCACTTATAACCGTTGCTTTAGATGCGGTATCTCAAAGTCAACCACACTATAAAAAGGGCCGCCTATTGGGCGACCGAAACTCCCTAGTAGTACCAGAGAGAAGAGAGCTGAAAGTAGAGAGAATTTACTCAGAACCGGAACACGAAGAATAACCTTCAATCGACAAACCACTGGCATCGCTGTCACAAAGCGCCTTATATGCAATATTCCTCAACTTAGAACCGGGATTTTCTAGTTTATTAATGTCAACAGAAAATCCGAGCTTATGCTTCTTTCGTACCTCTCGATAATCTGAACNCAAAAACACCAGTGTAAAAACTCCTTGATATTCCATCTAGCCTCCGCGTGTCGTTTTTAACTATGTATCCATGGTCATCAGAGACGCATTGCCTCCTGCCGCAGTGGTATCCACGCTCACTGTTTTTTCTAACAGTAACCGTGGCAACAATAAGTCAGTACGCACTTCGGTAATTAGGGGAAGTAAAGCGCCTTCACGTTCGGAAATCATAACCCCGGCCGAGCGAGCGAATGCAGACGCCTTGTTGATGAGAACACCATCAATCGGATCAGACGAAAGAACGCGCTCGGCACAACTCATAGAATCTACAGTAATTACCGCCTCATATAGTCCTGCCTCACTCAGTCTTTCCACAAAAATTTCAGCAGTTGTGCGATGCGACTCCGACACAAGCCAGACTATTGCGTTACCCGCCAGAAGTGATACCAGAATGCGCTTGATGTTGCTGATGAAGCAGTCTTCATCAGTCAATAACGATACTAGCAGACCACGAGATCGCGTCCCCATTTGATTGCTTTCACCCGTCGGACCAGGAAGGACATAATTTTTTTCAATTTTTGGAGGCAATGCATCCAGTTGCTGACTGATCCAGTGAGTAAACCTATTATTGCGATCTACTGGCTGCGGATTCTTAACCAAGCTCTTGGAAAAGCACCGAAAAATGGATTCTCGTTGGGCTACCGTCTTTGCGTTCCATAAGGCTTTCGCCTCTTGAATATCTTTTATTGATAAACTTGTGCATGCGCTGCTCGGCTTAAGTATTTCACTAGCGTGTAGGTTTTTATCATTCGCTTGTGTCAATTCAGTATCATCAACCAATCGCGTCAGATAGTTTGGCCCACCGGCTTTTGGTCCAGTTCCTGACAAACCGCAACCACCAAACGGTTGCACACCGACAATGGCGCCGATCATATTGCGATTGATATAGATATTACCTGCGTTTGCACGCTCAGTAATTCCTTGAGCAACGGATTCTATGCGTGAGTGCACGCCTAGGGTTAAGCCAAACCCTGTACTGTTTATTTGATCTACCACGGCATCGAGATGTTCAGACTGGTAGCGAATCACATGCACGACCGGGCCAAACACTTCTTGCTCCAACACCTTAAGATCATCTAATTCGATCAGATGGGGAGCAAAGAAGTATCCCGACTCACAAGACGTCGACAGGTTACAACGATGCAGTACCGTCGCTTTCGGATTAGTGCTGAGCGTGGACACATGATCCTGTAAACGTGTTAGAGCTTTACTATCAATGACGGGGCCAACATCCGTACACAACAACGCAGGATCACCGATCGACAACTCATCCATGGCTCCTTTGAGCATGTCTATAATGTTATCGGCCACGTCCTCTTGTAAAAACAATACTCGCAATGCCGAACAGCGCTGGCCGGCACTTTGGAAGCCGGACTGAATCACATCATCCACAACTTGCTCGGGCAAGGCCGTGGAATCGACAATCATCGCATTCTGGCCACCGGTTTCTGCCACTAGAGGAATATTGCCATCGGTTCGCTGCGCCAGTTTCTGATTTAGCCAGCGGCCAACATCGGTCGAGCCGGTGAACATTACCCCTTGCACTCGTTCGTCTGGAACCAGAAGCTCACCAACAGGCTTTCCGGGTGAGACCAACAACTGTATGGCTGATTCGGGAAATCCAACCTCAGCCATAATCTCAATGACTCGCAAAGCCACCAGGCTCGTTTGTTCGGCGGGCTTGGCAATCACCGTATTGCCTGTGACCAAGGCCGCAACGACTTGCCCCAAGAAAATCGCGATGGGAAAGTTCCAAGGGCTGATACAGAGGATTACACCACGGCTTTCAAGTTTAGAGCGATCATCGCTGGGGCGCTTGAATAACTCTTCAGCGCGGTCAGCGTAGTAGCGACAAAAATCCACCGCCTCGCGAACTTCAGCAACACCATCTGGAATGGTCTTCCCCGCTTCTTTAGTGCAAAGCACCAGCAGTTCCTGCCTGTGTTGTTCTAGCGCAACCGCGAGTTCTCTCAACAGTGCTGCTCGTTCAGTGACCGGTTTATTGCGCCAATCTGCCCATCCTTCATGAACAATCGACAATGCTCGTTCAATGTCCGTTGCATTGGCGTAATTCAATCCCCCGATGAGNTGATGAACATTAGCGGGNTTANTTACCGGCTCAACGCCGGTGTGCTTGGNAGCCGTCATCGTCTGCCAGATGGACTCCATGCTTTTNCCCANCTCACTCAAGAGTGTCNCATCCGAAAGATCAAGACCCATNGAGTTTTCCCTCGTCCCAGCCTCTAGCGAACTGTCGCGATAAAGTTCAGCCGGCAACGGGATTCCAGAATTGCGTTTATCGTCCCAACTGCGCACCAAGGCCACCGGATCTTGCAACAATGATTCAACAGGAACCGACTCATCAATAATATTATTTACAAAGGAACTGTTGGCCCCGTTTTCTAATAAACGTCGAACCAAGTAGGCGAGCAAATCGGCGTGCTCACCCACAGGGGCATAGATTCGACAGGCGACACCCTCGTTTTGTAGCACTTGATCGTAGAGCTCTTCCCCCATGCCGTGCAGTCTTTGGAATTCATACCCCTGACGCGGTGCGTCAGTCCCGTCATTATCCAACGTCAATATGGTCGCAACCGTGTAGGCATTGTGAGTGGCAAACTGGGGATACAAATAATCTCGGTAACTGAGGAGCTTTTTCGCACAGGCCTGATAGGAAACATCGGTAGAGGGTTTTCGGGTAAACACCGGATAGTCTTTCAGGCCTTGCTCTTGAGTCCATTTAATTTCGGAATCCCAGTAAGCGCCTTTCACCAGACGCACCATCATTTTTCGGTCTGCGCGTTGCGACAGATTCTTGGCCCACTCAATGACAAAGCTCGCTCGTTTTTGATAGGCCTGAACCGCTAAACCAAAACCTTGCCAACCACTGAGTTCTTCATCGACAAAGACGGCTTCGATCACTTCCAANGATANCTCTAAGCGATCCGCTTCTTCGGCATCAACCGTGAAACCAATATCATATCGACGAGCGGCTAGCGCCAATGCCTTGAGCTTAGGGATCAACTCCTGCAAAACGCGNTGGCGTTGNGCGACCAGATAGTGGGGATGAATCGCCGACAGTTTTACCGATATACCAGGGCTCGTTTGTGGTCCGCGCCCTGCGGCTGCTTTACCGATACTCTCGATAGCATTGCTATAGCTTTCAAAATAGCCATCGGCATCTCGCTGAGTTCGAGCGCCCTCGCCCAACATGTCATAGGAATAACGATAGCCTTTTTGCTCCATGACCTTAGCGCGATTTAGGGCAGTGTCTATATCAGTCCCCATCACAAACTGGGTACCCATGACTTTCATGGCGTAGCGCACCGACGCGCGAACCACCGGACCACCTAAACGGTTTACCGTGCGCTTTAGCAAACCCAGCTGTTGCTGTCGCCGTTGTTCGGAGCCGTAATCAACCACCTTACCGGCCAACAACAAACCCCAAGCTGATGCATTCACGAACAGCGAATCACTATTGCCTAAGTGAGAGGACCAATCGCCCAGCGCTAACTTATCGCGAATTAACGCATCACTGGTCTCTTGATCCGGGACTCGCAGCAGGGCTTCTGCTAGGCACATCAAGACAATGCCCTCTTCTGTCGAGAGCGAAAACTCATTCAATAGAGCGTCGATTCCGCCTTTACCGCTCTGCGCTTGTCGAATCCCCAACACTAGAGCGCGAGTGCGCTCGGCAACCAGAGCAAGGTCATCTTGTGACAGTTCAGCTCGCGTGATCAACTCATCGAGTACCGTATTCTCATCCCTACGATAGTAGCTGCGCATGACCTCTATATCGGCATTGACTTGATCTCTAGCTCCCACAAACGACATATCCGCCCTCTCACAGTGAAATAATTAATATGCGGAAATATACCGAATAAGCAGCAGAATATTTTGCTCTAATCCGAGGAGATTCAGCCAATGATTCCGAATGATGGTGTTATTCGGAATATTATGTTGCCGACTGAAAGAGATGAACAACGATCAGTAAATTCGGCTTTGATGCATCGTCGACATCAGCAGTATAGACGCACCAACAATACCGGTGAGCGTTAGCCAGAGTAAGCGCAATTAGTAAGAACGGAACTGCCGCGCAGTTGTGCCCTGACGCCGCTTGAAGAAATGTGAAAAGGCCGCCGCATCGGTAAAGTGAAGTCGCTCAGAAATCGAACCAATGGATAACTCAGATTGAGACAGATAGTGTTTTGCCAAATCAAAACGCACGCTATCATACAGTTTCTGATAGCTGGTTTGNTTTTGTTTCAATCGATACTGCAGNGTACGCACAGGGAGATCAAGTGCCTGCGCCACATCCGTNACCGTGCAACCTTGATCATTGATAAACAATCGAATGATACGAGAAGTGCGCTGCACAAAGGACAAACTCTGTCCAATACTCGCCTCCATTTCTCGCTGAATCACTTTCTGTCCAGCGCTTGAAATAGTGTTGTTTGGGTTGCGATAGTTGGGCCGTTCGAAATCATCGTTGCTGATATGTATGGCGTTCACGTCTTGATTGAAAAACACATGTTCGCCAAACACTCGTCGCAGCGGATCATTCGTATCCGGGGCTGCGTGCTGAAATTGCACATACACCGGATTCCATTGGACTCCCAGAGATCGGCGCAACTCTTTACAGCAGAGCGCGAGACTGAGCTCGGTTACTTGTATCACAGAAGAATTCAATGGTGTGTCTTCATCGGTATCCGGCCGAGCTCCAGCCGAAATGGGNCGCCCGAATTCGAACACCAGTGATTTGCCTGATGATTTATCTCTGTCGATGTAACAGCTCATCGCTTGAACATGCAGCGCCATGTTGTCACTAATAATGGTCAGCTTTTCTCCCACGGTTCTAGCATTACGCGCTAGCAACCACAGGGCACCCAGCGTGTCGAAACCTCTAACTTTAGCCAGCTTCAAACCAAAGAAGCGGTCGCTACAGCGCTGCGCGGCCTCCTCAAACAAATCATTGACCTTGATCTCATTGATCAATACATCTGAACTGTAGAGCGCCTTGGGAGAGATTCCCACTCGCTGGGCAATCTCCGCTGGGTTGCAGCCGTAGCTCTCGATCAAGTCGGCAACACCTTCTAGAACATTACTGGGAACATGATCCGCCATTATTATTCTCAATTAGAGATACGAGATACGCAGATGGGTCTCTTCAGTCGAGATGCGGCAACCATCACAGCTTCCTTAACCCTGATCTNACCTTGACCGTCACCTGCTCAAGCGGAGACATAAGCTCGCATGGACAATAACGACCTGCCGGCCATTACCAAGCCGCTGCGTAAATATACAATTATATTGCGCAAATTAACAAGCTTACACGACACATGTCGCTAGACTAAGCTGGATCTACAAAGAAGCCGTTGTTCGTTTTCAGCCCCCGCTGAAACTGACCAGCCGCCAACGACTAGGAATGTGGTGTCGCCCACCCACGAGTGAGACTTGATGAAGAAAACTCTGATTACACTATTGGCACTGACCCTTGTAGCCATCACCGCATATTTGCAGCGCACCCAGCTAATGCTGGCGGTTATAAAATACAAAGCCGATAGAGAGTTTGTGGTTGCTGAGCCTAGAGAAGTCCCCTGGCAACAAGGGCCCGTGAGCGCTCCGACAAACGACGATCAACGCCCGCCCAATGTGATCTTGATCGTCGCGGATGATCTTGGCTACAACGATATCTCCACCTTCGGCGGAGGCATCACTCGNGAAGATGGCAGTCGNATGCAAACGCCAAACATTGATCGCCTAGCGGCAGAGGGCGTGACCTTCCAGCAGTCCTATTCCGGCGCCAGCACCTGTGCGCCTTCGCGGGCAATGTTAATGACGGGACGCTATCCCACTCGTACCGGATTTGAATTCACACCGACGCCGAGCGGCATGGGAAGAATGATCGCTCACATATCCAACAACATGGACAACAATCTTCCTCCCGTAATTTATGACGCGGTGCTCGAAGAAGGGCAACCCTCCTACGATCTAAAAGGTCTGCCGCCTTCAGAAGTGACCTTGGCCGAAGTTCTGCAAACGCAAGATTATTACGCGGCCCATATTGGCAAATGGCATCTCGGAAACGATCAAGGTATGGGGCCACACGATCAAGGTTTTGATGACAGTTTGCTCATGACCGGCGGACTCTATTTGCCAGAAAATGATCCCAATGTGGTCAATGCCAAATTGTCTTTCGACCCTATCGATCAGTTTCTCTGGTCGCGACTGACGTTCAACAATACCTTCAATAGCGGCAGTCGCGATAGATTCGAGCTGCCGCGATACATGACCGACTACTGGACGGACGAATCCGTCAACGTTATTCAAGCCAACAAACACCGTCCGTTCTTTTTGTATCTGGCGCATTGGGGGCCGCACACGCCACTGCAGGCCACCCGAGAAGACTATCGGGCGGTGGGCGACATTCGCCCCCATCGCAAGCGCGTGTTTGCGGCGATGGTGAGATCTATTGATCGCAGCGTTGGCAGAATTCTAGATACCCTCGAAGCCGAAGGCTTAGCCGACAACACCATTATTGCGTTTACCAGCGATAACGGTGGCGCCGGCTATGTTGGGCTTCCGCAAACCAATCAGCCCTATCGCGGCTGGAAAATCACCATGTTTGAAGGTGGGATTCGAGTTCCCTTGTTGATCAAGTGGCCAAACGTCATTCAACCTAGCACGGTTATTGAGACACCGGTTGCGCATATTGATGTTATGCCAACCTTGGCCGCAGCGGCCAAGGCAAAACTACCCACTGACATTGAGATTGACGGCCTCAACTTACTGCCACTGCTTGATCAACAAACTCAGTGGCCACGAAAAACACTCTTTTGGCAAAATGGTCATTATCAAGTGGTACGCCATGGCGACTGGAAGCTACAAGTTAACGATCGACCGAATGGCGACACCAAACAATGGCTATTCAATCTAGCCGAGGATCCCACGGAGCAAGTGAACCTCGTTAATAGCCATCCACAAATCGCAGAAGAATTGAACGATCTACTGATACAACATCAAGCCGCGGCGAGACAGCCACTGTACGAATCCACGATTCAAGCACCGATAATGGTTGATAAAACTCTAATGGAAAAATTCGAAGCCGGCGATGAATATGTCTACACGCCAAATTAATCCATTCAACCTTAGAACAATAAAAACGAGGAAACGACTGTGACCGACTCAAAAGATGATCAGCCTATTGAACCCACCGAAGCGCAAATCGCCACGCTATTAAGTAGTGACACGCAAGGCCCCTTCCATTTTGTGAACTTATTGAAGTTTCGGGAGATAGCCGACTACCCCGCCGACCACCCTCTAGCAGGAAAAGCCATCACTGGCGAAGAAGCTTACCGCACTTACGGTATGGTCGCCCACGCACACGTAACCAAGCGCGGTGGGCGATTGGTTACTCTCAATAGCGTACAGCAACAATTAATCGGCAACTCACAAGAGTGGCACCAAGTGGCAACCATGGAGTATGAAAACATCGAAGCGTTTATGGATATGATCTCTGACCCTGACTATGTCGAGTCTCTAGCGCATCGAGATGCAGGGCTTGAAGCTACGGAAGTGTTTGTAACTCGGCCGATAATTTCTTAACGATAGACAGCGATGCTCTGTGCTTTTGAAAAAGGGCTACGAAATACACAGTCTCGAAAAAAATCGTAACGCCATCGGTAGAACCTTACCCTAAACTCTACCGATGGCGCCCATACAAAGCTTCTGCCGATTCGAACCAAGCGAACTCCGAGCATTGTCTCTATTCGTGATTCACAATGGCACAGCAGCTATGGATTTCTGGCGAAAGTATGATGCAGCCTAGAATCTGAGATCTAAAGCTCTTCTTCCTCCCACCAAGGGAAGAACTCAGGCAAATCTTGGCTGACTTTACCCGGAAACTTTGGCTTACGCTTTTCTAAAAATGCGGAGATACCTTCTTTGGCGTCGTCACTGGTACCCAGCTGCAACATTCCGGCCGTATCGAGTCGATGAGCCTCAATCGGATCGGACGCCCCTAACATGCGCCACATCATTTGACGCAGAACCGTGTTCGATACTTTGGATGAATTATTGACAAATTTCTTCGCGATCGTTCGCGCTTCGGGCATAAGATCTTCTGGCTCATGCAGGCTTCTGAACAACCCCGCTTCATAGGCCTCTTCTGAGCGAATCACTTCGGCGGAGTAACACCACTCTAAGGCTTTACTGATACCCACAATGCGCGGCAAGAACCAAGACGAACAGGCCTCAGGAATAATGCCTCGCGCAGCAAACACAAATCCCATCTTAGCGCCTTTGGTTGCAATTCGAATATCGGCGGCCAGAGG
>PANW01000043.1 GCA_002707785.1 Cellvibrionaceae bacterium | reverse complement strand
GGTCAGCAGACAAAACAATCAAGGTGTTTTCCAAGCCTACACGCTCATCAATAAAGGTGAACAGCTTTGCTAACTGGCGATCCAAGCGAAACAGATTATCTTCGGCCTCCAAACTACCAGAGCCATAGAGATGCCCCACATAATCTGTCGCCGATAGGCTAATGGCTAGCATATCGGTCCCCGTAGCCAGCCCTATTGATTCGTTGTCCATCATCGTCAACGCGAAATCAATCGTTATCTCATCAATCGGAGGCGACAATCCCACTAACAAAGGTACGTATTTGCTATCGCCATAATTGTGGGGAAAAGTACGCCCAAACCCCAGTAGATCAGCCTCAAAAGCACGATCGTCCTCGGTTAACTTTCGATAATCTCTCCCCTCGCGCGACAACGCCCATTGATTCCCACGAAAGTGATCGGATAACAGCTTTTGATTCCACCCTTCAACCCACTGAGGATAGCTTTGATAGTAGTAGCTACTGGTCACAAACTGACCGCTACTCTTGGAATACCAGAACGCCTTGCCTTGGTGACCTCCGGGCAATATTGCGCCTCTGTCTTTACCAGAAACACTGAATACACGCCCGAGGCCGGCACTCACCAACTGATCTCCGATGGTTGGGACCAGTAGGTTCTTCGGTGACACCCCTTGGTGGGGCTTTGGCGTATTGCCGAGAATGAAGTGGGCGTCATCCTCGGTGTTGTAGACAAAGGCCTGAGTCGCTTGATCAATCCAATCGTTTCCGACAATGCCATGTTGCGCAGGCAGCGCTCCAGTAAACAAAGTGGCATGCCCAACCGCGGTTTCAGTATTGGCATGGCGATAGTGGGCGTTTTGGTAATGAATACCTTGCTCGAATAGATACCGCAGGCCGCCTTCTGGCAGACGTTCCCTGACCGAGGCCGGCATATCGCCGCGGAGCTGATCGACGGTTATTTGTACCACTAGCTTAGGTGCTACCGCCTCACTTTTCGCTCCCCTATCTGTGCAGCCTGCAACTAGACAGGTCACGAGTACTAACGAAACAACTCTCCAAGCACTTAGCAGCCCTATAGATTGATCAGCCAAACCGACACCTCCCCAAGTAAAGTCCGCCCACTATGACGCGGGACATGCCCCCAATTCTAGACTACTAATTACCCCACAGTAGCCAACAAGCGCTAGAAAACGCGGCTCCTGCACGGTTCAAGCTAAATGCTCTCACGACCGCCCTCTGTGAATCTCAAGCTTCGACCACACACGATGGGCGATACTCCAGCACCCACTTTCGAGAAGTGCGCATGAAGAACAACGTGCCACGCTCATTGGGCTGCTAACTTCCAGTACGGATAAGTTTGATCATCGCCAGCAACACGCTTGAACATAAAGAGCGCAATTCCGAATCCATCACGAGTCTGCGCTGAAAATAACGCTGAAATTGATTTCTTCGACACCAACGTAGCACTAACCTGCGCAGGATTTCTCCACCAGTTTTAGCGCAAAAAAAAGCCTGCCAGAGTCCATCTCAGGCAGGCTTTTAATTATACAGCCAAAAGAAAGTTGTCAGACTCAAACAGCTACAACCAGTCGTAGATAAGGAAACCCACACTCAATCGATTCACGTAATGATTATAGTCAATCAAGCTTTCACCATAGCCATTGTAATATTGAATATAGCCTTTCAGGGAATCATTAATCGGGAATGCCCAACTCAACTCACCNCCNCCNCGATTATCATTNCCNCGNAGATTNTTGCGNAACANNAAGCTGANAATGTGNCCATCNCTCTTATACGATAACTGATAATCGCCATAGCCCATGTAGTCATCNATATCNNGNTTNTCATCGTCATCNTCNTCNTCGGGGATGCGATACCAAGGCTTNATNGAAAGNAAAAANTTNTCTTTNACNAAATTGAAATCNGCATAGANTCGATTCCAACTTCTTGAAATGGGATCAGAACGTCCATTGGACTGNTGCACAANACCNACATCNGTTTGCANNANNNTCATNCCCAAAANNTCGATATCAGANTAGTAGCTTAAAAACAGTTCGGGACTGTAATTGGTTTCTCTAAAGGGAGCAGATTCATCAGAGTTGTACAGTTGCCACCAAGATGTCTGAGTGTAACCAAACCACAAATCCCAGTTATCCTCGTAAAGATCATCCATCAGCTTCAGCTTAAAGCTGAGCTGAAACTTGACCTCGGTGTCGTCCACTTCNGAGCCGGGACGAAACTGCTCCCACACGTCCTGATTCGCCTTATCATTGTAGGAAGCCGCTAAGAGATAGTTGGGTTGATGCGGGGCCAATTCAAACAAGGGCTGCTGATCAAAGTAGTCAACAATGCCTGGAATGGTGAGCTTATCCACGGCGAAGTCTGGCTTTTTATCGAGTCCTGATACCGTTGAGCTCTCTATTTCAAGCTTTTCCCTCTGCCTAATCGTGGTTGCATAGCTGTCGTAACAGGCGAGTCTCTCGGTATCGCTCGAAATATCCACACATTCAGTCATCGAAAATGCGTGACTGCAGGAAAGACCGACCACGCTTATCACAAACGCCCTACTTATCATTTTTTGAACCCCAATACCGTGGAAATACCAAAAGACAATATGACTTAAGAACACCAGCTGAATTTCTACAAACCGAAAAGGCCGACGCTAACGTCCAACGCGCGCGCCACAAATGACATCGCTGCCCCCCACAACAAAAGACATAATTACCTCTCCATCAAAGATGATTCTTGTGCCAACGCACTCGGTAGTGACGCTGAATTTACAAAAATTATCCTTTAGTCGGATGAGTCGATGCTTCTAGAAAGGTTAGTATTTCTTCCGCTTCCTGTCGATTTGAGCCACAAAAATCTTTATCCGCTAGAAAATCACGGCAAAAGAACGGGTATTGATCAGTCTCCCAGACCTTGCAGATTAAGGATTCTTCATCCAGATTCGCGCACATTTGCCCAGCTTTCTTTCCTTGGGGCATATTGGGAAGAGACTGTTTGATTGACGGAGCAATACAACACATACCGCAGTTTGGNCGACACTCCATAAGGAACCCATATTAGATTCGGGGGTCAGATAGCTTCTAGCATTAGCCAATCTGTGGCTACAACCAGCAAAAATGACGTGAAATAATCATCGAGCGACGGATCGCCGAATAACATTACTACAGCAACAATCAATGAGAGAGAATTATTGTGAACACTTTAGTCGCCGAAGCTGCACTCGTCGACCCGTCAGAAAAGACAGTACAAACTGCCTCTGTCGGTGCGATCGAGCAATCTGCAAAAGTCAAACCCCTAAGAAAAGACACGCAAATCACCCGCGCTAAAATACTGGACGCGGCCGAAGAGCTATTTGCCCGTAACAGTATCACGGGTACCAGCCTACTTGATATCGCTAAAGCATCGGAGCAAAANAATCGCTCTGCCCTGCAATACCACTTCAACAATAAAGAAGGTTTGTTGGATGCGGTGTTAGATCGACACGCCTATGTAATTCTCGACCGTCGCAATGCAATGTTAGATGAGTTAGAAACTCGCGGCAGCTTCTCATTCAAAGAGTTAATGCGAGCGCTGATTCAACCCATGGCCGACCACTTAGACCAACCCGGCGGCGCGGACTTTCTCAGAATCCACAGCGATCTCATGACCCATGAACATTTTAAGGACTTCAGAGAGCGCCGTTACAACATGCTCGATGATATGCAACGCCTCAGAGGCATGGCTCGCCAGCGTATACCCGCATTGACCGAAGAAGAAATGCAGGCTCGCCGCATTATGACCGGCTGTATCCTTATTCACGGTTTCAGTAGCTACTTGGGAAGTTCACCACAGCCCTCTAGAGAGCTCTTTGTTTCTACCGTTGCCCAATCTCTTAGCGATCTTTGGCAACAACCGGCGGCCTAGTTCTCTAACGTCGACAGCTGGGAGGGTTGTTAGCAACTCTCTTAGCGCCGCCCCCACCCTTTTACTCCCACTCCGTTGCCGCCGCTTTCCTCAGTACTCTACAACCAGGTCCACTATTCTCGATGCTTCGCCGTGTCAACTCCCGCTAGGATCAACCAGATCAATCACGCTCACACATCCACTCTATACCTACCCATTCGACCCGCCTTAATCCATTCCCTAGTCCTTATCAACTAGGTGTCACACAAACACAGATAATACCCATTGATTAATACATGTAGCCAGATTACATTTCCTCTAAATAATTAGAGAAAGGCCGTAATCCCATGAGCAAAACGCACTATCGAACCTGTCATCTGTGTGAAACCATGTGTGGCATAGAAGTGGAATACGACGGTGAACAGATTCAGTCCATTCGTGGCGATAAGAAGGATGTGCTGAGCCAGGGCAACATTTGCCCAAAAGCCACCGGATTGCAGGACATACACACAGACCCAGATCGTTTACGCCAGCCGATGATTCGCCGGAGAAAAAATCCGTCACATAAGAGTGAAGATGATCAATGGGAAACTGTCAGCTGGAACGATGCGCTGGAATTTGCGGCGCAGGGCTTAGCGAAAATTCAGCGAGAAAAAGGCCACAACGCAGTCGCCTCCTATTGCGGTCGCAGTGTGGCTCACAACATTGGCGCCCTTCTGAGTATTGAGCCTCTGCGACGTATATTGGGATCACGCAATACCTTCACCGGTTCCACAGTCGATCAAATGCCTCACAACTTCGTCTGGCATCATATGTTGGGCCATCAATTCTTTGGCACGGTTCCTGATATCAACCGTACAAATTTCTACCTAATGATTGGTACCAACCCGAAAATTTCTAACGGCGCGATGATGTCCACCGGTGCCAACACTTACAAAAAATTCAATGACATTCGAGAGCGTGGCGGCAAAACCATTTTGATCGATCCTCGCCGCAACGAGTCGGCCAAATACATGGATGAACACCACTTCATCCGCCCCAATACCGACGCCCTATTTCTTATTGGTCTGATCAAAACCGTCTTCAGCAAGGGGCTCGCTACAGCCGGTCATCTCACGCAACACATCAAAGGCTGGGACAAAATCGAATCTCTGATTCAGACTTTTGAGCTGCCCCCCATTGCAGAGATTACCGGTATCCCCAGCGCCGACATTGAACGCATCGCTGTTGAATTCGCCAATGCCGATGGCGCTATCTGTTACGGCCGTACCGGTGTTTCTATGGTGGAGTTTGGCGGTCTGTGCCAGTGGTTAATGCAAGTGTTGAACATCGTTACCGGTAACCTAGATCGTGTGGGCGGCATGATGTTCCCCAATACCGCCATAGATTCCTTAAGCCTATCTGCCTCTAGTTGGGATAGTTACCGTTCTCGCGTCAGTGGTCGGCCAGAGTTCTCCGGCGAATTTCCCATGGCCATCATGCACGAAGAAATCCTCACGCCGGGAGAGGAACAAATACGGGGGTTAATCGCTACCGCTGGCAATATGGTGCTCTCCATGGCTGATGGTAAACGCAGCGAAGAAGCTCTCCAAGACCTAGAGTTTATGGTATCCATAGATTTTTACCTGAACGAAACCACACGTTTTGCCGATGTTATTCTGCCCCCGGTCGGACCGTTTGAAAAAAGCCACTACGATCTTTACTACCATCTCTACGACACCATCAATTGGTCAAAGTACGCGCCAGCTCTGTTCGAACCAGAGATACCCGAGGGCGAAGTGAACGCCTATACCGACTACGAAATAGGCATCGAATTATTGAGCCGATTAGCCTCCCATCGAACGGACAGCAAACTGCGTAAACGACTCTATCGAACACTCGCAGGCTGGGCCAGAAAGCACTTAACCGTTGAACGTATCATCGCCCTAGGCTTGCGTTTTGGTCCCTATGGTAAGGGCCTTAACCCCTTTAAGCGCAACGCCCTCAGTTTGAAAAAACTGAAGCAAAACCCTCACGGTGTTTTCCTGGGCGAGTTGCAACCCTGCCTGCCCGACCGACTCTTTACCAAAGACAAGAAGATTGATTTAGCACCGCAAGTTCTGCTGGATGACATTCCACGTTTACGACAGCGTTTTCTCTCCGATCCAACTCACAACACCTTGTTCGCAGGAGAGGCTGTGGACGGACTCGATCTGCAATTGATCAGTCGACTCACCAATCGTACCTTGGGATGGATGCATCACAGCTATCGCCTCGTCAAAGGTAAAAATCCCTGTGTTCTGTTAATGCATCACAGCGACGCGCAACAACGCCAACTGCAAGACCAGCAGTTAGTCGCGCTCAGTTCCGTACGCGGGACCATTGAATTGCCATTGGAACTCACCGACGACATTATGCCCGGCGTGGTGTGTATGCCTCACCTCTGGGGACACAATCGGCCGGGAACTCGCCAGCGAACCGCCAACGCGACACCCGGCGTCAGCATGAACGACATCACCAACATCGATGTTATTGACGAGCTTACCGGTAACGCCGTTGTCAACGGTGTTCCAGTAAAGGTTACGGCGGCGGTTGAACCACAGCATCAAACTGCCCACAACACCGAACATCATCCCGATGAATTAGTGGAGGAGTTTGTCCGCTAAATAGAGCATCCGCTATCACTCAACGCTGTCTCGATGAGCACAATCACCAAGGAATAAGAATGAAACATAAGATGAAGATTTTGAGCGTAGCCATCTCTGCCTCACTGTTATTTGCCGCTTGTAGCTATCAACAAGTGCCGACTGAACGGGGTGCTGCTGTAGAGGCTCGTCCAATGCCGCCGATCCAGCAACCCGTCCATCCCTATTTGGCCGAAGCGCAACGTTCAAGCATGCACGGCGGCTCTTACAATCGAGATTTGAGCCACTACCCGGGGCCTCTAGGCAATAACACCCAAGCTAAACACCGCGCCTTCAGCCCACTGGTTGGCGTTGCGCCGAACATCGCTTTTGATTCACAAGGTCGACTGATTACCGTGAGCATTAAACTCACGGGTATCGAACTTCATTTGCTCGACCCAGAGACTCTCGAGACGCTGGCAATGGTGGAACTCCCAGAAAAAGCCAGCTTCGATGACAACAGTGGTGGAGGCTATTTCCATATCGATCATCAAGATCGCGTCATTCTTGCTCCGGCCAACAACACCATCAGTATTTACGAAATCAACGATAGAGAAACACCACAGTGGAATCTAGCTGCGGCAATCGATCTGGGAGATACCTTACCTGAAGGTAGCAACATCCACGACGTGATGCCCGACTGGCATGGCAACCTTTGGTTTGTCACTCAGACTGGACTACTGGGTTACTATCAACCGCAGCAAGAACGGTTTTATACCCATCAACTGTCGATCGAAGGAGAAGGTATTCAAAACTCTTTTGCCGTTGCAGAAGACGGGATCTATGTTGTCTCGACCCACGCCATCTATCGATTTGAAATCAACCCAGCGAACCAAGAAATTCAATGGACTTGGCGGGAGCACTATCAGCGCGGAGAAAATCAAAAGCCCGGCACCCTCTCTCATGGTTCAGGCACCTCGCCGACCCTGATCCAAAATGATCTCGTCGCCATTGCCGACGACGGCCAGCCGTTCACCAATGTCATGGTCTATCGTCGCCATACCCTAATCGATGACGAGAGAGTCGTGTGTGAAGTGCCGCTCTTCGAAGCCAATCACAGTGCCACCGAAAACTCTTTGATGGTGTACGGAGACGCCATAGTCGTGCAAAACGACTATGGGCACGTCTACGAAGGTAATGCTCTAGAAACCTCACCTGGCGTTATGAGAATTGACGTGCGCGATGATCGCAGCGGTTGCGATCTGGTGTGGTCCAACGACAGTTTGATCTCCCAATCCCTACCTCGCCTATCCACAGCGACCGGGTTGCTGTATTTCTACACGTTTAAAAAGCAACAGCAAGATCATTTTCTCGGCGGCTGGTATCTGACTGCATTGAACTTCAGCACCGGTGAAGAAGTCTTTGATCGACTTATCGGACGCGGTACCGGCACCATGGTAGATCCGCTGTCCAGTGTTACCGCGCCTGTGGTGTTGGGCCCTAATGGTGGTGCCTATGTGGGTATTCGCACCGGAGTGGTAATGAGTAAAGATGAGAGTTGAGATTCAATCAGGATTGTGGTGAGCTCCAGAATCCTGATCCTTGATTAATCCGCTATAACCACGGCATCGAGCAATCGCTGACGATCAGCATCTGTCGCAGGTTTGCCCGTTTCATAAAAATGCTTGAAGCCAGCCGCTACTTTAGGGATGGCCTTTTGCATTTCTGCTTCGATGACCCAGTGGTTTAGCTTCTCGCCGAACCAGCCCCATGGCATTTGGTAACTCATGGTCATAGTGACTCTGGTGGAACTAGCGTTCAACTCAGTTAGATGGTAGCCAAAACTGGCTTCTGTGAATGGCGCAAGAGGTTTATCATCGATGTGCAAACGCATGGTAAAGCCTTCTCCCTCGCGCCAATCGACAATCGTTTCGTTGTTGTAATCCGTCTCGTTGAAGTACACCTTGCGACTGGCCCCGAGCCCCGTTTCCTGCTCGGTGGTGATCTCCGTTCGGACAACGCCCTCGACATAGTTATGAGCCAGCGAGTAATCCTGTAGCATCAGCCAAGCCTGCGCTAACGGCACTTGAACAGTAGTACTGACCTAGACCTCATGAGCCTGACTTTGAACAGACCAGATTGATGCTGACAGCAACACAACCCAAACAGCCATCGTTCGAGGGGGCCTAACAATCTGTGGACTTAAAAAAGTCGCTATGGGAATAGAAAACGCATCTCTGTTCATGTCTTTTTCTCATTCAACAAATAATTAATCGATTAGTGCTCTGCATTGGCGGCATCCAAAAATGCAGGTCGCTCACCACCCCCATGTGCGGTTAAACAAGCACCGGTTAAATAGCTGCCATAGGGCGATGCCAGCATCACACACAAATTGCCCATGTCTTTTGGCAATGCCAATCGCTGTAGAGGAATGGTCTTCGCCACCGCTTCAACTCCAGCATCATCGCCAAAGTGCAACTGTGCCTGTTCGGTTAGAATCGGCCCCGCGGCCAGGCAATTGAGCCGCACTCTAGGCGCCCACTCCACCGCCAAAGATTCCGTCAAATTGATTAAGCCCGCCTTAGCAGCACCGTAGGCTGCGGTGCCTGGTGAAGGACGTTGGCCACTTACGCTGGCTATATTAATAATGATTCCGCCGGATGCTTGCTCTTGCATGACACGATTAGCAGCCTGGGCCAAATTCAACGGCGCCAGTAGATTCAACGCAATGATTTTCTCAGAAAATCGAGGAGATGCCGTTGCAGCATCTGCAAAAGGAGCCCCTCCCGCATTATTCACGAGAACATCTAAGCGGNCAAATTGCTCAACGATTGTGGTCATCAATTGTTCGATGGCCTGAAAATCGCGCACGTCCAATTCGAAAAACTGTGCCTGTCTTTCGTTTTCGGAAATGACAGTTTCCGGTGCTCGTCTTGCACAAACGATCACGGTTGCGCCAGCCTTCAGAAAAGCTTCAGCAATTCCCTTGCCCGCGCCCTTTGTTCCACCAGTTACCAGAACCACCTGATCATCCAATTGAATCGACATATGAGCCTCGCTCTTCAATTCGGTCAATGTTGCCGCGTTTGCACGGGCCTGAAATAAAAATGGACCCAACGAACAATCGTTGAGTCCAAAGCAGAGAACCAACTCTACGAAGAAACCTTGCTCGGTATCAGCATCACGCAGGACGCATATTCGCGTCGCTCCAGAATGCTCTCATACCAATAATTTTATCATCGTCATTGAGAACAAAGTGGTCGATGATCTCAATCGCTAACCGCTGGCCGTCGTATTCAGACTCTATTTCGAACGCGAACACCAGTTCATTGGCGACCGTACGTACAGGTCCCTGACTCCGAGCGGCCACCACCATCGCTACCGCTTTATTATAAAATTCAGTCAATGCCGCACGGCCCTGTAAGGGCTCGCTGCCCACGGGGTCTTCCACCCGGGCGTTGTCTGCATAGAGCGCCATTACACCCTCAAGATCACCCGTCTCCAGTGACGACAAATACTGATCCACAATCGCCTGCGCTTGCTGTTGGTTAACCATAAATACTCTCAATAACACTCTTAGCGATTAGCAAACTTCAAACAATCCTGCCGCACCCATGCCGCCACCGATACACATGGTAACTACCACATACTTGACGCCGCGACGTTTNCCTTCCAGCAGGGCGTGCCCCACCATCCTTGCGCCACTCATACCGAAAGGGTGACCAATCGCAATGGCACCGCCGTTAACGTTCATAGCTTCGTTATCAATTCCCAACTTATCGCGGCAGTAGATAACCTGGGAAGCAAACGCTTCGTTCAACTCCCACAAACCAATATCATTGACTGACAAACCGTGACGATCTAACAATTTGGGTATAGCAAAGACAGGGCCGATGCCCATTTCGTCCGCTTTACAACCGGCCACAGCTAAGCCGCGATAGGCCCCCAAAGGATTGAGACCTTGCTGCTCTGCCAACTTCGAATCCATCAGTACCGACGCTGAAGCGCCATCGGAGAGTTGTGAAGCGTTACCAGCCGTAATGAATTGGCCTTGAGGTACCCACTTGCCGTCTTTCCAAACTGGCTCCAAACCTTGAAGACTTTCCAACGTTGTCGATGGTCGATTGCACTCATCCCGTGTGAGGGTGACTTCTTGATAGGAGGTCTCTTTAGTTTCGCGATTGAAAATCGACTTAGTGGTCGTCAACGGAACAATCTCGTCATCAAACACACCCGCCTCTTGTGCCGCAGCGGTGCGTAACTGACTTTGCAAGGCGTACTCATCTTGAGCTTGACGAGAAATGCCGTAGCGTTCAGCCACAATTTCAGCGGTTTCAATCATCGGTATATAGGCGGAAGGATCAATACCCAAGACCGTTTTTGAAACGTTGCGATAGGTNTTCTTGTGTTTGTTTTGAGTCAGAGAAATNGATTCAACGCCGCCCGCCACNGCCACATCGTACTCATTGCACATAATGCTCTTAGCCGCCGTCGCAATGGTCATTAGCCCCGACGAGCATTGTCGCTCCATGGCCATTCCAGAAGTCGTTTCCGGAAGACCACCGGCAAGCCCACATAAACGCCCTAAGTTGTAGGCTTGAGTCCCCTGCTGAGCGGCCGCGCCAAAAACACAGTCATCGACCCTCGCCGGATCAATACCCGCCTTGGCAATTGCGGAACTCACCGCATGGCCACCCAATGCAGGCGCCTCGGTATCATTAAACGCGCCTCGAAAAGATTTAGCCAGTGCCGTTCTTGCAGTTGAGACGATGACAGCTTCGCGCATGGTGTTTCCCCGATACAATAATTTCTATGGCAACATTATTGATAGCAACGCCTCGTGGAGAAACGTCAATATGGACTAAAGCAATCGATAAGCGGGAGCTCTTGAAAAAGCCTCACCTGACATCGGACAAACAGTCGACGGAGTCGACTGCCTTCGATTAGCACGTAAGAGAGGAAATGTTAGTGATTTGATCGACGAGAGCGTGACCGGCATTAGCGGCGCAAGTTTTCAAATGACGCCAGCGACAAGCTCTTACCGAAAAGTCATCAAGCACTCCAGCGGAAGCCGCACCCGACCTGAGAAATACTATGAGGGGTAATAGCGGGAAATCGTATCCACTACACAGGCGGGACGCTCGCCGCCCTGGATTTCGACAGTGACACGAATCGTCGCTTGAACGCCGCCCTTGANGTTTTCCACCGCCACCAACTCGCCTTTGCCGCGCACCTGAGAATCAACCGTCACAGGAGAAGGAAAACGAACTTTTTCGCAACCGTAATTCACTCCCATAGAAATCCCTTGCACTTCTATTATTTCAGGTAAGAACATATTCACTAGGGACAAGGTCAAATAGCCATGAGCAATGGTGCTCTTAAAGGGACCCTGTTGCGCTTTAACCGGATCCACATGTATCCACTGATGATCACCGGTTGCATCGGCAAATAAATTTATGCGCTCTTGATCGATTGAAAGCCATTCACTGTAGCCTAGAGTTTTTCCTACCGAAGCTTGGAGATCATGAGGGGTGTTAAAAACCGTGGTCATAATGTGATTCTCATACACTGAATATTAGGGCGCCAGCCTGAGGCAACACCATCAACCGCGACCAACCTGGGAGGGAAAGTAAGACATGTCGATGATGTTACCCGGCTGACATAAACTCTGCTTATGCTTGCTGTGAAGAGCAAGAAATGGTTTCACCGGTCAGATAGCTGGAATAATCCGAAGCAAGAAATACCATAATATTGGCNACTTCCCACACCTCTGCACCACGCCCATAAGCCTCGCGGCCTTCAAGCTCAGCCAATAGATCCGCCGGCGCAGATTTCTTCAACATCGGGTGTACCGCCAAAGAGGGAGACACGGCATTAATACGTACCCCAAACTCCGCGGCTTCCAAGGCGGCACAGCGAGTCAAGGCCATGACTCCGGCTTTAGCCGCCGCATAGTGGGCCTGCTCTTTTTGCGCACGCCACCCCAGCACCGAGGCATTGTTTACAATCACGCCTCCGCCAAACTCGCCGGGGACACGTTCTTTCATAACCCGCATCATATGTCGAGTCATTCGCATGGTGCCGTTCAAGGTGACATCGATGACCTTCATCCACTCCGGATCTTCCATATGGATCAACGCCTTGGTTGTGCCTAGGCCCGCGTTATTGATTAACACATCGGTACCACCGAGCTGATCTTCCGAGAACGCAATGAGCGCTTGCACTTGTTCTTCAATGGCGACGTTACAGGTCTTTCCAAAAATCTGATCCAACCCCGTGTCCTGCTTCAGCTTATTGACTGATTCTTGCAGACGGCCTTCATGAATATCGCTGATAACAATGGAGCGACAGCCCTCTTCCACACATTTCTTGGCAGCGGCAAAACCAATACCGGCACCGGCACCGGCACCGGCCGTGATTAAAACGGAACGCCCCTTAAGTAAACCGTGTCCAGCGACGTAACTGGGGTTATGAATATCCATAGCTTATCTCTTCAATTAAATCGTCGTGCTAGGCTAGCCTTCTAACTAGTTCCAGCGTGGTTCTTTCGGCATTCCCAAGCCACGCTCGGCAATAATGTTCTTTTGTATTTCGTTGGTGCCACCATAAATCGTGTCAGAACGGACAAACATGTACATCGCTTGTAGACGACTCANTTGATAGGGNGCGGCGTCCAANATTTGGCTTTCGGGTCCCAANACATCCATCGCTAACTCGCCCATTGAGCGATGCCACGTTGCCCAAAACAGCTTNTAAATCAACGCCTCCTTNTGCAGGCTACCGTTNCTACTACTCTGACCAGACAACATACGCATGGAGTTGTAGCGCATGATCTTTAGCTCCGCGTGTGCTTTTGCTAAGCGCTGCCTGATTNNCGGATCCCCTGCCGCACCATTGCCTTTGGCGATNGCAATCACGTCATTGAGCTCATTTTGAAACTGCATTTGTTGCCCGAGAGTTGATACACCACGCTCAAAGCCCAACAATCCCATTGCCACTTTCCAACCTTCGCCGGGCTCTCCAACTATGTCATCAGCGCTACATTCAGCATCATCAAAGAAAACTTCGTTGAACTCTGAGGTTCCTGTTATTTGCTGTATCCCTCGCACTTCCACGCCGGGTTGATCCATCTTGATCAAGAAGAATCCCAGCCCTTTGTGGGCAACAGAATCTGGATCTGTGCGGGCAATGACGAAACAATAATCTGCCTCATGAGCGAGAGAGGTCCACACCTTTTGTCCGTTGATGATCCACTTGCCTTTAGCGTCATCAAAACGCGCCTTGGTTTTTACGTTCGCAAGATCAGAACCCGCACCCGGTTCGGAGTAGCCCTGACACCAGAGTTCCGTACCGGCAACAATTCCCGGCAAGTACTTTTTCTTTTGCTCTGAGGAGCCGAATGCAATCAGTGTCGGGCCNGCGAGGCCTTCGCCAATATGNCCCACATGCCCAGGAGCGCCTGCTCGCGCATANTCTTCATTAAAGATGACTTGCTGTTCAATAGAACAACNGCGTCCGCCATACTCCTGCGGCCAGCCAATACAGGTCCAGCCACCCTCCGCCAATTTCTGCTCCCAGCGTTTGCGCTCTTCAGGAAAGCTGTGCTCATCACCGGGACCGCCTCGAAATTTAAGTTTGGCGAATTCTCCCGTTAGATTGTCTTGCAGCCACTGGGCAACTTGCTGACGGAACTGCTCGTCTTCAGCACTGAAACTCAATTTCATCGACCTTCACCCTGCTTTTGATTCGGTGTTTTCATCTAATAACAACTGGGCCAAACGCTCTCTATGCCAGGCGCCGTTACCCAGGTAATGCTCACTGGATTTGGCGCGTTTGAAGTAAAGGTGAACGTCGTATTCCCAGGTAAATCCCACCCCGCCATGCATTTGCATAGCTTCGCCAGCGCTGGCGAAATAGGCGTCGGAACAATAAGATTTTGCGATACTTGCTGCTTCTGGTAACTCTACGGCCAGCTCACCTTGCTGTAGAAACTCCTGGGCCACACAAGCCGCGTAATAAACACCAGANCGAGCCACCTCAACCGACGTCATCATCTCCGCCGCCTTGTGTTTGATTGCCTGAAAACTCGATATGGGACGACCGAACTGTTGTCGCTCTTGAGTATAAGCGACCGTCATATCCAGCAGCTGTTGGCTGCCTCCCATTTGCTCTGCGGCTAGTGCCACATTGGCTAGATCGACAATAGCCTGCAGTGAATTCCAAGCAGTCCCCTCGTCTCCTAAACGAGCAGACTGTGGTAGTTCGACATCATTAAGTTGAATATCTGCCTGCCTTCGAGTTTGATCCATGGTGGGCAGGCTTTGGCGCTCTACTCCCGCCTCATTGGCATCCACCACAAACAGGCTAATTCCAGTTTCGCCTGAACTGCCATCTGCGCGTGCAGCCACTATCAGCAACTCAGCGTGGGCACCATCAAGCACATAGCGATAACCGCCATTTAATCGATAGCCCGTAGCGGTTTTTTGCCAGCTTGCATCAATGCTATTCGCGCTCCAATCACCGCCAAGCTTGGCAGCGCTTACGCCACTAAACGCAAGTGTCGCGGTTTGGCCTTCGCAGATACGAGGCAAGTATTTCGCTTTTTGTTCTTCACTACCGGCGATCAACAGCGCATTAGCACCCAGACACACGGTTGAAAAGAAGGGAGAACACAACAGATAACGCCCCATCTGCTCCAACATTGCGACTAGCTCAACATAGCCTAGCCCTAGACCACCGTAGGCTTCAGGAATGTGAATCGCCTGCCAATACAGCTCCGTACACATTCGTTGCCAGAGCTCTGTTTGATAACCTTGCTCAGTGGCCATTGCGACACGAATGGCTTCGCTTGTGGAGACTTCCGCCAAAAATGCTTCGGCGGTATCGCGAATCATTTGCTGCTCTTCGGTAAACGAAAATTCCATAACTCTCTCAGATTCGATCTTCTCAATGGGCGGCTTTATTGGGTATCAATCAACTGATACTTAGCTGCCGTAAACTTTTTGTGCTGGAGTTTCTTGCGACAACAACTCATCCATAGCGGCACTCAACTCGCTTGGCTGCCAGCGATCACCTTTATCAATACCCAGAGTCGTTCGCCAGCCGTCAGCAATGGAGATTTTTCCGCCTTCGGCTTCAAAAATTCGTCCCGTCACCGCTTGAGATTCTTCAGCCGCTAGCCACGCCAACAACGAAGACACGTTCTCCGGTGCCCAGTAGTCGAAGCTGTCATCGTCTGGCGCGGCCATCCGCGTCGCCATTGATTCCACCGCCGTGGTCATCCCCGTGCGAGCAGCCGGTGCGACGGCATTAGCGGTAATACCGTAACGCCCCAATTCCGCCGCTTGATTGAGCGTCAGTGCCGCAATACCGGCCTTGGCCGCGGCATAGTTGGACTGCCCAATGGATCCCTGTAAACCTGCGCCTGAAGTGGTGTTAATAATTCGAGCTTTGACATCGCGCCCTTCTTTTGATGCACCACGCCAATAGTGCACGGCATGGGACGCAATACAAAAGTGCCCTTTCAGATGCACCGTCATCACCGAATCCCAATCAGCTTCAGAGAGCGACGCAAACATACGATCGCGATTGTTACCGGCATTGTTCAAAACAATGTGCAAGTTGCCATAGCTATCGATAGCCTGCCTAATAGCATTGGCACTGTCGTCATAGTGAGTAATGTCAGAAGAGTTCACCACCGCTTTGCCACCCGCGGCAACAATGTCATCGACAACTTTCTGAGCCGCCGCAACGTTGATATCATTAACAACAACGCTAGCCCCCTCAGCGGCGAATACCTTGGCATGCGCCGCGCCCAATCCGCCACCAGCACCTGTGATGATGGCGACACGGTTGTCTAAAATTCCCATAGTTTTCTCCACTACGTTATCTATATGAGTCGACACTTTCATACTCGACACTCTCTTTTCAGCGTCGACCACATCCATTGCTGGTTATGAGCCTAAACGCTCAATGATGGTCACATTAGCCTGCCCACCACCCTCGCACATGGTCTGCAATCCATAACGACCTCCAGTGCGCTCCAATTCGTGCAATAAGGTCGTCATNAATTTGGTGCCGGTTGCGCCCAGTGGATGCCCCAGAGAAATCGCGCCACCGTTGACGTTAGTTTTAGCGTGGTCATAACCAGTTTCTTTTAGCCAAGCCATGGCCACCGATGCAAAAGCCTCATTGATTTCAACAAGATCGATATCGTCCAAGCTCATACCTGCTTTCTTGAGCGCGTAAGCGGTAGCGGGGATAGGTGCCGTTAACATCCAAATCGGATCATCGGCTCGAACCGACATATGATGTATGCGCGCCCGAGGTTTCAAGTCATAACNCTTTAATGCCTCTTCGGAGACCAACAACATGGCTGAAGCTGCATCACAGGTTTGTGAGGCCACGCCAGCAGTGACTTTGTCACATCCAAAAATGCCCTCTAGCTCCGCCATTTTTTCTAGCGTAGATTGGCGCGGCGTTTCGTCTTGAGTTATGCCTTCTAGAGGAACTATCTCGCGATCAAAACGACCTTCTTCGATCGCTTTAAGCGCTCGGTTATGAGATTCCAGAGCAAAGCGTTCCAGTTCCTCTCGGCTGAATCCCCACTTGTCAGCGATCATTTGCGCTGAATTGAATTGGGTGGGAGGCACATCACCATAGCGCTCGACCCAACCACTGGAGCCGGTGAACGGATTGCCGAAGCCCATCGGTTGCGCTGCAATCATCGCCGATGAGATGGGTATTTGAGTCATGGTCTGCACACCACCAGCCACCACCACATCTTGCGTACCGGACATAATGGCCTGCGCGGCGAAATGAACGGCTTGCTGTGANGAGCCACACTGGCGNTCGACGGTGGTGCCAGGAACTTCNTGACTCAAACCGGCACTGAGCCAACAAGTACGGGCGATATCACCCGCCAAGGGACCAATAGTATCGACACAACCAAAGATAACATCGTCGTAATCGCTGTCAGGAATGCCATTGCGCTCAACCAATGAACGTAGCACGTGAGCGCCAAGGTCCGCTGCGTGAACATGAGCCAAGCCCCCTTTACGTCGACCGGTAGGAGTGCGAATCGCATCCACAATATAGGCTTCTGCCATGGCATAAATTCCTCAATAATTCTGATGCTAGAACTATGCGATAACAGATCGCGCCGGACATCGGCCGATTGAACTAGAGCGACGAGGAATTAGCTTGTCCCGGCAAGCGCTAAACTAGAAGAGCTATCAAACTATGAAAGCAAAAAAAGGCCAGTGCATTGCTGTACTGACCTTTCGGATGACGACTTAACCTAGGGATCCTCTGAAAACCAGGGTTACTTGTCATGGCGAGCGTTAGCGCCAAAAGTAGGGGCTATTAAGCCAAGCAATCCAGCGCGGCGATAAACCTCGTTGTATCGTGCTAAACCATGGGTTGCCGCGTCGCTACGCAACTCGCAATGACGTTTTCAGAGGTGTCCCTGACTAGATGATCATAAACCTTGCTGTTATGGCTGCAATTCTCCCAGCGACGCGAACTCTCATAGTAAGCGCCTAGAAAAACTAAGCGGACAACTGCTCGCCAAACGTTTTATCCGCGCCAATTTTCGCCGTCGGCTTTAGCAACCAATGGTGTAACCGGTTCTTGTGGAAGCCTGCGTGGCCCCAGAACTTGTCCAACGCCCAAGAGCGCTTCATCCAAATATGCAGGTCACACTCCCAGGTGTAACCCATAGCACCGTGTGATTGGATACTGTTCTTAGCGGCTAATAATGCGGCCTCTCCAGCTACTACCTTTGCATGTGAGACTGCAAAATCAGCATGCTCCGGGCGCGTACTCACGGTATAGGCCGCTCGGTAGAGAGGCGCTTTGGCAAATTCACTCTTCACCGCACAATCCGCCATATGGTGTTTCAGCGCTTGGTTAACGCCAATTGCCTTACCAAACTGTGCCCGCTCACCCGTA